>CADCIN010000051.1 GCA_902801525.1 uncultured Erysipelotrichaceae bacterium | reverse complement strand
ACTCAAAGTTCAGGAAAGTCTTCAGTATTAGAGTCTATAGTAGGTTTAGATTTTTTACCAAGAGGTGATGGTGTTGTTACTAGAAGACCTTTAGAACTTCGTTTATGTCATATAAATTCTGGAGAACCTTGGGCTATTTTTGAAGAAAGAAAAGGAACTAAATTTACTGATTTTATTAAAGTTAGAGAAACTATAGAAGCTTTGACTGATGAAGTATGTAAATCAAATAAAAATATTATAGATAAACCTATTGTATTAAATGTATATTCACAAACATGTCCTGATCTTACTTTAGTTGATTTACCTGGTGTTACCAGAGTACCTATAGGAGATCAGCCTAAAAATATAGAAGAAATAACAAAGAATATGGCTATAAGATATGTAGATGATCCTTTAACTATTATTTTATGTGTAATTGCTGCTAATAGTGATATTGCTACTTCTGATGGTTTAAAATTAGCAAAAGAAATAGATACAACAGGTTCAAGAACATTAGGTGTATTAACAAAATTAGATATTATGGATGCTGGTACTGATGCTAGAAAAGCTTTAATGAATGAAGAAATTCCATTAAAATTAGGATATGTTGGTGTAAAAAATAGATCTAAACAGGATTTAATTAATAAATTATCTATGGCAGAAACAGCAAAAAAAGAAAGAGAATTCTTTAAATCTCATCCTGTTTATAAAAATTTACCTGCAGGCCATTTAGGAACTGATGTACTTATTAATAAATTAACTAAAATATATTTTAGAATAATTAGAGAAAATTTACCAAGAATTGTTAAAGCTATTAATGATAGAGTAAAAACAGCTGAAGAAGAATTATCAGGATTGGGACAACCAATGCCAACGGATGATGCAGGAAAAATGAGTTTATTATGGAATATGATTAATGAATATTGTGACATATTTAGAAATGTATTACAAGGAAAATATAATAATAAAAGAGTAAATTTCTTAGAAGGTGAAGGTGGATTCAAAATTAAAATATTATATAAAAAATTATTAGAAGAATTTACTGGGGATTATAAAGCAACTGCTGGATATTCAGATGAAAATATAAATTATGCTTTAACAATACATAAGTGTCGATGCATTTATATATTTATTAAGACCACAATTAGAAAAATTAAAAGATCCTATTGAAGAATGTTTCCAAGAAGTTTTCCAATATTTAGATTTCTTATCAGGAAAAATATTAGAAAAAGTTTTCACAAGATTCCCTCAAGCAGTAAATGATATGTCAGATTTAGTCAGTAATTATTTATTAGAAGAAAAAGATAAAACGAAATATTTAGTTGATAGTATAGTCGATATGGAAATTAATTATTTATTCACAAATGATCATGATTATTTAAATAATTTCACTACATTTATTCCAAAAATGAATAGATATCAAAATAATAATTCAGGAGCAAATGATAATAATCAAGATAATAAAGGTAATAAAGGTAACAATAATTTAAACAATGAAATAAAGCCCGAACCTCAAATAGATGCTAAAACTCTTTTCATTAAAGAAATAAGAAGCCGAATTGAAGCATATTTTAAATTAATAGTAAGAAATTTAAGAGATAGTATTCCAAAAATAATGGGAAATTATTTAGTAAAAGAAATAGAAGAAAATATGCAACTTAAATTATATAATAAATTATATAATGCAAGAGAAATGACAGATTTACTTAGTGAACCAGAAAGTGTTGCAGAAAGAAGAAAAGAATTAAATGATATGATTAAAGTAATGAAAAATGCACAAAAAATAATAAGAAGAGACCCTGATCTTATGACTGTAATGCAAATTAATATTAATGATAGTGATATTACATCACATGCTACTGATAATAAGAAAAAAGAAGAAAAAAAAGTGGAAAAAAAAGTAGAAAAGAAAGAACCAGAAAAAGAAAAGCCAAAACCTGCTCAGCCTGCACTTAAACCACCTGCAACGGGGGATAAGAAAAAAACTTATGGAAATTTATTTGGGTAAATATCTTAATTAGAAGATGTGAAAACAGTTATTTGCTATTTTAAAATAGAATAAAAACGATAATTGATATTCTAGACTAAATATAATATAAAATAATAATAAACTATATTAATTAAGTGTATTATTATTTAAATTATTTAAAGGTTCAAAATATATTAAACTTAATTTAATTTATCATTTCTTATAAATATAAAAATAAAATATGGGGATTGGGGATTGGGGATTGGGGATTGGGGA
>CADCIN010000050.1 GCA_902801525.1 uncultured Erysipelotrichaceae bacterium | reverse complement strand
GTGGTAATCCCTATAGCAATGCCAATAATGGACAATGCACTACGGGTCTTATTCCTAAATGGATTTTTTAAAATTAAATTAATGAATCTTATAATAACATCCCCTTTTTATCTACTTATTATTTAACTCCTTTTAGATATTAAACTTATCTAAAATTTTATAAAAAATTAATCATATTAAGTTTAAAACTATGAAAACAGTTTTTAAATGATTTAAGTTTATTAAATAAATGGATAAAAAAGAAAAATCAAAACAAAGAAGAATAATGAAAAAGAAAAAAAGAAAGAAAGAAAAAATACCATGTTTTATTTATCTACATCTTGGAAATATTGTATTTCAATTACTGATGATTTTGGCACAATTTTAAAACCTTGTACTCTAGTTTGTATTTCAAAAGTCTGATCAGTTTCGACTATACTAATACAATCTTTTACTTGTATACAAGGGTACACATGTTTACAACCACGAGCTTTGAAATATTCAAATGTTTTTCCATTTCCCCCATTAGGGATATTCCTTATAATGGCTTGAGGCACTTCTCCAGATCTAAACCAACTATTTTGAGCGGATATTATAAATTCACAATCTGCTGCTTTTTCCTGATTACTTCTACCAAATAATGCCATACTTATTCTCCTTAAAAAGTAGTTCCTTGTTAATTATGTTTATTAAAGTTCGTTTAAAAAAAAACCATGAAAAACTTAATTATCGAAAATCTTATTTTTTAAATTATATGAAATAATAAAAATTTTAAGTTTTGTTTAATTTTTTATGCTTTGTTTAAAAAAAAACTTATTTAACATAAAAAATAAAAAAAAGTGTGGATGATTAATCCACAACAGAAACAACACCATATGCTGCAGTAGTACTTTCTTCTTTAGCTACGTTACCATCTTTAATAATTTGAACAGTCAAGTCTCCATTATCTCCCCCTTGTTTTTGGATAGTTGCACTAACCATATCCCAAGAATCACCATCTAAGTCTATAGTTTGACTACCTGAACCATCAATAGATTTTGAACTACCACCTACAAGAACGGAACCAGACCAGGACCCATCAGTAGTTATTTTTAGTTGTAATGCAGGAGTATCTTCAACAGTTCCTGATGAAGAAGTATCAGAACTTGTATTTTTATCAGTTGATCCAAAACCTCCAACAACCGCAAAGATTATTAACAAAACACAACAAACTCCAACAACAGATAAAATTTTTTTACCTGTGCTCCATTCTTTAAATGTGTCTAAAAAACTCATTTTATTAAACCTCACAAATTTAAATATATAAAAAATTTTATTGCCTTGACAATAATGCCTAAACCTAAACCCCCTAACAAACCTGTAATTAACCTTAAATTATTATTACTTTCTCTTAACTCTAAAAGTTGTGTAGTTCCATCTATAGCTGAAGGGACTAATAAAATAACTGCAAAAGTTAATAAGTAAATATCATAGTTAATAAAATAAAAGTAAGCATATATGAAATAGGAAATTAAACTAATATAAAATCCAGTACATCGCGCACATACTGGAAATTGATGTCCTTTAAAAAAAAAGCTTCTTTCAGGTTTTCTATGACAAATAAGTTTAGTATAATCCATTATTATCAAAAATAGATTTGTCGATATATATATATATAGATTGTGATTTGAATTTGGGTGCGAAAAATAGTCTAAAAGTAAAAAAAGTATAAAATATTAAAAAATTTAAAAAAGAAAAATTAAAATAAAAAAGAGAAATAAAATTATGATTGGACTATAAAGAAGCAAATACCTTATCAAGTGCTTCCACTAGTGCATCAATTTCCTCAATTTCCTCTTCCTTAACCACTAAAGGAGGTGCAAACCTTAATACGTTTCCTGCTGTACAGTTGATCAAGAATCCTTCTTCAAGCATTTTGCCAACTATATCTGCTCCTTCAAAGTTAAGTTCCAAACCTACCAAAAGACCAGAGCCTCTTGCATCGGTAATGAACTCATATTTCTCTTTCAATTCAGCTAATTTTTTAAGGAAGTATTCTCCCATTTCCTTACTGTGCTCAACAAGGTTTTCCTCTTCAAAGACATCAAAAACAGCATTTGCTGCCGCACCTGCAAGAGGACTTCCTGCAAAGGTTGTACCATGGTCACCAGGTACAAAACCGCCAGCTACATCCTCTTTTGCCAAGAATGCAGCCATTGGGAATCCTCCACCAATACCTTTAGCTACAGTCATGATATCTGCATCTATGCCGAATAATTCATGAGCG
>CADCIN010000049.1 GCA_902801525.1 uncultured Erysipelotrichaceae bacterium | reverse complement strand
ATTAACAGTATGCCAAGAAAAATGTTTGACTATAAATGCCCATTTGATATAGAATTAAATCATAAATAAAAATGGTGCGGTTGAAATTACAATAAAGAAGATAAATCTCATATAGATTTATCTTAATTAGTTCTCAACATCTTAATAGTACAATCATTAAGACCATCAAAATTACATATTAAAAATTAATTATTAACTCTAATATCTCCACAACTATTATCAATAGTCAAAGTAACATATGATTTTTGATAGTTATTATTAATTTTTGTATCTCCTAAACTTGTTTTTGCATTTATATATATTTCATTTGTTGAGCCTATTTTTATATCGCCATAACTATTATGAATGCTTGAATTTTCTTTTAAGTTTAATGAATCTATTTTTACATCTCCACAATCTTCTTTTATTTGTAAATATTCATTTACTTTTCCAATATCAATATCACCATAGTTATTTTCAAGTTTAATTCTATCTACTTCAGAGACTTCTACATCTCCACAGTCTTGATCTATTTCTAATTCTTTTGAATATCCTAATATTTTAATATCTCCATAGGAATTTTTAATCTTACCTGATTTTAAAGAATCAACTTTAATATCTCCAGCATCTAATTTAGCATCTAAAATTAAATTATCAAAATTCCCAATATTTACATCTCCATAGTTATTTTCAATATTTATATTTCCAGAATAACTACTTGGAAGATAAACCTCTATTTTAGCAATTGTCATATTAAAGCAAAAACCTATACATTTTTTTTCATTTGACTTTATGTTTAATTTATTATTTACAATCTCTACATTCGTTTCATCCTTATCTCCATAAATAACAACTTTTACTTTTGATTCATTTCCTTCTTTTATTTCAATATCGCTTGATTTAGAATCAATCTTAATAATATCAAAAATAGCTTCATATTCTTGATTAAATACTAATTCATTACTTACTTTATGTCCAAAACTAAAGTGTCCAAATCTAAAGTTTTTGTTTGTTAGAATATTCACAAAGAATATAGATAATCCAATTACTAATATACTTAAAAGGACAATAAGAATAATTTTAGGAGTTTTATTATTCATTGCTATCACCTCTCAAGGAAAGTATTAACTTTACTATTTCCATCAATAAAGCATATATTAACCAAATAAACCATGTTATATGCCAAGCCATAGTAATAAAACTAATTGCTAAATAAATTATTACTGTAATTAAACCCGCTATATCTTCAATTTGTTTGTAGCGTTTATCTTTTTTCTTTTCTGCTTCTGTTTTCTCTTTTTTAAACATTATTCTTGAATAAACCAATACACAAGTTGCTATACCACAAATCAAAAGAAATATTGCACTACCTACAACTGGATTCATATTTAATACTGGAATACTAATCATAATCCAAACTACTGATAAAAAGTATAAAAATATACTACTAACTAATCCAATAGTTCTTTTTTTCTTATTTTCTTCAGTATCCAGTATAATTTCTTTTTGTTCCTCTGTCTTTTCCTTTCTTCCTGTAATTAATTCTTCAGTTGATATTTCAAAAAGTTCACACAATGGAATTATTTTATCAAATTCTGGAGAACTTTGGTCTGTTTCCCATTTAGAAATAGTTTGCCTTGTAACATTTAATTTATCAGCTACTTCTTCTTGAGATAATTGTTTTGATTTTCTTAGTTCAATCAATCTTTGACCTAAACTCATAATTTCACCTCTTTCACGATTAATTATACAGATTATTTTAGTTGCACTCCACCAAGTTTTATTGGAAATTTGTCAACCAAACTTAACATTTAATATTATTATACCATAAAACCTAGTCATTTTTTCATTGGCTTGCTAATCGCAATATTACAAAAAAAGATGAGATTATTTCTCACCTTAATGTACGGGAATATCTTAATATTCTGATCTAATTGATAAATTGACTATCTAAGTTTTGTCAACACTAAATTTATATTAATATTATACCACGACTAAAAACACGAAAATATGCGTTTTTTTAATTTTTTTCGTG
>CADCIN010000048.1 GCA_902801525.1 uncultured Erysipelotrichaceae bacterium | reverse complement strand
GATATTAAACCTGGAGATACTGTTGTAGTTTTATGTGATAAAAAGAAAGGAATGGCTATTGTTAAATCTGAAGTATTAGAAGATACTATGGATAAAATTATGCCAGATGGTAAATAATATGTATTCAATTGAAACAAAGAAATTAACTAAAAAGTTTAAAGATAAAATTGCAGTAAATGGAATAGATTTAAATATTAAACAAGGTGAATTATTTGCACTTTTAGGAACTAATGGTGCTGGAAAAACTACAACAATTAAAATGTTATCAGGATTAATATTACCAACTTCTGGAAGTATTAAAATCCTTGATATGGATATGAAAAAAGATATATTTAAAATAAAAGAAATATTAAATGTTTCACCACAAGAAACTGCTATTGCTCCAAATTTAACCGTAAAAGAAAACTTAGAATTTATGGCTGGAGTTTATCAGATAAAAGATAAAGATAAAAAGATTAATGAATTAATTAAAATGTTTAAATTAGATGAAGTATTAAACAAAAGAGCAAAAACTTTATCTGGTGGATGGCAAAGAAAAGTATCTATTGCAATAAGCTTAATTAATGATCCTAAAATATTATTTTTAGATGAACCTACACTTGGTTTAGATGTTATTGCAAGAAAAGAATTATGGAAAGTTATTTATGAATTAAAAGGTAAAATAACAATAATTTTAACAACTCATTATATGGAAGAAGCAGAAAGTTTATCAGATAGAATCGGTATAATGGCAAATGGTAATATTGTTGAAGTTGGAACCTCTAAAGAATTAATCAATAAAACTAAAGCTAAAAATTTTGAAGATGCCTTTGTATCAATTGCAACTGGAGGTGAGTTATAATGAGAATGATTAATTTTGCTAGAAGAAATTTTAAAGAATTAATTAGAGATCCTTTAAGTTTAGTATTTGAAATAGCATTACCAATATTTTTATTATTTATATTTCAGCAAATAAAAATACCTGGAGATACATATAAGCTTGAAAATTTTACTCCTGGAATCATTATATTTGGATTTTCTTTTATTACTTTATTTACATCAACATTAGTAGCAAAAGACAGAGGATCATCATTATTGATAAGACTTGGAACTTCACCAATGAAATCAAGTGATTATATTTTAGGATATATATTATCTTTAATACCAATCATCATTATACAAGATTCATTATTTTTTATAGTTGCTTGTTTATTAGGGTTAAATATTAGTATAAATATAATATTAACTATTATAGCATCAATATTTGTTTCAATATTATTTATAGCATTTGGGATATTAATTGGTAGCCTGGTAAGTGAAAAAGCATCAGGTGGAGTTGGAAGTATTATTGTACAGCTAGTTTGTTTTACTAGTGGAATGTATTTTTCAAAAGATTTAATTGGAAATGGATTTGCAAAATTATGTGAATTATTACCTTTTGAAAGTGCTTTGAATATAATTAAGGGTGTATTAAATAACAATTATGATATTTTATCAACAAGAAATATAATTTTATTTGTTGCCTATACAATAATTGGTGATAATAAGTAATCGTAAGATTAAGATATACAGAGCGGATGAAAATCCGTTTTTGTAAGGTATAATATAAAGTGTAAGACAAATAGTAATTTGTAGAATTGGAGGAATTTATAATGAAAGAAAATAGTGAAAAAGAAGAACAAAAAGAAAAAGAAGATAATACATATTCTAGAGAAGGAATGTGTTATGGTGTTGCAGCTGGCGCAGTAATTGGAGCAATAGTTATAGCAATTTCCAATGTAACATATTATCTTCCACTATGTGTTTGTACAGGTATGATTATAGGACTTGCTATTGGCTCAAGTATAAAAAAAGATAAAAAGAAAAAGTAATACAAATTACAAGTTATGGAAATGTTTAATAAAACAAGACTAGCAAACTGCTAGTCTTATTTAGTTAATATATGTACGATTTCATTTATAACAATATTGGTCATAGTATCATAATTTATATTTTTATGCTTATGATAAACAGTTTCGTGGCAGATGTTGTCAATTAAACCTATAACGATATGGACTCTTTCCATTAAATCTTTACTCTCAAATCCATTCTTTTTTAATAAGCCAGTTACCACATTAGTCATTTCAATTTCGTTTTCGTGAAAGAAATTTGCAACATCCTTATCTGAGTGTGCCATTGCTGTTATTTCTTCATGAGCTGATTTAGATAATTTATGATTTTTTATAAATTTTGAAATTATTTCTCTAATAATTTGCTCTAAATTGTTTTCGTTTATTTCTATATCATTTATAAAATCAACACTAGGGTAGAAAATACTATTTGCAAATCGTTTAAGACCTTCTAATAAAATATCATGTTTATCAGTAAAGTAACTATAAACTATACCAGTAGAAACACCAGCTGCTTTTGCTATTTCTGCTGTATTAGTATTATAGTAACCTTTTTCACATATTAGTTCAAAACCATATTTAATTATTTTTTCTTTTTTCTCAATAGAACGCTTTTGAATAGGCTCTCTAACAGTATTATCAGACATAGAAGTTATCCTCCAATTCGTTAATTTACAATTATTATAACATAATAAAAAAATAAGTCAACAAATATGAAAAAAGTTTCATATTGTATTGACAACTAAAAAGCAAATGATTATAATATTATAGGAATGTGAAATTGATTTCACATAAAGGAGGAATTATGGAAAAAATAGTAGAATTAAAAAATGTTAGTAAAGTCTATAAGATAGGAGATAATGAGTTTAAAGCACTTGACAATATAGATTTATCATTAAATAAAGGAGAAATGATTGTTATTCTTGGACCATCAGGTGCAGGAAAATCAACATTACTAAATTTAATTGGAGGAATGGATACTCCGACAAGTGGAAATGTTGTAATTGATGGAGAAAACATTTCATTATATAACGAGAATAAACTTTCAGATTATAGAGCAGAAAATGTTGGGTTTATATTTCAATTTTATAATATACTTCCTAGTTTAACAGTAAAAGAAAATGTAGATATTGTAAAAGATATAGTAAAAAATCCTATAAGTACAGAAGAAGCATTAAAAGGTGTAGGACTTTTAGAACATGCAAAAAAGTTTCCAAATCAGTTATCAGGAGGAGAACAACAAAGAGTAAGTATAGCAAGAGCAGTAGCAAAAAATCCAAAATTATTATTATGTGATGAGCCAACTGGAGCATTAGATAGCAAAACAGGTGTAGAAGTATTAAAACTTTTAAGAAAACAATGTGAAGGTAATAATGGAGCAAATACAGTTATTATAGTTACACATAATAGTTTAATTGCTGATATTGCAGATACAGTAGTTCATGTAAAAAATGGTAAAATTGAAAGTGTAATCACTAACCAAAATCCAAAGAAAATAGAGGAGGTTAAGTGGTAATGTTAAATAAGAAAATCCTTCGTGATATTTGGAAAAATAAATCACAATTTATAACCATCTTTTTAATGGTATTTTTAGCAGTATTTGCTTTTTCAGGTATTCATGCCTATATGGATGGAATGGTTAAGAGTGGTGATGAATATTATGAAAAGCAAAACTTACAAGATATATGGCTAACTTCTAAAAACTTTTCAGAAGATAAGCTAGAGAAAATAAAGAACATAGATAATGTTAAAAATGCTGAAAGAATGTTTAC
>CADCIN010000047.1 GCA_902801525.1 uncultured Erysipelotrichaceae bacterium | reverse complement strand
ATTTGGATAAAACCAATGTATTTACATTTTATGATGATATTGTTACAGCCATTATCCAATATAATGGATCTAAAGAAGTAGGTCAAGAGGTAACTTTAAATTCAGATGAGATTCAAAAGATAATGGATGATATTAAAGTGCTTGAGAGAAAAATAGCTGATTTAAGAGTAGCTATTAGAAGAGAAGATAATTTTAATAAAAAAATGGATTATAATATTCAGATTAAAGAATTACAAATGGAAATAAAATTATTACAAGAGGAGTTAAAATGAAAGAGACCCAATTAGATGGTGAAAGTTTGGATATTGTTTCTGATAATGTGTCTAAACTTAAAGAGATTTTCCCAGAAGTAATTACAGAGGATAAAATTGATTTTGATAAGCTTAAATTGATTTTAGGTAGTGATATTGATACAGATAGTGAGAGGTATAGTTTTACTTGGCCAGGAAAGACTCAAGCTATTAAAGAATCTCAGAAACAGTCTACTGGAACTTTAAGGCCTTGTAAGGAAGAGTCCAAAAATTGGGACACTACTAAGAATTTATATATTGAAGGAGATAATTTAGAAGTTCTTAAATTGCTACAAAAGGGTTACTATAATAAAGTAAAAATGATTTACATTGATCCTCCATATAATACAGGTAAAGATTTTGTATATAAAGATAATTATAAAGATAATTTAGAAAATTATTTAGAGCTAACTAGTCAAATTAATGATGGTAATAAGTTATCTACAAATATGGAATCTGATGGACGATTCCATAGTAATTGGTTAAATATGTTGTATCCTCGTTTAAAATTGTCTAGAAATTTATTAAAAGAAGATGGAATATTATTAGTTTCTATAGGTGAGGAAGAAATTGATAATTTAAAAAAAATATTATTTGAACTATATGGTGAGACAAACTTTATTACTCAATTTATTTGGCAGTCTAAAAGTGGAGGCTCACATGATGAGAAATTTATTGTTAATGAAGTAGAATATATTTTAATTTTTGCTAAAAATAAGAATAAGTTAGTGTTATCTAAGAATAAGATTGAAGATACATCTTATAATTTAGAAGATGAATTTCTTAAGGAAAGAGGTAAGTATAAATTAAAAAAGTTAGATTATAGGATGACTAGTAGTCATTATACCGAATCTTTAAATTATCCAATTGAATTACCTAATGGTGAAAAACTGTATCCTGGTGGAGATAATAAAAGAAGCGATGAAGGATGGAATTGGCGATGGAGTAAAAGTAAGGTTGATTGGGGTTTAAAAAATAAGTTTATTGTGATTAAAAAGAATAATAAAGGTAATTGGGCAGTTTACACTAAACAATATGAAAATGTTGATAATAACAACAATCCAATTAGTAGGGCTATACCTTATAGAAACTTAATATTTTCAAAAGATTTTAACACAATTCAAGCTACTAATGAAATTAATAAATTTTTCGGGTATAAAATTTTTGAATATGCAAAACCAAGTAATTTAATAGAATATTTTTTGAATATATGCAATCCTCAAGATGATTTAATTTTGGATTTCTTTTCAGGGTCTGCTACTACTGCAAATGCATTATTTAATTGGAATTTTGATAAAAATCGAAAGAATTCATTTGTTTTGATTCAAATTCCAGAGTCTTTAGAAAAAAATTCAAAAGGTTATCATGAAGGATATAAAAATATTTGTGAAATTGGTAAAGAAAGAATTAGAAGAGCAGGTGAAAAAATATTTCAAGAATCTGGGAATAGAGATTTAGACATAGGATTTAAAGTATTTAAATTAGACTCATCTAATTTAAACAAATGGGATCCTGATTATGACAATCTAGAACAAACTTTACTAGTTTCTCAAGATAATATCAAACCAGATAGAACTCAAGAAGACTTAATTTATGAAATTATGCTTAAATATGGTATTGATTTGACTTTACCAATAGAAGAATACGATGCAGGTGAAAATAAGATATATTCAATAGGGTTTGGTGCTTTATTAATATGTTTAGATAATAAAATAACCAAAGACATAACTGATTCTATTATAGAATTAGCTTCAGAAGATGTAAGTAGAGTTGTCTTTAAGGATAATGGATTTGCTTCTGATGCTGATAAAACTAATATTAAAGAAACTTTAAGAACACAT
>CADCIN010000046.1 GCA_902801525.1 uncultured Erysipelotrichaceae bacterium | reverse complement strand
AAAAATACCTTATGATCGTTCAAAAAAAACTATGTATCTTGTAGAAGATATAGAAAATAAGGAAAAATTAAAGGATATTGTAATAGATACTTGTAAAGATTTAAAGAAATAAAATGCTCAGAAGATTAAGATATACAGAACGGATGAGAATCCATTTTTGTATGACATTCTAAGTTTTGTCAATAATAAATTTTTATGATATTATAGGCATACTGAAAAGACACGAAATTTCTAAATTTTTAAAAATTTAGAAATAATGTGTTTATTTAGTATATAATATAAGTGTAGTTATGTGGTGATAACTACTGATTGTCTAATTGCTTACACAAGGCTAAAATTTTGCGAAGTAATTTAGTTGTGCAGGCAACTATTGATGCGTAATGATGTTTACCTTCATTACGTTTTTTTCTGTAATAAAGCTCTATATCATTTTCTTGTTTAGAAATAGCGGTAAGTCTAATAATGTTTGATACAGATATATAAAGTATTTTTCTCATATATTTATTACCTGATTTAGAAATTGGACCATGGACATTAATTGATTTTCCAGATTGTTTTATAGATGGATCTAACCCACAATAAGCAGTTAATTCCTTAATGTTATTAAATCTATTAATATCGCCAAGTTCAGCAATAATAATAGATGTAGTAAATTCACCAATACCATAAATAGAATTAATAGGTTCAAAATATTTGCTTTTCTTAGCTAAAAAAGTGATTTTATATTTGATAATATCAATTGCTTTTTGATATTCATTAACAAGTCTAGCTATTTGAGATAAATTAGAAACTAGTTCATCATTGATACCAATAGATGGATAAGAATTAGAAGCAGCCTCTTTAATCTTAAGGGGTTTAGATTTCCAAGATTTATAATTATGCTTTTTAAAGAAATTTTGTAGTTTATCAATTCTAGTATTAGAAATAATATCAGCATGTGGATATTTTTCTATGAATTCTAATGCGACATTAGAATATACCATATTTCCTTTAAATATTTCTTCAAATTCAGGAAAACATAAATAAAGTAAATTTCTATATCTATTTTTAATGTTTACACATAATTCATCTAAAGCAAAATATTGTCTAGATAAAGCATTTAAATCTAAATATAATTGTTTTGGTTTAATATATTCCTTAAATGTGTTGGTAAAAAATAGATTAACTAAGTTAAAACAATCTGCTTTATCTGTTTTGGTTTTTCTTAAATTTCTTTTATACATTTTTCCATAAATAGGATTAATAACAAAGACTTTAAAATTATTTTCTAAGAAGAATCTTTCTATAGGTCTATGATAAATACCAGTGGACTCCATTATTACAGAAATATTATCTAATTTAAACTTATTAATTCTATTAAGTAAATTAGAAAAATCCTTAATAGAATGATTAATTTCATATGGTTCAATTAGAACTTCACCACAAGAACTAACTAAAGTAACCATACTTTTAGATTTAGCTACATCAACAGCTAAAACATTTTGCATAAGCATACTTCCTTTCTTATACGATTGAACTCTAGAATCTCAATATTCCTCATCACGCTTGTTATATAAGATTAAATAAATAATCCTCACATTCTAAAATTAGGATAATAAAAAGAAAAGAGCTAGGCCGTCACACAATTGGATACTTTAGACCCCTGTTATAATCTGCCTAAACTCAATCGCATAATTTTACTCAAAAAGAGTAACTTTATTATACTTGTAAAAAGATGATTTGCAACTTCATCAATTTACTAAATACATTATACGTGCTATAATATTTATTGAAAGTTGGTTATGTGTATGAAATATATTGTATTGTTAAGAGGAATAAATATAAGTGGCAAAAATAAAATTGCTATGAGTGAATTAAAAAAAATATTAGAAAGTAATAATTATTTAAATGTTATAACATATCTAAATAGTGGTAATGTTATTCTAAATTCTGATAATAGTAAAGAATATATTGTTGATGATATTAGAACTTTAATTAAAAAAAAATTTAATTTAGAAATTCCTGTATATGTCATTGAGCATTTAGAATTAAAAGATATATTAGAACATAATCCAAATTGGTGGGGAACGAATAATAAAGAGATATATGATAATATTATCTTTATTATGCCACCCATTAACAGCAAAGATGTTTTTGATAGTGTAGGAGAACCATCAAAAGATATTGATAAAGTAAAAGAATATAACAACATTATTTTTTGGTCTTTTGATTTAAACAATTATAAAAAATCTAATTGGTGGAAAAGAACTGCAACAGAATCAGTTAAAGATCAAATAACGATTAGAACAGCTAATACAATGAAAAAAATATTAGAA
>CADCIN010000045.1 GCA_902801525.1 uncultured Erysipelotrichaceae bacterium | reverse complement strand
GATAGTGTAAAATGATTTGGGGCACATAAAAAGAAAGACCAAAATGCGTTATAATAAACTTGACACAAAAAACAAAATAACGGAGGTCTTTCTTATGAATATAATATCACAATTTCACCAATTTTTGGAGAATAGTTTTCACTCTTTTTTAGAAAAATATTTTCTAGAATCTAATTTTTGGCATAAATCTTCTGATTTTAATAATTATATTAACTTCATAACCGATTTAGATTCATTCAGTTATTCTTTTATGATAAATGCTATTAAAGTATATTTTGAACATATGGACGAAGTATTCTTTCATACTTCTTATCGTAAATCTTTTTGTAAATCAAAAGGCTTTTATAATAGGACTATTATGACTTTATTTGGCGAAGTTACTTTTAAGAGAAGATATTATTTTGATAGAAATACAAATGAATATTTTTTCTTTACTGATTTCTTTTTAAATCTTCCAAAAAGAAAATACTTTGATCCTTTTGTTTGTGCTGAAGTTTGTAATGCGGCAGCTAGTACATCTTATTCAAAAGCAGGAAAAATAGTTTCTAAAAAAATTGGAAAACGAATTAATAACCTTATAAATATTACTCGTGCTTCTGCCAGAAATATTGTATTAGACTTTCCTATAGAAGATGATACAAACATTGAAAACGAAATTAAAAGAGTTGAAAAACTTTCTATTATGTTAGATGAGAAATTTGTTGGTTCTCAATTTAATCAAGGAAAAGATCATATGATTAAAGCCGCTGTAATTTTTGAAGATACTGAACTTGTTTATAAAAAGAAATTAAAACCTAATTCTATGAATAGGTATAAACTTGTTAACTCACATACATGTGCTTCTATTGAAGATAATTTATTAAAAGATACAATAAATTATATTTATTATAATTATGACATTTTTCATTTAAAAGAAATAGACTTTATGGGTGATTGTGCCGCGTGGATTAAAAACTTTCCAAAATCAGAATGGTTCAAATTCCATAAAGATCTAAAAATAAAGTTTGGAATGGATGGCTTTCACTTTTCACAAGCATTAAAAAATTTAACCACGAATGAAAATCAAGATGTTTATGATGCCTTATATGAATATGTTCTAGAAAATAATAAAAATGATTTTACTAGATTAGTAAATGAGTTTTTAGATTTAAATCCTGAAAGAAAAGAAACAATCGAATCCAAAAGAAATTACATAGTAAATAATTGGAATGCCAGACAGATATACCAAAATGAGCCTTACATGAGATGTTCTATGGAATCTCATATCTCTCATATATTTGCCGATTTATTTACTTCTCGACCTAAAGCATATTCTAAAAAGGGATTAGGACAATTATTAAAACTAAGATTATTAAAAATAAATGGGATAAATATAAAAGAGCAATATTTAAATAAATATAGAAAAAGCGAAAATAGAAAAAATATATCAAATGAAATATATAGAAAACAAACTTATGAATCAAATTATTATCATAAAAAAATTAAAATTAATATATGGAAATAAAGCAATATAAAAAGAAAATCAAGTTTATTAAACTCAACTTTCTTAAAAACTTACCCCAAAACTCTTTACACTAACAAAAAAACTCGATAATAATCGAGTTTATCTCAAGTCGAATAAAAAGTTCGACGATTTTCCTAAATGGCACGAGTAGTTACCTATTAGGAAACCAATCAACTGCTATATATATAAAATTATCTGCTTCTACCGGTATTTTCGAAAGTTGGGGTTTGCATCCACGCCTCGTTGTTATGAAAAACATTCATACTAGATCCTACAACTTCTCCTAATGTTTTACCGCTTTCTAATTTAGAAAAGATCTCAGAAGAATCCTTAAATTTTTCTGCATCCCATTCTGGTGAAACGTTACCAACACTTGATAGAACATTTATGATATCTTTTCTATCTAATGAAGCACATTTGTCAATAATTTCAGTCATGTAATCAAAGTATTTTTTAAAATTCCCAACTTTAAAAATCATTTGAGTTGATAGTTCTGGACCATAATCAAAAAATCTAACTATTTCTTCACCATTTGATTTTGAGTCAGAGCAAATAGTTATTAAATCAAATCCATCTTGGTAAAATCCACAGCAATTTTTGCTTCCATCTTCTTTATAATTTATAATTCCATAAAAGTAATTTTGATAAGTTCCTTTTTCATCTTCTGTTTTGTGGCTATAATATTCTATTTTTTTCATATTTCTCCTCCTTATACTTTAATTTTATATATATATATATATTGTCAATGTAATTAAAGACCATTATGAGTTTTCGTGATTATGTTTCATAAGATAATATTTCTTTTGTACAAAAAACTCTAACTATAAAAGTTAGAGTTTATTTACTAATGGCAGGGGATGAGAGAATCGAACTCCCAACAGTGGTTTTGGAGACCATTATTATACCATTTAACTAATCCCCTAAATAAAAATCACAAATAAATAATACCATAAAAAATAATATATTTCAATAAATAATTAAAAAAAGTAAAAAAGTTGAAATAACTAACAATAAAAAGTGGACTTTTTAAATATTTAATGTTAAAACTAATAATGATAATAGAGGTGAAAATATGAAAATAGTTATATTAGGTACTGGCGCATATGGAATGGCATTAAGTAATATATTCTCAGATAGTAAATGCAATGTAGTAATGTGGACAAAATTTAAAGAGGAAAAAGAAATGTTAGATATTAATAGAGGGAATGAAAAATTAATACCTAATTTTGAATTAAATGAAAATATTGAAATTACAGATGATTTAGATTATGCACTAAAAAATAATGATTTAGTTGTAATAGCAATACCTGCTGCTTTTTTTAGATTGGTATGTGAAGAAGTTAAAAATAAAATAGACAAAGATACAAATATACTAATTGCAACCAAAGGAATAGAACAAAATACAGATAAATTTATGAGCCAAATAGTATCAGAAATATTAAATACAAATAAAATAGCTGTTTTAAGTGGACCATCATTTGCAGTTGATATAGTAAAAAGAAATCCAATTGGAGTTACAATTGCAACTGAAAATGATGACTTGTTTAAACTATGTAATGATGCAATAAATACACATTATATATATATAGAAAGAAGTCGCGATGTTGAAGGCGTGGAATTATGTGGTTCAATTAAAAATGTTTATGCGATAATTTTTGGGATTTTAGATGGATTAAAATTAACTGATTCTACAAGAGCTATGCTATTTAAAAATATAATAAATGAAATCCAAAATTTACTTGAGAAATTAGATTATAAAAAAAATACAGCACTAACTTATGCTGGCATAGGTGATCTTATATTAACATGTACATCAGATAAGAGTAGAAATTACAAACTTGGAAATATGATTGGTAATAAGGAAGAGAAAGTAAAAATAGATGAATATATAAAAAACACAACAATTGAAGGACTATATACACTAACATCATTACATAATATAATCAATAATGAAAAAATAGAATGCAATTCAATAAAAGTACTATATAATATAATGTATAGAAATGGAAATATTACGGAAATAATAAATTATGTAGTGAAAAAATAAAACATTTTGTGATATACTTAATGTGGAAATAGAATTGGAGGACAATCAATGGATAAAATTATGAATAAAATATTAAAAACATCAATTATCACATCAATTATCTTTTTAATATTTGGATTACTACTCATTTTAGAATCAGAAGCCACAATAATTTCTCTTTCATATATAATTGGTACAGTGCTTATAGCTTTGGGAGCGTATGGAATAGTAAATTTCTTTAGAAAAAATAAAATAGGAATATCAACAAGCTTAGATGTAGTATATGGAATAGTAACTATAATATTAGGAATTCTGGTAATTACCAATCCAAGAGCAATTGCAAGTATTATTCCATTTGTAATGGGAATAATAATAATTATAAGCAGTGCAAGTAAAATTCAGTACAGTTTAGAATTAAAAAATATAAAAAGTGATATGTGGAAAACTACTTTGGCAATTTCAATATTAACAACAATATGCGGGGTAATGTTAATCTTTAATCCATTTAAAGGTGCAGTTATTGTTACAAAAATAATTGGAATATTAATTTCCGTATATTCAACTTTAGATATTACATCATCAATAGTAATAAAAAAACATAATATAAGTATATATGAAGAAATAGAAACTAAAATAATTGAAGCTGATGTTGTAGAAGACAAACAAGAAGAAAAAAAAGAAGAAACTTCAAAAAAGAAAAAATCAACTAAGAAAAAAATAACTAAGAGAAAAAAAGAAGAAGAAAACTAGTACATAAAGTAGTCAACTAAAAATAGACACTTTATAAAAAGAAACATTAAAACCCTGATTCAATTTTGTATTGAATTGGGGTTTTATAGTTTAATGCATAAC
>CADCIN010000044.1 GCA_902801525.1 uncultured Erysipelotrichaceae bacterium | reverse complement strand
AATTTGCCGTTCTCACTTAAACTCTTGGTAAATAATTTAACATAAAAAAATAAGATATAAATATTAAATTATTTACATCTTAAAGTATACTTGTAATTTGTCTTTCTGACTTATATATTATTTTCTTCCTAAATAACGAAAAACTTTCTTTTTATAATCAATATATTCATTACCAAAAGCCTTTTCTAAAAACTTTTCTTCTTGAAGTATTTGAAAATGTAACATTATTATAGCAAATAATGTAAAAACTATTGTTAGAGTATTGAAATAAATCAAGCAAATGCCTACATACATTAAATCAAAACCAAGAAATGCAGGATTTCTACTTATATTATAAATTCCAGTAGAAATAAATGTTGTTTTATCTTCATTTGGAATACCTGCTCTCCAACTATCTTTCATTGTCACTACAGCAATTAAAAATAATATATCTCCTATAATTCCTACTAATATTCCAACATATCTAATACCATCATTAAATATTTTTAAATCAATTATAATTGAAATTATTTGTACTGGTACGATTACAAAAGTTGCAATAGACATTAACATCTCAACTATTCTAATATCTTTATTTTTGCATTTTCCAATTTGTCTTGTTTGAATTCCTTTCTTTTTTTGAACATACATTTTTGTAAAATAAATTCCATAAAATAAAATCAGTATCAATAATGAAAAAATCTTAAAAAGCATTTTTCTTACCTCACTTTCAAATTACTATTTTTCTTTGTACAACTTGTTAACAAGATTACTTAAACTATTAACATTACCAAAATCTTGTTAACTTCTCGATAACTTGTAATTTGTCTTGCTCATAATATCTTAATCTTCCGATGTGTTTATTTCTTTAAAACTTTGCTAGTTTCTTTTGTTTCAATATATGGTAATAAATAGTTATTAATTAACTCAATTCTAATTTTTGGATTATATACTAAAGAAGATGTTATGCATATAACTATATTTTTTTCTGGTATTACTGATATAAGTGAGCCACCAACTCCATTGGCACAATATGAATCATATTTTCCAGTATTATATTCTTTTCTTATTATTTTCACCACTTGATTTTTAGGATATATCCACCATAAATAACCATAATTTTTTTCTCTTTCAATAACCATTTCATTAATATATTCTTCAGATACTATTCTTTGATTATTATACATGCCTTTATTTAGTACTAACAAACCAATTTTAGCCCATTCTTCAGTTGTAATAGATAATCCCCAACCAGTTGTATAATTTCCACTTGGATCTTTAGCCCAACCTCTTATATCTCTTGTCTTATAAAAATGATCTTGTGATTTCTTATCATGAATTGGTGCATCAGGTACTTCCTTTATACCTAATGGTTTAAATAGATATTCTGTAGCAAATTCTTTCATATTCTTACCTGTTGCTTTTGTAAGTATATTAGAAAGTATTTGAATACCCACAGTTGAATAATGAAAATGTTCTCCTATTTTTTCTTTACCACCTACAAGTTCAAGAATTGGTTCTCCCCAATCAAGGCATTTTCCCCATACTTTAGTATAAGGTTCATACTTAAATTTATATGGAACTCTCATAGTTAAAAAATCTTCTATTGTTACATCCTTTAATTGTTCTTGATTTCTTTTAAGCTTATAACCAGGAAAATAATCTAATACTTTTTGATGGACACTTTCAATATATCCTTTATCTACTGCTATACCAATAAGAATTGATACTAAACTTTTACACATTGAAAAAGCATGAACTGATTCATCTTTTGTTGCTCCTTTAAAATATTCTTCATATGCTTTTTCATTATCTTTATAAGCGACTATTCCAAGTATATTGCTATATTCTTCTGCAACTACTAATCTTATTTTTTCTTCCATAAACACCTCCACTGTCAATAAATTATAACAATAACAAAAAAAAGAATACCCGTCTTTTTTAGCACTCTTTTGTCTATTTCTTTATTACAGGTATCCATATTTCACAATAATATTTTTCATCATTAATGCCATTTTTATATTCTTTTGGATTAGAATACATTACAATATTATATCCATCAGCTATAGAATAATAATTATTATTTGCTAACCATTCTTTAAATATTTTTTCATTAATATCTTTAATACTTTCACTAGCTTTACCAATACATGGAAATATTGCCCAAGTAAATTTAGGGATATGTATTACTTCATAATTTTTTGAATACTTATTATTTGGATTATAATCATCGCCAATAATATAATCAAAATAATCTCCACTCATGTTTTTATCAACATTCACTTCATATTTAGGTTTTAATTTACCTAACATATTTTTTATAAAAAATGTTTTCCAACTTTTTTCGACTTCTGTTTTAGCTTTTTTATAATCAATACTATTCTTAATTCCTATAATACTAAACGTTTCTTTATCTTCTATTCTATAATCTAAGATATAACCACCATCTAATGAAATATTTATTTTTAGTGGTGAAAAATCTTTAATAGTTCCTTTTTTATTTCTAATATTAATTGGAGTTGTACCATGAAATCTCTTAAATGCTTTCGTAAAACTATCAGGTGAATCGTAGCCATATTTTAAAGCTATATCGATTATTTTATTATCTGTATTTAATAACTCTAATCCAGCTAAAGATAATCTTCTATTTCTTATATATTCACTCACTGAATATCCACATAACATAGCAAATCCTTTTTGAAAATAATATGGTGATATATAACATTTTTTTGAAATATCATTTATTGTAATATCATTAGTTAAATTATTCTCAATATAATCTATTGCAACCTTTATAGACTCACTCCAATTCATATTTTCACCCGACTTCCTTATATAGTATTATACCATAATTTTAGATTTAAAATTACATCGTAATATTAAAATTTTCTGAACATCAATCTAAACAAAAAATTACTATTTTTTGTTTGGTAATCCCTTACAAGTTTCAATTACTATTTCTTTTAATAATTCTTTATTATCTACATCATCTACTAAATACATAGGTTTTGCTGTTTCATAAGGTATTTGTTCTTGCATACTATATTTTTTATTA
>CADCIN010000043.1 GCA_902801525.1 uncultured Erysipelotrichaceae bacterium | reverse complement strand
TCCAACTTTAGCAATACCCACAAATTTATCTTTCATATATGCCTCCTTTAAAGTATAACAAGTTATACTTTTCATACTTAATTATATACCTATTTTATACAAAAGTAAAGCATCGCAAGATTACTATATTCCGAACAAAAAAAGACTAGGATTTCTAGTCTTTTGTTTTATTATTTGTTGCTTCCTGCTTTAATTGCAGCTTGAATTGCTGTATAACTCGCAACACATATATGAATTAATTCTTATTTGTGAAAATATATAACTATATTTATATAATTATTATAACCACTCACCAAATTTTTTAATATATATACTTTTTACTATTTGTGCAATTACTCCATATATTACTACAAAACCAATTAAATATAAATAATATATAGCTGGTAATATTACGAAGTTAAATCCTGTTGTAAAGCTTAATACTATAGGTACAGTTATAGTTGCAACTATTGTTAAGAATGTTAATAGTAATAAAGTATTACTTGGTCTAGATTTTGTAATATGATTTGTTCTTATATAGAATATCATAAATGTTTCTGTAACAATACACTCAACAAACCATGCTGTTTGGAAATAAGCTTGTAAATTCATTGAATTATATTTTAATACAAACCAGAATACTAGGAATGCTACTATATCTGTAATTGATGAGATAACTCCAAATATAACCATAAATCTTCCTATTGATTTTATGTCCCACTTTTTTACTTTCCTTAAGAAACCTTCATCAACATTATCATATGGTATACCAATTTGTGATAATTCTACAATAAAATCTTGTATTAACATTTGAATTGGTAATAACGGTAAGAATGGTAAAAATATAGATGCAATTAAGATACTAAATACATCCCCAAAGTCTTGACTTAAAGCTAGTTTCATATATTTTAATATATTTCCATAAACAGTTCTACCTTCTATAACACCATTATGTATTACTTCTAAGTTTTGTTCTAAAAGAATTATATCACTTGATTCTTTGGCAATATCTGTTCCTCCATCTACACTTATTCCGACATCAGAACTTCTTAGTGCTGGAGCATCATTTACTCCATCACCCATATATCCTACTGAATGTCCATTTTTTCTTAGAATTGATACTACTCTTTCTTTTTGCATTGGATTCATTCTTGCAAATATATCTATTTCTTCTACTTTTTTACTTAGTTCATAATCATTTAATTCATCTATTTCTTTTCCAGTTAAAATTTTAGTTTCTATTCCAACAGCATTACATATATTTTTAGTTGCAAAAGCATTATCTCCAGTTAGTATTTTTATATCTACACCATATTCTTTTAATTTTTTAATAGTTTGTTCTGCTGATGGTTTTGGTGGATCCAAGAATGCAATTAAGCCAATTAATGTAAAATCCACTTCATCTTCTGCATCATACTCATCTACACCAGTATATTCTGGTTTAACTGCTAGAGCAATTACTTGCATTCCATCTTTTGCCATTTCTTCGGCTTTTTTATTTACTTTTTCTGTTATTTCTTTTGTAATTGGAACCTCTTCTCCATTTACTCGTGCCATATCACATACTTTTACTACTTCTTCTAATGCTCCTTTGGCAATTACTCTAATTTTATCATGATGAGTTACAACTATTGATGATCTTTTTCTCATATAATCAAATGGAATTTCATCTATTTTTTTATAGTTAGATATATCTACATTATGACTTTTGGCATATTGAATTATAGCTTTATCTACTATGTTTTTATACCCCGTACCAAGAGAACTATTAACATATGCACATTTTAGTACATAATCATCATCTTCTCCATCAACATTAATATACTTTTGTAGTTCAATGTTGTTCTTTGTAAGAGTTCCTGTTTTATCAGTACATAACACATCCATAGAACCTAAATTTTGAATTGATTTAATACTTTTAACTAGAGTATTCTTTTTAGCTAATGCTTTACTTCCTTTAGTTAAGTTAACATTAACTATCACTGGTAACATACTAGGTGTAATACCTACAGCGATTGATAAAGCAAACAATATTGCTTGATTGATATTTCCTCTTATCATTCCATAAATTACAAATACTAATATACAAATTATCACCATACATTTAATAAGAAGCCCTGTAATATGATTCATACCTTTATCAAAAGTTGTTTCTTCTTTAACTACTTCTTTTTGTTTGTTCATATTACCTATAAATGTATCAAGTCCAGTTTTAATAACTACACCTTTTCCTTGACCACTTATAACATTACAACCCATTAAACATATATTATTTATATCTATAGGATCATTAGTTTTACTTTCTATATTGATATTCTTTTCTACTGCTGCACTTTCACCAGTAAATGCTGATTGATTAATAAATAAGTCTTTACTTTCAAACAAATATAAATCTGCTGGTATAACACTTCCTGCACTTAATGTAATAATATCTCCATAGACTACTTTTTCTTGTCTTATTTCTTTTTGTTTACCTTCTCTTATAACATCAGTAAATATCCTTATTTGTTCTTTTAATTTTTCATTAAATATATATGTGGACCAATCTTGACTAAACCTTATAATAACACTTATTAATGTAATACCAAGTATTATAAAAGCACCTATTTTATCATCTGTAATAAAATCAATTGTGGCAAGTAAAAATAATATTAAGACAAACTTATCCTTTAATGCTTCAAACATAAAATATAATGGGGTTTTCTTTTTTCTATTAGTTGCGATGTTTTCTCCATATTCTTCTAATCTATGACGAAAAGCATTTATATTTAGTCCATCTTCATTTGTTTTAAATAGTTCCATTATTTCTTCTTTACTTTTAGAAGATAATTCTTTGTACTCTAAATCATTATTCATTATTCTCACATCCTACAATTATTTTACCATAAAATTAAATGATTAAATTATTGAATGTGACTTAATTTAAAAAGACTAGATTTCTCTAGTCTTTTTTAGTTTAATTACTTATTATTTTTTGCTTTGATTGCAGCTTGTATGGATATATGCCTAAGGGGGTTATGACTAAAGAGTATAAGTTATATATAAATGAGGGTCAAACCCCTATAAATAAAGACTTTAAATAGTAATGGTTCTTATTTTT
>CADCIN010000042.1 GCA_902801525.1 uncultured Erysipelotrichaceae bacterium | reverse complement strand
TAAAGTAAAATTAAAAGGACTGTCTCCTGTAAATTACAGGTTACAATCCTCTAATTAGAAACTATTTATAAACTGTCCAACTTTTGGGGTTCAGTTCAATTAGTCTCTTTTTTCTTTCCAACATCAACACGATTTTTTATAATATCAAGCATTTGATTTTTAGCTTCCTGAGTAGAACCTTCCCAAACAATTTCAAAAAATACTCCAAGGCCTGGAAGAGTAACCTCATCACCAGATGCAATTGACTCTTCAATTGCTCTTCTTAAACTGTCGTAATTGTCACCTCTAAAGTTATTTATAATATGATTTCTAATATTTACATTCATAAAATTCCTCCCATCAATATAATTTACAATTAAAAAAAATATATACAATCAAATTAAAAAATTGTATAATTAAATAAATAAGATAGATAAGAAGGAATTAATATGAATAATAAAAATAGTAATGGATTTACTTTAATTGAATTAATTGTCACAATAACTATTATGGGTATTATTGGATTAATGGTATATCCAAATCTAACATCAGTAATTAGAGAAAATGAAGAAAAAAAATTAGAGACTTATAAAGATTCAATAGAAAATGCTGCTAAAATATATGTAAGAGATTATGAGGAGGATTGGCCTCAAGGAGAAGACTGCATAATTATTGAGTATGAGAGACTAAAAAATTTGAAACTTGTTAAAGATTATAATGAAAAAGGTGTAATCTGTGAAAATTATGGTAAACATAAAATTGAAGTAAAGGTAATTAAAGAAGGTAATAAATATACTTATGAAACATCATTAACTTGCAAAAAAAATAGTAGAACAATAATAGATAGTAATATAGAATCAAATAAACTTTGTGGAACAATAACTGAGTAAGGCTTGCCTTACTTTTTTAATACATAAAAATACTGAAATAATTATATTTATACCAGTTGAAAATACTAAACTCCATAAACCAAGTTTTAAATAAGAAAATATAAATAGAAGAATAGTTTTACTAATTGTACTAATAAAAATAATCTTCATATTTATTTTACCAAGACCCATCGCATCAAGACAAACAACTAAAGGAGCTTCCATATAATGAATTAAAAGAAAAGGAGCAAGAACTTTGACATATAAAACTCCACTATTTGTATTATAAATAAGTTTTAATAAAACACTCGGAAATATCATAAACAAAGTAGTAAAGAAAATACCAATAGAAGTAGAAATAAAGACTGCAAATTTAATTTTTTTAGTTAAACTCTTCATATTTCCAATACTATATTCATGTGAGACAACTGGTAAAAGAGCTTGCGAGATAGCAACAGAGAAAAATGAAGGCATAAGAAGTAGAGGCATAACATATCCAGAGATAATTCCATATTCCCTTATAATATAACTATTAGAAAATCCATTTAATATTAAGAAGTTAGTTAAAATAATAGGCTCAAAAAAGTAGCCAATGCTCCCAATTAATCTAGTTATAGTATTATAAAAACCTATGTACATTAATTTATTAATATAAATTTTACTAGGTCTTTTAATAATACTTTTTAAACTAAATTTATTAGGCAAAAATATAACAAGAACAAAAGTTGAGATTACTTCACTGATAATATTTATTAATATGAGAAATGATAAGACTATGCTAATGTCATATTTTAAGAAGTATTTAAGACCAAATATCATTATAAGAAGTCTAAAAAGATCTTCTAAAATATTAGATATAACATGAGGAAGCATTCTTTGAATACCAAAAAAATAACTACGACAAATACTTGAAATAGTTGTAAAAGGTACAACTAATGCCATACATATAATTGAATAATATAACTTTTTATTATTTAGTAAATTATAAGATAAAAATTTAGAACTAAAGATAATTAAGATTATAAGAATCAGATTAATTATAAAAGAAATAGGTATTATAGAAGAAAATAACCGTTTATTATCAAATTTATCTTCAGCAACTAACTTTGAAAAAGCAATAGGCATACCAAACTGTGAAAGACAAATTAAAAGAGTAAATGTAGGTAGAATCATCATATACATACCAATACCATCATCACCTAAATATCTTGTCATAATAATTTTTATAATCATTCCAAGTAACTTAGTAAAAAAACCACCAATAACTAATATTAAAGTAGATTTAATAAATTTTTCTTTCATAATAAATACTATGAATATTAAAAAAATATATGCAATTTTAAAGAATTGTGATATATTTACATGTAGAGAGTAGTAAATGTAAATCGAACAAACGTAAAAGTTTGTAAATATAAATTGTAAAATATGCAAATTAAATTATCTATCTCTTTAATTCAAGATGGCATTATGCTAAACTTATAATAGAGGTGAACAAAATGAACGATTTAGTTGAATTTTTAACATCACAAGAACTTATAGTAGTATATATAGTTGTTGGAGTAGTATTTATTTTAGGTTTAATAATTTATTTAGTAGATAAAAGTTATTACAATAGAAGAAAAAAACAAAATACTAAAGAATTATTTAGATTAGTTGATCAAATAGAAGATAGAATTAGTGAAGAGAATCTACCTAATGAAAAACAAGTTGAAGAGGTAAAAGAAGAAGCGCCAACTAATATTTTATATGTTGAAAATGAGACTGAAAAAGAAAATATTAAGCCTGCCCAAGTAGTTAAAAAAGAAAAAACAATAGCTGAAGAAATTAAACCTCCAGTAATAAAAGTAGAAGAACCTGAAATTAAACCTGCACCTGTCCAAGTAAAACAAGAACCTATTAGTAAGACTCTAGCTGTACCTGATACAAAAGTAGAAGATTTAATTCTAGATAACATGGAAGTAGAAAACAAAACTGAAAAGCTTCCTAGAGTTGAAGAAATAAAATATACAACAGCAGAACCAAACAAAGAAGAAGCACAAGCTGAATTAAAGAGATTAACTGAAGAATTACAAAAAGCTGAACAACTACAACAAAAAAAAATGGAAAATAAAAAAGCTACATTAGAAGAATTAGAAGATGACCAAGAAGAAAATGCAATTATAAGTTTAGATGAATTAATTAAAAAGTCACAAGATAGACAATATGATTCAGATGTCGAAAGATATGAAGAAGATGATGAAAATAAACCGATAAGTATTGCTGAACTTGAAAAATTAAAAATTGAAATAGATAAATTAACTGAAAATAATAAATCAGAAAAAACAGAAATAACAAGTATAGAAGAGTTAAATATTCCAGAACTTGCTCTAATAGAAGATAAAAAACCATATCAAGAAAAAATGGTACTTGATGAATTTAATAACATTAAATTAGAAAATGAAACTCCAAAAGTACCAGTTTACAATGAAAATAATAAGTTTAAGAATAGTCCAGTAATCTCTCCAGTATTTGGAATAGAACAAAAACAAATGTCTGAGACAGACTTTGAACTTGAAAATACTGCAAATTATGAAAAATTAGATGAAGAAATTAAAAAGACTAATGAATTCTTAATGACTTTAAAAGAACTTCAAAAGAAATTAAACTAATAAATTAGAAACTTACTTTCTTAAAAAAAAGTAAGTTTCCTAAATTGAAATTTCAACCGCACCACCCGGTGCGGCTTTTTGATACAATAAAAGGAGCCAAATCCCGGCAAGGAGGCTCCAATATGAATTATAA
>CADCIN010000041.1 GCA_902801525.1 uncultured Erysipelotrichaceae bacterium | reverse complement strand
TATAAACTTTTCTTAAAAATACTAATTTTTAGTATTAATTTTTTATAAAATTTTAAAAAAATACCTTTTTTAAGTATTTATGAATAATTAATTAAGAGACAAATACTAAATTTTAGAATTAATAACAAGTAATACAAATTTTGTTTTACAAATAAAAAGTTTTATATAAGATAAAATTCAAATGAACTAATATGGATGGGTCATTTTGATTTAATCCATATTAAAAATTTTAGAAACTTTTTGTTTCTTTAAGTTTCAGTAAGATTGTGTCGACTCTAATGGTTTGGAGTATTGTTGACACATGAGACAGTTGAATAAAAAGTCCTATAGGGATGGAGGTGTATTAAAAAAAGCAGAATTGTCTTTAAATAGGTCATTACTAGTAGCATTAGTATGACCTAACTAGGAAAGACAAAGAAATTACAAAAATTGCATAGCAAACCGAAATCAGTAATTTCATTATTACTTTTCTAGTTCATTGTATTTAAGACTATTTTTTTAATTCAATGAAATAACCGAAATCACCTTAGGCATTATAAGAGGTGTAAGTATGGCCTATAAATGTGGAGAAAAACCTGGCATAGGCAGATATGTTTGCACTAAGTGTGGCAGAGCTCTCCATCTTGATAACTCTGATGACAAATTGCCACCATGTTCCAAATGTAATAACTGTACATTTAGGAAAGGATAAAAATATAAGGAGTGGTTAGAGAATAACTGCTCCCAAATATAAAATTAAATTGATAATAATGTATATTGGTAGACTTAAATGTTATTAATTTTTTCTGCCAAAAAACAAGAAAATTAAATTAAAACAAACTGGAATGATAATTATGACATTAGAAAATAGTTTAGTATCAAAAATTTCCGAATCTGGAAATCAAATAGGAACCTCTGAAATATTAGATCATGTAATTGCAATACAACTTGACAAAATAGAACACACCTACAAAAATAATACTAGAAAAATAACTGAAACAAGCGAAAAAGCAATGGAAAACATGATTAAACTATTAGAAATAAGATACAGTAGAAAAGGATAAAAATAAACACACTAAATTAACTACAGTACCAACAGAACTTAGAAACTTGTAAAAAAAGAAATAACATTCCTGATATTCATGAATGTTTATATTCTTTTTTTAGTTTCCACTATTCTTTTTACATCAAACCTTGATATTTTTTATTATTTCAACCAAATGAAGATGTTTCTATTAGTAATCTAAAACTTGACAATCTTAATAATCATAATTAAAAATACTAGAATGAAAATTCAATATCTGAGGTTATTGGCTCATTGGCAAAACCATAGCAAAAGATGTAAAAATTAAATTTGAACCTGAACTAAAAAATTCCTACGGAAAAGAGTATAATGAACTAAAAGAAATTTCATATTTGCCTCCAAATTATAAAATAAAAACATTTTTTGATATGACACTTAGCTATTATGGAAAATACCATAAATACCCAAATGTCAAATTTTTTATTACTTATAAAAATATATATAATAAGCCAATAAAACGTGAATACGAATCCAATTTACATTATTTAAATAATGTTGATTTCCTTGGGTCTGAATCTGAAACAGTAGAGATGTCATTATATAAAATTAAAGAAGAATTTCAACAACAAATAAAAAACTAGATAAAATAATTAAAAAAAGATAACTAAACTAGAATCATGCAATTTAAACTATGACCCATATCAACACTAATCATCACATCAGATGAGTTAAATCATCTGAGGAGGATTATAAACTATATATTTGTAGAAATTCCTAAAAACTTACTACGGATGTTTAAAATAAGTTAACTAAAATTATAATAATAAAAGAGGAAGTAAAAAAAATTAATTTTAATCTACTCCAACCACTCTTTATAAATACTATGCAATTGAAAAATACACTTACCTTAAACAGCCAATTGGAATAACCTTTACTCCATCTCTCCTAGTATAAGCATCCTTTCCGCCTGTAAGAACAGCCAAAAAACTAGGATTATCCATTTTTTCATTCTTCTCAATTAAACTATTTATCTTAAGTAAATTTTGTGCTCCTTCTTCTATTCTTTCACTACCTAACTTACATTCTATCAATGCATATCTCCCATCCCTCAAATGGACTACACAATCAATTTCTAAATCTGTTTTATCATGATAATAAGAAACTTTTCCACCATAAGGACTGGTATAAACACTTAAATCACGGATACATAAGTTTTCAAAAATAAAACCAAAAGTTTCCATATTTTTTTCCATGAATTCGGGATTTGCATTCAATGCAGCCACTGCAATTGAAGGATCAATGAAAACTTTTTTATTTCCCGATCGGATTGCTGATTTTGACCTTATATTCGGTGACCATCCACGATTGTCTTCAAGAACAAATAGCTTTTTCAATGCATCAATATAAGAATAATAAGTTGGTCTGCTAATGTCCATGAAATTCTCTTTCATATCTGAAATAATGGTTTGGTCTTTTGCTAGTGTAGAGTTATTTCTAGCAATTGAACGCAACAATAATCTAACTCTATCAGGGTCACGTTTAACTCCATCAACAGCAGATGCATCACTATTGCAAATATTTTCCAAATACGAATATGCCACGAACAATTGCCCTTCTTTTGTTGGTTGGTTTAATGAATCAGGCCATCCTCCACGACAAGCTGCAAAAATCAAATCATCTATTGTCAAATCAGACTTACAATCATTTATATATAAATCAGGATTATTAAATAAATCAATTATTGATATTTGACCATTGGATTCACCGCTTTCATATAAACTCATAGGCCTCATTAATAATCTATGTATTCTTCCAGTACCAGTATGTGTAATATTGTCTTCATTAACTACTGTTGATCCAGTTAAAATATATAATCCATAACCCTCTGCATCATCAACACTTGTCCTAACTGCATCCCATAATACTGGTGCTACTTGCCATTCATCTATTAATCTTGGTTTTTCTCCCTTTAATAGTCTTGAAGGTTCAATATCTGCCCACATCATATTTGTTTTATAATTATCCTTATCTTGTAATTTTAAGACGCTTTTAGCATGTTGTTCTGCAGTGGTTGTTTTGCCACACCATTTAGGACCGATTATTAAAATAGCACCAATCATTTTAAGGTATTTATCTAGTTCTTCATCTAGTATTCTTTTTAAATATTTCTTAGGCATGAAAATCACATAATAAATTTAATTCTATTATTTTATACTTTTTCTTAATAATACTTTACACTTTTTCATATAAATATTTTACAATTTTTCCACAATATAGTTTACAATTTTTCTTAATAATACTTTACACTTTTTCATATAAATATTTTACAATTTTTCCATAATTTAGTTAACATTTTTTTCATAATTTTTTTAAGTTTTTTGCATAATCTTCCATAATATTAAGTATATAAAAGGTTTAATATAAATATTTTTAATAAATTACGACTGATTAACTCTTAAATTAAAAACTAAACACATATAACTAGTTATAAATGAAAAAAAAAGAGTTTACTATACTTAACTATTTATTAAAAAATAGTAGCAGTATTCATCACAATTTCAAAAAATGAAAAATAGATTGAAAATTAGAAAGAATAATTAAAAAAAAGGTCTTGTAGAAACCCCAGTTTTACACTTGAAATTGCATATCGGTGCAAAAAATTTTCCTGGTTTCTTTAAATCCAATATGACTCTTTTAAAATCAGTATTTTTTGTTTACACTTGAA
>CADCIN010000040.1 GCA_902801525.1 uncultured Erysipelotrichaceae bacterium | reverse complement strand
CCCAATCCCCAATCCCCAATCCCCAGTTAGTTTATTATTTAAATCTATTGTAATTAATCAAAAAAAAATTAATAATTATTTTTTTATTTAAATTAATAAAATGGAGAAGCTGAAGAAAAATTTTTATTTGCTTAGAGAAAGAAGACTATATGAGCGTCTAGATGTTTATCCTTTTGTGATTATTCAATCTTTATTAATAATAGTTTATTCTAATCAAACCATAAATTCGTTAGTCAGAGGTATAATATTCGGTATTGTTTGTTTTTCTCAAGGTCTTACTTTTTTTTGCAAATTTTGGTCTGAAAATTTAATGGCTAAAATTTGTTATTTGCCGGTAGATTCAGTCGAAAAAGCAACAAATGTTAAAGTTGATATAATCTCTGAAAAATTTAAAATGAATAATAGAACACAAATATGCAAAATTATTAAAGACAATGGAATAATAAAAACCGAATTAGAAAAAATAATATACGTGTATGATGATACAAAAAAAGAATTTTATAGACCTAAATTAGAAACATTAAAAAAGTCAAAAGTTGGAGAATTTTTAGATGTAAAGCCTATATTAAACGAAAATGTATCTAAATTAAAGGCTAAATTCGGAGAAAATAAAATGCGCATACCAATTCCATCTTTTTTTAGTTTATATAAAGAGCATATAGTAGCACCATTTTTTGTATTCCAATTATTTTGTATACTTTTATGGGTCTTTGATGATTATGGATTACATTCTTTAATTTCTTTGGCGATGCTTTGTATATTTGAGGTCACTGTTGTTGGTCAAAGAATTTTTAATTTAGCTACTTTAAGAAATATGAGAGTTCCACCTCATTATATATTTGTATATAGAGATAATAAATGGAAAAAAATAATCTCGAGCGAATTATTACCAGGTGATATTGTTAGTGTAATTAGTGGAGATGCTGTAACAACAGTTAAAGAAGAAGAAGATCAGGAAACAAAAGGTAATTTCATTTTAGGACTTCTAAAAAAGCTTAAAATGATGAGAAAAAAAGGACAAGAAAGAATGGAATTAATGAAAAAAAAGAAAAATAAAGAAGAACCTGTTAAAAAAGAGAAAAAAGAAAAAGAGACATCTCCTGTTACTTGTGATATGCTGCTTCTAAGTGGAAGTATTATAGTAAACGAATCAATGCTTACAGGAGAAAGTGTACCTCAAATAAAAGATTCTGTAACAAAAATGGATTATTTACGCGATTTAACTTTAGATTCAAAACTTAAACATAAAAATTCAATAATATTCGCTGGTACAAAAGTAGTTAAAAGTGAAAGAAATGAAGAACGTGAGCCCCTTCCTCAAAATGTAAAATCACCCCCTCCAGATGGTGGTGCTGTTTGCTATGTAATAAAAACAGGTTTTTCAACTTCACAAGGAAAATTATTAAGAACCGTACTTTATAGTGGAGAAAGAAATAAAGGTGATGATACTATAGAAGCATTTGTTTTCATTGGTGTATTACTAGTAATAGCTTTAATCGCTAGTTATTATGTACTTAAAAGAGGACTTGAGAGAGAAGGAACTCTTACATATAAACTATTACTTAGATGTATTATTATTATTACATCCGTAGTTCCTGCTGAATTACCCATAGAACTTTCTTTAACAATAAATAGTAGTTTATTTTTCCTTCAATCTAAAAGAATTATATGCATTGAACCTTTCCGTATTCCATTCGCTGGTAAAATTGATATTTGCTGTTTTGATAAAACTGGAACATTAACAAAAGATGAATTCATTATGAGAGGATTGGTCCAAACAAATTCAAATGAACCTTTAAGAGCTATTGATTCTAATGAAGAAACTTTAAGTATTATAATAGGGTGTAATTCCTTACTTAATATTAATGGAAAACCTGTAGGAGATCCTATTGAAGTTGCTATGTTTAAAGAAGTCAAAGGTAAAATTGAAAGAAATGAAATAACTTGTGAAAGAAAGACAAGAGTTATCCCCATTAGAAAATACCAATTTGAATCTTCGTTAAAAAGGATGACTGTCCTTGCAAGAATTTATAGTGCAGTTAATCAAAAAAAATCTTATAATAGAGTATTATGTAAAGGAGCTCCTGAAACTATTAAAACTTTATTAAAAGAAGTTCCTGATAAATATGATGAAACTTATAGAAAATGGGCAAAAGAAGGATATAGAATTTTAGCTTTGGCTTATGTTGATAATGATAAATTTGAATATAATACTAAAAGAGAAGAATTAGAAAAAGATTTAATTTTTTGCGGATTCGCTATTGTTGAAACACCCTTAAAACCAAGTGTACCTAAATATATATCAGAATTGATAAAAGCCAAATATGGAGTCTGTATTATTACTGGTGATCATTTACTAACTACATCGAAGGTTTCAAAGGACCTTAAATTAGGACCAGATAAATTTGGTTTATTAAAAATAGAAGAAGGAAAAATAAAATGGCATGATTTAGATAATAATTTCATTAGAGAAACAAAATCCATAGAAGAAATAGTTCAATTATCCAAAGAATACACCCTTGGTCTCACAGGAGATGAATATAAGAACATAGATACAGTAGTAAAATCAATACCAAATATTCATGAAATGACTCAATATATAACTTTATATTGTCGTGTCTCTCCCACACAAAAAGATGATATTATAAAAGACTTAATAAAAAGTGGTAGAAATCCTTCAATGTGCGGAGATGGTTCTAACGATGTAGGAGCACTCAAAAGAGCTATAATAGGTGTCGCTGTATTAAATATAGAAGAAACAGAAAAAGAAAAAAAAGAGCCATTTAACTTTTTGAGTTTTGAGGATGAAACTACAATAAAAAATGGAGATGTTACAGCCGCTGCTCCTTTTACTTCTAAAAGTGGTTCAATAAAATGTATTAAAAATATATTTATTCAAGGTAGATGTACTTTGGTCACTAATTTTCAAATGTATAAAATTCTTGCTTTGAATTGCCTTATGACTGCTTATAGCGAATCAGTTCTTGCTTTAAAAGGTATCAAATTCTCAGACTATCAAGCTACTATAATGGGATTCGGTGTTTCTATTCTTTTCCTAATGTTAAGCAGAGCGAAACCTCTTAGCAAGGTTAATTCAAATAAACCACCATTAACCATATTCACTTGGCCTGCTATTATTTCTATATTAGGACAAGCCGTTGTTGATTTAGGTGCTATGATTTTAATTTTATATTTAACTGAACAAATAGACCCTCTTTCTATTGGACAAGAAAAATCTTTAGATGAGAAATTTACACCTACTTTAATCAATTCAATAATGTTTTTATTCCAATTATTAAATCAAACTATTACTTTCGTTGTTAATTATCAAGGGGAACCCTTTATGGAAAATTTATCTAATAATGGAGTTTTGAAAAAAATAATGATTGGCATTATTGTATTTTCTGCTGTTTTTATTTTCGATTTGTATCCACAACTTAATGAAAATTTAGAATTAATTCCTTTACCCGAAGATACTTTATATAGATGGAGTTTAATTGGTATTATCTTGACCAATTTCATATTATGTTATATACTTGAAAAATGGAAAAGTATATTTGGATTATACGAGCCTTATACTAAACCAAAGCCAAAGGATAAAAAGAAATAATTTAGAAATATTAAAATATATTTAAAAATATTTTTTAAAGAATTAAAACTACTTTGAAATTATATTAATTTTAATATTAATTATTATGGATAGTTAAATATAATAAAGTTAAAAATATTATAATATGGGGATTGGGGATTGGGGATTGGGGATTG
>CADCIN010000039.1 GCA_902801525.1 uncultured Erysipelotrichaceae bacterium | reverse complement strand
TCAATTATTTTTAACAAGAGGAACTGATGTAGATGATTTGATTTTAAATACATTAGGTGTTGTATTCGGATTATTATGCTATAAATTATTATATAAGAAATTTAATAATAAAATGGATAAATTTAGAGTGTAAGATTAAGATATACAGAACGGATGAGAATCCGTTTTTGTGTGGTATAATAGTAGTATAAAATGTTAATTTTTATTTGAAATCAATAGCAAAACTAAATGTTAAAATACATTGCTTGTAGCAACGGCATATTTGTAATAAACTTAACTTGATGAAAGGAGAAATTGTAATATGTTAAAAGATAATCTAAAAACATTAAGAAAAAACAAGGGACTTTCACAAGAAGAATTAAGTATTAAGTTAAATGTTGTAAGACAAACAATTTCAAAATGGGAAACAGGATTATCTGTTCCAGATGCTGAAATGCTAATAAAAATATCAGAACTTTTTGAAACGCCAGTTAGTGAAATTCTTGGAGAAAGTATAGAGGAAAAAGAAACAAATGATTTAAAAGTAATATCTGAAAAATTGGAAGTAATTAATGAACAATTATCGATTAGTCAAAAACAAAAAAGAAAAAGAAAAATTATAGTATTACTAATAATAGACATATGTTTAATATTTTTCTTCGTTTTATTAGCATTATTAGGTAGTCCCTATTTAACATGGGATTATGGTAATCCTGAATGGTCTGTTATTGGAACATTATGGCATTCATTTGAGTGGACATTTTTTAGAATAGCACCATTATTGATTATTGTAATTACAGCTATATTAATAATATTATTTATAAAAAGAGAAAAATAAAACGATTAGAATATTAAGATATTCCCGTACATTAAGATGAGAAAAAAATCTCATCTTTTTTTAGCAATCTTGCGATTATTCATATATATATAAAAATAATCTCTTTTCATGGTAAAATAATAATATAAATAAAATTAAACCAACAGTGTGTGTTAATTACTAATAAAAAATGATAATATTTTTTTGAGGAAGTGAGAAAATGGATCAAAATAAAAGTGGTAAATTTATTGCTAAATTAAGAAAAGAAAAAAATATGACTCAAGAACAACTCGCAGAAAAAATGGGTGTTAGTATAAATGCTGTTAGTAAATGGGAAAGAGGACTAAGTTTTCCAGATGTATCACTATATAAGAAATTATGCAAAGAGTTAGATATAAATATAGAAGAATTAATTAATGGAGAAAAAGACAAGAGTGAAGAAGCAAAAGAAAAAGCTATAATTTCTACAATAAAAGAAACAAATAAGATAAAAAAGAATTCTAAAAAACTATTAATTATTTTATCAACAATCTTCGTGATTATTGTTTGTGAATTAATTTATTATAATAAAAACTTAAAGGTTAATTTAGTTAATGACTCAGATTACTTATATGATGAAGTCATTGGTTTTATAAGAGAAAAAGAATTTAAAGAGAATCCTGATTCAAAAGAAAAAGATTTTAATGTTTTTTACAGCTATCATCCTTTTGGTATAGAAAAAAAGGATAATTATAAATATGTATATTTATGGATTTATGAGCAAAGCTATTATATAGAAAAAGAAGAATATGGTAGTGGTCTAGCAATATCTTCTGGAAGTTCTATGCCAATTAAAGCGATTTTTAAAGATAATAAATTACAAGATGTAGTATATCCAAAAGACGGAAATCAGTATGTTCCTTCAATTAAAGAAATGTTCCCAGGAATAATAACTAATCAAGTATTAAATTTTGATAAAGAGAAAAATATTAATAAGTTATTTATTGAAGTATCAAATAAAAAGAATAAATATTATGAATATTTAAATTTGGACATGAATAGTATTACAATTGATGATATTAGTTATAGTGATCTTATATTTACTGTTTGGATTGGAAAAAAGGATTGTGTTCCTGTTGAATTAGCAATATATAAAAATAATAAATATAAATTATTTAACGAATATAAATCTTGCAGGCCAAATCAAAATTGTACTGCGATGTTAAATTATTCTAATAGTATAGAGGGAAAATATAGTTATGACATTATGCAAATAATAAAACATAGCACGGATGCGAATAATTTTCAATTTACTAATGATAACATACCAAAATATGAAATCTTTAGTGGAAATGGTTATAATTTTGTAACAGATGATGATAACAAATATTTAACAGATTTCTTAAAATCAATTAATGTTGATTTAAGTCAATGTGCGAAACCTAATTACGGAGATTAAATAAATCGGAAGATTAAGATATTCCGAACAAAGTGGGTAGAAATACCTGCTTTTTTATGTGGGAAAAATTTAGGAATAATTATTATAGTTTTTTAGGATAAAAATAGAGAATTTTTTGACATGTTTTAAATAATCAATATTCGAGATAATGATATTGAACAAAGGCCGATGTTCAGTAATTTGAAAGGAGATTAAAAACATGGAAGACTATATTGTAATTTATGCAGTAGTACCAAAACACATTTATGAAACAAAATTATTAACACCAGAAGAAAAATTGATTGCTGAACGTATTATATACTTATGCAAAAAGGAAGGATATTGTTGGATAACAAATAAAAAACTTTCAGAAATGTATAATATAACAATAGAAACAGCATCAAGACATATTAAGAAATTAGAAAAGATAGGATTAATAAAATGTATTTATGATCATAATGATAAAAATACTAGAAGGGTTATTCAATTAGTTGATGATATATGGACTAATTGGTCAATAAGAGATAAATCAAATAATCAAGAAAATATTGATTATTCAGTTACACATAATAATAAATATAATAATAGAAATAAATATAAATATAATAGTGATAAAGTTGATAAATCACCAGTTCCTTGGTGGCTTAATGAAGATATTAAATCTGAACCTGCTACTCCAGAAGAACAAGCAGAAATGGAAAGAATGATAAGAGAAATTACTGGAGAGGATAGTGATTCAGATGAATGATAAGTTAGTTTATACAGTTCATGAAGTATCTTCTATATTACATTCAAGTCCAAATTATATTTATGAATTAATTAAGAAAGGATATTTACCTGCTATTAAATTAGGAAGTTTAAAAGTACTAAAATCTTCACTAGAAAGATTTTTAATTCAAAATGAGGGAAAAGATTTATCCAATTTATCTGATATTAAAAAGATAGTAATTGAGGTAGAAGTAAATGAGTAAAATTAATATTAGAAAAAGAGGAAACTTTTATGAATATAGAATTGAAATAGCTAAGGTAGATAATAAAAGACAATGGTTAAGTAAATCAGGATTTAGAACTAAAGCAGAAGCTTTAGAATCTGGATCACAAGCATATACTGAATATTTAAATGCAGGTATTCCATTTAAACAATGTGATTTATCTTATTCAGATTATCTTGATTATTGGTTAGAAAATTATTGTATGAATAACCTAAAATATAATACTATTCAAACATATAAAATAATTATTAATAAGTATCTAAAAAAGAATATAGGAAAATATAAACTATCAACAATAACAAGTGTTGCTTTAAATTCATTTATAACTGATTTAGTTAATGAATATAATCATTCTAAAACATATTATAAGAATATATTAAAAGTTATTAAAGGATCATTTAGAGATGCATGCAATTTATATGGATTTATAAAATATAATCCAGCTCTTACATTAAGACTACCTAAAATAGAAGAAGAACTTAATAATAAAAGACATTATTATACAAATGAAGAAATAGATAAAATACTAGATAGATTTAAGGACAATGCTACTTTTATAGCATCGTTCCTAACATCTTGTTATACAGGAATGAGAACTGGAGAAGTATTTGCACTTACTTGGGAAGATATAGATTTAGAAAATGGAATAATAAATATAAAACATAACTTATATGATAAACCTAAAGATAGTTTAGGAAGATGGTATTTAGGAACGACTAAAACTATATCTGGAACAAGACAAATTTATATTGGAAATACATTAATAACAGCTTTAAAAAACTATAAAGAAAGACAAGAATATCTTAAAAGAGTATTTGATAAAGATTATAAATACTACCATTTAGAAATTATAAAAAATGATAATGGAAAAGTTGTTGATAAAAGAATAGTTATTAACAAAGATAATGAAGAAAAATTAAACTTAGTATTTACTAATGATGATGGATCATTCTCTGGAACTGATGTTCCTAAATATCCATTTAAAATAATTCATAGTGAATTAGGAATAGAAAAATGTAGATTCTATGATTTAAGAGGAACATATGCAACTAAAGTATTAAATAATGGAAC
>CADCIN010000038.1 GCA_902801525.1 uncultured Erysipelotrichaceae bacterium | reverse complement strand
ATTCTTTTCTACAAATATTTTATTAATAAATTCTTGTAACATTTGAGAATCAATTTGCCATAGTGCATATCTTCCTAACATAGGTTTTAAGTATAGCTTAATAATATTTAAATATGTAACAATAGTTGAATATTTTAAATTAAAATTACAATAAGTATCAATCCAGTAATCTAAATAATCTGAATATGACATATCTTTATTTCTTCTAACTCTTCCTATCTTATAATATTCTGTATAATCTAATGCACCTTGATTTAATGCATCCTGTCTTGTTGGAAATCCTGATTTAGATATCCATTTTCTTGTGCCATCAACTGAAGCTGTTTCAAATCGGTATTCATATACCTTTCCACGTTTTCTTACGCTTACCATTTTTATACTCTCCTTTTCTAAAATTGGTAAACAAAAAATGCCATCGAATGATGACATTTATCTTTATAAATTGTCCACAAAACGTGTACTAAATTTCAAAGCATTTTTTGTCCTGTTGTCCACAATTTTAAATTTACGTGGACAAAATGTGGACAAATGGCAATTTTCGGTCAAATTTTGTGTGGACCACATGGACATAAATCATTTCTTCCTATTTTTTCTACTTTCTTAGGTTTTCTTTTTACATCACTATCTTTATCATTTGTTGAAGTAGGCTTTGCTTGTTGTTTTCTTTCAATATTTTGTCTTATTTCTGCTTTTAATAGGAATATAGAAGTATCTTTATCTATTTTTTGCATCATAGAATCAAACATATCAAATCCTTCCATAGTATATGCTCTTAAAGGATCTTCTTGTCCATATCCTCTTAGATGAATTCCTTCTCTTAAATGAGACATGGTATTAATATGCTCCATCCAATAATTATCTATAACTTGTAGTGAAATAGCTTTTTCAAATTCATCTTTAATTTCTTTTGGAATATCTTTTAATTTATCATTATATTGACTAATTACTAGTTTTGATAATTTATCAATAACTTGATCAACATCCAATTTATCAATTTCAGATTTCTTAATATCTTTTACTAGTAAATTTTCATTAGCAAAATCTGTTATTTCTTCAAAATCATTTTCTGTTAAATATCCTTCTGGTGCGATATGAGACTTTACTAAATCTTCTATATGATTTCTAAATGTTGTTAAAACAGTTTCATGAATTGATTCTTTGTCTAATATTTCATTTCTTTTTGCATAGATTATCTCTCTTTGACTATTCATTACATCATCATATTGAAGAAGGGTTTTTCTTATATCAAAGTTATTTCCTTCAACTCTTTTTTGAGCACTTCCAATAGACTTTGTAAACGTTTTACTCTTTATTGCTTGTTCTCCAAGTCCCATATTTTCCATCATTGTACCAATTCTATCAGATCCAAATCTAACCATTAAATCATCCTTCATTGATACAAAGAATTGTGTATATCCTGGATCTCCTTGACGTCCTGAACGACCACGTAACTGATTATCAATTCTTCTAGATTCATGTCTTTCTGTACCAATTACACATAATCCACCAAGTTTTCTAATTTCATCTGACAATTTGATATCAGTACCACGTCCAGCCATATTAGTTGCGATTGTTACTGATTTATGTTGTCCAATTTTAGATATTATTTCTGCCTCACGTGCATGGTTCTTAGCATTTAATATTTCATGTGGAATTCTTGCTTGTTTTAATAAACTACTAATAAGTTCACTTGTTTCAATAGCAATTGTACCAATTAATACTGGTTGTCCCTTTTCATATCTTTCTTTTACACATTCAATAATTGCTTTATACTTAGCTTCTTTTGTAGCATAAACTAAGTCTGGTTCATCCATTCTTATTACCGGTTTATTTGTAGGTATTTCAATAACATACATATTATATGTTTCTCTAAATTCTTCTTCTTCTGTTTTTGCAGTACCTGTCATTCCTGATAATTTTTTATACATTCTAAATAAATTTTGGAATGTAATAGTTGCAAGTGTTTTAGTTTCTTGATTAATATTTACTCCTTCTTTTGCTTCAATAGCTTGATGAAGTCCATCAGAGTAAGCACGTCCTTTCATTAAACGTCCAGTAAATTGATCTACTATTACAACTTCTCCATCTTGTACTACATAATCAACATCTAACTTCATTGAATAATTAGCTTTTAATGCTTGATTAATAAAGTGAACAAGTGAAGAATTTTCAATCTCATATAAATTATCTACGTGGAAGAATTTTTCTGCTTTTTCATTTCCTTTATCAGTTAAGTTAACACTCTTTGTTTTTTCGTCAAAGATATAATCATCTTCTACTTTTAATTGTTTTGCAAATTTGTCAGCATCTAAATATAGATTTTTACTATTCATTTCTCCACCAGAAATAATTAATGGTGTTCTTGCTTCATCTATTAAGATTGAATCTACTTCATCGATAATTGCAAAGTTAAGAGGTCTTTGTACTCTATCTTCTTTTTTAACTACCATGTTATCTCTTAGGTAATCGAAGCCAATTTCATTATTTGTTGAATATAATACATCACAGTTATATGCATCTTGTTTTTCTTTTGGTGATAAATCTCTTCCATTAATTCCAACTGTTAGTCCTAAGAATCTATGAATTTCTCCCATCCATTCAGCATCACGACTTGCAAGGTATTCATTTACAGTAATAATATGAACTCCTTCTCCTGTTAAGGCATTTAAATATGCAGGCATAATACTTGTTAATGTTTTTCCTTCACCAGTTTTCATTTCTGCTATATTTCCATAATGTATTGCAAGTGCTCCTAATAACTGAACAAAGTAAGGTTTTTCTTTTATTACACGGAAAGCAGCTTCTCTTGCAGTTGCAAATGCTTCTACTAAAATGTCTTCTAGTGTTTCTCCATTTTGTAATCTTTCTTTAAACTCTGCAGTTTTATTTTGTAATTCTGTATCAGTTAATTTAGAATATTCTTCGTCTAAAGCCATAATTTCTTCAGCTTGTTTTCTAAATTTTTTTAATTCTTTATACTCATGGTCAAGTAATCTCTTTAATACGTTCATTCCACCATCTCCTCAATAATATATTCTATCAAAAAAAAAGCAAGAATACTAGAATATTCTTACTTTTTATGCTTATTCAGACTCAATTATTCCATAATTTCCATCTTTTTTCTTATATAGAACACATACCTTTGATGTATCACTATCTTTAAATACAAAGAATGCATGTCCTAATAACTCCATTTGAAGAATTGCTTCTTCTTCATTCATTGGTTTTATTTCAATTCTCTTTCTCTTTGTAATCTTATTATTGTTCGTATCTTCATCTTCTTCTACTATATCAGTAAAATCAAATTCATAAATTGTCTTTACTTTCTTAGATTGAAGTCTTGTCTTATTCTTACGAATTTGTCTTTCAAGTTTCTCTACGGCTTTGTCTACTGCTGCATAGAAATCCTCTTTTGACTCTTCAGACCTTAATATTAAGGTTTTAATTGGTACAGTTATTTCAACTGTTTGAATGTTGTTTTTTACACGAACTATGACGTTTGCACGAACTGTATCGTTATCTTTAAGATATTTTTCTAACTTATTAATCTTCTTTACTATATACTCGTTCATAGATTCTGTAATTTTAACTTTATCTCCATGTATTACGATTTCCATACTATCGCCTCCTTATGTTTTGAGTATAGCACAATATTTAAAAAAATGCCACTATTTTGTAGTGACAGTTTCTTTTACTAATTTAACGTTTAATGCTTGAAGTCCTTTACTAGTTTCTATTAGTTTAAATTCAACTAATTGTCCCTCAGATAGTGATTTATAACCATCTTTTTGTATAGCTGAAAAGTGAACAAATATATCTTCATTTTCCTTATAATCAATAAAACCATAACCCTTTTCATCACTAAACCATTTTACTTTGCCAATCATCATTTTATGCACCTCTTTCTAAATCTTAATATTATTTAATTGACAAAATTATTTTATCAATTTCGTTTTCTTCTATATATTTTTTCCTTAAAGTGTAATTTTTTTGGATTTTTTTGTTAATTTTTCATTATTTTCGACAATTTTCTGCCAAAAAGTTTTTTTATTAAACAAATTAAAGAAAAATCGATTTTTATTTTTTAGAAGTATTAGACTTGTATCATAAGGATGTGATAATTTTGAAAACTAATTTTATATTATTTGCAGATAATTTAATTTGTAAATATAATGATTTAAATAAAAATGAGTTAGAAAAAATCAATTATGGTTTAGAAGGAATATATCTATCTATTACTAAAATAATAATTATGTTTTTTATTTCTATTATTCTTAAAATTACAAAAAGTTTTATTTTAATTCTTATATTTTTTAATATCATTAGATACTTTTCATTTGGATTTCACGCTAAAAATAGTTTACAATGTTTAATTCTTTCGACATTAAATTTTCTAGTTTTACCGTATTTTCTTTTAAAAATTAACTATTCATTTAACTTTTATTTATTTTCTTTAATATTTTTCAATTTTGTATTTTTACTTTTTGCACCTGCTGATACAGTTAAAAGACCTTTACATAGTAAAAAGAAGAGAATAATCAGAAAGAGTTGTACTTTAATACTTTCTATTATTTATTCAATTTATATTTTAATTAATAATAATTATTTTTCTAAAATACTTTTTATTTCATTAATGATAGAAGTTATTTTAGTTAATCCCTTAACTTATTATATATTTTCTTCACCTTATAACAACTATAAAAAAAAGGCTTAAATAATTTAATTATTTAAACATATATATCCTAATAGAAAGGAGTGTACATATGAGAAAACTTGTTAAATTACTAACTATTATTGCAATAGCTGCAAGTGGAGCTGCTAATTTAGGTTGCATTATTTGGACAATTGATGAACCTGTTGCTCCTAAATCAATGTTAGACTAAAAAGAAGAAGATTTATTTAAACTAGTCAATAAAAAGTAGACAGTTAAAAAAGAAGTTTTAAAACCCTGATTCGATTTTATATTGAATTGGGGTTTTATAATTTAATGCATAACTAGGTCTTTCATAATTATAATAATCAATGTATAATTTTATTAGATTTGAAACATCATCAGAATGTTTTAAATCAAAATCAATAAACAATTCTTCTATTATCCAACCATTAAGTGATTCATTAACTGGATTGTCTGTTGGCGTGCCAGCTCTACTCATTGAACGTTGAATATTAAATTCTTCAAGAAGATTGTTATATGCATAAGAAGAATAAACTGAACCCTGATCTGTGTGTAAAATGACAGGTTCTTCAATTTTTTCTTCTTTTATTTTGTTTAAAACTTGATTCAAGCCATTATAATATGATCTGATATCACCTTTGCGAGATGCTAAACCATATCCAACTATTTCCTTGTTCCACGCATCAAAATACATTGTAAGTTCATAATAATTTCCTTTAACTTTAAAAGCTGTCATATCAGATACTATAACTTCAAATGGCTTTGATAAATGTTTCCATCCATTCCAAACCAAATTATTAAATGTCTTATGTTCATCATCTGGTTTTTTCCATTGATAATGTTTACCTTGATATCGTATATTTGCGTATTTACAGCATAAATGTACGTGATTATCTGACCAAACAATACCATATTTTTCTCTAGCATATGCATTAATCCATCTA
>CADCIN010000037.1 GCA_902801525.1 uncultured Erysipelotrichaceae bacterium | reverse complement strand
TTCGTTAGAATTATCATACATAAATCTAGTTAATTCATTTAAAATTCTTTTTAATTTATCTTCAATTTTATCCGAATTATAATGATAACCATAACCTTTACAATTTGAGTTTTTACATCTTAAATGATAATAAATCTTAGTATTACCTTTATAGGTTTTAAATGATTCACTAGCAGCAAGTATCTCATTACATATTGGACATTTTATTAATCCTGCAAATAAATGAATATGCTCTCCATAATTTGGATGTTTATTCTTTTCTAGATTTTCCCTTGTAGTATTCCAAGTAGTTATATCAATAATTGGCTCACAATAATCTTCAACTCTTAAAACATCTTGTGGCTTTCTTTTATACTTTCCATACTCAAATACACCAATATAAATAGAATTAGTAAGTATCTTATAAACTCTGTCTGCTTTCCATTTTCCTTGTTTTAAGTAAGCATTATTATCTTTTATAATAGTTGCGATATTTCTAGTAGAATGTCCTTTTTTACATAATTCAAATATCTCTTTTACAACTTGTGCTTCAATAGGTTCTACTTCTAAATGACCGGTTTCTTTATTTCTAATATAGCTATAAGGTGCACGACTTGGGTGTATTTTTTCTAAAACCATTTCTTCCATAGCACGTTTAGTTCTTGCTCCAATTTCTTTTCTTTCACGTTGACCAAATACTAGATTCATACCAAATATCATTTCACCATTAGCAGTAGATACATCATAAGGTTCAAGTATTAATTCAATCTTAACATCGTGTTCTTCACAGTAATTGAGTAGCCAAAATCCATCATAATTATTTCTAGTTAATCTATCTACTTTAATAGCAACTAATTTATCAATTTTCTTTGATTTAATGTCTTTAAGTAGTCTTTGCATTTCTGGTCTCATTAAATCTTTACCGGAATGTCCGGCATCATTATAGACATCTACAATATCATAATCATTCTTTTCACAATATTCTTTTATCATTCTAAGCTGTGAATCAATAGAATAACCATTATCTCTTTGGTCATCAGTAGATACTCTTACATAAACTCCACATCTCATAATTTTCCTTTCTTTAAATTTTGAGAAATATTAATATACCTCTCATATGTTTCCTCACTCAAACGCCAAAAGTAAACCCTAAATTTGAAAAAAATTTAATTTTTTTTTAATATTTCTCATATGTTTCCCTAAAAATAAGCTATTTTACGAAGTCTAATTTTAAATATTTCTCATTTATATTTGCTAATTGAGGTCAAAAGTTGCATTTTGAATTATTCTTTCTACTTCTTTTAAGTTGTATTTTTGCTTATATTCTTTAATGTAGAATGGTTTATTACTAATTTCATTTACTTTGTATTCAAGTATAGTAAGGGTTATAGGATATGTAATTAGATATTCAGTAGGTTCAATAAAATGTAAATTAGTATTTAGAAGAACTTTAACTTTTCCTTTTTTAATTTTATAAGTAAAGTCTTTAATAAGTTCTAGTAATTTAGTATTAGGTTTAAGTTCTTGGGTAGTTTTAAATTCAAGCATAAAAAAAGTTCTCCTTCCTAGAAAGAGAACATTATCTTTATATTTGGTAGAACAAGCCTTTCCAAGTCTGACTACGGACAAAATAAAAAACTTACGAACTTTAATTAGTCCGTAAGTTGTCTTCAAATGGAGCAATTAAAGTTCAAAGTAAGTCAAAATGTTTTCTTCTGATAAATTAATTATACAACAATTTTTTTAAAAATAAAATATCTATAAAATCCTTTATAATTAAGAAAATCGGAAAATAGTAATCTTCCGATTAGATAAATATTTAAGAATTTATGATATATTATAATCGATAAATAAATAAAATATTTAAATTCTTAGGATCTGTCCTGTTATATTTTTATATATTATTATAATATAAAGACTGAAAAGAGGGATAATTATGAATCAAGTAGAAATTGGAAAATACATTTCTGAATTAAGAAAAGCAAAAAATATGACTCAAGAACAATTAGCAGAAAAGATGGGTGTTACAAATAAATCAATAAGTAGATGGGAAAACGGAAACACATTACCAGATATTTCATTGTTAGTTCAATTGTCAGATATTCTTAATACAACTTTACCAGAATTAATTAACGGCAGAAAAATGACAAAAGAAGAACTATTAGCTCAAAAAGAAACAATTAATAATTTAATTCAAATAGAGACAGAAAATAAAATTGGTTATAATCAAAAAGCATTAGGAATGCTTATGATAGGATTACCACTTATAACTCTTTCAATCGTGGATAATAACATTCATTATTTAGAATATATATTTACTCAAAATGCTAACCAATTTGTAAATGGATTAATGATTGGATTAGGTATTACATTTAATATTTGTGGTATTTATAAGTTAGCAAAAGATAATCAAAAACAAAAAGAAAAAGCAAAAGTATTAAAGAAAATAAAATAATCATAACACTTCATAGAGAAACGTAATATTAAGATATTATAATGTTTATTTTCTATAACCCCCCTGTAACCGTAGTCTCCAAAATATGAAGATTAATATTATGATATTTTTTTGTTTTTATAATTTCATATTTAACGTCATATAATGTTTTTATAGAAAACACAAAATTTATTATAGTCTTGATTTAATTACGTTTTATCTGATTTAAAATTCTTTCATTAATTATATATTGGAAATTCAGATGTAACCCCCCTAGGCTAGCAGTTGCACAAGCTGCAATAAAGGCGAATCAAAAATAGGACGTTTAAACGTACCGAAGAAATAAAATGAAAAGACTAGAAATAGTCTTTTTTTGTTGGAATTATATAGGCTTAATGGAAATATTAAAAACAAATGGAAGTAATAAAAATATTAAGAAAGAGACGGTTCTAAATGGCATAGTATAGTGACAATAAAACTCGGAAGGCTTTTCTTGTAGTCCAAATATGGTGAACAAAATTAAAAAGAATTTATGAAAAATTATTTTTTTAAACCTGAATTGGAGAATCTTAGTCAAGGAGCAAGACTAAAATTTGTAAGGGAGCTTAGATATATGTCTAAGCCAAATGTAGCAGAATTTTTAAAGTTAGGAGGTGAAAAACCAACAGATAGCATAAATAAATATGAAAGAAATGCTAGAGAACCACAATCAGAAAGATTAAAAGATTTAGCAGAATTATTTGATGTAAGTAACTATGCAATAAGAAGGTATAATTTTGTAGATCCTAATGAAGTTATTTATTATCATATGCAGGAAGTAAAGTAAAAGAATTTTTAGAAGGAACATACATTAACACATTAGGATTTTCAAAATTAAAAGAAATAAATGGATATAGATAAGATTGGCAACAATAGATGAATTATGTACAGATATTAATTGCCTTTCTTCTAGATATGAATCATGGATATTAAACAATTATGGAGGAAACCAAAATAATGTATATGGGTATTGGACAATGACCCCATATTCTAATAATTCTTCCAATGTGTATAAGCTGGATTCTCATGGAGATTACGATCATATGGGTGAAGCAATTAACTTAGTAAATAACTTTAAAGTAGAGAAAGTAATATTTAATTGTGGACCATACAATGAATTAGAAAAAGAATTAATTAAAGTACTTAATAAAAAGAAGATACCATATTACTCATGCATTAAAGAATTAAATATTGATAATAACAAGTTATATTTTTTACAAACAAAAGAATATAACAATGAAAATGATAATAGTAATGTAATTTATACAGAGATAGATGGTTATAAATTTATGTTTATGGGAGATGCTGGAGTAGAGAAAGAAAAAGATATATTAGATAAATACAATATATCTAATATAGATGTCTTAAAAGTAGGACATCATGGATCTAAGACAAGTAGTAGAAAAGAATTTATAAATGAGATAAATCCTAAGTATTCTATTATTAGTGTTGGAAAGAATAATCGTTATGGTCATCCAAATAAAGAAGTGTTAAATACTTTAGAATGTTCAAAAATATATAGAACGGATCAAGATGGAAGCATTATGTTTAAAATTAAAAAAAATAAACTAAGAATAGAAACATGTAGTCCTTAGAAAGGGGTAGATATGAACTATTATTATAAAATAAAAAATGAATTAATAAACAATGAAATTAATAGAAAAATTAAGAATTATTCAATTAACAAAAGTGATTTAAATTCTTACTATAATGTTGGAAAAATATTAAATGAAGCAGGCAAGCATTATGGCGAAGGAATAATAAAAGAGTATTCACAAAAACTAAAATATGATTTAAATAAAAATTATAGTGTTAGATTATTATATAGGATGTTGAAATATTATAAATTTGTATCAGAAGAAAAATTGCCGACACTGTCGGCAAAATTATCATGGAGTCACTACGACGAAATTTTAAGATTTGATGATATTAATAAAATTGCATTTTATATTAAAATTAGTGAGCAGCAAAATTTATCAGTTAGGCAACTAAGAGAAAGAATAAAGTCTAATGTATATGAAAGATTACCAGAATCTACTAAGAATAAATTGATAAAGCAAGATGAATCTAATGTGGTTGACTTTGTAAAGAATCCAATTTTGATTAAAAATAGCAATAAGTATGATATATTTTCAGAGAAAGTATTACAAAAATTAATTCTAGAAGATATTGAAAATTTTTTAGATGAATTAGGAAATGGATTCACATTTATTAAAAGTGAGTATCCCATTAAGCTAAATGATAGATATAATTATATAGATTTTCTTTTATATAACATTAAATACAAATGTTATGTCGTTGTTGAATTAAAGATTACTGAACTTAGGAAAGAACATACAGGTCAAATTATGACATATATGAATTACATTGATAAGAATGTTAAAACTATTGAAGAAAATGATACAGTTGGCATTATTATTTGTAAACAAGATAATAAATATGTTATTAAATATTGTTCAGATGATAGAATAATTGCTAGAGAATATGAATTAGTATGATATAATATTTATAGGATGTGATAATATGACAAATATTGAAAATGATAATCTGTTTTTAAATCTATTAACAGAAAACAATTTAAAAAGAATAAAAATTGATAGTGAACTTATTCCTACTTTTAAAATAGTTATAGCAAAAATAAATGACTTTTTTAGTGAAAATGGATTAATGAATGTAAAAGATTGGAATAGTTTTTTTGAAGAATTTTTAATTAGTGATAATCCAGATCAATTATGTATAAAACTAGGAAGATTAGATAATGTATCTCATGGCGGTGAGTATTCAAAAATAAATAAAGAAATAGTTATGAATATTGATGATACAAGTCCTAACGGCATTAGTAAAGGTATATGTCATGATTTTTGTCATGAATTTATTCATTTTTTAGTAATGCATGATTCTAACTCTTTAAATGCAAAAATTTCGGATTCTATGTTTTTTAATGAAGGAATGACTGAATATTTGACTGGTTGTATTATGGGTACAGGTAATAATTCATTTTATTATAGAGAATATAAGATGGCAGAATTTTATTGTAAAATAACTAAAAATCCATTTGCCTATTTTTTAAATGATAAATTTGCTTTTGAAGATGATTATTATGCACCTATGAATTTAATAAGAAGTAGTGATAAATTTCAAAACGATAATAAATTAGATTCGTATTTAAGTATCCAAAGGGAAATAATTAATAATGGAATAGATGATTGCAGTATTAACTCGTTTGAAGATTTTGCTAATATAGTGACAATTATAAATCAACGACCTAGGTATGACGGAGAATATATAAATTATATATTTGAAAGAATTTCTAATAAGTATCTTGAAAAAATGAATTTAGATGAACAACAAAAAAATAATATTAAAGATAAATTAATTACATTTTGTAAAGTATCAAATAAATATCAACTATATGATGATAATGAAGTTGCTGAATACTTAATTGATGATTTGCATATTGGATTTGATAAAAAAGGAAAGCATTATAATGATTTTCCATTAAATGGAACGAGTAAAAGAGGGCAAATTGGGTTTGATGGTGTTAGTAAAATTACAGTAACACATAGAGATAAAACATATGTAATTAATACGGAAAAAATGAATTGTAAAAATTGGAAAGAGTTTTATGATAAAGCATATAATGATTTAGAAAAAGAAATAGATTTACTAACTATGCAAACAATTGAAAATAATGAATCAAAAACAAGTTTTAAAAGATAAGTTTATTTGATTGCAAATTGCAATCTTTTTTATTTGTAAATAAAAGCATTTCATTCGACTTACTAATTGACAATCACCACATGGATATATCAACCATATGTAGCCTACTATAACACTGGAGTTCGACCAGTAATAAATTTATTAAAATCAGCAATAGAGTAAAAAAGAATTCAATTGATCAATTTGAATTCTTTTTTATTTATCTTTTTTCTATTTTTATAAGCTTTGCATGTAGGACTAATCTATACTTTTTATCATAACAAGTAGATAGAGTAATTATTTTATCATCTTTACTTACTAAAGTATTAAAATTAAAAATACTTTTTTTCATTATATCATTTAGAAAATTTTCATTGGTGTCTATTTTTAAATAATCATAATTTGGAGTGGTTTTATATACACTAAATATTTGCCACATACTATTAAATTTTTCAGTAGATAAATTAACAACATAATTTTCTTTTTTTGTATGCCAATCATTTGTTAAAATATCTCTTAATGAACCAAACATACTACCATCTAATCTACCATGTGCATATATAATTGTATTATCATCAATATTTTGAATATTATTTCTATAATCCATAAATATCCATCCAGACTGATTATAAGATTTATCAAATGAATGATATAAATAAAAATCATTATCAGTTGTCTTCACTACAGGATAACTAACTTTAGTTCCATTTACTTCTATAAATGCTACTGAGTCACTATTCATTTCTTTTAATTTAGTAAAATCTACATTGGATAGATTCATGTTTATAAGATCTGAAAATGGATCATCTTTTTTAGCTGGTTTACCAACAATTTCACCACCACTTACTTTAGTAATCTTAACAATATCATTTATTTCATTACTCAACTTATTAGTTCTTTCGTTATCTAAATACCAATTTATAATTTTATATAAAGACAAAATCATAATCATAACTAAAATTATACATATTAAAGAAAGTAATTTATTTCTCATCATTATCACCAATAGTATTATACAATTATTCTAAATATTAATAAAGCAAAAATAAAGGAGACAGTAATTAACAATGGAATTACTTTACACAATTGAATGCTAGTAAAAAATTTAACCATTGAAATTAAATCACTATTATGATATACTCATATTATAATAGGAGGAGAAAATATGGAACACAAAACAAATATAAAAACTTTAGTTGGAATAATAGTTTTATTTATAATTTTTGGTGTTTATCCAGTACAAGCTTATAATTATGAAACTTCTGAATTTAGATTGTATTCAATTAAAGATGGATATAAACTATGTGTAAAATCCGATGTATTAAAAAATCAAGGAGCATATAATATGTATGCATGGAGCACATTTAACAATAATCATGAATTAGCTGGATGGCCTGGTGTTGGTATGACAAACACAGGAAATGATATATATTGTTATACACATACCGCAGATGGAGAAAGATATGATTATGTTATATTTAATGGTAATAGTAAACAAACTATCGATTTAAATACAATTAATGATACAAAAGGAGTTATTAACTCATTGCTTTATAACTTCGAAGAAAGTGATCTTCAAGGAGACGGAAAATATAGAGGTAAATGGGTAGTAAATGATACTACAGCATTAGAAAACATGGTTACAGAAGCAAAAGGGCTAAATGCTAATGATTATACTATAAATACATATAATTCAGTTACAGCAGCCTTAGGTGATGCAGTTACTGCAAGTAGTGTTACTAATGAAAATAAAGATCAATACAATTTAGGAGCAGATTACATTTCACAATTAACATTTGATACTGATATATTAGATAAATTAACACTAGTTTATGATGATGGAACTAATAAATATAGTAGCGAATATTTAACTAAATATAACCAATTAGCAACAGCTATGAACAATTTAATAAAAAGAAAAGATATAGTAGTAAATAATAGTACTAACGGTGGTACTTTAAATGCATCATACAAAACTAATTCTGATACATCAATTACTATCAATGCTCAAGCTAATACAGGTTATGAATTAGAATCTCTTACAGTAAAGAAAATTACATCTTATGACGGATCAAATAATCCAGTATTTGGTGAATCAACTAATATAGACATAAGTTCTAATAATTATGAATATTCATTTGATGCAAGTGAATATAGTTCTAATAATATGGTAGGTGTATATGTAGATGCTACCTTTAAGAAAAAAACATATCAAATTACTTTTGTAGTTGGTGCGAATGGTGAAATAAAAACTCTAACAGATGGAAATATAGCTTCTCCAGTAACAGTAGAATATAATGATGATTATTCATTAAAAGTAATTGCTAACGAAGGATATGAAGTAGATGAAATCTTAATAAATGGAATTAAATATAATTTAAATAATGGTGTTCTAATAATACCAAATGTTGTAGCAAATACTAATGTAAATATTACCTTCAAGTTAAAATCATATACAATAAAAGTAAATGATACAGAATATACTTTTAGTCATGGTACAACTTATGAACAAATGTTACAAGGACTTAATTTAGCAAAACCAGGATATAAATTCTTATATTTAACAGACAACAGTGGTAGTAAAATAACAGAAAGCTATATAGTAACTAAAAACGATAATTTAACTGCAATATATCAAAAAATAGAAGAACAAAATACTCCTTCTGCAAATAAAAATCCAAGTACAGGTGATAATATAGTTAAATATGTTTCAATGTTTGCAGTAACAGCCATAGTTTTATTGTTAATATTCTTTAGAAATAATATAAAAATGTTATTTGTAAAGAGAAATAATTAAAAAAAAGTTCACTAATTAAAAGTGAATTTTTTTATTTGGTTTCTTAACATAAGAATATGGTCTTCTTATTACTTGTCTTTTTGGAGAATTTGAAAAATCGTTCTTAAAATGTAGTATAATTGAATTGACAGATAAATAGTAATTTGTAAAGGAGATAGTTTATGAAGAATAATGAAAAAAATTCAAACAAAAAAATTGCTGGAATATATTATTTTGCATCATTGTGTTTCTATATTGCTGCAATAATTAATTTTATTAATGAAGATAATAATAGTATGGCAGTTGTATTTTTATGTTTAGGTTCAAGTAATTTATGTTTGGGTAGTGTTTACTTAAATAAAGATAAAGATAGAGATAATGTAAATAAAAATAATAAAAAGTAGTAAAAATTACAAGTATACTTTAAGATGTAAATAATTTAATATTTATATCTTATTTTTTTATGTTAAATTATTTACCAAGAGTTTAAGTGAGAACGGCAAATT
>CADCIN010000036.1 GCA_902801525.1 uncultured Erysipelotrichaceae bacterium | reverse complement strand
CCCTTTTGTAGCCATTTTTTCATCTCCTTTATTAAATTATAACAAAAATAAAAGCATACACTTTTTTTTCGTGTACACTTTTATATTACAACTTCAATTAAATCACTTTTTTTTGTTTTTGCTATACATTATTTATTTTTTAAAACATTATTTTTCTTTGGAAACTTCTTTATCTATTGCTTTTTTTGATCTTTTTCTTACTAGATTTCTATAAATTGGCACAAGTTTATTAAAAACAAAGTACATAAATTTATTTGTAATGAAGTCAAATTCTCCAAGAAATTCTACATAGTCTCCACCAAATTTTTTCTTAAATTCATGTAAACCTAATCTTGGATTATCTTTTGACAAGTCTCCAATTGTTCCAAATTGATCATATATTCTTATACCTTTTTCTTTACAGTATTTAATATGTTCATAATATGTATGATAATTTGCATATGTCTCGGTAAGTATATTATGATTTCCGGCATATAATATCCATGCTTTATTTCCATATTCAATAATCATATGGGCATTCAATGTAATTTCTTCACCATATTGTTTTTTATATTCATTATATTTTTTTATTTCTTTTTCTAGGTTTTCTTTCTGTCTTGTTAATTCTCTTAGTTTAGTTTTAGCACTTTTACTTAAGTTATCAATTGGCATGATTGACATTTGATCTTTTACTCTTTTTAAATCTTTTTCTAATGTTGTTATTGTTTTTTGCATATTTACTTTTCCTAAGAATAAAGTTGCTTTTGAATTTTTATTTCCATTAAATATTTCATATAAGGTTTTATAATAATCTTTTGAGTATGAAACAAAATCTTTTCTGTTTTCTGTAAGTGTCATTAAATGATAGAATTCATCAACATCTTTTTCCGTTCCTATTTCTACTATAGTTTCTAATTTATTTGCTTTTTGAATTCTTTGTCTTGTTGTTTTAGAAAATCTTTTTTCTATCTCTTCTAAAGAGTTATTTAAGTCAATTCTAAATGTATATCTTGGCTGCGCAGTTTCAAAGTTTTTTGTGAAACCTAAATGTTTAAATCCAATAGACGTTAATAAATTATACACTTTATTACTATCTAGACTTAATTCGTTTTTATTTCCTTCATAATCAATACTATTTCTTATTATATCTGGATCTATCTTTAAAAATATACCTTTTTTACTCTTTACAAATTTTACAGCTTTTTTTGTGAATTCTTTTACTAACTTTTCATCTTCAAAGTCAATTACAAATCCTCTTGGGGCATAAAAGTAACTATAATGCATAGGAAGATTTTTTTGTAACATTAAAGTGGCTGCGAGAATATTTTCATTTTCATCTACTAATCCTAAGTAATATGGTTTTAGTCCTTTTTTTGTTTTTGAAAATTCACCCCATGATAATGATTGTAAGAAATGAGACTTTGTTTTATGATTTTTTACAAAGTTATCATATTTTTCTTTATCTATATTTATTAGTCTATGCATTATTTACCTTCTTTCTGTTTAATAGTATATCACAAATAGATAATTTTCTACAAAAAAAGAACACAAATGTGTTCAAATCATATACATTCCAATATCTTTTTGGGAATAATTATTTTCTTTATTATTTTCTAGGATTTCTATTCTTTTTTTTAAACTATCTAATTCCTTTCTTATTCTTATTAATTCTTCTTCAATAATGTTTTTTTCATTTAGTAAAGGTGCAGGATATGGATATGGTATATAATGATACTTTATATTCATTAATATTCCTCATTTCTTATTATTTTATGCATTAATATGTATTTTGTGATAAAATGAATGTGGTGAATAGTATGAGAATGAGAAATGTAAAAAACAAAGATGAAATTTTAAATAACTCGGAATATTTTATTGGTGACCCTTTTCAATATATGGGATCTTGGAATAAAGTATTTAAAAATAATAATCCTATTTATTTAGAAATTGGTATGGGAAAAGGTAAATTTATTAGAGAAAATGCTAAAGTTAATCCTAATATTAATTATATTGGTTTGGAAAGATATGATAGTATTATTGCTAAATGTTTGCCTAAAATTGAACAAAATACTAAAAATTTAGTTATTGTTAGAGCAAATGCTATAGGAATTGACAAAATATTTAATCATGAGATTGATTGTTTATTCTTAAATTTTTCTGATCCTTGGCCAAAAGTTAGACATCACTCTAGAAGACTTTCAAGTGAAGTATTTCTTAAAAAATATGATCAAATTTTTAAAAAAGAAATAAATATTCATATGAGAACTGATAATACAGATTTATTTGCATATTCATTAGAATCTTTTAGTAATCACGGACTTTATTTACATGATGTCAGTTTAAACTATCATTTGACATGTAAAGATGAACTAATTACTACTGAGTATGAAGATAAATTTAGTTCTAATGATATTCCTATTTGTCACGTAATAGCAGATAAGACAAAGTGTCTAAATAAGTAAACTATTCAAAAATATTTTTACAATTATTAAAATTTTGATATAATATAATAAGAGTAGGTGAAATATGAAAAAATTAATTATTTTACTATTAACGGTTTCTGCATTTTTAACTGGTTGTAGTGCTATTAGTTATACTAATAATATTGATGATGTTCTAAATACATCTATGAATAATAAGAATAAATTATATAACACTTACTTTGATGGTTATAAATATTATGTTCCTAAAGGATTAAAATTTATTTCAAAGGACGATTATAATTCTATTTTAATAGATAGATATCATAATAAGTATTATTTATATGTAGATTTAATAAGTTATTTTAATAATACTGAAATTAAATATAAAGAAAATGATGAGTTTTATTCTAAGAAGATTAATTATAATAAAAAAGATGGATATGTTGAAGTTCAAGAAATGGATGATAAATATTTCGTTCAATTTACCTATAATTATGCTAAAATTGAAGTTTATTGCAGTAAAGATAATTTAGGTGAAGTTGTATATAATTCTTCTGAAATGTTAAAATCTATTAAATATAATAAAAAAATTATTGGTAGTCTTATTGGTGATAATAAACTTGATTATAAAGAGGAATCTTTTAATATTTTTAAATCTAAATCAAATAAAGATAATTTTTTGAATTATGAAAAGACATATGATAGTAAAGAAGAATCTGATGTTAATAAAATTGACGTAGAAGATGAAGATCAAATTGATTTAGATAACGATAGCGAAAGTTAAGAGGTGTGCTCATGGGTATTATAGATAAATTAAAAAATGCTTTGTTTGAAGAAGAGTTTGTTGAAGTAGAAGAACCAGCTCCTAAGCCAAAGCTTATAAAAAAAGAAAAATTAAGAAAAGAAAATGTAAAAAAAGAAGTTGCTCCTAGCAAACCAATTGCTAAGAAAGTTATACTTCCTGAACAAAATGAAAATCATTTTGAAGATGAAATTGATAATTTTGCTGAGTCTGTAGTTGAAGAAGAAGTTAAACCAACTAGAGAAAGTGTTAAATTTCCAATGTTAGATGATAATGATTTTAAAGTTGATGATTCTTATGAACAAAGTATTGTAAGAAATGCGCAAGTTTCTACACAAAATAGAGTAAGAAGAAATGAAAGTAAAAGAGAAGAGGAAGTTGTAAGTAAAAAGTTATATGGTAAAAAGGTTGAAGTTAAAAACGATACTTCAAAACCATATGAATTTAATGATACTTCAACTGTTCATAAACCATATGATAAGAAGGAAGATAAAACTTATTTTCAACCCTCACCAATAATTTCACCTATTTATGGTATTTTAGATAAGAATTATAAAAAAGAAGATGTAGTTAGTAAAAGGGAAGTTAGATTAACTTCAAGTTATTCACATGATAATATCAGTGTTGACGATGTTAGAAGAAAAGCATTTGGTACAATCTCTGATGATTTACAAAGTATAGTTGATGGTGAAACTGAAATTAATATTAATAGTAGATATTCTGATAATAAACTTGAAGTTCAAGAAAATTTACTTGTTGATTTAAGTAATGATAATGAAAAGCCTAAAGTTCAAGAAGTTACTATGGGCGATGCTGAAGAATATTTTCAAGATTTAGGACTTGAATATAATATAGATTATAAAGATTCAAGTAGAGATGTTAATCATGATGATAGTTTAGCAGGAAGACATGTTAAAGTACATGGATTAGATGACGAGGAAGATGAATATGAAATTAAGTCAGAGTTAAATGATTTTGAAATTAATAATTCTGATGATTTTAATAATGAACCTGATAATAAAAATAATGATATAACAATGGATAATTTTATTCAAAATGATAATAAATCAGATAATTCATCTTATAATAAAACTGTTATCGTTAATAATATTGGTAACAACGATGATAGTGAAGAAGATGATGATAATTTATTTGATTTAATAGATTCAATGTATGAAAAATAGAATAAAAAAGGGAGATATTTATTATGCAAGAGTTAAATTTAATTTTATCGGTATTATTATCAACATTTGGAATAATATTAATAATAGTGTTAATTGTTTTAGGTATTAAGGCGATTGATACATTAGGTAAACTTGATAATCTTATTGATGATGTACAAAATAAAGTTAGAACTTTTGATGACTTGTTTAAAGTTATTAATGGTACTAATATGTTTATTAGCAAATTTTCAGATAAGATTGTTGATAATGTTCATGGTTTAACATCTAAAATATTTAATAAAAGAAAAAGAGAGGATGATAGTGATGAGTAAAAAAGGATTAGGTAAATTTATTGTTGGAGCAGGTATTGGTGCTGCTATAGGTTTAATTTTTGCTCCAAAAAAGGGCAGTGAACTTAGAAAAGATTTAATGGATAGAATTAAAGATCTTTATGATCAAGTAAAAGATATTGATTCTGAAGATGTTAGAGAAGAATTTGATAAAAAAATTAATCAAATAAAAAAAGAATTAAAAGATTTAGATAAAGAAAAAGTTCTTAAGATTGCTAAAAAGAAATCTGAAGATTTACAAAAAAGATCTCAAGAATTAGTTGATTTAGCTATTGATAAGGGAACTCCAATTTTAAGAGATGCTGCTGATGAAGTTCTTGATAAGACAATTGAAGTAACTCGTGAAGTTTTAAAAAAACTTGAGGCTGCTGAAAAAAACGTTAAATAATATTTTCTTATTTACGTTTTTTTTATTTTATGATATATTATTAATATATATTTTTGATGACTAATATTTTAGTAGTTTTTAATTTAAATTTTAGAGACTTGATGTATGGTGAAAATCAAGATTTAGTTAAAAATGAATTACGATATTATGAGAAAATCGTTTACTGCGTTAAAGTATTAGAGGTAGTATTTATACTACGAATTAAGGTGGTACCACGAACTATTCGTCCTTATGGATTGATAGTTCTTTTTTTATAGGAGGTTATTATGAATTTTTTTGAAGAATTAAAATGGAGAGGTCTTGTTAAAGATGTCGCTGGAGAAGATATTGAAAAGATAATCAACAATGGAGATTTTACTTTTTACTGGGGAACTGATCCAACTGCTGATAGTTTACATATTGGTCATTATTCTAGTTTAGTTACAGCTAAAAGATTAATGCTTCATGGTGCTCATCCTATTTTACTTGTTGGTGGAGCAACTGGTTTAATTGGTGATCCTCGTCCTACATCTGAAAGAGAAATTATATCTAAAGATGTTGTATTAAAAAATGTTGAAGGAATTGGAAATCAAGTTAGTAAGATTTTTAATGGTAATGCTGAAATTGTTAATAACTATGATTGGATGAAGGATATTTCTTTTATTGATTTTTTAAGAGATACTGGTAAATATATAAATGTAAATTATATGCTTGATAAAGATATCATTCGTAGAAGATTAGATAGTGGGATTACTTTTGCTGAATTTTCTTATACTTTAATGCAAGGTTTTGATTTCCTACACTTATTTCAAGAAAAAAATTGTATTATGCAATGTGAAGGCAGTGATCAATGGGGTAATATAACTACTGGTGTTGATTTAATTCGTAAAATGACTGGCAAACAAGCTTATGCATTTACTATGCCTTTAATTTTAGATGCTAGTGGTAAGAAGTTTGGTAAGAGTGAAGGAAATGCTTTATGGCTCGATGAGGCCAAAACATCTAGTTACGAATTATACCAATACTTAATTAATTCTGATGACTCTAAAGTTTTAGAATATTTAAAAGTGTTTACTTTCTTAAGTCCAGATGAAATTACTAAAGTTATGGAAGAGCATGAAAAAGCACCTCATTTAAGAATTGGTCAAAGAACACTTGCACGTGAAATTATTTCTGATTTACATGGAAGTGAAAGCTTTGAAATTGCTGAAAAAATTAGTAAAAGTTTATTTTCTGGTGAAATTAGAAATTTAACTGGTAATGAAATTGAAATGGCTTTTAAAGGATTAGCGTTTAACTATATTGAAGAAGGTCTTAACATTGTTGACGTACTTGTTTCAAATAATGTATGTTCTAGCAAAAGAGAAGCTCGTGAGTTTATATCTAATGGTTCAATTAGTATTAATGGAGATAAGGTAACTGATTTAGAATATTCTATTTCTAAGAATGATTCTATCGATTCTAAATATGTAGTTATTAGACGTGGAAAAAAGAAATATCATTTATTTATTATTAAATAAAAAATAACAAAAAAATGATTCTAAAGGAATCATTTTTTTCTTTATTGTAATTTCAACCGCACCATTTTTATTTATGATTTAATTCTATATCAAATGGGCATTTATAGTCAAACATTTTTCTTGGCATACTG
>CADCIN010000035.1 GCA_902801525.1 uncultured Erysipelotrichaceae bacterium | reverse complement strand
TCTTGTCCATCTTCACCTTTTGAAAGTATTTTAGAATTTTCTCCATCTAATTTTACTTCTTCAACTGTATAGACATTAGCATTATTAAATTTAACCTCTAGATTAGTATAACTAGAATCAATTTCAATCATATATTCTCCTGCTTTTAGAGTCTTATTATCAATTTTTAATTTGCATTGGTCATTTTCACATGACAATTTTTCATTTTCAATACATCTTTCTAATACTCTCTCATCAGAATTATCATATATAATTAAATAGTCACATAAATCAAACCATTCATCATTAAAATTAAATTCTATTTCTGAATCATTTTCAAAATCAATATATCCTCTTAAATATATAAAATGTTCATTAGCTGAATATGTATTTGTTTCTTCATCATATCTCCAGTGTTCATAATTTTCATCTATTGTACCATCATCATTATATGCTGCTAATTTGTTTTTTCTTACTCTCTTATACCATTGATATTCTTTAACATCTTGTTCTTCGGAAACATTTACTTCTGTTTTTTTTTGTTTCTGGTTCAACAATTATTTTGTGTTTTACATTACTATAGAATGGTTCAACTTCAATTTCCTTTACTACATAACCATTTGTTCCACCAGTTGTTCTATAGCTTAGTACTTTCCATCCAATAAATTCTTCACCTTTATCATTTTTCACAGGAATTTTATCTTGATAACCCACGACACTATTAAATTCTTCTAGAGAAAGTATATTATTGTCTCTTTTTACAGAATTATTTTGATTAACAATATATTTAATCTCAAAAGATGATTTCGTATTTTCTAACTTATCTCCTGGACAAATTATATTTCCTATTTTGATGGATTTTCTCGTCATAAAATCAAATACTAAGCTCGTGCTAAACTTGCTATATAGTTATTATACTTTTCGTTTGGTGTAATATAACCAATTGTACTATGTATTCTTTGATTATTATACCAACTTTCTATAAATTTAAATATAGCTAATTTTGCTTCATTAAATGTTTCATATTTATTAACATTTACTTCTTCTTTTTTTAATATGGCATTGAAGCTTTCCATACTTGCATTATAATAAGGATAGCCTTTCTTACTATATGAGTGTTTTAATTCCAATTCTGCAAGTAAATTCTCAAAATAATTTGAAGTATACTGACTGCCTCTATCTGAATGAAATATTCCTTCTTTATTTAACTTTCTATTTATAATTGCTTTATTAAAAGCATCAATAACTAAATCATCTGTCATATTAAGCCCATATGACCACCCAACAACTTTTAGATCAAATAAATCCATTACAATCGCCAAATATGTCCAACCAGTTTCTTTTGTATAAATATAGGTAATATCTCCAACCCATTTTTGACTTGGCTTTTCTGTGAAAAAGTCTTGTTCTAGCATGTTTGGATACTCTTTTGTATTATCAGTTTTAGAATTCCCAGCATGATTAAATTTCTTAACAATTATACTTCTTAATCCTAGAAATTTTATTCTTCTAGCAACTCTTTTTTGACTAACTTTTATTTCTTTGCTTTCTAATACTTTAGTTATTTTAGGTGAACCATATCGACCTTTAGATTCATCATATATCTTTTTAATATCACTATCTAATTTTTGATTAGCTACTTTATAACTATTAGTATGGTGATTTTGATGATAGTAATAAACTGAATGATGAATATTTAGACACTTGCAAATCAATCTTACATCATATTTATCTTTATTATCGTTAATAAATTTTATTTTATCTTCTGTTCTTTTGAGAATATGGCTACTGCTTTTTTTAAGATTTCATTCTCCAACTGAATTTGTTGTAACTCTTTTTTTAGTTTTAGTATTTCATCATTATTAGTGACTTCTCCTGTAGAAGTAGTTATTGTTTGATATTTATTTATCCAATTTCTTATATTAGTGTGACCAACGCCATATTCTCTTGATAATTCTGATATTTTTTTCCCGACTCATATAAACTAACTATTGTTTTTTTAAAATCTTCATCATATTGTTTATAATCCTTTTTCATAGACACTTTCCCCTTCCTTTTGGTATTATATTATACCATTTTGGACAGATTTTTGTGTCTATATATCTATACTAACACCAAATATTTAATTTTCTATTTTTATTTTTGTTTTTTGACTAGTTTTTTTGTCAGTATTATGTTGTTTTTCTTCTACTATTTCAGTTACTTGTTATTGTTTAAAATCCTCTTATAAGTTATAATAATTATGGTGATAATATGAAAAAATTTATTAAAAAATACAAACTTTATTTTATTAGCTTTTTATGTCCAATTATTTTACTTGGAATATATTTTCTAAAAATTTATATATTTAATGGACTGCATACATCTGAATTTTTATATGGTGATGGGTTTGGTCAGTATGCACCATTGTTTTCTTATTATAAGGATGTACTTTCTCTTAAAGATTCATTTCTTTATAGTTTTTCTAAACCATTTAGTGGTGAAATGATTAGTACATTTGCTTATTATTTAGCTAGTCCTTTAAATATTTTTCTAATTTTTTTTAGTAAAAAGAATATTCCTTTATTCTTTATATCATCTGTACTTATTAAAATTGGTCTTTGTTCTTTAACTTTATTTATATACTTAAAAAGTAAATATTTTAAAAATGCTGATAAAAAATTCATAAAAAATAATAATGAAATATCTTTATTAATATTTAGTATTGCTTATTCTCTGATGTCATATAATATTTCATATTATTTTAATGTAATGTGGCTTGATGTTATTGCATTAACTCCTTTAGTTGTTATGGGTATTGATAAAATATTTGATGAAAATAAATCTTCTTTCTATATCTTGTTTTTATTTCTTTCTATTTTTTCTAATTTTTATATAGCATATATGCTTTGTATATTTATTTTCTTTTATTTTATTTATAAATATATTGTTAACTATGAAAAATTAAAAAAAGAAAATTATCAATTTAAAATAATATATAAGTTTATTTTTTCTTCTATCTTAGCTGCTCTTATGGCATCTCCAATACTTATTCCAACTATTATATATTCTAGAGGTTTTTCAAGATTTCCTAATAGTTATTACAATACTAAATACAATTTTATATATATGTTCGTATCAAGATTATTTATAGGTAGTCATGTTATTAAAGATTCTTTAAGTAAAAATAGTAGTAATATATTCTTTGGAGTGCTTCCACTAATATTATCATTTAAATACTTTTTTAATAAAAACATTATTATAAAGAAAAGAATTTTATCTTTTATCACATTAATTTTATTTATTTTAAGTTTTCTTACTGAGCCAATTAATATCTTTTGGCATGGAGGTTCTCTTCCTAATGGTTATATTTTTAGATTCTCTTATTTATTTATATTATTTATGATTTTAATTGGTGCGGAAAACTATTATAATAATGATAATTCTAATGATTTTAAAAAGAACTTTGCTTTTATACTTTGTTACTTAATACTTGGAATTATTTCATGTATATTATATAGTGATGTTATTAATTATTATAAAGTATTAATTTGTATTGTATTTTCTTTTACTTATTTATTTCTATTTGATTTAAATGATCATAAAAAAATTAAATTATTAATATTTATTTTACTTATTGAAGAGTTGATTAATATTAATTATTCATTCTTCTTAACTAATCATTCTAGTTATAGTAATAGTTTTAATAAGGGATATGAAATTTGTAATTCATATAATAAATATGAAGATAATAATCATAGGATTGATATAGAAAATAATTATATGGTTTTATCATCTCTTATATGTGGTACAAAAGCTACTACCGGTATTATTACAACAAATAATAAAGATGTTAATAACTTTGGAAGATTAAGTGGAATGAATACTAGTTATACTGGTAATAAATTTTCAACTAATGCCAGTGTAGATAGTTTACTTGGAATTAATTATATTGTGGAATCTGACATAATAGTTGATAATAGATTCTTTGATTATAAAGATACATATAATATTAGAAAGTTTTCTTATACAGATAAAAGAAATATATTTTACTATAATATATATAATAATAAGTATGCACTAAATATGGGATATTTAATAAATAATGATTATAGTAAATTTGATAATTCCAACCCTTTTACTTATCAAAATAATATTTATAGAAAATTTACTGGAAATAATAAAAATATATATAACATTTATGAAAGAATAGATTACAATAAAGATAAAAAGAATTTTAAAATTAAAATTGGTGAAGAACCTTTCATATACTTATACTTAAATCATAGAAATGATGCTTCTCAAAATAATTCTTTAAAATCAAATTATAGATATATAAATATAAATGGTATAAAATATAATTTTGATAACTTTAATGAAATAATTACAATTAAAAATAGATGGAAAAATGAAACAGTTGATATAAGCAGTAGTAGTAAAAATACAACTTTTGCAAGTATTGATGAAGAAGTATTTAAAGAAGATATTAATATTTTAAATAAAAACATGTTAAATATTAAGAGTATAAAGGGAAGAAAACTTTTTGGATCTATAAATAGTAATAAAAATGGCTATTTACTTCTTACTATTCCATATGATAAAAATATTAAAGTATATGTTAACGGTAAAGAGAAAAAAATTAGTAAAGCTACTAATGCATTTATAAAACTTAAAATAAATAAAGGTAACAACAAAGTTGTTTTAAAATATGTACCTAGTGAGTTTTATATTGGTCTTGTTATATCTATTTTATTTATAATAACTTTTATATATTTATATAAAAATGAAAAGATATAATAATTTAATTTAAACTAAAAAAGAAGACATTAGATATAAATTTAGTGTCTTTTCTTATGTGTTATTTACTTACTATTAATTTAATTTTACTTATTCATATAAAAAAAGCATCTATTTGATGCTTTTAACTAAATCTTTTTGAATTTTTTTGAAAAATATACAATTGCAGTTAATGAAATTAAACATATTATTATTGTATAGACAATATTATCTCCAGTTAATGGATTTACAACAACATCTGTAATTTTTTGTTCTACTTTTTCTTTAATTGTTTCAGGTTCTACTTTTTTATATTCAATTGCCACACTTTGTAGAATTACGCCATCTTTATATAATGCTTTTACATAATATTTTTTTCCTAGCACACCGCTTGTTAATGTTTTTGATGTTTGTCCTTCAACTAATTTATCATCTTCCACATATACTTTTGTATTTTCAAATGTAACTTTATTTTCTGAATAATTATCCTCACCTGTTGACATATTTCTACTATTATTCATTTGAAGATTATATGTACCAGGTTCAATATCTGATAATTCAATTGTTACTTTACATACTTTATCGTCACATACTGCTTTATCTTCTACTGAGTTTGAATATAATGATTTATAAAACATATCATTGGATATTATAACAGTTGATTCAGCATATCCATAACTATTTTGATCATTTCTTATTACTGGATATTCAAATGTTATTTTTGAATCTTTTGTTACATCAATTTTTCCAGTTAAGTTATTTGGTGTGTTTTCTTTTGTTGAATAAGTATTTGTTTTTTCATCATAAGTCCATGGGTTTTTTTCATTTGTTATTTTCTCTCCATGGAATCCTATTTGGTATAAGTTTGGATTTTTTATTTGTTCATACCATGTATATTTTTCTACATCAAAATCTTCTGATACTTCTACTGTTGGTTTATCTGTAGTTGGTTCTGTAATTATCTTATGTTTTACTCCATAATATGGTTCAACATCAATATATAACACATATCCATATCCATTCATCTGATAATCAGTTTTAACAATTTTCCAACCAATGAAATCAGCTCCATTAGAATTTTTTTCATTAATTTTATATGAATCATCCCACATTCTATCATTATACTCATCTAATGAAAAAACATGTAATTCACTGTCTTGACCGTCTACAGTACTATAATCATGATTACTATTATTATAGTAATTTATTAGGTATTGTTCTCCACCACCTGATACTGTATCATTTGCATAAATTATTGTTCCTACTTTTAATTCATCTTTTATAAGATTAGTTGCAAATACTGGAATAGTTATAAATAGAAATATTACTAGTCCAATAGTAAATTTAAATGTCTTCTTCATATTTTCACTCCTCTATTATAATTATAGCACAAAATTAATAATTTAAAAATAATTATTATTTATTTTTGAAATCGTTAATTATAATCGTTCATATAAAAAAAAGAAAAATCAGCGAAATTTTTCTTTTCTTTTTAAATAACTATAGACATTATAACTTGATCTTTCTAACATTTCTTCTGGCATTTCATCAAAATAATCTACTGGATTTTCATTATCTGAATTTGTAAATAATTTTAACATGGCTCTAGTAATATTTTTTCCGTATCCTAGACTTTCTAAATAACTAATATAATTATAATATTCATTTATATCTATTCTTGATATATCATAATTACTAATTGTATTTAATATAATCATTGAATAACTAAATAGGTCTAAATTATGACTTGGATAATATATTCCGTATTCGTTTGCTTTATACTTTTTACCATCCAGATTTCTTAATATTTTTGATCTAATTGGATAAGTAGATGTTAATGGATAATTATCATTCATTGCAACACTGTCTAAATCAACTGCGTATAAATTTTTATCTTTGTCTAATAAAAAATTGTATTCATGTAGATCATTAAAATAAAAGTGTAAATTACTTTTTTCTAGTTCAGTTGTTTTTTTTAATAAGTTACCTAATAGTTTTAATAATTCTATTTTTTCTTTAGTGGTCACTTTCTTATTATGTAAGGTAAGTCCTAAATTAGATGTAGCTTCTATATTTTTTACGGTAAATCCTATTATTTCTCCTTTATTGGATACTAAATGTTTAGGAATTACCAATTCTTTTATGTTCATTTCTCTTTCATGATCATTTAACATACTTACTGTAAATAATTTATTAGCCATTGCATTTCCTCTTGGAATATATATTTTTTTTAGAAGAAGATTTTCATCATCAAGAGATTTTTTCCCTGTTTTCAAATAATATAATTTTGCTTCAGTATTATATACTTCGTTTGGAATGGGTATTTCCTTTAAAGTTTTTAGTGTCTTATTTGAAATATTTAGTGTTTCCATCTTATTTTTTCACCTTCTGAAATGAATTATATTCCATTGCTTTTTCTAAATCTGTTGGAATTAATTCAACCATATCATATGGATTAATATTATTTTCAGGTATATATAGTTTTTTAAATGATCTTATTAGGTCTTTTTCAATTCCTAATTCACTTAAATAATTTAAGTATTGAAAATAATCTTGAATATTTTCTTTATAAATTTCACTTTTTGAAATAACTGATAGTAACATCATATTATAACAGAATAAGTCAGAATCATCATTTGGATATAAGTAATAATCTACATTTGGATAAGTAAATAAATCTAAATCTTTATTATTCTTTTTATAAACATGATATTTATTTTTTAATCTTTCAAGATTGTAGTATGCCCTCTTTTGAAAGTAAAATGGCATATTTACTGGTTTATCTTGTCCAATATATGCACTATCTAAGTCAACTACCTTCATATTATCATTTTCATCTAAAATAAAATTAAATTCATTAAGATCTCCAAATTGCATACGAAATGATTCATTGTCTACATCTTCAACTTTTTTTACTATTTCACCAATGTTTTTTAAATATTTTATTTTGTCTTTTAAAGATATATTTTCGTCATTTATAAATCTTCCAACATTTTTATGATTATTAATTAATTTCATAGCATATCCAAAAGTCATTCCATCTACGATAACTCTATATTCCGGAATTACTAATTCTTCTATTTTACTATATTTACAAGATGATGCGAGCATCTCTATAGTATAGTTTTTTCTTCCCATTATTTTTCCATCATCCATTGCATCAATTAGTTTAAATACTAATTTTTCTTTTGTTGGTGAATTTTTTTCGTTTATAACCCATATACTAGATTCTGTATTTAATATTCCTTTTTCTAAATCCAATTCTTTTAATTTTTGTAATTCTTTTTCTTTTAATATTAAGCTTTTTATCATATTACCATCCCCTTAGGTATTGCATATTATATCATATTTTTGTTATTTTGTCACGTATTTATGTTAAAATGTTTTAAAGAGGTGTTTGATTTGAAATTAGATAAAAAAGTATTAGGAAATAAACGTGAAGATTATTTAAGCTGGGATGAATTCTTTATGGGTGTTTCGAAACTAGCATCATGTAGAAGTAAAGATCCAAATACGCAAGTTGGTGCATGCATTGTAGGAGAAGATAATAGAATTCTATCTATTGGATATAATGGTACTCCTAATGGATTTAGTGATAATAAGTTTCCTTGGAATAGAGATGGATCTACTATTGAAACAAAATATGCTTATGTCTGTCATGCAGAACTTAATGCAATACTAAATTATAGAGGAAGTAGAAAAGATTTAATTGGATCTAAGATTTATGTTGATTTATTTCCATGTAATGAATGTGCCAAAGCTATTATTCAGTCTGGCATAAAAGAGGTTATTTACTTATCTGATAAATATAAAGATACAGATGGTAATTTGTCTTCTAAATTAATGTTTGATACTTGTTCTGTTAAATATAGACAATTAAAAAAAGAATATTTTAATGATATTGAAATATCGCTTATTCCTGAAGAAAATTTAAACAATTAAAAAAAAGAAGATTATTCTGAAGTTGTCAATAAAAAGTAGACACTAAAAAAACATTATTTAAAACCTAGCTGGGTTCTATACTCAACTGGGTTTTTATATTTTAACGCAAAACTTGG
>CADCIN010000034.1 GCA_902801525.1 uncultured Erysipelotrichaceae bacterium | reverse complement strand
TTAGGTCTTCCTATCATTTTTTCATCTCCTTTATTAAATTATATCAAAGAAAAAGTAAACACATCTTTTTTGTGTCTACTTTTATCTTACAACTTCAATGTAAAATATTAGTCTTTTTTGTTTTTTTTAATTCTTTCTAGTCGTTCATATACTTCTTTAAATTGTTTTTCGTATCCTATATCTTTAGGAACATAATATTTCTTATTTTTTATTTTGTCTGGTAGATATTGCTGAACAACAAATGATCCTTTATAATCATGTGGATATTTGTAATCTGGAGATCCAATTCTTAAATGTTTTGGAAGTGATCCAGTATTACCTGTTTCTATATCATTAATCGCAGCATCTAAAGCAATATGAGCAGTATTACTTTTAGGAGATAAAGCCATTTCTGCAACTATTGTACCAAGGGGAATTCGTGCTTCAGGCAATCCAACTCTTTCTGCAGCATTAATGGCAGCATCAATTCTTGGCCCAATTGCAGGATTAGCAAGTCCAATATCTTCATATGCAATAACAGATAAACGCCTATAAATAGAATCTAAATCACCTTCCATAACAAGTCTAGCAAGATAATGAAGAGCTGCATCAACATCACTACCTCTAATAGATTTTTGAAGTCCGCTTAAAACATCATAATGACCATCACCATTCTTATCAGAAAAAAATACAGGTTTATTATTTATAGATTTAACTCTTTCAATATCAATAGACTTATCATCACTAGCAAAGTAACAAACTTCAAGTAAATTATACGCACTCCTTAAATCACTACCAGATAATTTTACAATAAAATTAAGACATTCATTATCAATTTTAATTCCTTCTAAATAAGAAGAATTAATTGCTTTCTTTAATGCATCAAAAATATCTTCATCAGATAAGGGATTTAGCTCAAACAACTGGCATCTACTTCTTATTGCGGGATTAATCGCATGATATGGATTAGATGTTGTCATACCAATTAAGGTAATTAGACCAGATTCAATTCTAGGAAGCAATATATCTTGTTTATCTTTATTAAGTCTATGTATTTCATCTATAATTAAAACTAATCCATCATACATCTTAGCTTCTTCTATTACTATATCAATATCTTTCTTAGTATTAATAACAGCATTTAAAAATCTATATCTAACATCTAAATCATTAACAATAGCTTGTGCGATTGATGTTTTTCCTATACCTGGTTTTCCATATAAAATCATTGAACAAAGTTTTTTATTTTTAACTAGGTTATATAAAACTGCACCCTTACCAATTAAATGTTTTTGACCTATAACATCATCAATTGATTTAGGTGCCATTTTTAAAGCTAAATTTTTATTCATAATAATCACCAGTATTATTTTATCAAAAATTAACACCTATTACCATTAAACTTGATAATTTTTGGTATTTATGTTATAATATAGAAATATTTAAGGGGGTATTACAATGAGTATAACTTGCAAAGATTGTTATTATTCAGATCCAAAAGAAACTAATGGTTCAAAAATATATTGTGAATATTATAAAACATATTATTATGGTACAGAATCTTGTTATCATGCAAAAGATAGAAATGATGTAGGTGGATGTTATATAACAACTATTGTACATGAAGTATTAGATAAAAAAGATGACTGTGATGTATTAATTACTTTAAGAATGTTTAGAGATAATTTACTTCAAAAAGATGAAAAATACAAAAAATTATTAATGCAATATGATATAGTTGGACCTAAAATAGCGGATTGTATTGGGCTAGATAGAGATAAACAATTATGTAATATTTTATTTACAAAAGTATTAGAACCAATCTCACAAGATATAAAAAAGAAAAATTATAATAAAGCTGTTAAAAATTACAAAGCATTAACTAATGATTTAATTGATTATTATCAAATAAAAGAAAATGATGATATATATAAGTTAGAAAATGATTATGATATGTTAAAAGCAGGCCATGGAAAAGTTTATTATAAGACCCAAAAAAACTCCTAATTGGAGTTTTTTTCTTGTTATTTTAGTTATTAAACCTTATAATTATATAAGAAATAAGGTGTAATTATGAGAATAGAAGAAGCAATTGATAACTTTTTAAATTATTGTATATTTGAAAAAGGGTTATCAAAAACTACAAAAAATTCTTATGAAAATGATTTAAAAGTATACAAAGAATATTTAAATAAGAATAAAATATATTATGTATTAGATATAGATAGTAATATTATAAAAGATTTTTTAAAAGAAAGATCAAAAGAAGAAGAAACAACTCTCGCGCATAATCTAACAGTTATAAAGAATTTTCATAAATATTTATTAAAAACAAATATTGTGAAGAAAGATTCATCAGAAAATATAGAAAGACCTAAACTTAGGAAAAGACTTCCAAAGACGTTAAGTAATGATGAAATAATGGATATACTGGACATTAAATTAGACACATCGTTTGACTATCGTAATAAAGCTATGTTAGAATTAATGTATGGATGTGGTTTAAGAGTAAGTGAGTTAGTTAATATTGAAGTAAATGATATTGATATGACTAATTGTTTAATTAGAGTAATGGGAAAAGGAAGTAAAGAAAGAGAAATTCCTTTAGGAGAATATAGTATTTACTATTTAGAAGAATATTTAAAAATAAGATATACCCTTTTAAAGAAAGAAACATGTAATAAATTGTTTTTAAATAATCATGGTAAGGCTATGACAAGGCAAGGTTTTTTTAAAATATTAAAACATATACTTAAAGAAAAAGGATTAAATCCTGAAATATCTCCTCATACTTTGAGACATTCATTTGCAACACAATTATTAAATTATGGTGCAGACTTAAGAAGTATCCAAGAAATGTTAGGTCATTCAGATATTTCTACAACTAGGATATATACACATATAACAGATGAAAAAGTTAAGAAAGATTATGAAAAATATCATCCTAGAGAGCACAAATAAAAGGTGATTAATATGAAATTTAAGAGAATATTTTTAATGGTTTTAGACTCATTAGGAGTTGGAGAAGCTCAAGATGCAAGTAAATACGGAGATGTAGGATCTAATACATTAGGTCATATTAAAGATAATTATGATTTATTTATACCAAATCTAAAGAAGATTGGTTTAATAGATACACTTAAAATGACTGATAATAGTAATGTAGATGCATATTATACTATTTCAAAAACTATTAATTCTGGAAAAGATACATTAAATGGTCATTATGAAATGGTTGGAATTGAAAATACTATTCCTTTTAAAACATTTAATGAAGGATTTACATATGAAATATTAAATAGTATTGAGCAAATTACAGGTAGAAGAGTTATTGGTAATAAATGTTGTAATGACAGTTCTATTATTAATGAACTTGGAGAAAGACAACAAAACTATGGATCATTAATTGTTTATACATCAGCAGATTCAGATTTACAAATAGCAGCACATGAAGATTGTATTCCTGTATCCACTCTTTATCAATATTGTGAGAAAATTCGTGCTATTACATTAAAAGATGAATGGAGAGTTGGAAGAGTAATTGCAAGACCATTTACAGGTACTCCGGGTCATTATAGATTAATTAATAGTGAAAGACGTGATTATGCTGTTAAACCTCCTAAAAAGACTATTTTAGATAGTTTACTTGAAAATAGTTATAATGTTATTGGCATAGGTAAAATAAATTATATATTTGATGGTCAAGGTATTAATAAATCAATTAAGGCATCAACTAATATGGAAGTAATTAATAAATTAACTGATATAATGGATAAAAACTTTACTGGTTTATGTATGGCTAATTTATCTGACTTTGATAGTCTATATGGACACCAAAGAGATGTAGAAGGATATGGAAAAGCTTTAGAAGAATTAGATGTAGAAATACCTATGGTTTTAAATAAATTAAATATAGATGATTTGTTAATAATAACTGCAGATCATGGAAATGATCCAACATTTAAAGGCTGTGATCATACTAGAGAAAATGTTCCAGTAATTATATATAGTAGAAGTTTTTCTGAACCTAAAAGATTAAAAGAATTTCAAACTTTAGCAGATATAGGTGCTACTATTGCAGATAATTTTGATATAGAACAACCTGAAATAGGAAATTCAGTATTAGATGAACTTAAATAGAAAAGGGTAGAGTAGTGTAATGAAAAGAAGAAGATTAATAATCTTCTTCTTTTTCTTCTTTATCTAAAGAATCATCTTTATCTTCTAAATCTTCATCAAAAGATTCTTCTATATTAGAATTATCTTTTTCTTCTAATGATTTATTTTCATCAGATCTACAATCTTTAGAACTACACTTTTTATCTTTTTGTTTCATAATTTCCTCCCATTCCTATTATTAGTTAAATTACTCTTTTTTATACTATTTTTCTAATATAAGTCCCCTATCTTATTTATATAAGTATAAATAGAGTAGTAATAACCTATTTAAAGCCTATATAAGTCTATTTAGTATCAAATACATATATTTATTCAATTTAATTAAAAAGAAGCAAAATACACAATTTATAGACTGAATTTAAATTAATTGAGACATACAATTATCCACATAAATTAATTTAAATTAATTAAAATCAATCCAGTTAATTAGTTATAAATCTAAATTAATTTAAATATACTAATAACTAAATACTAGGTAGTTTAAATATTAAGCTAAATGCATTCTAATGAATTTATATAATTAAAATAATATAATTATATGTTAAATTTAAATAAATATAATCTAATTAATAATTATAAATTAATTCTAAGTTAATTTAAATGAATTTAATTATTATCTATGTGTATAAACTATATATTAAATTAAAATAAATTAGTTATACAATATTATAATAATTAAATAAATAGTAATTATACATATTATTATAAATTTAATAAAAATAAAAAAAGTATATAAATTAATATATACTTATAATTTAAATTATAGAAGTTAACATAATATCAATTATAGGAAGTTATCTGTACAATGTAATTATACTTTTCTAGATTGTATTTCTGCTATTTTTTCTAATACTTCTTTAGCGTTATCTTCATTAATTTCATTATATCCAAGTTCTCTTAATGCTTGAACTTTAGCAGTATTTAATTCCTGTGTACGTGACAATTTTTCTTCTTTTTTAGCTTCGATATCTTGTACAAATTTTTTGTGAATTTCTGTTAATTTAGATTTTGAGGCACCACCGTTATTATAAAGTGACATTGCACTAAACATAATAGTTTCAAAAGTAAATTGTTTATCCCTATTAAATAAAAATTCCATAGGATCTGTAAAACCAAGTGATTTAGACATATAAACTAGTATATATTTTAATTCCTCTGTAGTTTCCATTGACTCTAAGAAATAATATAAATAATTATATGTATTAAATGTATCCTTTGTCTTATCTTCACTAAGTTTTTCTTTTAATAAATTAATTATATTAGATAATAGTTCTTGTTCTTTCTTATTAAATCCTTTTAAATCTGCAATATACTCTTTATTAGTAGAATCCTTTAATCCATCTGAAAGTTTTCCTTCTACTTCAATAATGTATTCTCCAGTTATTTCTATATTTTTTAATTCATTAATATTAGAAATATTTAATAAATTTAATAATTTAGCAGCCTTCTCTTTCGGCCAATTATTTAAATCATCTATTGCTAGATAATTATAAAGCATCTGACGTGAAACACCTAAATATTTCGCTAGACGAACTTTACTTATTCCAAGTTCAGATAATACTACACTTAAATCTTTCATGTTCACTCTACCCTCCTATTTAATTGTAATTCAAAGTGTAAAGCATGTCAAGTAAATTTTATGTAAATTAAATCATAATAAAATGGTATTTATAGTAAATACCAAAGTTTCTTATTATCCATTCTTACTTCTTTAATAATTCCGCCACCGATGCATTTATCACCATCATATAATACACACGCTTGTCCAGGTGTAACTGATTTTAAATTATCATATTTAACAATAATATTTCCATCATCTAAATATTCTACTTCAACAGGATTATCATTTTGCCTATATCTAAATTTAGCACTGCATTTTTCAGGTCTTAATTCGCAGTTAAAATTTAAATCTTCTACAATACATGAATTAGAGAATAAATATTTAGTATCATCTCCAAGAGATACATATAAAATGTTCTTATCTAAGTTTTTTCCAACTACAAATAACTTATCAGATGTGCCTCCAACATTTAAACCACGTCTTTGACCAATTGTATAGTACATTAGGCCATCATGCTTACCAATTACTTCATTAGTATCAATATCAACTATATCACCAGGAGTAGCTGGCAAATAATTAGTTAAAAATTGTTTAAAGTTTCTTTCACCAATAAAACATATACCAGTTGAATCTTTCTTATTTGCTGTTATTAGACCATATTCTTCAGCTATTTTTCTAACTTCTGGCTTATCTATATCGCCTAAAGGAAATAAAACATTTTTTAGTTGCTCTCCAGATACTTGTGATAAGAAATAAGTTTGATCTTTATTAGTATCGTGACTTTTCTTTAAATAGCCATCTTCCATTTTGGCATAATGACCAGTTGCAATAAAATCCGCTCCAAGTCTTTCCGCCTCTTTTTTGAAATAGTCAAATTTTATATATTTATTACACATAATATCTGGGTTAGGAGTTCTTCCTTTTTTTAATTCATCTAAGAAGTATTTAAAAACATAATCCCAGTATTCTTTTACAAAATCAATTCTATGTAATTTAATACCAAGTTTTTTACATACTTCAACAGCATCATTATAATCTTGTTCTTGAGGACATATATTATTATTTAATGTAGGATTACCATTAATATCATTATTAACACCTGCATCCCAATTTCTCATAAAAAGTCCTTCAACTTCATATCCTTGCTTCATAAGTAGAATAGCTGCTACTGATGAATCAACTCCACCACTCATTCCAATAATAACTTTTCCCTTCATATTATCACCTTCTATAATTATATAATAAAAAAACTAATATTTAAAGGTTTACCTAAATACTTGCGTTATTATATCAAATTAATTAGTATTTTGTCAATTAACAAAAAAATCAAAAATTAAGTCCGATTTTACTTCCAATAGGTTCAACAGGATATTTCCACACAACATAATAAATTAATTAATCAACACAATATTTTATGTTTACAAGATTTTTATCATTAAATGTTAATTTAAAATATGAAGGATTTTTCATAATATTATAATCAATTAATACTTTATATATTATTTTCATTTTTATTTAATTAATATCTTATTTTATTTTCTATTTGATTTTTATTATCTAATACTCTTTTTAATGTAGATTCATATGGATTATTTTCTTTATCTTTTAATATTCCTACATACATTTTTAATGTTTCTAATGATTGTCTTATTTCACTATCTTTTTTACTATCTAATACTTTTAAAGCATCTATAAAACTTCTTCTAACTCCTCTTGGATCTGGTCCTAAATACCCATTTTTATATAATTGAAGTTTATATAGTTTCTCAACTGTTTCTTTCTTTAGGTCTATACTAATATTTTCTTTTAGAAAGTTATTTAATCTTCTTTCTATATCATAATCATTATTTAACCCCTCTATAACTTTATTAGACATATAATTAATTATTTTCAACTTTTCCAACATTTTTATATTGACTTTTACAATTCCAATGACTAGAAGTAAAATAAGTAATATCAATATAGATAATTTTATAAATACAAATAAAGAAGATAATAAATTTCAAAAATTATTATTTAAATATATTGATGAAAAAGAATTAAAAGATAGTGATGTATATAATAAAGTTCATATAGATAGAAGATTATTTTCTAAAATTAGAAGTGATGAGGAATATCATCCTAGTAAAGAAACTGTTATTCTTTTAGGACTTGCTTTGGAATTAAATGAAAAAGAAATGGATGATCTTTTAAGAAGTGCTTCTTATTCATTACCTAGAAATAATTATTATGATTTGATTATAAGGTTTTGTTTTAAAGAAAAGATTTACAAATTAACTGTAGTAAATAATTTACTTGATAATTACAGCTGTAAATTATTTAATTATTAAATTATTAAAAAAGGATAATTTTACTTACCCTTTTTTTAAACTAAGATTAGTTTTAAATACAAAAAAACTAATTCATTTCTGAATTAGTTATTTATTCAAACTCGAAAAGTTCGAGCAGATTTCCAAATGGTACCCAACTGGGTCTCGTTTGGAAATTGACACTAAGGTTAATTCCTTAAATGAATTATAACAAAAAAAATTATAAATTGGAAGATAAAATTAGATAAAATTGATAAAAACAGTTTTATTAGTAATTTTATATGCTATAATTATCAAGAGGTGTTAGATGATTATGGACATAATAGAAGTTAAAAAACTTACCAAAAAATACAAAGAATTAACTGCAGTTGATGATTTATCTTTTGAAGTACACGAAGGAGAAATATTAGGACTATTAGGTCCTAATGGTAGTGGTAAATCAACTACAATAAATTGCTTATTGTCTTTATTAAATTATAGTAATGGAAGCATAAAAATATTTGGAAAAGAAATAAAACCAGATTCTTATGATTTAAAATCTAAAATAGGAGTAGTTTTTCAAGAAGTATCAGTTTTTGATGAACTTACTGTTTATGAAAACATAGATTATTTTTGTGGACTATATATTTCTGATAATGAAACAAGAAAGAAATATATAGAAGACGCAATAAGTTTAGTAGGACTAGAAGATTTTAAAAAGTTCTATCCTAAAAAACTATCTGGTGGACTATTAAGAAGATTAAATATTGCTTGTGGTATAGCACATAAACCTAAACTTATCTTTTTAGATGAGCCAACTGTTGCAGTTGATCCACAAAGTAGAAACAATATTTTAGATGGAATTAAGAAATTAAGAGATGACGGAGCAACTATTGTTTATACAACACATTATATGGAAGAAGTAGAAATACTTTGCGATAGAGTTATTATTCTTGATAAAGGTAAAATATTAGCAGCAGGA
>CADCIN010000033.1 GCA_902801525.1 uncultured Erysipelotrichaceae bacterium | reverse complement strand
TTAAAACATTCTGATAATGTTCCAAATCTAATTAAATTATACATTGATTATTACAATAATGAAAGACCTAGTTATGCATTAAACTATAAAACCCCAATTAAATACAAAATTGAATCAGGGTTTTAATGTTTCTTTTTATAAAGTGTCTATTTTTAGTTGACTACTTTAACTTTGTTACTATCTTTTTTACTGAAATTTAGGGCTTAAACTAAGTGTAACTTCCATTCCTTCTGCAATTACTGTTCCAGGACTAACAGATTGTGCAACAACATATCCAGTTCCATCCGTTTTAACACTAACTCCAAGTTTCTTTAATAAATCAATAGCAACTTTACTAGATAAACCATTTAAATCTGGAACTATCATAGTATCATTAGTAATTAAGTAAACTTTGTCTACATTAGACATTTTTGAACCAGCATCAGGATATTGTTTAATTACCTTATCACCATTACCAATAATATTATAAGATACTCCAGCTGTATCTAGAGATTGTTTAACACTATCAACTTTTTTATTAATATAACTAGATACCTTATATTTAGAAACTTTAACACTAGTTTCAGTTGCTGAATCATTATTACCATAATATTTAGATATATTAGCAACTATCTCTTTTACTGCGTTCGAAATAGGCTTTTGACTACCATTAGAAGGTCTCTTAACAGATGCGTAGATAATAATTTGAGGATCACTCTTTGGATAAACTCCAGAAAATGATGAAATAATATCAGCCTTACCATTTAAGTAACCACCACTTTTTTCATCAGCAATTTGTGCAGTTCCAGTCTTACCAATAAGTTCACCTGAATCTATTCTATATCCACTTCCAGTATTTCCAAATCCATTTACGCAATCAGACATTAATTGAATCATCTTTTGAACAGTAGTAGAAGATGCAACCCTTTCAATCTCATCTTTTTTATTATTTAAAATAACTTCTCCCGTATCAGGATCAACTATTTTAGACACAATATATGGTTTTAAAAGCATACCATCATTTGTAAGTGGTGTTAAAGCTTGAATATTTTGAATAGGTGTTGTTGTAATACCTTGTCCAAATCCAGCATTATATATTTCAGTTTCATATTTAAAGTTTAATGAACCCCTCTCTTCATTTGGAAGAGAAATACCGGTTTTTTTACCAAATCCAAGTTTTTTAAAATATTGTCTAAGCATAACACTATTCATATGTCTATTTATAATATTAATAACTCCAACATTACTACTCATAGCATAACCTTTATCGTATGAAATAACTCCCCATCCATTACGATTCCAGTCACCTATTTCTGTTCCATCTTGAGTTTTATATACACCTGAATTATATGTTTCAGCACCATTGTACACACCATTTTCCATAGCAGCCATATAAGTAAATGTTTTCATAGTAGAACCAGGCTCATATGGACTAGAAACCATATAATCCAAATAATTAGTTAAATCTCTTTTATTTGGATCAAAAGATGGAGATGTAGATGTTGCAAGTATAGCACCAGTCTTAGCATCTGCAATAGTAATATGAAACCACTCATAACCAAAGTTATCTTTAGCAGTCTTTAAAGCTTGTTCAACAAAAAACTGAATATTAGAATCAATTGTTAAATATATGTTTTTACCACTAATAGCATCTTTGCGAATCTCATTAGTATCAGCAATTTTATATCCCTTTAAATCTTTTTGATAAGTAACATAACCATCTTCACCTTTTAAGATTTTATCATAATATTTTTCAATACCCATCTCACCAAATATAATATCTTTATCTTCATCATCTTTTTCATCATTATTTTTATTAACCGCATATCCTATTGTATAAGATGCAAAATTACCCTTAGGATAATATCTCTTATAACTTTCAATAAAATCAAGTCCAGGTAAATCTAAATCATCAATTTGAGATTTAACTATTTCACTTAAACCCTTTCCTTTACTACCAAACTCTGTTTGATAAACCCCTTCTTTACTTAAATATTTAAGTACTTCATCTTTTTCCATTCCAAGAATTGGAGCTAAAGCCTCAGCAGTTTTTTCTTTATCAACTACATGTTGAGGTTTTTTCTTATTTGTAGTACGTTTAGAATCTAAATAAGCTATTAATTTATATGAAGAAACTGTCTGAGCAAGTTCATCTCCGTTTTTATCTAAAATAGTACCACGTTTAGCAGATAATACATTAGTAGTTGATGTACGCCTACTTGCAAGTTCTTTTAAATTAGTCCCATCAACTTCTTTTGAAAGTGAAAGCTGAAATACACGTCCAATCATTAAGACAAACAAAAAAAGAGAAAACAAAATAAGTAACTTTGAATATTTAACAGTATTTTGTTTAGTCTTTTTCTTCATTTTTTCACCCTACTTTATTAATTATCATTTACAGTCTTTATATTATTATTATTATAACTCAATCCTTGAGATTCTGCAACTTCCTGAATTTTAGTAAGAGATGCTAACTCATCAATAGCCATTGAAAGAGATTCATTAGTTTTTTCTTGCTTACTAATTTCTCTTTTTTGTTTTTCTACTTCAAAATTAATTTTAGCAAGTGTAGCTTTTGAAAAAACAATAGATATAGGTGCAATAACTAATAAAAAAACAGTAAAAGTATAAAGTAATCGCTCAAATTTAGACATTACATATTTCTTTTTAACTTTCTTTTTCAAAATTATCATCTCCTATTTTATTCTTTCTATAACTCTAAGTTTTGCACTTCTAGCTCTTGGATTATTTTCAAGTTCTTCTTTACTTGGAATTATTGCTTTATTACAAATAAGTTTAAAGTCAGGTAAATATTCATCAGGAATATTTGGCATCCCACTAACTTTAGGGTCAATCTTAGTAACATTTCTAAAATAATTTTTTACTAATCTATCTTCTAATGAATGAAAAGTAATAACACATACTCTTCCTCCAACATTTAAAAGTTTAAGTGATTGTTCAAGCGCTGGTTCAATCACATCAAGTTCATGATTTACTTCTATTCTAATAGCTTGGAAAATTTGACGAGCAGGATGTTTATCACGTCTAAACTTCATTGGAACTGCACTTTTAATTATTTCAACTAATTCAAGTGTAGTTTCAATAGATTTTTCTTCTCTATATTCGCATATTTTCTTGGCGATATTTCTCGAAAATTTATCCTCACCATATTTATAAAATATATTTACAAGTTCAGAATAAGAATAATTGTTAACTACTTCATATGCAGATAACTTTTGATTTTGATTCATTCTCATATCAAGTCTAGCATCTTCATGATAAGAAAAGCCTCTTTCTCCTTCATCAAGTTGTGGACTAGATACGCCAAGATCAAATAAAACACCATCTACTTTATGACAATTAACTTTATCTAATTCTTTTTCTAAATTGACAAAATTACTATTAATAATAGTGAAGTTAGTACCGATACGACTAAGTCTATCGGTACTATACCGAATAGCTTCACTATCTTGATCAAAGGCGAATAGATGCCCCATTTTTATTCTTTCTAAAATGACACTACTATGTCCTCCATAACCTAGTGTACAATCAACAATAATACTATCATCATGAAGATTCAAATTATTAATAGATTCTTCAAGAAGAACACTTATATGTTTCATATTAAACACCACTTTCGTTAAATAAATTTTCAGCTATATCAGACATGTTGTCTTTTGCAGAATCAAAGAAATTATTCCAGGCTTCTAATGCCCAAATTTCTAAACGATCTCCAGCACCAATAATAACACATTCCTTATTAATATTAGCATAATCTATTAATGGACTAGTTATATTTACACGGCCCTGTTTATCAAATTCTGAAGTAGTAGCTCCTGATAAGAAAAATCTCATAAAAACTCTCGCATCCTTCTTTGTAAAAGGAATATCTGTAAGTTTATTAACAATCTTTTCCCATTCTTCTTTAGGATATACAAATAAACAATTTTCAATTCCACGAGTCACAACAAAACTATCTCCTAAATCATCACGAAATTTAGAAGGAATAATTAATCTGTTCTTTTCATCAATATTATGATGATATTCACCCATGAACATATATATCCCCCCACTTTTCACCACAGAATACCACTGCTCAATATAATATTACAATAATGACAAAAAAAAAGAAATAATCAATTATAAAAAAGATTATTACTTTACAAATAATTTACACAAAAATCAATTAATTATTAACTTCTTCATCTTTTTCATGAATCTCATCAATAATCTTTTCTATATGTTCACCATAAGAAATTGATTCATCATAAAGAAATTTAAGTTCAGGAGTATGTCTTACATCAACTCTTTTAGCAAGACAAGTTCTAATAAATGATGCAGCCCCATTTAAAGCTTCAAGAGTTTCCTTAATTCTATCTTCATCAAGAACCATAATATAAACCTTAGCAAAGCTTAAATCATTAGTAACTGAAACATCTGTAATTGTTACAAACTTAATATCTTGATCTTTTATTTCAGTCATAAGTATTTTACTAATTTCTTCTTGATAAACATGATTTAATCTTTCAATTTTAATATTTGCCATTAATATCACCTCTATATAAAGTATATCAAAAAATAAACATAAAAAAAAGATAGAAAACTATCTTTTAATTTCAACTAATTTATATACTTCAATAATGTCATTTTCTTTATAATCCTGACAGTTTTCTAAAGTAATACCACAGTCCATACCTTTTTTAACTTCCTTAACTTGATCTTTTTCATGTTGAAGTGTATTAACTGCTCCATTATATATAACAACTCCATCTCTAATTAAACGAGCTTTTTCATTATTACCAATAGTTCCATCAGTTACATGACAACCAGCAATTAAACCGACTTTAGAGAATTTAAATAATTGTCTAATTTCTGCTTGACCAGTTACTTCTTCTTTAAATTCAGGATCAAGCATACCCTTCATAGCAGATTCCATATCTTCAACTACTTTATAAATAATATCATAATTTCTAATTTCTATTCCATATTGTTTTGCAACATCTTGTGTTTTGTTATTAGCACGTACATTAAATCCAATAATAATAGCATTTGATGCACTAGCAAGAACTACATCACTTTCAGTAATAGCTCCAACTCCGCCTCTAATAACATTGATTTTAACACCTTCAACATTAATTTTTTCTAATGAATTTTTAACTGCTTCTAAACTACCATTAACATCAGCTTTTAATACAATGTTAATTTCTTTAACACCTTCTTGAATACGTCCAAATAAATCATCTAGACTCATTCCGCTAAAATTAGTATCAGCTTCTCTAGCTCTAAGTGCACGTTCATCTGCTATTTGTTTAGCTTGTTTTTCAGATTCAAATGCCATAAATTTATCACCAGCACTTGGTACACCATTCAAACCAGTAACTTCAACCGGTGTAGATGGAGAAGCTTCAACAATATTTTGTCCTCTATCATTTTTTAATGTACGAACCTTACCATAGAAAGTTCCAACAACAACAGGATCACCAAGTCTTAATGTACCATTTTGGATTAACAATGATACAACAGATCCAACATGACTATCTTTTCTAGATTCAATTACAGCACCTGTTGCATATCTATTAGGATTAGCTTTATATTGTTCCATTTCTGCAACTAATAAAATATTTTCTAGTAATTCATCAACACCAACACCTGTATGAGCAGAAATTCTATTAACAATAACATCTCCACCCCATTCTTCAGGTGTAAGACCAGCCTCAACTAATCCAGTCATAACTCTATCAATGTTAGCTTCAGGTTTGTCAATTTTATTAATAGCAACTAGTATTGGTACTCCAGCAGCCTTAGCATGATCAATTGCTTCTCTAGTTTGTGGCATAACACCATCGTCAGCAGCAACAATAATAATAACAATATCTGTAACAGATGCTCCACGTGCTCTCATTTCTGTAAATGCAGCATGTCCTGGAGTATCAATAAATGTAATAGTTTTATCTTTAAATTTAGCTGAATAAGCACCAATAGCTTGTGTAATTCCTCCAGCTTCACCACTAGCCACACTAGTTTTACGAATTCTATCAAGTAAAGTAGTTTTACCATGATCAACATGTCCCATTATAGTAACAACAGGAGGTCTTTCAACTAGATCTTCTTCCCTATCTTTAATTTCATAATTTTCAAAATCAGAAATATCAGCAGTTTCTGCTCTCTTTAGCTTTTTCTTATATTCACTAACAACTATTTCACAAGTATCAAAATCTAGTGATTGATTAATACTAGCCATAACACCTAGTAACATTAATTTCTTAACTACAGCAGTAGCTTGAACATCAAGTAAACCAGCAAGATCAGACACTGTCATACCTTCAGTATATAATACAACATCATCATCTTGTTCTTGACTATTACTTTGTAATTTATCACGGTGCTTATAAATTTTCTTTCTTTCTTTAAGAAATTCCTTCTTAGCTTCTTTAGAAGTATTTTTCTTTTTAACTTTTTGAAAATTATCAGAATTATCTAAATCAAATTTAGTATTTAAAGCAAGTTCTTCTGCTTTATCTTCTACTTCTTCTTCTTCAAGTTTTTCTTGTAAAACTTCTTCATCTATTTCTTCTGTTTCTTCATCACTTTGTACATTATTATCAAGTAAAGTAATCTCTGTATCACTTAACAAAGAATCTTTTGAATCACAAGCTATTCCCATTCTTTCACATAGCTTCATGATTTCCTCTACAGACTTTCCAACATCTAATGCGTACTCTTCTATACTCATCATAATGCTTCACCTCACTTTTCTTATTTTTCACATATTTCTTTTATTTCATCATATACTTCATCTGAGATATTACATTCAAGTTTTTTATCAAGTATTCTACTTTTTCTAGCTTTTTCATAAACTGCAATATCTTTTTTAATATATGCTCCTCTACCATTAATCTTTCCATTTAAATCAATTACTACACTACCATCTGGTTGTCTAACAACTCTTAATAATTCCCTTTTAGGAAAAGATTCTTTAGTAACAACACATGTTCTCATCGGAATTTTTTTAACTTTCATAAACTCCTCCTATCTAAAATTAATACCTGCTTCTCTAGCTTGTTCTGTTGTTTTAATATCAATTTTATAATGTGTTAATCTACTCGCAAGTCTTGCGTTTTGACCACGTTTACCAATTGCTAATGAGAAATTATCTCCATCTGCAATAACCATTGCTTCTTGTTTCTTTGGATCAGTAATAGCAACTGTTAATTCTTTAGCAGGACTTAAAGCATTTTCAATAAATACAGCTGGATCTTTATCATATCTAACTACATCAAGTTTTTCACCATGTAATTCTTCAATAATACGAGCTATTCTAGAACCCTTTTCACCAATACAAGCTCCAATCGGATCAATATTTGAGTTTTCTGAATAAACAGCGACTTTACTTCTATTTCCGGCATCTCTTGCAACACTATAAAGCATTACAGTACCATCAGCAAGTTCTGGAATTTCAAGTTCAAATAATCTCTTAACAAATCCATAATGAGTTCTACTTAAAAGTACTAATAAATTCTTACCATTATTATCTACTTTAGTTACATAAACTTTAATTTGAGAACCCATTTCAATATGTTCTCCAGGAATAATATCTTTCTTAGGTAAAATACCATTAGTTCTACCTAAATCAATGAAATAATTATCTGTATCTTCAAGAGCTACAGTACCAATTAATAATTCATCTTGTTTATCACCAAATTCATCCATAATAGAATTACGTTCAGCTTCTCTAATCTTTTGAACAACTACTTGTTTAGCAGTACTAGCTGCAACACGTCCAAAATCATGAGGAGTAACTTCAGTATCTATAGTATCTCCTACTTCATATGTTTTATTAATCTTTTGTGCATCACTAAGTTTAATTTCAACTTCTGGATTAAAGAATGACATCTCATTTTCTTCCTCACGAGTTAATTCTTCATCATCTTCATCATCTTCAACTGTATAATTTTCAAATAAGTAATCTTCATATTCTTCTTTAGTCATCTTATCATCTGGAACTACAGTTAGGAATGAATAAACTTTAATTTCTCCAGTAACTCTATCAAATAATACTTTTACATTACTTTTAGAATTAAAATTTTTCTTATAAGCTGAAGTTAATGCAAGTTCCATTGCACTATATACAACTTCCGGATCAATATTTTTTTCTTTAACAATATTATCTAATGCTTTTTTGAATTCTTTACTATTCATTTTCATTATCTCCCTTCTCTTTAGAATAAATGTCAACATAATCAACATCTAAATTCATTTTCTCATCAATTGCCTTATTAATTATTCTAGAAACTTCTGTTATTTTATTTAAATCAATAACATCACTACTATCAATAACAATATTTAAAACTTCGCTGTCCTCTTGTTTATCAATGAATGCATCTTCTACATGAACATTATATTCTTTAATAAGATCATTCACTAATAAAGAAATATCCTTTTTCATAATACCTCCTACTAAACAACAAGAGTGGGATAAAATTCCCACTCCTTTCTTTACATATTATAACATACTTTTATTTATTTACAAGTTTTTATTTAAAAATTTATGATATAATAACTAAAGAAAGGATTAAGTATCATGAAAAAAAAAATAATTAATATCACAAAAAGTATAATAGTACTTATATTATTCTTTTTTAGTTCTTATTTTAGATACATACCAATATATTTATTTAAATTAAATTTTAATAAATTAAGTAATTTTCAAAAAATAGAATTATCACTTTTTTCAAATATTTGTCTAATTATAATTCTATTTATAATTTATAGAAAAGAACTAGTAAATGAATGGAAAATATTTAAAAAAAATATAAGAGAAGATATTGATATTGGTTTTAAATATTGGTTCATTGGATTCTTAGTAATGGCAATATCTAATGTAATAATAACTTTTGTTTTCAAAAATGCTCAAGCTAATAATGAACAGCAAGTTCAAAAATTAATTGATTACGCTCCGTTTATAATGCTAATAAGTGCAGGTATTGCAGCACCTATATATGAAGAAATAACTTTTAGAAAAGCATTTAAAAATATTATAAAAAATAAATATCTATTTATATTAATATCAGGAATAGTATTTGGATCACTACACGTTATAACTCAAGTAAATACTATAACAGATCTATTGTATATAATTCCATATAGTAGTTTAGGAATAGCACTTGCAGGTATGTATCAAAAAACAGATACTATTTATACATCAATTACAATGCATATGCTTCATAATTCTATATTATTAATAATATCTATATTATAAAAGACAAGATAAACAAAAATTGAAGTTGTAAGATAAAAGTAGACACAAAAAAGATGTGTTTACTTTTTCTTTGATATAATTTAATAAAGGAGATGAAAAAATGATAGGAAGACCTAA
>CADCIN010000032.1 GCA_902801525.1 uncultured Erysipelotrichaceae bacterium | reverse complement strand
CTTTAAATACAAATTCATTTGTTTTTACATTCCTGTATACTTCCATATTAATTTACCTCCTATTTAAAATATCCAATTGTACTAATAAAACTAATTCCATTTGTTGCTATCTTATAAATAAATAATCCTATTGTAATTATATTTGCTAATATAACAAGATTTCTAAATGCTTTATCTGAATTAAACCTCATCTTTCTTTTTTTCATTTTTTTCCCTCCTTTCAACTGTGTATATTATATACTACTTTTTACTACTTGTCAATACTTTTTGTAATTTTTTTAAATTTTTTTATTCTTACAGCCACAAAGGTTTTAGCGAACACAATAAAAAAAAGATGGAATAAATCCATCTTAAATTTTAGATAATTATATAAAATTTATTTTTTATTATTTATACACTCCAATATTAACATAACCAACTCTACCTGTTTTAACAACATATACTTTATCAACACCAGCATTAATATTAGCTAATATTTTAACTTGTGTTAATGGTAAATATGTCCATTGTTTCCCAGATAAATTAGATGTTTCATATATTACAGTATTTTTTGCAAATCTTTTTAATTGACCTACAGTACCTCTATTTATATTTGGTACTGAAGAACCACCATCTGAAAGATAATTTCCAGACACCCATCCATTAGTTGGACTAGTAATATGATACCAACCGTTTTGTTCTCCGTCTACTAAAACTTCTGTATTATTATTTAAATGCGATATAATGCTATCATTTGTACTAGGAGCAGACCTTACATTAAGATAACTACTTACATTTATTACATGCATTGTTCTATTACCTGATGAAACAGAATCTGCTAAATATGATGAACTTACCCATTTATTATCGCCTATTCTAGCCCATCCGTTACATTCTTCATATACTAATACTTGAGTTCCTTTTTGTAAACTTCCTATAACATTTCCATTAGGAGCATTTCTAACATTTAAATTTTTAGATTGTGTATTTACATATTTTAAAGCAGGAGCTGATGGTTCTGGTGCTGGTTGAGCATCACTATTAATTTTATAAGCAAAGAAAGCATGTGCTTCTGAATTTTGTTTAAATGTATCAATTTGTACAAAACAACTATTTCCTTCAACACTAACTTTTCCTTGTCTTCCTCTAGAATTAAATTTATTAGCATATAAATAAGGGTCATATATTTCTATTTGGTCACCTCTTGCACCTACAGCAAGAATATAATGTCCACCAGTAGTCCATAATCCAGCACTACATAAAATAACTACAAAATATCCATCTTTACAAGCTTGTAATGCTTCGTATGAAGATTTAACTTCTCTAGTTTCTAAGCCCCATCTATCAGCTACATATTGAAATAATCCCCATGCAGTTCCTCCATTAGGTCTAAAACCATTCTCTCTAGCTATATCTCCCATAGTATCTGGTCGAACTATTTCTTTAGAACTAGATACTACCATGGCAGCACAAGTTACTCCACAACCACCTGATTTAATTGTTGCACTTGGAAATTCTTGTGATGGATATGGGTGACTAGCCCATCTAGAATCAGCTTGGTTATAATATACTTTTCCCATATTATAGTCCTCCTTCACTATTTTCTTCTATTTTTTCATATTCTCTATCATCTGCTTCTTCTTCAGTAAATTCTGGAATATTTTGGCTATCAATTATCAAGTTTTCATCAATATAAGTTCCTTCATTTGTTTCTAGTAATTTTACTTCATCACTTTCTTCCATAATATTATTCTCCTTTCAATTTGCCTAGTAAATCATTGATAGCATTAGAACCTCTTGAACATATTATTCCTGTTAGTACATAACCAACTATTGGGAGTTTTAAGGTTATTCCTACAAGTGCAAATATATCAATTTGAGCTAAAACACACACTAACATTTTATCATAAAGAATTTTTAGGTTTTCCCATATTGCTTCAACTAATATTGCTATTATAATTAATTGTGCATAATCCATAGGTTTTCTCCTTTCTTTAAAATCTATATTACTACACTATAATTATAACATATTTTTAATTTTCTGTAAAATAAAAGAGGTTTACTAAAACCCCTTTATTTCTAAATATAAATTTACTATTCTGTTAATAGAACTGTTACTTAAAGCAACTAATTCACATACATCTTCATAGTCAAATACTTCATCTTTTGTTTGATTAGTATGTCCATTTTCATATAACCATACGTGCATTAATTCGTGTTTTAATGTCAATAACATATTTTCAAATTTTCCGTTTTTCAACATATATAGTTCTATCTTCATAATGTGAACGACCTACATAATTTTCTTTTCCTGTTATTCTATCAACATCATAAATTGTATATATATTTCCATTAATTATAAATTGACATATTTCTTCCATTTTATTTCTCTACTAATTGTTTTATATAACTATAGTTTTCTTTTTCTTTTTGAGCTATTTTCTTGTTCTCTCATATCTTCCATAGTCATTTCTAATTCTTCGTAATAGTCTCCACCTCTATAGTTTCTATAATTACGATAATCTCTATTATTTATTTTTCCACCACGTCTGTCATAATCTCTTCTGTAGTCATAATCTCTATAATCCATATCATTTCTATAGTTTTCTCTATATCCCATATTACCATGCATATTATCATCATAATATCTATTATCATAATCTCTATAATCTCTATAATCTCTATTTGAACTCATTTCATTCATAATTTATTCTCCTTTCTTATTTTACAATTTCAGTAAAATATTTAAAAACTTTACCATCTTTAGCATCCTCATCTTTTATAAAATCAATTGTAAACCTTATATATCCTTCTATATCTTCGTTAAATATATCTTTATAATCATTGTAACCGGCTGTTTAAAACTACAAAAAATTCTATTGGGTCTATATCGTTAATGCCTCTTTGTTCTTGTAATTTTCTTGTTTCTTCATAGTCCCAATGTTTACCAAATGGTCTCATTTTATTTACTATGTCTTCTGCCATTGATTTATTAAGATGATTTCCATAAGCCATTTTATACAATTTCATTTCAAAGTCTTTATAGCATTTTTCATCATAATCTTTGATAATTTCCATTGTATCCTCCAACATATCGCTGAGTGTCTCCATATCTTCTATTTTGCCATTATCAACTATTCTTTCAATATATTCTTCTATATCCAAAACTATTTATCTCCTTTCAGAGTATTTAAAATTTCCTCGTTTTGTTGAATTATTTTATCTAGTAAATTGTCTTGATGTGCTAAATACTTCATTAAATCCGTATTGTTAAAATCCTCTATTAATATTAAAAAACTAAATATTTGTAACCAATTTGAAAAGTTTTCTAAATTGTTCATTAAGCATTACTCCTTGATAAATTAAATGTAGCATCTGTAATTATTGGAATTTGTGTTGCTATTGGTGTTGCAGGTGTTGTTGGTGTTGGTACACTTGGAACACTTCCTACTGTTATTGAAGTATTTCCTCTTGGGCATACTCTTAATTTTCTATTAAATGAAACAGTTTCATAATCATCAGCTGCTGCAATTGTTACTGCTCTTACTGTATCAGGTATTAAAATTCCATCTTCGTATAAACCTATTGCTACAACTCCAGCTGTTGCTGAACTAATAGAGGCACTAAAATTTACATTATAATATCCATTATAGTTATTTCCAAATATTTTAAATATAGGATTTCCGTTTTCATAATCTAACCAACCACCATTGCAACAATAAGCACATCTTGTTCTTATACTTGTATCATCAAAAGTAATTGGGCTTGAATTGCTTGCTAGAACTTTTGGTTCATTTATAATTGTTTGTATCATATTTATTCTCCTTTCATAATTTAAATAAAAGAGAATAAGCCCTTGCTTATCCTCTAGTTTTTAGCAAGTTCTCGTAATCGAGTTATCTGTAATCAGATATTTGCTTTAATTAAAATACATTGTTACTTCCGCATCCGCAATTGTTGTTGCAAGTGAATATCGGAGTTCTTCCGATAGACAGGTGTACTAGGCACAGGACAATTTGAAAGTCTGTTATACAAAGCATCTACTTCATTAGCAAATCCTTGAGAAATGAATGCGTTTTGTGCTGTTTGACTAGCTCTTAAATCTGCCATTGACAATTCTCTTTGTAAGTCTGCAATCTTGTCATTCTTAGCTTCAACTTGAGCTTTAACTCCGTCTAATTCTAATTGACATAGTTTATCAAGAATAGCTTGTGTATTAGATGTTGCATTTGTTATAATATCTCTTGTATTATTAGCATCTGCAAATCTTGTAGCATTTGCTTCATTTTGAACTATGTTTTGTGTTTGACAAGTTGCTAGTCTATTGTCGCAACAACATTGTTGAAGAGCATTATTAATGTTATTAAATCCATTTAAAGTTGCTATTTCTGAATTAAATGCTTGTTGCATATTTGCCATTTGTCTGCTATTTGCAGAAATTTCAGCATTTGCAAAATTATTATTTACAGAACTTATAACATCATTTGTTGAATTGCATAATTGAGTTGATAGATTTTGTACTCCAGAGTTAATTCCTGTTAATTGGTTTGCTAATTGTAATGTATTGAATCCATCGTTAGTGTTTTGCATGATTTCTTTTTGACCATTTGATAGCCAAGCATAGTCATTATTGAATCCATTTCCAAAACCATTTCCGTTTCCGTTAAATCCTCCAAATAATGCTAAAATTACAATTAACCAAAGCCAACCACCATCGCCACCAAATGAATTTCCAAATCCACCATTATACATTGGATATGGATAAGCATTTGAACCATTACTTGCATCCATTACAGCTCTTATATCGCTGACACTAGGTGTGTTTTCTCCCATAGCTTTTTCTCCTTTCTTTAAAAATATTTATAATAAACCTTTACGGATTATTACCTATTTCATATTTTGTAATTTGCTTAACAAATCATTCGGACAACCGATACTGTTTCATTTGACTTAATAAATTTTGTTTTTGTTCCTGATTTAGATTTGACATAATCTGGTTTACTAAATCTTGTGGATTATTTTTGTTTTGCATTAGTGCGTTTATTGTTTGAAAGTTTTGTGGCATTTTTACTTTCATTTGATTCATCATTGTCTGAATTATTGACATTGGATTCATTTGCAATCATCTCCTTCATTTCTTCAATTTGTTTTTTTAACATTAATATTTCTGTATCTTTAGGGTCTGTTTGTATAATCTCACTTAATTCAAAAGTTCTTATATCTCCATTTGTATTTTTTATCCAAAGTGTATTTAATTCTTTATTTAAAAACACTCCTGTTTTTGTTACAAATATTCCTCTAACTTCATCAATATTATTTACATATTTACTTTCTAATTCATTATTAGTTGGGTTAGGTGCAAATTGGAAATTTTGTGTGACATTTGGTACAGGTTGCTGTTGCATTTGATTTTGATTAAATTGTTGCATCTGTTGCATTTGTTTATCAATTCGCTCTTTCATATTTTGTAAATCTTGCATATTTTGCATATAATATTGGTTATTTTGATAATATGGATATGGCATTTTATTCATTACCCCCTATTTGTTTTTATTTTCTATTTTTAGCTATTTTATATGTTATATAATAAACTTTGTTATCTAAAACACCAAACTGTTTTATTTTTGATTTTAAGGCTTAATAAATTATCTATGTTATCTAATTTTCTCAAAATTAAAAGAAGATACCTGAGCATAATCTAATTTGTACCTATTTCGATTATCTTTTTTCATTTCTCGATATCTCCTTTCTTTTAACTAATTAAATTGTAACATTAAATTTGTATTTTAAAGTATCTTTATAGGGTCAAAAAAAGACCACTCATTTAGAGTAGTCTAATTATTTTATTTTTAATTTGTTTTATTCTTCGCTTTACTGTACTTTCTGACATATTCATTTTTATAGATATATTTACTATTGAAGCTCTTCCATATTTACTTGTTAACATTTTAAATATAAAATATATTCTAGCTCTGGTGTTGTAAAATCTAATCTTCTAACGCTTTCTTCTTCTAACTTTTTTGGAGTTTCCATTACTTCTTCTCCTTATTGTAGTTTTTCTTTGATACATTCTCATTTATATACCCCCTAATTAATGGTTTGTGTATATGTTGAATTATTAGAGTTATCTATATCTTCTATCACTTGTTCATCTGTTGTTATTTCTTCAAATTGTGAATTATATATTAACCAACACGCATTAGTTATAATTATTATGATTAATTCTATAATTGCAATAATAAACCAGCGTTTGCTATGTGCCTTTAATTCTTTCATCATCTCAAGTGCAAGTGTATCTTTTTCCATAACTAATACTCCTTTAATTTTTATTTATTTTTATTGATGGTAATTTTAAAACTTCATCAACTAATATATTTACACCGTGATTTCCACCTAATGATGTATATTGTTTAAATAAATCTGTTAGACAATATCTTGCATATTCTGGTAAATATCCAAGTTTTTGATAACTTTCACATTTACTTATAATTTGTGAACGAAGCATCGCTATTGTTGCCTCTTTCATTGCTTTATTACTATTTTCATTATCTTGTAATTTTGAATTTACATCATTTTTAAATGTTAACAATGTTTCATCGCTTTGTTTAGATTTTTTATTACTATAAATTTGCACTAATGCTGTTATAAAACTTAATACAGCAGTTATTATTACTCCTGCTTGTGTTATCAAGCTCATAATATAAGGATTTCCTTGCATTTTGTTTCCTCCTATGTTTGATAATTTTATTATACCACTATTTTACAATTTACGCAACTTACTTTCTTATAAATGCTTTTATTCCGTTTATATTGTCTTTACAAGCTGTAATATCTAATACCATAGGTAAATCATTATTTGTTTGTGTTATGTTTGTTTCTTCGTATAATGGTGCGTTATATATTGCTTCTAGTTGAGATATTAAAGTAGTATTTGTTATTTCGGTATTTGTTGTTGTAGATGCTTTATATATTACCTCATAAGGATTATTAGCAAAATATTCTCTTGCTAATGCTTCTGTATTATAACTTGAAACTCCATCAAATTTTATTACTATTCTATTAGCCACATCATTTAAACATATACCATTGTTAGTAGTTACAGTATTTCTTGCAATTTCAACAGCTCTATTACATATAATATTTCCTAAACTAGACTGTGAAACATTTGCAATATTTGAATTTGTATAAACTAAAGCATTTAAATAATTAGAATAATCTATTGTTTGGTCTGCACTTCCATTAATAATTGTCTTAATCGTTTCCTTATGCAAATACCATTTACTTCCGCTTTTATAAAAATAATCTTGATAATTTCCTATTTTGCATAGTTCTATTGGGTCTGTGCCATAAGGCGTGTAAGCATTAGCTTTTGAGCCTTGCTCTAGTTGCACATTATTAACATCAGTGTCTACAATTACGGAATCTCCAAGTGATGAAGTTATCTTAAAAATAAATCTTATAAACTTACAATTTTCAGGAGTAGTAAATGTATATGGAAGACTTTTCCAACCAGATTCTGAAATTCTTGCGGTTGAATAGTCATTTTCTGTATAAAAAGAAATGTTTATAAGAATAGTACCTTTTGTTGTATTATACTCTGTTGTGCTTATTGTATAAATTTGATTTTCTTTAACTTCGGTATAATTTTGGCTTCTAATTCTTATGGAATTAGGAACGTTTAACCCAATAGCATCAAATCCACCTTGTTCAAGTGTTCCTCCAAACAAATTCTCTACTGGTAAATCTAAAGGAAGTTCTTTGCCTTGATGTGGTTCGTAAGTTGTTGCGGTTGAGCCAGTTTCTAACATTGGATAAAATGTATAATTATTAAATGTTGAACCCCTTGTAATATAAATTCCAAACTTAATTGCTGTATTTAGTGTTGCTGTGTTTGACGTATTTGAAGTAGTTAAGGATGTAAAAAGAATAACACTGTCTGTTGATTTATTTCTTACATTAAAATTAGGATTTCCAGACATACTCCCACTTATATAGTTTATAGATAACGCATATTTTCCATTTAGATTTTTTGCTGAAATTGGTTCAAACTTAAAAATATTGTCTGCAGTTGCTGTTCCGTTTATAATCCATTTTGCTCCAATTTTAGTTATAGTTATTCCTACATTTGTTGTGACAAAATTAGAAATATTAATTAAATTTTTATTACTTATCTCAATCACATTACTTCCACTAACTACATTTATGTCTACTGGAGCAGATGGTGTTGGTATTCCATCTTGCTCTGTTTGTCCTTTGATTACAATATCATTTACTCCTATTACATCAGTAATTTGTCCTTCCGTTAATTCTGCTGTTTTATAAGTTTCTGTATCTGTTGGATTTAATGTATTTGTTACTGCATCTACTACTAATGAATTATCATAAATTCCTTGCTCTATCTTATTTAAGTTTGTTTCATTTATCGGGGTGGTATTATCCACCCAATTTGTTTTTGTATAACTCATTCTTTATCTCCTTTCTCTCGAGTTTTTCAACTCTCTCTATTAGTTTTGATATAATCTCATCTTTTTGTTTATCTTTCGTCTGTAATTCTTCAATTTTTTTATCCATTGCTTTTTGTTTTAATATTAAAAATTGTTCATAGTTAATCGCATAATAAATTGTGTCATCATCTATTCTAAATTGTGTTTTATACACGATTTCATAATCAAATGGATTTTTGTTATATTTTTTAAATATTTCTATTAAGTCTTGTGCTAAAATACCAAATGAAATTAATCCATTTCTATTTGCTACTTTGAATTGTTTCATTTCTACTTCTTCAATTGCTTTTATAAAATCTTCATCTATATCTTGTATTTCTGTTTTTAATCTTTTATCTGATAATGTTCCTACATTCTGACCATCTACATAAAATAACAATTGAGTAGTCCAATCTAAAAAATATTTATGTTGGTCTCTATATCCAATTACTGGATATCCCCAATAGTAACCATCTTTTGAAGTATATAAATGAAATATTGGGTCTTTAACATTTTCTAATCTACTTTCATTCATGTTAACTTTATTATAAATATCAATAAGTCCATTATTATCACTATTTACTTCAATAGCTTTATTAATTGTATTAGTTGCTTCTTCTAATTTATACCCCAATGCAAGAGAATCTCCATAGTCAGCATACAATTCAATAAATTGTCTACCTGTTACTGAACCTATTGTTGAACACAATGCTCCTATAAAGTTATTTTGGTCATTATAAGAATATAATCTTATATTTTGACCTACTATTTCTACTCCTTTATATCCTTCTGAAGATGTAGTTTCAATATTTCCATCATTAATACTTACTTCAGCCTTACTATTACTGCTTGTAATTATTGCATTATTTAATGTGGCGCTTGTTGCAGACATATTTCCATCTGTATCAACCTCAAAATTGCCATTTGCTGATAAAATTCCATTTATATTTACTTTATTTGCATTTATTTGCACCGCTTCAGCAGATTGATTAATTTTTGAAACAATTTCATCATTTCCCACCTTCGTTCTTACTGTGCTTTCTATATTTCCAGCTCTTATATTTAAACTTGCAACAGATTGATTTAAAGAATTTATTTCTTCTACTAATATTGGAGTTGTGTATGTCGTTGTATTGTCTGTCCAAGTTATTTTTGTTCTAGTCCAATAATAATAGTCTTTTTTGTAAGCAGGTTGAGTTTCTGCCCAACTTCCTCCAGTTTGACTTGTTTTTGAAGAAGATAAATAATATTGTGCAACTACTGCTTTAACTCCTTTTCCTGTATCTCCTGTATTTCCTTTATCTCCATAAGTTCCAATAACTGCTGGAGTTGAAGTTGATGTAGTATTATCAGAATAAGTAATTATCTCATAGTTCCATAAATATTTATTAGTAGCTGTCATAGTTTGAGGGGTGTCTTTCCAACTTGTAGGTGCTGTTGTGTTTGATGTTGATACTTGATATTTGTTTGTTACGCTTTTTATTCCAATTCCGTTTGTTCCATCTGTACCTTTATCTCCATAAGTACCAATAACTCTTTTTATTGTTTTTTGTGTATTATTATTACTATATGTTATTACTTCATAATTCCATAAATATTTATTCGTAGCTGTCATTGTTTGCATTGTTGTCTTAAAAGCACTATCGGCAGGTGCTGATGAATTAGATGAACTTACTGCATAATATTCTGTAATTGAAGATATACTTACTCCGTTTGTTCCATCTTGACCTTTAGCTCCTGCAATACAAGTAGGATTGCTAATACTTTCTGTACCATCAGCTGTCTTTGTTTTTGTTCTCTGCCACATATATTTGCCTTGTTGCCAAGTTGGCGCTGTTGTACTCCAACCGTTTGTTGGTGCTGTTGTTGTACTTGTTCCTAAAGCATATTCTACTGTTACATCTTTAAGATTATTTTTTGTTGTTTGGCTTACTGTTGTGCTTATCATAGTAGCCGTTTGTTCTGTCGTTGAATAATTATCTTCTAATGATTGATTTGTTACATATGTCTCTGAAACAGTTTGTGTTATTTGGCTTGCTTTTAAATCTATAGCACTATTCATCTGGCTCGTTGTTGAATAATTTGAAAGCTTTTTATCTACTGATAAATTAATTCCTTTTGTTGTTTGTGATATTTCACTATTCAATTCTGCCTTTGTTGCAAATTGCGTTGTATATATGTTTTGTGCCATTAATCTTGCAAATATATATCCATTTGAATATTGTATTAATTCAACTGTATAATCTCCATCTGTTAATTCTATGTGTGGAAATTCATATTCAACTGTTCTTTCACTTGGTAATAATCCAACTGTTCCGTCATTGTTCCATTTACATTTTTTATTTACTATACAACTTAACCCATCATAATCTAAAATAAATTCATCATAGTTTTCGCTATCATAATAAAGTAAATCATCTGGCAATTCATAATCAAATACTTCTTCGGTTGTAGTATTTGTAAATCTTAGTATCCTTGTTTTAATAGTTAAATTAGTGCTTGGCTTTAAATTTGTACTTGGATATAATTTAGATATATTTGCACCAACAGGATGTATTACAACTCTTATTGGTTCTGACTGATTTATTCCTTCAAATTCCAATTTTGCCGAATTACTTTCAAGAGATGTTGTTATGTCTGCTATATCGCTTATTTTAGAATTTAATTCATCTACTGTTTGTGATACTTTTGATAATTTGTTAGACATTGAGTCAGGATTGTCTCTATCTATCGTTTGACTTATTACACTTGATATTTGTTGATTTTGTTTGTCTACAATTAAATAAGTTTGATTTATTCTTCTATCTGTTTTATCCGCCTTTGTGTAATCTGTTTGACTTTGTTCTGGCAAATCTGTGTGTATTATTTCTTCTATTCCTGTTGTTATATTTATTTCATCATTTAACATTAAACATTGATAGGTGTTTTCTCCTACTTGTATATTATATAAATCTCCTACTTCATAATATAATATTCCTGTACTTGAAAAATCATTTATATAATAATATAAGCCATTTAAAGCATTATAAATTCCTGGTAAATAATCACTTCTATCATTCCAATTCATTATTTGATTGTCTTTTATTTTTATTTCAATTGGATTTTCTGGCAATGTTTCAGGATAATATATGTTATCACTTTCTCCACTTCTTGATAATACTATTGTGTTTATAGCTCCATACATTTGCCCAAAGTCTACATTTACATCTTTTAGAAATTCTTCATCTATTGTATCATTTGTTTGTGTTGGATATTTTACTAATACTTCATCATTTTCATTTAAGCAAATTATACTTCCTGTTGCTTGTGCTATTTCATCTAATATATCTCTGTATGTATAATCTAAACCTAAATATAATTCATTTTGTATCATTCTGCTTTCATTTTGAAAAGTAGTTGTTTTTAATGTTAAACCTAATTTATTACATATTGCTATTAAATAGTTTTTTATTGATATAGGATATGGTACGCCCAATTCTTCGTTTTGTTTCATTGAATATAACATTTTATCATAACAAGTTAATTTATATGTATTTGTATCTTCTTGTTTTTCTGACTTGTAAACGACATAATTACCATAATTAAGCATTTCATAACTTCCATTGACTAATATTCCTATTCTGCAATTTAAAACAGTTTCTAGGGGAATATCAACAGAAAGTTCCAAATCTAATTGTTTCATTATAGACTTTAATATGCCACCCTCAAAATGAGGGGTTACGGCATATATTTCTTCTTCTAATGTAACATTCCCATAAGTTATAACTGCTCTTAATTGTCTCCCTAATTCCTTTACTGCATTTTTAAATCCTGTTGTATGAGCTTTCATTATGCCCTCCTTTCTCTTGAAATAAAGGTACAATTGAAACTATCATTTTTTATCATTATTTGTTTGTTTTCATAGCCCCAATCACCTGTATATGTTGATAAAGTTTTATTTGAATTTGTTGATGGGTCGTAATATGTTAAGCTTTGTGTTCCACTATCTAAAATTGGTGCAATAATATTCATTTCTGCTTTTGTTAATTTTCTAAATGTTAATGTTATTTTTGGAAATACGCCTACTAAAGTTCCACTAAATGTTCCTTTTAGGTTTCTTCCGAGTATCACTTCCGCCATAATTTATTATATTCATATTTTGCACTTAATAAATATTGTCCCATACTTATATTATTTACTTTTATACTGTCTTTATTTAAAAACAATTATTGCACCTCCTTTATACATTAAATGCAAATTCTTGCTCTGCATTTATTTGTTTAATTTCTCTTGCTATTTGTCTATTTCCTACTTTTGTTATGTTTGTTAAATTTACTACTACATTTTTGCCTATTTCTGCACCTAATTGTGCCATTGCTTGTTGGTCTGTTAATGGAATTACACCTTCTCGACCACTTTCTCCGCCTATTGCACTTCCTAGCATTGTTCCTTTATTTGGCATATTTATAATACCACCTGTTTTTAATCTAGGTAAATTAAATGTTGGTAATGTATTTAAGTTTATTCCAGGTACTGCATTTATTACACTAATTAATCTATTTATTGTTCTTATCGGACTATTTAATACACTTTCAATTGTTCTTAATACTGCGTTCACTATTGTTTTAAATATTCCCGCAACAGTATTAGCTCCTGTTGTTGCAAAATTTTTTACTAAATTCCAAGCCATTTGAAGTACTGTTTTTGCAGTATTACCTATCCAATTAAATATTCCACCAAATATATTTTTAATTCCTTCCCAAGCTTGTTTCCAATTTCCAGTAAACACTCCTCTTACAAATTGTATTATTCCGTCTAATATTCTTTTTATATTTTTAAATGTCATATCAAACCAATCAAGTATTAATTGTAAGTGTTTAACAAAAGTGTCATATATATTACCTATTGTATCTCCAAACATATTATGTACCCAATCGGATTTTCCTTTTAGCCAATCTATTCCGTTTTGTAAAAATGCTTTTATATCTTCCCAATGTTTAATAATTAGACCAACTATTGTTATTATTGCACCTGCTACAATTAAAGGCACATTTCCTATAAGTATTCCAACTCCTAATATTATTTCTCCAATAGATTTAATAACTTTACCAAAATTCTCCCAACTAGGGTCTTCTAAATATCCTTTTAAGCTTTCAATTAAGTCAATTATTCCTTTAACTAATATTCCAAAACCTATTGCTTTTATTCCTAGCATTTCGCCTTTTATTAAGCCTAGGTTTTTAGCCAATTCTCCTAATTTTAAAAATACAAGACCTGCACCTATTCCAGCTAATGTTGATAATATTTCATCTTTATTGTCGATTATCCATTGTAACCACTCTGGAACTTCGCCTTGCATTGCACTTAAATCAAAGCTTGGCATACCAACTCCACCTGCTCCTGCACTTGTTCCTGTGTCCGACTGGTCTGTTAACATATTAATTTCATCAAACCCTGCTAGTTGTTTTTTGATTTCTTTTACTGCTTTACTTACTCCACTAGCTCCAGCTTTCATTTTGTTAAAGTTTTCTGCACTACCTCTACTAAATAAATTAATTCCAAACCAACCTTGCATTATTGCATTTATATATCCTAATAATTTCGCTGCTAAATTTACTATCCATTGTAAAACTGGTGCTATCATTTGAGTTAATGCGTATCTTATATATTCAAGATTTGTTGCATATTGTTGGTCATAACTTGCTAAATCGCTTGAAGCTCTTCTTAAAAACATAAATGCACTTCTTATTCCAAATATTCCTAATGCTAATTTTGCCACGTGTTTTACTGCACCTTGTATAGAACTCCCCACACTATTAAATCCTGACTTTAGCTTTTCAACATCTGCTACTTGTTTTTCTATTTTTACATTTTCTATTTTTTGTTTATATTCACTTACTTTTGCATTTATTTCATCGTATCTATATTTAGTTTGTGCTACTTTTTGTTCTATTGCATCTTGTTTAGTTAAAGCTTTATCAAAGCTTGCTCCTAATTTTTCTAATGAACCATAAGTACTTTGCAAATCTTGAAATGTTGCAAATTCTTTTGGTGTTGCCTGCCCTGTTGACACTTTATTTTGTGCTTCTTTTAGTCTTTGATAAGCATCTGCTAAAGCATCTGCCTTTTGTCTTGCCTCATCTAGTTCTTGTTGTTGACTTCCTAATTTTGCATCTATAATAATTTTTTTATCTTCTTCTTTTTTCATTTTCTTTTCTAGTTGTGATATTTGTCTATCAAATTTATCTGTATCTAATCTTGTGCCTATTGTTATTTCTCCGTCCACTTGTGCAACCTCCTTTCTAAATTTCTATTCCTAAAGACTTGTAAAATGCTCTTGCACTTTCTTCTTGCTCTTTTGTAATCTCAACTTCTTTTTGTTTGCAATATTTTTGACTTAATAATTTTTGTGCTTCTATTAATTTTTGTCTTGCCTTATTATCTTTTATTTCCTTTGGTTCTTGATTTAATATACTTGTTACTCTGTTTAATATACAACAATTACCAAATTCACTTGTACTTAAACTTTCTAAATCATTATAAAAATCATACCAATGCAAATATTCTAATTCGTAAGGGTCATATTTATAATCAAATTTAAAACTTGCTTTTATTAAACCAATACATTTATTAAAATCTAGCTCGTATTTCTCTTTATTTTCGTTTTTAAGCTCTTTTTTATCGTTACCTAATAAAAGATACTTCATGCCTAATTCAAATAGCTTATTTTGGTTTTTGCAATCTAATCCGTTCTTCTCCAAATAACTTATAAATTATTGCTAATGCTCTTTCATATTCTCCTATGGTTTTATCTTCTGCAATATTATTACATTCTAAAGCTACTCTAAAATCTGTATTAATTTTATATAATTTATCATCTACTTTTACATATTGTGGATTATTCAATTACATCATCTCTTTTTGCTTTGTTTGAATATTTTGCCATTATGTCCTTTTTAATATCTTCTGCTTTTATTTGTAATTTAGGAAGTATTGCTTTTTCTATTATTTCATCTATTTCATCAAGTCTTGCTAAAGTTAGTTTTCTACCATTTAATAACTTTTTAACTCCATCTTTACCTAAAAACATATCATATATTTCAGCTTCTTTTTTGTAAAATTCGTTTGTTGCTTTTATTTTAGCTTCTTCATTTGA
>CADCIN010000031.1 GCA_902801525.1 uncultured Erysipelotrichaceae bacterium | reverse complement strand
CCAAGTTATGCATTAAATTATAAAACCCCAATTGAGTATAGAACTCAACTAGGGTTTAAATAGAATCTTTTTACTGTCTACTTTTTATTGACAAGTTCACAGCTTAATTGTTTGTCTTTTTATTTACTTTACTAATTAACAAATTATATTGATCAATCATACTATTTTCTTTAAATAATATCTTATCATCTTGAATTTCCCAATTACCCTTTTGAGTAAATAAATAATCAAGAACAGCTTTAGTATTATCAAATAATTTATCCATATTATTTTTATAATCTTCAAGTAAAAGTCTCGAGTCTTCAAAATCCTTAGTCATATTATCATTAAGCATTAAAGAATCATATAAATTAACATAATAATCACTTAAATTTTTATTTTTTATCATCTTTTTAATATTTCTCTCATTACAATATTCTATTAAAATATCCATATCATTATCAAAAGATAATTTTTTATCATTTAAATATTTATAACTCTTTTCAAAATAAGGACCATCATTTTTATAATTATCTGCGAGTAACATATTAGATAAAATTTTATCTTCAGAAACTTTAGAAACATTTTGAAAACTAACCGCATAGTCATCCAAAAATTTCTTAATTGTTTTTTCTACTACTGCATAATTACCATGAGTCTTAATAGGTGTATTAAATCTATCTTTTGAAATATCTTTCTTACTAAAAGTATTAACTTCATTTTTTAATATTCTCTTCTGATTAAAATTATCAAATATAATAAAACATATAAATAATATAAATATTGAACATACAATATATAATATTTTCTTCTTCATATTATTTTCCTCCATAAATACATTATATATTATACACTTTTATTATAAAATAACAAATTAATTTAGGTATTTTCCAAGATTAAAGATTCTATCAACATCATCTCCATATGTAAAATCACCAAATTCTAAAATGTTAATATTATCTATCTCATTATAATTTATATAATATTTATTATTAAAATAAATTACATTTTTATATTTAGAAATTATCTCATAATTATCTGTTTCAAATAGTAATACATCTATATCATTAATAACTATTCTAAAGTCCACTTTATTGTACGTTAAATCGTCTAATTTAATAAGTTTATTGAAAATATAACAGTCCTTATATACAAAACAATTAACTTTGTAAAAACCCTTTAAATTAAGTTTAAACTTATAGTCCATTAATAAGTCTTTAATAAATATAAGTAAATTATCCTTATCTAATTTATCTAATGAATAAAAATAAGTATTAATAAAAAAAGAATAACAATCATTTCCTAAAGAAGTAATATTCATATATTCACCAATATTAATATATGAAAAAAAGACTAGATAGTTTCCACTACTAAGTCTTCTATTTTTCTATGAATTTCTTTTACTCCAAGTTTAGTAACACTAGAGTAAACAACTAAGTCATCACCTACTACTAAATCCAAAGTATCTAAAATTAATTTTAAATTTTTTTGTTTCTTACTACCGCCAACTTTATCAGCTTTAGTAGCAACAACTGTAACCGGTAAATTATAATATTTCAAAAAGTTATACATTAATAAATCATCTTCAGTAGGTTTCATTCTGAAATCTATTAACATAAATACTCTTTTTAATTCATCTCTTTTCTCAAGATATTCTTCTATCATCATACCAAATTTAGCTTGAGTCTTTTTATCAGTAGCAGCATAACCATATCCAGGTACATCAATAAAATAAAATGAATCATTTATTGAATAAAAATTAAGCGTCTGAGTTTTACCAGGATGAGATGAAGTATATGCTAAATTTTTACGAGAAAGAATTGAATTAATAAAACTACTCTTACCAACATTACTTCTACCTACAAGTAAAAATTCAGGTTTACCATTAGTAGGATATTGACTTCTTCTAGTAGCCATTATATCAAGTTTTGCATCTTTAATAACCATATAAATCTCCCTTATTATATATTATTCTTTATTTTATAATTTTTTAAAGTTTTATCTAAATCATTCATTAATAAAATAGCATCATCAAAAGTTTTTACTTTCGCACCACTTGCAAACTTATGACCACCACCATTATATTTTTCAGCAACTTTATTAATTTCTGGTCCTCTAGATCTAATAGAAACTCTAATTTGATTGTTTTTTACATCTTCCGTAATAGTTGCCCAAACTAATACTTCATTTATAAAATTAAAATTATTAACCATATTACCAGCTGCTGCACTATCAACACCAAAATCATTGATAATCTTATCAGTAATTTTAATATAACCTAGTCCATTGTCAGTAACAGTCATATTAAGAGAAATATAACCTTCTAATCTAACTTCGCATAAAGGACGAACATACATCTTTTGATATATTTTATTAATACTAAACTTATATTTTTCAAGATATTTAGAAACTAATAAAAATGTATTTGATCCACAACTATCAAATAAGAAACGATTAGAATCAGATACGAGTCCAATAAACAATGTTTCAGCAATTTCCTTATTACATTCAAGTTTAGTCTCCTCAATAAGTTGCATAACAATTTCAGACGCAGATGATGCTATATCATCTATATATTCTAATTCACAAGTTTTCTCAACAAATGGATGATGATCTATCTTAATTGAACTAGTAAACATATCTGGATCAGCACTATCAATTCTTTTTCTATCAGGTGTATCAGTAACTATTAATAATGTATTTTCATAAACATCATCAAATTTATCAAGTTTTCCTAAATAAGTAAATTTAGCGCTTCCTGTACCAATTGCAAATACTTTTTTTTCAGGAAAACTTAATCTAATTGAATCTCTAAGTGCAAGCTGACTTGCAAGCGCATCAGGATCAACACCTATATGACGTGCAATAACAATTCTGTCATATTTTTTTATTTCTTTATATATTTTTTTAAACATTAAACATTTCCTATCTATTTTTAATTAAATTAAGTGTATCTCTAGCAATCATTAATTCTTCATCTGTTGGAATAACATAAACATCAATTTTAGAATCATCTTTACTTATTTTTTGGAATTCACCCATTGTATTATTTTTCTCTAAATCAATTTTAACTCCAAGACATGCTAACTTTTCACAAATAGATTTTCTATTTGGAATACTATTTTCACCAACACCAGCAGTAAATACAATGACATCTGCTCCACCAAGTAAAACGTAATATTGAGCAATATAATCAACTACTCTTCTAACATATTTACTTCTTGCAAGCTTAGCCATTTCATTATCTTCTTCACATTTATTAACGATATCACGCATGTCACTACTAATACCACTTAAACCAAGAAGACCACTTCTTTTATTTAAATCATCAATTACTTCACTTGCATTCTTTCCTTCTTTAACCATTACATAAGGAATAATTGAAGGATCAACATCACCAGATCTTGTTCCCATCATAATTCCAGAAAGAGGAGTAAATCCCATAGTAGTATCTACACATTTACCATCTTTAATGGCTGTAATTGATCCTCCATTACCAATATGACAACTAATAATTTTTTTATCTTTAGTACCATAAATTCTTTCAACCTCTGATGCAATATATCTATGACTTGTACCATGAAATCCATATTTACGAATACCATATTCTTTATACCAATTATATGGAACTGGATATAAGAAAGTCTCAGGATCCATAGTTTGATGAAATGCAGTATCATAAACACCAACCATCGGAACATTAGGAAGAACTTTCTTGAAAGCATTAACTCCTGATATATTAGCAGGTATATGAAGTGGAGCAAATTCTTTAAATGAATCCAAATCATTAATTACTTCATCAGTAATAATAACTGACTTTTTATATTTTTCTTGTCCATGTAATAATCTATGACCAATACCATCAATCTCATCTAAAGAAGAGATAATATTTAAATCAATAAGCTTATTAAGTAATATTTCAACAGCTTCATCATGTGATGTTAATTCTACCTCTTGCTTAATAGTTTGACCATTAAATTTAATTTTATAGCAGCTTCCTTCTATACCAATACGTTCAAATAAACCACTTGCAATAACTGATTCATCATTCATATCAAATAAACTAAATTTTAAGGAACTACTTCCTGTATTAATTGAAATTATTTTCATAAATAAACCTCTTTTCTAAAAAAACCTATTAATATTATACTACATAATGAAAAACATTTAAAGAAAAAGAGGCCTAAGCCTTTTATTTTGTTAATTTGTAAGTATCTCTAGCAATCATTAATTCCTCATCAGTAGCAAGTACATAAATAGGAATCATTGAATCAGGATTTGTAATAATACCTTCTACTCCATGTCTAACTATTGTTTGGTCATTTTTAGCTACATCTAATGAAATACCAAGAGGTGCAAGTTTAGCAGCTACTCCAGCACGGATAATAGAATCATTTTCTCCACCACCAGCAGTAAAGACAATCGCATCAACTTCTCCACCAAGTTTAACATAGTACTGTGCAATATAATTAACTATCTTTTCAGTATACATATCCATTGCAAGAAGTGCTTTTTTATCACGTGATTCAATAGCTCTATCTATATCTCTAAGATCACTCATTCCAGCAATCCCAAGTAAACCACTATTAAAGTTTAATTGGTGATCAATCCAAGTAATATTTCTTTCTTCTTTTTGCATAATATAATCAATAACAGAATAATCAATATCACCAGATCTAGTTCCCATCATAATACCTGCATTAGGTGTAAATCCCATAGTAGTATCTACACATTTCCCTGCTTTAACTGCAGATAAACTAGCTCCATTACCAATATGACAAATAATTAAATTAGGTTTTTTATCAAGGATCTTTGTCATCTTCTCAGTAATAAATTTATGACTTAATCCATGAAAACCATATTTACGTACATCATATTTAACATACCACTCATATGGAATTGGATATAGATAACTAACTTCATCCATAGTTTGATGAAAAGCAGTGTCAAAACAAGCAACCATATCTGCAGTAGGAATGGACTTTCTAAATGCTTCAATAACTTTTAAAGCAGGTGGATTATGAAGAGGTGCTAAATCAGAAATTGATTCAATTTCAAAAATAACACGATCATCTATTTTAACAGCATGCGAATATTTATTACCACCATGAACCACACGATGACCAATTGAATCAATATCAGAAAGTGATTTAATAATATTACGTGATAAAAGCTCGTCAAGTAAAATATTAACAGCATCTTCATGATTATTTAGTTTAACTAATTTAGAGTCTTTATTATCTCCAACTTTCATAGTATATCCACTATTTAAAAGTCCTATTCTTTCAAACATACCTTTAATAATTAAACGTTCTTCTGGCATTTCATATAATCTAAATTTTAATGAACTGCTTCCAGAATTAATTGACAAAAGTTTCATAAATATCCCTCCTAGCCTAATTATATAATACGTTTTTTTTAAAGTAAATAAAAAAGATAGGATATTCCTATCTTTTAAGCTAAAACAATATTATTGTTATTTATTCATGTTATTATTGTAGCTTCCACTAACTTGGTTTAGACCATTTTGAACTAAACGTCTAGTAATTTCACCACCAACTGAACCATTAGCACGGCTAGTAGCATCAGCTCCTAAGTTAACACCAAATTCATTAGCTATTTCATATTTCATTTTATCAATAGCTTGTTTAGCACCAGGAACTCTCATTTTCATAGTAGAATTATTTGTGTTATTCATGATTTTCACCTCCTACACTAATAGAATGTGAAAAACAAATAATTTAATACGTAAAATTTATTGGTAATTTATAACAAATCAGAAAATTTTTCATTTTCAATGTTTTTATCATTTATTTTAATAGTATAAATATTCTCAATAGCTTCTTCTATCATACTATTATAATCAAATTTATTTTCCATAAGAATAGAATCTTCAAGTTTAGGATTAATAACTGGATGTTTTGGTACAAATATAGTACAACAATCTTCAAAAGGTAAAATACTAGTTTCATAAGTACCTATTTTACGAGCAACATCAATAATTTCGAGTTTATCTAAACAAGCCACAGGTCTAATAATAGGCATATTAGTAACTGAATTAATGACAGACATACTTGTAAGTGTTTGACTTGCAACTTGTCCAATAGACTCACCATTAATAATAGCTAGTGCTTTATTCTTTTTAGCAACACCTTCAGCTATACGATACATCATACGTCTCATAATAGTAATACAATAAGTAGGATTACATTTTTTGTAAATTTCTTCTTGTATTTTTGTAAAGTTAACAACATGTAAATTAATATTATCAGTAAACTTTACAAGTTCCTTAGAAAGATCAATTACTTTTTGACGAGCATCTAAACTAGTATGCGGAATAGCTTCAAAGTATATAGCATCTAATTTAATTCCACGTTTCATTGCTAAATAACCAGCAACAGGAGAATCAATACCTCCACTTAGCATTAAAAGTCCTTTAGGTTGACTACCAACTGGATATCCACCAGCACCCTTATAAGCATTAGAATAAATATAAGAATGTTTTTCACGAATTTCAACTCTAAGCAAAACATCAGGATTATGAACATCAACTGAAATATTATTAATATTTTTTAAAATTAAACATCCAAGTACATGATTATATTCTTGACTATGAATTGAAAAGGATTTATCACATCTCTTAGTTTCAATTTTAAAAGTTTTAAAATTAGTATTATTCATAACTTCTAAAACTTTCTTTTGAATTATCTCATCATTAGTATCTACAATATATGCTATATGATACATATGAATACCAAATATATTATCAATAACTTTTTTAATTTTATCTAAATCATCATCCATAAAACTAATATACATTCTAGAACGATCTTTAGAAATATTTACATTATAATCTCTAAGTTTATTTTTAACGTTATTATATAAAGTGTTAATAAAGAAATTTCTATTGCCTTTTTTAGTAGATAATTCTCCATATTTAATTAATATAATTCTATCCATAAATACCTCCAAATTAATAACTAACCTAGTTTAACATAATTTTAAGTAAAAAAAAAGAGTATAAAACTCTATTTATCATAACCAGCAAGTAATTTACTATATATATCTTTATCTATAATAGATGTTGCTTTAATAGCAATATCAAGTGCTCTTTTATAATTACCTTTATAGAATTTAGATTCTGCATCACTAAGTCCAACATCTATATCATCATAATAAGCTCTATATCTATTACCATATACAATAATCATTTCAGCAAGCTGTGCAGTTTTAATCATTTCATTAGTAGTATTATATAGTTTTAAAACTAAGTCACGTGCTGTATCAACTCTTGTATTAAGTGTTTCAATAACAATAGGTTTTTTTTCTAACTCTTTAATAACTTCAAGTATAGCATCATTTGCTTCAGATAATTGAACAAAATAATTATCAGTAATAATTGGTAATTTATAAGTTCTAATTTTATTTTTACTTTGTTTTAAGAATAATTGAATTTCTTCTAACTGTTCACGAGCTCTTTGCTCATCATCATACATATTACCAAGTGATTTTAAAGTAATATCTAAGTCATCTTCAAGCTTACTAAGTCTAACAGTTAAATCTTCAATATCTTTATGAAGTACAGAATAAGGTGTAGATAACGAATTAACTTTACCAACAATCTTTTTATAATCATCATTAATAACTATAAGAACTTTTTTTACTTCATTAAGATTTTTTAAATCCTCTTCATCCAAATCATAAGAATTTTTTATATCATCTAATTTATCGAATATATCTTTAACAACATTATTAGTCTTCTCTAATTTTTTAGAAAAATCTTTTTCCATCTCCTCATAAACTTTACGACTTAATCTTTCCTTTTCAAAGTCTACAAATAATGAATCAAGATATTCAAGCATAGTCTTAAGTTCAAACATGGAGTCTTCTAAATTTAAAACTCTAATTTTATCTAAAATAGTATTTACATTTTTCTCAGTTTCTTCTAAGTTATAGTCAATATTTAAATATTCAATAGGAAAACCGTCCTTTTCCATTTGTTCGACTACACTTTTAATTTCCTTAACTCTATTAGGAATTAATTGTTTAGAAAGTAAAACCAAATCAGGAACCTCTTCAATTACTACATTCATGTGATCAATCATAGTATCAAGTGCTTTAACAATTTTAACAACCTCACTATATTCATTATTTTCCATAACTTTTTCAAAATCTAAAAATCTTTTCTCAATATTTTCAAACTGTAAAGAAATAGCATCTTGTATTTCATCATACATTCCCTTATGATCTTGAAAATCTTTATTAAGTTTTCTAAATTTAGTTTTTAATTTAATAACAATATTACGATATTTTTCTTCACTTAAAGTAATTTCCTTTATTTCATCAAGTAAATGATCAGAAGATTCTCTAACTTTATATATTTCCATTTCTGTTTTAGCAATACGATATATGAAGTTTTTATAATCTTTTTTTTCGACATATAAATCAAGTTCAATAAGCATATCATCAATAAGAGGTAATTTTTCATTTTTAATAACTTCTAAATTATCAGCCCACCCTTTGAACTTTTCTTCAATCTTATCACTTTTAATAATTGGTTCAACCTTAGATAATTCAGCATCAATTGGCATAGATGCTACCAAATTTCTCCTAATATCAAGTTGTTTAATCATTTCCTTGTATTTTTTAGCCTCAATTTTACGAATAAAATAAAGAGAAATAACTGCAACAACAATTAATACAAGCATAAAAGAAACAATTATTAATGTCAGTCCATTCATTTACTTCACCTCAATTATATTCTTATATAATTTTAACACAATTCACTATTATTTTTCTACATTTTTATACAAATTATTCAAAAAAAAATCTTTAAACAAGTTCAAACTATTGACATAAAAGAAAAAATTACATATAATAAACCTGCATGTTTACTTTAAACAGCAATATTTAGATATATATAATGTGTTTTTTAAAAAATTTAGTAGCTTCAGCTGTTAAGTGAAAAAATAAAAAAACTCCCTATATATAGACTAAGTAGTTTAAAAGAAAATATGAAATAAAAAGAAAGGAGACAAAATTATGTCAAGATACACTGGATCAAGTTATAAACAAGCTCGTCGTGTTAACTTCTCAATTTCTGAAACAGGAAAAGAATTGGCTCGTCGTCCATACGGACCTGGTCAACATGGTAATGCGCGTAAAGGAAAATTATCTGATTACGGAACACAATTAAAAGAAAAACAAAAAGTTCGTTTCATGTATGGTTTAAATGAAAAACAATTTAAGAAAACTTTCAAAGAAGCTGAAAAAATGAAAGGTATTCATGGTACAAACTTCTTAAGATTACTTGAATCTCGTTTAGATAACTTAGTTTATCGTACAGGTTTCGCATCAACACGTCGTGGAGCTAGACAATTAGTTAACCATGGACATGTTACAGTTAATGGTAAAAAAGTTGATATTCCTTCATACAGAGTTAAAGTTGGTGATGTTATTTCATTAAAAGATAGCGACAAAAACTTAAAAGTTGTTGAAGAATCTTTAGCTAAAGTAACTAAGAGAGTTGAATTCATCACTTATGATGAAGGTAAAAAAGAAACAACTTATGTTAGATTACCAGAAAGAAATGAATTAAACGCTGATATTAATGAAGCATTAATCGTTGAATTCTATAATAAGTAACAAAAAAAATGATTCCTTTAGAATCATTTTTTTCTTTATTGTAATTTCAACCGCACCACCCGGTGCGGCTTTTTGATACAATAAAAGGAGCCAAATCCCGGCAAGGAGGCTCCAATATGAATTATAAACAATTAACTAAAG
>CADCIN010000030.1 GCA_902801525.1 uncultured Erysipelotrichaceae bacterium | reverse complement strand
TTGCCCTTTTGTAGCCATTTTTTCATCTCCTTTATTAAATTATAACAAAAATAAAAGCATACACTTTTTTTTCGTGTACACTTTTATATTACAACTTCAGATTATTCTTCTTTTTATTTTTCTTCTAATTTCTCAACTTCACTATATTCTTTTCCTTTTAAATCAATTACTGTCTTTTCAATAGTTAAATTATTTACTAGAGTTCCTGTTTGCTGATCTGCAACTGCTTCTTTATTTACGATATTTTTTATATTTTCTTTTCCATCTATAACTTTACCAAATGCAGCATATTCTCCGTCTAAGTATTCTGATTTATCAAGCATAATAAAGAACTGACTTCCTGCAGAATCATTATCTTGACTTCTTGCCATAGAAACTATCCATTTATCATGTTTTAGATTGTTTTCAAATCCATTATTTGTGAATTCACCTTTTATACTGTATCCAGGTCCGCCTGTACCTGTTCCAGTTGGATCTCCTCCTTGTAATACGAATCCTGGAACTAATCTATGAAATGTATTATTATCATAAAAACCTTTTTTAGTTAATGAAATAAAGTTATTAACTGTATTAGGTGCGATTTCCGGATATAATTCAATAACTACCGACCCATAGTTTTTAATATACATAGCAACTACTGGATTTTCTGTTTCATACTTTTCTAAAGTTAGTTCATTTTCCTTCTTTGGATATTTTATTCCAAGTAAATCTTCTTTTACCTCATTTGATGAACAACCTGTTAATAAAAATGTTAATGAAATTAACAGTAATAAATATTTAATTTTCTTCATATTTCTCTCCTTTTAATATATCTCTTGCGGCTACTAATCCTGTTGCTGCTGCTACTACAATATTTCCTGCTTTTCCTGCTCCATCACCTATAAAATATATATCTTCTGTTTCTAATTTAAAATTATTATTAGTTGTAATTTCATTACTGAAGAATTTTATTTCTGGTCCATAAAGTAGTGTTTCATCATTATTAACTCCTGGAATTATTGTATCTAATTCTTTTAATCCTTCTAATATATTAGTTATTATTCTATGTGGCATGACAAGTGCTAAGTCACCTGCTACACAGTCTTTTAGCGTTGGTTCAATAAATCCTTTATTTATTCTATCCCAATTAGATCTTCTTCCATCTTTTAAATCTTTTAGTGTTTGAATAATCGGTTTAGAATCTCCAAGTACATTAGCAATTTTTGCAATTGCTTCTCCATACTCTCTTGTATTTGTAACTGGTTCAGTTAAATTAACTCTACTGATGAATGCAAAATTACTATTATTTGATTTAATATCTTTTAAGGCATGACCATTTACACATATATATCCATAATAATTTTCTTTAGCAACAAATCCTCCTGGATTAGTACAGAATGTTCTTATTTCATCTCCATATGTATTTGTTTTAATAAAGATAGTTGGATCATAAATAATATTTGTAATATCTTCAAGTATTTCTTTTCTAACTTCTACTCTAACTCCAATTTCAATACTTTGAGATAGATATGGAATATTATATTTATCTGCTAGTTCTTGAACCCATTTAGCACCTGTTCTGCCTGGTGCAACTACTACTTTCTTAGCTTTAATTACTTCATTATTATTATAGATAACATCATAATTAGATTCATTTTTTATTATATCTTTAACATCTATTCTTTCGAACAATTCTACTCCATTTTCTTCTAGATAATTACTTAACTCTTCTATATATTCTGGAAGATGATCACTTCCTAAATGTTTTTGTTTTATTAATAGAAGTCTATCTCCTTTTTTTGCAATATCTTTTTGAATAGCTTCAGCTTCATGCATATTACTTGGATATATCTTACTATCCATATGAAACTTATTAAAGATACTTTCTGTATCATCTATTAATTTATAAGCTTTTGACTGTGACATATACTTAAATAAATCACTTTTACCAAGTTTTGGGATAAAGTTTAATTTTCCATCAGAGAATGTTCCAGCACCTCCAAATCCTGATAAGATACGACATGGGTTGCAATTTTTACATTCCGTTTTATTTTTATTCATTGGACAAAATCTATTCTTTACTTTTAGTCCTTTTTCTACTATAGCAACTTTTAGCCTTTTATCTTTTAAAAGTTCATATGCTGTGAATAGTCCAGCTGGCCCAGCCCCTATTATTACAACATCATATAATTTACCTTTTTCCATTTTTATCACCTAATTTAATTTTAACATATTATTTAGTTTTTTTTAAATAAAATTATGATACAATATAATTGGTGATAATATGACGACTAGAGAAGAAAAAAATAAAGAACAATTTGAAGAAATAGTTAATGATGAACTAAGAGAAAATAGAAAAAAGAAAGTAATATTTTTTACTAAGTTAATTGTCTTAATAATAGTTTGTTTATTTATATTATATTTTTATGTAACTTATGTATCTACTAAAATGATTACTGTTAAAGAAGAAAGACTTAAAAATTCTAAACTTCCTATTAGCTTTAATAGTACGAAGATTATTCAATTTTCTGATTTACATTATGGTACTACTGTTAAAATAGATGAGGTTAAAAACTTAGTTAAATTAATTAATAAGAGACATCCTGATATAGTTGTATTTACTGGGGATTTAATTGATGATAGTTATGATATTAGTACTAGTGAGCAAGAGGATTTAATTAAACTTTTAAAGAGTATTAATGTAAGTATTGGTAAGTATGCTGTTAGTGGTGAGGATGATGGTGATAACTTCTCCACTATTCTTAATCAAAGTGATTTTACAGTTTTAGATAATAATTATGATTTAGTTTATAATAACGATAATAATCCTATTTTAATTACTGGATTATCTAGTAGTTTAAATGGTAATAGAAATATTGATAATGCTTTTAAGTATTTTAGTGTTGAAAACCATAATGCTAATATATACTCTATTTGTTTAATTCATGAATCTGATGATATAGATGATATTTTAAGTAAATATAGTGTTGATTTATTCCTTGGTGGTCATTCTCATAATGGTCAAATTAGAATTCCTTTTTATGGTGCTATTTCTGGTGTGGAAGGCTCTAGTACATATTATAAAGAACATTATGAACTAGATAATAGTCAAATATATGTTAGTAGTGGAATTGGTACCGTTGGAAGTGGTATTAGATTATTTGATAGACCTAGTATTAATTTCTTTAGATTATCTAATAGTTAAGAAGATTTATTCTTCTTTTTTTTATAGATATTTTCTCTTTTTACTAGTTTATTATCTAAATATATATTAATATGTCCTACTATATTATTATTTATCTTATTATTTGGAAGTATTATCTTTGTCTTTATTTTATCTATTTCATTATCTTTTAAGGGATATGTAACTGATCTTTTTATATATACTTTTTCTTTATAAAATTCTTTATTAATATTAAAGTTATTTTTATCTACTATGGTATAGTTTTTATACTTATTATAAATATACTCATAAATATTTTTATGATTTTCATAGGGATTATTATCTTTTAGTGTTACTACTGTTACTGGAAAGTTTTCTTTATTTGCAGTTGTTACTAATGTTTTACCTGCTGCTGGTGTATATCCATTCTTACCTCCAGTTGCATATTTATACATTATTAATAACTTATTTCTGTTATACCATAAATATGTTTTATTCTTGGTATTTGTTTCGTATTTTTTTGTTTTTACTATTTGTCTAAATATTTTGTTTTGATAAGCATATTTTGATAATTTTGCCATATCAGATGCGGTTGAGACATTTTTAGTTTCTTCATCTAGACCATGTGGATTTTCAAAATGAGTTTTTGTCATTTTAAGTTTTTTTGCCTTTTCATTCATTAAATTTATAAATTCTTTTTCTGACCTAGATACATTATTAGCAAGTACTACAGCAGCATCATTTCCACTTCTTAGAAGAAGTCCATAAAGTAAATCTTTTATTTTTATTTTTTCTCCTACTTCAACATATATGTTTGTCCCATACATTTTTAGTACTTCTTCTCCTACTGTAACTTTCTTATTAATATCTATATTTTCTAATGTTATTATCGCGGTCATTATCTTTGTAGTTGATGCTATTAATCTTTTTTCATTTTGATTTTTTTGATAAAGTACTCTTCCACTATTCATATCTACTACAACAGTAGATTTTGCTGTATCATAAAAAGCATATATGTTAAGTGGGAATAGAATTATTAATAGGATAATGATTTTTATTAATTTCAAATTATTCACCATTTAAATATATGCTTTTAATTTATTAATTATTTATTTATTTTATTGTTCTTCTACTTTTTCACATGTATATCCTTCTGGACATGTGTTCGCTCTTTCATAAAGTTCATCAAGTGCTTCTTGAACATTTGTAGCTTTAAGTCCTGATTCAGAGTTATCATAAGTTTCCTGACTTGAATTAATATAAGATAATCCAAATACATTTACACTTACAAATAAAAGACTTAGTATTAGTAATTTTTTTCTTTTTTTCATTTTAATAACTCCTTTCTATAAACTTAATATATAGGGATTTGTTTTTGTTCCTGTACCCGACTTAATATATACATCTGTTGTTAAATAAACTACTGGTTTAACTGATTTTAACTCAGTAATAATTCCAAGTTCTATATTACCTTCACTGCTCAAATAATAGGCTTTGTCTTTTGATTGTGAATCATATAAATTTAACCATGTATTTTCATTTGAATTATATAACCAGTTGTTTGCTTTACATTCTGATTTTTCACTTAATTTATTCACTGAAATATTTAAACAATCATCTCTGGTATTTGTTTGTCCATCTGATGCAGCATATACATAGTCACTTGGATATAGTATGCTCACTTTTTCATCTTTTGTTTTATTTATTCTTTCTGATACATATATTTCTGATGCACTATAACTTTGAGATGTATAGGAACTTACTTTATTACTTACTTGTTTTATCATATTTTGACTTTGTTCGTCTAATGTATTTAAATAAGTAGTATTTAATTCATTTTCTATATTAGAATTTAACCAATCATTTAAATTGTTATCCCATATTAGTTTTGTTTCATTCGAGTCATCTTTTACTATTTTTACTAAGTTTTCAACTTCATTTGATGATATATTTACATTATTAAATAATCCAACTATTCTCCATAATTCATTATTAAATGATACATAGTTATCTGGATTATTACCAATATATCTTATATTTTTATCACTTGTTTCATCAACTATTAAATTTTTATTATTATAAGATATTTCAGTAATTTGATTAGATATTTGTTTCTTTGTACATTTATATCCTTTTGGACATGTAACCACTCTTTTGCTTAATTCATCTATAGCATCTTGTACTGTTGTAGAAGATAATTTTGACAATGTATTATTGTAATCAACATCCTCTGCTTTTACTGCATCTTGTGCAAGTGTTACTGCAGTTCCAAGAAATAGTATAAGAACAAATATAATAAATAAATTTTTTTTGATTTTTAAAATTTTCTTCATGATTTGTCCTTTCTTTATTTCAATAATTCATTTAATTCATCTATTGAACATTGTACATTCGTACATATTGATTTTGATTTGCTATTATCATAAGTTGTTGTTTCTGCGGAATTTGTTTTTTTAAAATTTGCAGTATATTCTCTATCACCAGTAGATCCTGATGGAATCGTAACATTTAATGTTTCTTCAGTTAAATCAGTTCCCGTCCAACCTGTAAATATATAACCTTCTTTAGTAGGATTATTTAATGATATTTCATCATTTGATGTATATGATACAGGATTATCTTCATTTAATAAACCATCACTTAGATTATAAGTAATTGTATAACTTGCTGTTTTTTTACTTTTACTAGTTGTTTTTGCACTATAAAAATAATTATCTATTGATGCATTATCTGAGAAATATGAAAAGGAATTACCAGTAGTAAATATAGTAAATACTATTACAAATTCTATGAAACATAAAAGTAACTTTTTATTTTTTGAAAGTTTTCTCATAAAATTTCCCCTTTCCTATTTTCCTAACTTAATTTTATCATTTATCTTATTAATAGTCAGTAATTTTACTACTTCTTATGCTTTATTTACATTTTACTTTACAAAAAAAATAATATAAATATTATTATATTATTTCTTTTTTTCTTCACTTTTATTTTTATTAATTATAAAATCTAATCCAATTATTAATATTAATATAAATACAATATAATAGTTTTCTTTTATAAAACTAATTATAAATCCTATGTATGGAATTGCTATTTTTGATGATTTTCCTATTAAATTTTTACTATATACTTTTTCACTATCTACTGTATTATTTCTATCTCCTTTAGTAATCAAATATTCATTTGTTTTTTTGTATACCCTATGTGTGATTAATTTTCCATTAGACATGCTGTAAGTTACTATGTCATTTTCTTTTATTTCTTTAATATTTACTGTCTTTATATATATTACTTCGCCTACTTTTAATGTAGGTTCCATCGAGTTTGTTTGAACTACTAACGGTTTATATGAAAACAATAGTGGGATAAATATTAGTGCATATAAAAATATTAATATATATATAATTATTGTAATTGTTTTAATTATTTTCTTCATTTTATACCTTCTATTCTATATTAATATAATACATAATATTAAGTATTTTTTCAAGTTTATAAAATAAATAAAAAAAATATTAAAGTTTTATTATTTTTTGTTTTTCTAGTACTTTTTCTTTTGTATTTACGTATGCCAAGTATGTATTTTTATGTGTTTCATACGTAAAATCTGAATCTTCTGGGAGTGATTTATAAAATTCACTTAAACATTTCATCTTTTTAACATAATCTTTATCAGATAAATCTCCAAACATACCTACACATAAATCAAATCCACTATTTTTTAATGTTGGCCATTGTCTAATTTGTCTTTGTTCATATGGATTTTGTGTTATAAATTTTAGAATATATTCATTTAATCTTTTTTTTGAATCTAACACAATTGGCTCGCCACAATATACTATTAAATCTTTAACTTCATCTCCTAGAGTATCTCCAAATGGTGAGATTATTTTTGTTTCTGGCATGGCAATTGAATCACATAAACCCTTTCCAACTTCAGCAATTGTTGGATAATTTATTTCTATATTGTTATATCTTAATAAATCTTGATATATATTTTTATTTTCTATTAATTTATTCATCCATCCTTCAAATTCTCTCATATAACTTACTGAATCTATATCAGCGTATAAATAACCTTTTGACTCATTAAATTGTTTCATTAAATATTTTATATATTTTTCTCCTAATATCTATAAGATAATTTAATTAATATTTTTTTCTCATCTTAACTACTTTACCATGTTTCTTTATTAATATCTGATTCCTATGTCTTATTTCTCTTTCTTTGAAATCATTATCTGGTAATTTATTTGTCTTTATTATTTTTTCTACTATTTTTTTTATCTCTTTATATTCTTTTTTTTCTTTTAGTTTATCACAATTAATGTTCTCTAATAAGTAATTATATTCTTCATAAGCACTTGTTATAATTTCATTATTAATATTTAAGTTTTCTGCAATACATTTGATTAATAATGTTACTGGCAAATCTTCATTTGATTTAGAACGATCATATAAATAATCAATAATCCACTCATAGATTTCGTCTGCTTTTCTACTGTTATATTCATCAAATCTTTCAGCTATTTTACATATTCTTTTTTTTAAGTTATCTACTAAAGATATATTATCCTTAATGTAATTTGATAAATTAGTATCATATGTTGATATATATTTTAAAATAAAATTGATTGGCTTATCTTTATCTAAATCTGATTTTTTATTGTATTTATTTTGTAATAATTCTTCTAAGGAAAATTCTTCTTCTCCAAAAATCTCTTCAACCATTTTTTTTGCTATATAATCTACTATTATTTTTCTATTTTCATACATCATATTAAAAATATTAAATCCCATTTGATTATAATCATTAAAATCATCAGAATTTTTTTCACTTTGTATAAAATAATTTATTTTAAGTTCTTCATACATAAGTCTTGCACTTAAGAGATTTTTATTTTCTCTAATATCATCACAATCTCTTCCATATAAATTACTTATAATTATATTTATTTCAAATTCATTATCATCATCATGTTCCTATGAATTTTCAATATAATCCCTAGCAACTTTTTTGGCAATTTTTTTATCATCTTTAAATTTTAATATAAAAAATTTCATTAATCTAAAATTTTGTTTTAGTTTTTGGTCGCATAAATTATAGATATTTTTATCATTTGATAGGTCAGTAACTTCTATAATAAATTCTGGATCTTTTTCTAATTCATTAATATCAGTTTCACCCATATCATTTCCCATTATATAATCAAATAAAAACTTCTTTTTATATTTTTTCATAAGACTATCACTCTTCTTTTTTTATGGATTATAACTCCTTTTTTAGTGATTATATATCTTACTTTATTTTATAGTATTTGTCAAGATAACTTTGGTATAATATTACTTTAAAGAGTAAATGCAATTTATTTTAATTTATATTTAAAAGTTGCATTTAGTCTAATATTATTTTTTAATATACCTTAATCAATTGTTTTCTTTAGAGATTTAAGGAGGTTAAAGAATGAAAAAAAGATTAACTATTGAAAACAGAATATTGATTGAAGAATTATTAAAACTAAATTATAAGTTAAAAGACATTTCCACTTTAATTGAATGTGAACCATCTACAATTTCCAGGGAAATCAAAAAAAGAAGAATTACTGGTAAAGGGCAATTACAAAAATGCAATAAAACTAATAGATTTCCTTTTGTTTGTAATGGTTGTATACGCAAAACACATTGCAGAATGAAAAAATATTACTATAGTTATTCTAAAGCCCAAAAGCATTATGAATATATTCTCAAAGTTTCTAGAACAGGAATTGATATGACATTAGATGAATTATATTATTGGGATGAGTACTTTAAAGATAAACTAAAGAATAAAAACCAGCCTATTACTCATATTTTTAAAAATATTGAAAATACTTTTCCTAAATCCATTCCTACATTTTATAGATATATTCATGATGGTCATTTTCCTAGTCTAAATGATGAAATGCTTGCTAGAGCGTATAGTTATAAACCAAGAAAGAGAACGGGAGAAGAAAATAAAATACGTATTGATAATTCAATTAGAAAAGGAAGAAGTTTAGATAATATGAAAGAATATTTAAAAGTTCATCAAAATGCTAACATAGTAGAAATGGATACTGTTATTGGCAAACAAGAAGATAAAAAATGTATTTTAACTTTATATTTTAGAAACAGTAAATTAATGCTTATGTTCTTAATTGACAAATATAAAACTGATGCAGTTTCAAATATATTTAAAAAGTTGAGAAAAGAATTAGGATATGAAAATTTTAAGTTTATGTTTGAAATTATACTTACTGATAATGGATGGGAGTTTTCAAAACCAAATGATATTGAATTTGATTATACTACTGGAGAAAAAATAATTAATGTTTTTTATTGTAATCCTTACTCTTCGTGGGAAAAAGGTGGAATTGAAAGGAATCATGAATTTATCAGATATATTATTCCTAAAGGAATATCATTAGATCAACTAACTAATAAAAACTTAATAGATATGATGAATAATATAAACAATGTGAAAAGAAAAAGTATGGAATATAAAACACCATATGAAATTTTTAATTCAATATATGGAGAAAAAATCACAAAAAAACTTCATCTTAAATATATCCCCAAAGATGAAGTTAATTTGAGTTATAAACTCTTAATAAAATAATCTCAAAAAAAGAAAACAATTGATTAAAATACTATTACAAAAAGTTGCATTTAATTTTTAAATAATTATG
>CADCIN010000029.1 GCA_902801525.1 uncultured Erysipelotrichaceae bacterium | reverse complement strand
TTTGAGTTATAAACTCTTAATAAAATAATCTCAAAAAAAGAAAACAATTGATTAAAATACTATTACAAAAAGTTGCATTTAATTTTTAAATAATTATGCTAACTCGTTTTCATAGTGCAATAATTTCTTTTTTCATGAACTATAATAACTCTTTTTTTTTTAAAAATAAAGGTATAAATTGCATTATACCCTTAAATATCAATAATAATTAAAATATTGCATTTTACTATTTAACTAACCAAAGAACTACTACTGAGTAATAATTCTATAAATAATCAAACTATTTTGTATGTCTTTTAATACCTCTATATAAAGAGAAAGTTAACTTATATAAATTATAAATAAACTTATTAATTATTAAATCAAATTCGCCAACTAATTCAATAACTTCTCCACCAAAACCTTTTTTAAATTCATATACTCCATACATAGGATTATCTTTTGAAAAATCTCCATCAATACCATAGAAATTATATCTAGGTATTTTATTTTTAATAGTATATTTAATGATTTCCCATTGTATTAAGTATTGAGGATTATATTTCATAAAATGATCAAAAGAACCGCTATAAAGATAAATAACCTCATTTGGATAAATAATAAACATTGAACTAGCCATTAATATTTTATCACCATGTTCATCTTTTAATTTCTTAATCCCATCTAGTTTTCCTTGTAATTCATTAATTCTTTTCATAACAGTTTTCATAGCTGTTTTACTTTTCTTACTATCTGGTGATTCTTTTAATTTTTCTTCTACTTTATCTTTTTCTTTATTACTCTCCTCGATATTTTTTAATACATCATTAATTGCCTTATTTGTATCCATATAACAACTAATAATTTTAATATGATCACCAAGTGATTCAAGCATTTCTTTATAATAAGACATTGGTCTATCTACAAAACCACGTCTTTTAGAAGTATGTTCCATAATCTTTCTAAAATCATCTAAATTATCTAAAGTAGTCTCTTCTGTGATTAATCCAAAATTATGACATCTATTTATATATCTTTTTGTATCATTTGAAAAATCTTTATAAATTTCATCTTCACTTTTTCCATCAATATCAAGTACATATATCCATCTAGGTTGTAATTCCTTATCAGTACTTTTATTAAATCCATAATGTCTATATCCTAATTTAGTTAAATTAGATACTATATCACTATTATCTACTCCATCTTTAACTAAATCTCCATTAATATCTCTTTCTTTATATAAAATATATGGATCTATCTTAATAAAGAATGCATTATTTGCTTTAGCATATTTCTTAATTACATCAGTAAATTCTTTTAATATTTTTTTATCATGATAATCAATTAAAAATCCTCTAGGACTATACCAAATATCTTTCTTTATAGGAGTACTTTTAACTAATATTAAACATCCTCCCACAATTTTTTTATCATCTTTAAGTCCTAAATATAATGATTTCCATCCATTATTACTTTTAAGTTTTCCCCATTCCTTTGTCTGATGAAAACTAAATTGTTCATGTTTATATGCAAATTTTTCAAATTCTTTTTCTTCAAGTTCTACAAGTTTCATATTAAAATCCCATCCTCTATATTAGTATTATAACATATTTTTATCTAACTATAAAACTATCTAGTATTTTTATTATATATTTTTTTTAAATTATCTTTCTTAATAAATTGTTTGTATCCTACTTTAATCATTTCACTAAATGATGCATCAAGTAAATTGATCATTTTTTTATTTAGAAAAGGTTTTAATTTTTCTCTTTTATTATTCCAAAATTCTAAAGATTTATATTCAGTCCAACTACCTTTATTATAAATCATACCCGCAGCTATATTATCACACATCATTTCACAATAATATTTAAAAGGAATTACAGGAGAATTTTCTTTTAATGAATAATCATACCAATATTCATAATGATGTTTGTTTCTGCCTTTATGATGAAGCCAAGCTAAACTATATCCAATATCTTCTTTACAAGCTTCTATTGGGCTTCTATTACCTTGAAAGTATTTAACTCCTTCAAAGAATTCGGTAAAACTATATTTAGACAAATCATGAATAAGCCCTTGCCAAACAATCCCACATCTTAAACATAATAAAAAAACTTTAAATCTATGTCTATTTACTACATGTAAATGCCTAAATATATTAATTAATCTTATTTTATACATATTACCTCCAACAAAATTAAAAATATGTAGATATTAACCACATATTTTTAATTTATTTATAAACATTTACTTTTTGATATTCACTATTTAATTTTTGAATATTATCAGTAAATATATCTAAAACCTCTTGTATACCATTAAACATCTTATCAGTATAAATAGAACATATACCAGTTGCTCTAGCATTATTAATAGTATCAAAACTACCATTATACATCTTATTAACCTCTAAATCATCAAGCGAATTAAATTCATTTTTACTTAAATTAGATAAATGATAATTAACTAAATTTAAACTTTCATCATCATAAAAATGTTTATTAAATCCACTAATCATAAGATTTCTATAAGTTTTTAAATTAGCAGTTTCTAATTTTTCAAAATTATTCTTATGAACTTCAACCATTTCATCATTATCATTATATATTTTTTTATTTAAATATTTAAATGTTTGATTTCTAAGTTCAACCACAATATCAGTATCTAAATTCTTAATATTTTCAATAACACAATTCCCATATAAATTGAATTCAACTATTCTCTTCATAAATAAATTAGCATACATATTATAATCTATACAATAATCTGACTTTAATATATCAGATATCTTATATAATTCAACTATTCTATTTAAATAATTCTTATAAATATTATTATCACGAATAAGTGAATTACTAACATCCATAACTAAATCTTTATCATAATTTTCTAACCTTTTATTCATATAATTAACCTCCTGACAATACTATTATAACATGTAATTTTAAAAAAAGTATATATTATACTTTTTTAAATACATCTTCTAAGAAAGAAACATATTTTTCATTAACTAAATCATCTAATGACTTAATAAATCTATACTCAGTATGTTCTTCTTCTTGAAGTTTAATATTATATGAATCATCTGTAATTTCACATAAATACACTAATCTAATAAAAATCATATCTTTCTTCTTATCATAATTACTATCTTCATGTATTACTCTAGTAGGATTAATATGAAGTCCAACTTCTTCAAATACTTTTCTTTTAACCGCATCTCTTGGAAGTTCTCCATATTCTGCAAGTCCTCCAGGAATATCCCAGTACTCTGCATATACATTTTCTTCTTTAGACCTTTTTGTAACTAAAAAACCATCTTTATTTTTTATTAAAGTATGTACTATTATTCTATTACCATTCATAAAATATCTCCTATCAAAAAACTGGTGCCAATAAAAAGAATTGAACTTTTCTCTGATCCTTACCAAGGATCTGTTTTACCACTAAACTATATTGGCATAATAAAATTATATCATAAAAAAGGGCAATAAATAATTATTGTCCATACATTTCATGATATTTATTTGTAATTGCTTTAGTAATATGCAAAGTAACTAAACTAGTAAAATCACTATTAGGATTAGGTCTAGAAGAATCTGGAGATGTAACTATAATAGACATCTTCGGACTACTTGCAGGCATATAACCAATATAAGAACTAGTAATTGTTTCAGTATCAATAACACCATTGTTATCTGTATCTAAGAAACTTTGAGAAGTACCAGTTTTACCAGCAGCATCAAAACTTTGATCAATATATCCAACACCATATCCACCTGCAGAATGCATAACAGCATAGAATCCTTCTTTAACTCTATTCATATATTCAGGCTTAGTATCGATTTTATTAAGAACATTTTTATTCTTAGTATAAATTAATTTTCCAAGTCCTTCTTCATCAGTTGATTTATGAACTTCTTTAAGTAGATGTGGACTAAGTCTATCACCACCATTCGCAATAGTTGAAACATATTGTGAAAGTTGCATTGGAGTATATGTTTCATACTGACCCATAACAAAATCAAGCAAGTTACCAGCTGCTACATCTTTAGAAGAATATCCAACACTTTCAACAGGTAAATCAATACCAGTTTTCACACCAAGGCCAAATGAATGATACATATCTCTATAAGTATCAAAAGCTTTTTGATTAAAATTAAGTCTCATACCCTTACGATATTCTTGTCCATTAACTCTAATAGCCGTCTTAAATTGATAAACATTACTAGATTTGGCAAGTGCTGTAATATCATTAATCATACCAAGTGTGTGAAAAGAACATTTTTGAGGAGTACCAGCAACCGTAATACATTCATCATTAATATATTCACCCATTTTAATCGCACCAGTATTATATCCAACAAGCATAGAAGCTCCTTTAACAACAGAACCAGGCGTAATTGGCGATGTAAGTATTGAACTAGTATAATCAGTAATCTCACCATTAACTACTCTCTTAGATGCCATAGCAAGTATCTCCCCAGTATTAGGATCTTGAATAACAACACTAGAATGATCATAATATTCAGTATTTACTTCATTCTTAGCTTTTAAAACTTCTTGAGACAAGATATTTTCAACCTCTTTTTGTAAATTAATATCAATAGATAATACAATATCATTACCTCTCTTACCATCTTTTATTAATTTTAATTCGTGAGAATTAACAACTTTATAAACTGCTTTAGAACCATGTAAATAATTTTCATATTCTTTTTCTATATAACTAATACCAACTCTATCATTTAAAGAATAACCCTGTTTTAAATAATAATTCTTAGAATCAGCAGGAAGACCCTGTTCAGATGTAGAAACTTTTCCCAAAATACTCTTAAAAGTATCACCATAAGGATAAACTCTTTCCCAATCAAGCTTAGTATTAAAACCTTCTAAATTCTCATTATTCTCAGAAATATAAGCATACTCCTGATCATTCACATCTGTTTTAATTATCTTCTCATCATATGCATATCCCTTATTCATTAAATAATATAAATATGCTGCTTTTAAATCTTCTTCATTAAACTTATTAAGTTCCTCATCACTAATTCTCTTAATTTTAAGCTCTTTAATATCATTACTAGATAACTTTTTCATTTCAACCTTTTTATACTCATTTTTTGTAATCAACTTACTACATTTATCTGGATATTTAGCTAAATAAAATTCTCTCTTACTTCTATCAGTAATAGAATTATAATTAAGATCTAAATGATTTGATACAAGGTATGCTAAATCTATCATTTCACCAGTAGTTGTCTTCTTACTCTTTTTATAAATAATAGTCCTAATAGCTTTATTATCTACAATGATATTTCCATTCCTATCAAATATTCTACCTCTAGGTGCACTACTACCTAAAACTGTATCATAAGATAAATCTTTTAATTTTTTCTTATATTCATTATTATCAATAATCATTACATTATATAATCTAATAAATATTATTAGAAATAGTAAACAAACTAGAAAAATAAAAAATAAAAATCTTCTAGATGTTACTAAATCAAAATTAATTTTATGTTTAATATTATAAATTTTCTTATTAGTTTTTCTTTTCTTAGTCTGCATAAAAAATCCTTTCTCTACTAGTTTACCACATATTTAAAAAGATATATCATATAATTTTTAAGAGGTGAAAAAAATATTTACAAAGAACTTATTAAAAAGTATATTCAAAATCTAACAATTAATGACATAAAACTATTTTGTATTAAAAAAAATATCTATATAACAAATGATGAATTAAATTATACTTATAATTTTATCAAAAATAATTATGAAGAAATATTAAATGGTAATGATAATTTAATTATTAATTTAAAAAATGTATTAAGAAAAGATTTATATAATGAAATATTAATTCTATATAAAGAAAACAAGACTAAGTATTTATCTTAATCTTGTTTTTTTATTTTTTCAATTAAATTCTCATCAAAGAACTTATTTTTAATCATTTCAATTTCAAACTTATATGGAGCCATTCCGTCTACATATGGCGTTTCTAATATCTTAGGTACATTTTCTACTCTTTTGTTGTAAACTATATTTATTAAAGTATCAAATCCTATATGTCCAAATCCAAAGTTTTCATGTCTGTCTTTATGTGCACCTACTGGATTCTTACTATCATTAACATGAATACATTTTATATAGTCTATTCCTATAATTTCATCAAACATGTCTAAAAATTTATCAAAGTCAGTGATGTCATATCCTGCATCACTTAAGTGACATGTATCAAGACATACTCCAATATGTTCTTTATCTTCAACTTCGTCTATTATTCTTTTAATTTCTTCAAGTTTAGAACCGACTTCCGTACCCTTACCAGCCATAGTTTCAAGTAAAATAGTAACATTGCATCCATCAGTAAAAATTCTATTAAGTCCTCTAACAATATTATTAATACCATTATCTATTCCCATACCTACATGACTTCCTGGATGAAGTACTAAATATTTAACTCCAAATCTTTCGCAACGTCTTACTTCTTCTTCTAAAAAGTTAACTGTGAAAAAGTATTTATCCTTATCCTTATCATTATCATTACATAAATTAATGATATAAGGAGCGTGAACAATAACATTTTCTAGTTTAATATCATTTTTCTTCATAAGATTTAAAGCTTCTAATGTTAATCCATCATCAATACTAGATCTCAAAGTATTTTGAGGAGCACCTGTATAAAACATAAATGAATTTGCTCCATAATTAATAGTATCTAAAACACAACCTACAAGTTGATTATCTTTTTTATAATTTACATGGCTACCTATATACAACATAAAACCTCCTAAAAAAAGCAGCTAAAGCTGCATATAATTAATAATTTGTACCAGCAGTACTAGTACCAGATTAACTATCTACTCCAACAACTCCATCAATTAAGATATCGTTATTAAAAGCAGAATAAGCTTGTTGTGCAGGAAAAGAAGTTGTACCTGATTTCTTTTGAACTTTTGACCTTGTTAAATCATTTTCATCTGTAAGAGAAGTAATTCCATTTCCACCTTGATCTACTCCCATAAAACTATAAACAAATTGTCCAGTACTTTCATCATATTTAACTGCAACAAATCCCCACTCATTCTCTTTAAATGTTTTACCCCAAGGTGATTTATTTGTTCCATTCTCAATTTTTATTAAATTAGCTGGAATAACAATCTTTGGTTTTGAAGGTCCACCATTTCTACCAACTAAATCATCTGCACTGATAATTTGACCTGTACTATCTTTAAATCCTTCACTAATTAAAGTATATCTAGCTGATGCAATATATTTTTTTGCCATATCAACAAAAACATCTCTCTTAGAGTTTTCAATATATCTTGTCATCGCAGGAATTGCAACTATCATCAATACTCCTAAAATTACAATTACAGCAAGTAACTCAATTAATGTAAATCCTTTATTATTTTTTTTCATCTTATCTCCTCCTAAAATATTATTAAAATTAAATAGAAAGCCTATTTATTTTTTTATTCAATTAATTACCATTAATACCTGTAACTACTATACCTGAACCACCACAAGTTGGTGCAGAAGCAGTCTTTTTAACAACAGAAGATCTCGAAAGAGCTGTTTCACTAATATAAGTAGATCCACCACCAATTCCATTTCTTCCATTATCCATACCAGCAAATGCATATTCGTACTTACCATCAGAGCCTTGAGTAACTTTAATACATCCCCAATCAGCATCATAGCCTTTACCCCAAGGTGATTTATTTGTTCCATTTTCAAGCTTAATGTATTTAGTAGAAATATAAATACCAGATGTTCCAATATCATTTAAATTTACAATAGCTTCTTCATTCTTAGTAGCATCTGGTTTATAAAGAAACCCATCACTAATAAGTGAGTATCTAGCTGAAGAAATATACTTTTTAGCGGTATCAGCAAATACATCCCTTTTAGAATTTTCAATATATCTTGTCATCGCAGGAATTGCAACTATCATCAATACTCCTAAAATTACAATTACAGCAAGTAATTCAATTAATGTAAAACCTTTATTATTTTTCATAGTAAAATACTCCTTTAAAAAATTTTATAAAAAAGTAAATAGCAAGAACTATTTGCTTTAATAAATAACAAATATTATTCAGCTGAAGTAACTAAAATATCACCAGTAGAAGTAGTACCGCATCGTTCTACTACAGAACCATTCTTTGTAACTGAAGATCTATTTATTTCAGATTCCTTAACATAACCACTAATTCCATTTCCAGCTTTATCAGTTCCCTTAAATGCATATTCGTACTTACCATCAGAACCTTGAGTAACTTTAATACATCCCCAAGCAGCATCATAGCCTTTACTCCAAGGTGATTTATTTGTACCATTTTCTATTTTAATCAAACTTGTTGGAATATAAATTGCATTACTTTTTCCACTTGTACTATCATATGAAATATCATTTACATTAACAGTTTCTGTTCCATTTTTATATCCTTCACTAATTAATGAATAACGTGCAGTTGTAATATATTTTTTAGCTGTATCAGCAAATACATCTCTCTTAGAATTTTCAATGTATCTTGTCATAGCAGGAATTGCAACTATCATCAATACTCCTAAAATTACAATTACAGCAAGTAATTCAATCAAAGTAAAACCTTTACTATTATTTTTCATTTTAAAATCTCCTTTACTATCTTACTTTATATTAAAAATATAACACAAAAATATTATAAAATCAATTTAATTTTATTATTTTAAGAAATAACATCACAAGAAAAACTTGAGACAGGATTAGATACAATTAATGTTTTAAAAGCATCATCATTAAATAATTCTTTTGAATCAGTATATTTAATTCCCATAGATTTATCATCTTTAGTAATTACAGAATATTTATACTCACTATCTATAATTTCAACATCAACAAAAGATTGATTAAAATCATATTTACCACTTGGAGATGAATCAAACTCTTCCTCACCTAAATAATTAATAGTTAATCTAATACAAGCATGCCCATCCATAATAGAAGGATTACTTCTAACTTTATATTCAGCTAAACTAACAAGTTTTTTAGCATCTTCAACATATTGTTTATTTCTATTATTTCTAACTACACCTACTATATTTGGAATTGCAACCATAGACAACACTCCAAGAATAGTAATTGTAACTAAAAGTTCAATTAAAGTAAAACCATTTTTATTTTTCAACTCTATCACCTACCATAATAATTATAAACAAAAAAATTAAAATGTAAAATATTATTTTAATATTTTTTTAATATTTTTTATTTCATTCATTGTAGTACTAGTTTCTAATTCTTTATTAAATAAATAATCATATCTATATATTGCAAACCCTTTATAATGAGATAAATTTCTAGATACAATTATTTCTTTCATAATAATATCATTATTTAAAATCCATTCATTTGATCCTTCTAAAGCATATTTATCGGGTAAACCAACTTTATAAAAAGCTAGTGCTGGAATTAATAAAACTTTGTCGTCTTTTATTAGCTTATCCCATTCATTAACAGATGAATAAAAGTTAATTACTTGATTATGAAATCCATAATATATTTGAGGCATTAAATAATCTACATACTTTGAACTACTACCCCACTTTTTAACATCACTAAATAAATAATCATAATTATTTTCTATATTCCCACTTGGACTAATTCCAAATAATATTTTTTTCTTCTTACATAATTTATGTACTCTTTTGACAAGTAAATTAACTTTATTCATTTTATACTGTTCAAAAGTTAAATTAGATTTTTCATCTAAATAATTTTGATAACTAATCTTTTTATCAGGATAAAAATAATCATCAAAATGTATCCCATCAATATCATAATTATTAATTAGTTCAGAAACACCTCCTATTATTAAATCAATTACTTCATTTTTAACAGGATTATAATAAATACCTGAATCACATACATATAAATTATCAGTATTAATAAATTTATAAGCTGGATTACAACTACTAATACTAGATAAATTATTATTAAGTCTTACTCTATATGGATTAATCCAAGCATGTATTTCAATATTATTATTATGAGCTTCCTTTATAAAATAATTAAGTACATCATATCCAGGATTAATACCTTCAGATGAAGAAATAACACTACTCCAAGGATAAATATCAGATTTATAAATTGCATCACTAAAACTTCTAACTTGTAAAATAACAGTATTAAATTTTAATTTCTTGATATTTAAAATCATCTCTTTAATATTATTTTTAACTTCATCACCGCTCTTACCATTAATATAATTTTTAAGTTCAATATAACTAATAAATATTACTCTAATTTCTTCTTTATTTTTATCTTTTTCTTCGTCCTTACTTACATCATAAATTATATAAAAGCATAATAAAAAAATACATAATATTATAATTCTTTTCATTTAATCACCATAAAAATTATATAATATTAAATATAATAAATATGTCGTTATTTAATACTCTCTTTTTTAATTATATACAATTCATTATTTCTATAAAAAGCATAAAAAATATCTGATAAGTCAGTACCTAACTTACTAAGTTCCTTGTTGATCCATTTTTTATTCTTACCAATCTGCATTAAAGTCTCTTCATCAATCTTACCATCTAAAATAAGTGGAAGTGGATAAATTCTATTTTTATCATCGCATCTTTTAAACACTGATAGTTTCCCACTAGTTTCAAGTATTGCATAATCAACTTCTTCTATTGATTTAATAGATTTTTCTCTAAGCTGAACCATTAAATCATCTAAATTATATCTTTGTTTAAGCATCTCTTCAAAATTTACTTTACCTCTATCTATTATAACTGAAATAGATCCATCTAAAGTTTTTCTAACATTATCACTTTTAAGTGATAAATAAGATGAAATAATTTGAATAATAACTAAAAGTATAATAGGAATAACCGCCATTAATGCATTATCTTTAATATTATCAATAGAAATAGCAGCAAGTTGGGCAACAAATATTGAAATAATTAAATCCATAATAGAAAGTTCTCCAACTTCTCTTTTTCCCATTATTCTGTATCCAATCATAATTAAAAAATAAAATAATAAAGTCTTGCCAACTACAATAAGTATACCATTCATTTTAATCACCTATTATTAAGATAACAAATTACATAATTTTTATACAAAAAACATATATTTAAATAGAGGTGAAATATGAAATATTTTAAATTATTTACTAAAAGAATAATATATACCCTACTATTAATTTTTATATTAATATTTATTATTTCTACACTTTATTATAAAAAAATAATATCTAAAGAAGTATTTAATTATTTAAAACTAATAATCCTACTATTTTCTATATTTATAAATTCTTATTTACTAGGTAAAAATAAAATATCTAAAGGTTATATTAAAGGTTTAATACTTGGTTTATTACTATCTCTACTAGTAATAATTATATCTATTATAAATAATAAACTAAATATAAGATTACTACTATTTAATTCTATTATATTAATAGACTCAGTAACTGGATCTATTGTTGGTGCTAATAAAATAGAGAAATAAAAAAAGAAAAGAATTACTTCTTTTCTTAAAATTATTTATTTTTTTTTACTCTTTTTTTTATAGATTCATTTCTTCTCGATTTATTAGCATAATCATCTCTAAACTTATCAATATTTTTAATACTTTGTTCAGGATAATCTGTATAAATAGCTAAATTTTTAACATCTTTAGAAAATTTTAATTTCCTTAATGCATTAGCTTCAACTTGTCTAATTCTTTCACGTGTAACACCATACATATTACCAACTTCTTCCAAAGTACTAACAGATCCATCTTCAATTCCAAATCTTAAATTAAGTACATTAATTTCTTGTTCAGATAAATTAGTATTATGCATTAATTTTAATAGTTCATCATTTAAACTTTTTTCGATAAATTCATCTTCTGGAGTTAAGTGAGAATCAGGAATAAATTCACCTAGTTCACCACTATCATCATCATCTCCAATAACTTTATTCATACTTACAGTATTATCAAGTAAAGAATTAATTCTAGCATATGTTTCATAATTAATTTTCAATTCTTTGCAAATTTCTTTTTCAGTTGGAGTTCTACCAATTCTTTTCTCAAGTGCAGTAACTTGAGACTTAAACTTATGAAGTTCTTCAAATGCATGTACAGGAATTCTAATAGTTCTTCCATTATCAGCAATTGATCTAGAAATAGCTTGTCTTATCCACCAAGTTGCATAAGTAGAAAATCTAAATCCCTTAGTTGGATCAAATCTTTCAACTGATTTATAAAGTCCTAAATTACCTTCTTGTATTAAATCCAATAAAGGAAGTGAGCTATTACTAAATTTCTTAGCAATACTAACTACCAATCTTAAATTACTATTTATCAACATATCACGAGCTGCCTTATCACCTTTTTTAGCTAACATAGCATATTTATATTCATCATCATTATTAAGTAATGGATATCTTCCAATATCATATAAATATTGTTTTACACTATCACTAAAAACATTATTGTAATCATCACTTCTATATTGAGAATCAGTACGATTATAAATATCTATATTATTAAATGAACAATAAACTTCTACTAGTGAAGATATAAAATCATCATGATAAATTTCTTCTACATCTTTTGTACCAAATACACCTTTTTTTAAATCAACAACACATTTAACGGCTTCACCAATTTTTTCATTACCTAAGATATATTCTGATATATATTCTAAATCTAAATCAAAATCAGCTAAGTTATATAAAACTCCAAGTCTTCTTAATGATTCATAATTAGATAAATAAGCATCATTATTATTATTAAATTTCTTCTTTGAATTAATCTTATAAAATTTATTTAAAAATTTAGTATCATTTAATTTAGAAGAAAATTTATTCTTAAATGAGATTTTAAAAAGATTTTCAAAGTATTTTGTAGAAACAGATTGATCATTACTAGCATTATTAAAACTATCAATTGAGTCAAGAATAATATCAATAAAATCTTCTTCATCTATAATAATTCTTTTTTGTTTAATAAATGTATTAAATTTCCCAGTAAAAATTTCATAAATATTATCTTTATTATTTTTCATAAATTGACTTTTTTTCATATATTCAACCCACCTTTATTTATTTATTTATGATAAGCCATAAAATTGTCCATATTATAACATATAATATATAGAATTGCAATAAAAAAGATTAATAATTATATTGAAGTTGTAAGATAAAAGTAGACACAAAAAAGATGTGTTTACTTTTTCTTTGATATAATTTAATAAAGGAGATGAAAAAATGATAGGAAGACCTAA
>CADCIN010000028.1 GCA_902801525.1 uncultured Erysipelotrichaceae bacterium | reverse complement strand
GATTTCTTATCTTTATATAAATTTATTTTATCCTTATAACTTAATTTACCCATATAAAAACCTCGTTTCTATGTCCAAGAAACGGGGTTCATATCATAATCGGCTCTTTTTAAATTGCTTTTTGCAAATATTAGTAATGCTTTATTAAATTCATCTTTATTATCAAGAGATATTAAATATTCGCCAGATTTATCTTGCTTTTGAATTAAAAAGTCATTTTTATCATCTTTATTTGATAAAAAATAATACATATTTTTATCAATTTCTATTTTATCTAAAACAATATATTCTTTATCATCTAAATTTACTATTGTAACATCTATTTCATTCATAATTTTACATCTTTTTTTCTTGTATAATTTGATTTTTCATTTTCCATTGTACGACTATCTTTATCTTCAAATAATTCATTTATTTTATATTTATTTTCTAGTCTTTTTTTCATATTATCCGTGTATTCTTCTTGATCTTTAAAGTTTTTTTTTCTAAATAATCATCAAATCCATCATAGTAAGTATTATTTTTATCTTGAACATAATATAATGAATTATTTACAATATTATTATTTTCTCCAATTTTCTTAGTACCATATTCACTATATAGGGCATAGATTGCTTAATTTTTTTCTTCCATTGTAGAAAGTTCATTTTTTTTATTTCCTATTTTTGACCAATCAACTTGTATATGTTTATTGTCACTTGTTCTCTTTTTTGCTTCATTAACTGTTTCTTATAGCATTGTTTTAATTTCATTATATGACTTAGTATAATTTTGTGACTCCATTTTATGATTTTCTTTTACATTTCTTGCAATATCTACACCAGTATATGTTACTGCGGATAATTCAATAGTTGCAGCTACTCCTAGGGCAACAAATTTTTTAATTCTTTTATGAATTTTTTTATTTTCAATCTTTGCAGTTCTTTCTTGTTTTTTTCTTCTTGATTCTCTTAAAGATTCATATTCTATTTCTTTTAACTTTTTTTTCATCAATTTCTTTTCCAAGTATATCGCCTAAAGCATTTAGATATCCTTGATAGTATGTATCTTTATTTTCCATATTAAACACCTCTTATTCTAATTATACTTAGATGATTTTTATTTTCAAATTTTTATATCTTAATTTTACATAATTTGTAAAGTATTTTACATATTAATTTTAATGGTAAAAATTTTCAAAATTTTTAATTAAAAAAATGACATTATATTAATGTAGGATGTTTTTTTAAAGAGGTGATAGTATGTTAATGAAAAACAAACTACTAAAATTTTTATTTGTCTTTGTTATTATTCCCATACAATGTTTTGCTTATTCAAATAAAATTATTCCTGGTGGACAAACTATTGGTATAGAAGTTAATTCTGATGGAGTTTTGGTTGTAGGTTTTTACAAAGTAAATGATAAATTTATAGGAAGAGATTCTGGTTTTTTAGTGGGAGATCGTATTATATCCGTTAATGGCAATATAGTTAATAATATTAATGAAATGATAGATAATATTAATAAGTCTAGTGATGATATTTCATTTAAAGTTTTTAGAGATAATAGAAAAGTTGATTTATCTGTAAAAAAAACTTTTGATTCTGATGGAGTTTTAAAGACGGGACTTTATGTTAAAGATCAAATTAATGGAGTAGGTACTCTTACATATATCGATCCTGAAACACGTATATTTGGGGCTCTTGGTCATGAAATAATTGAAAACAATACTGGACGCAAGTTTGAGATTAAAGATGGCAAAATATTTGATGCACGTGTTTCAGATATTAAGAAGAGCCGTGATGGTTATGCTGGAGAGAAGAATGCAAATTATAATAAAAATGATGTTAGTGGTAATATTGATGAGAATTATATATCAGGTATATATGGTAAATATTCTGATAACATATCTAAAGATAATTTAGTTGAAATTATGGATGAAGATAATATTCATACTGGTAAAGCGTTTATTAGAACGGTAATTAAGAATCAAGAAATTAATGAATATGAGATTAATATATTAAATATAAATCCAGATAGTCCTTCTAAAAATATTTTATTTGAAATAAAAGATAGTACTCTGCTTAATGAAGCAGGTGGGATAGTACAAGGTATGAGTGGATCGCCTATTATGCAGGATAGTAAGATTATAGGTGCGGTTAATTACGTTATTGTAAATGATACTTCTAAGGGATATGGAATATTTATTACTAAGATGCTTAAAGATGGAGAAAAATAAAAATTAACTTTATTTTTAAGGTGATTTGTGTTAGTATATTAAGTTGTAAATATTGGCAGGTGATATCATGAAAATATGGTCTAAAATACATCTTAGGGATAGAAATAAAAATGTTGAATTAATTTCTAAGTCATTAACAAATTATTTATATGGATTTGGACCTATACTTGATATTACAAGAAAGTATAAAATTAGTCCTTCTGATAGAAAAATGATAGATCAGTATACTATTAATAGATTATCAGGAATACTTATGCTTTATCTTACAAAAGATTATGATAGAATTAATGATATAGTTAATAAATATAATATTCCTGATACAATCATGGAAGAAGTATTTCCTGAAATAGAAGGCTATATAGAAAAATAAAAAATCACTTCATTAGAAGTGATTTTCTTATTAAATATAGATTAGAACACTTAGTACTCCAACTAACATAATTAATACTAATAGAATTGAAACTATTTTTATCATTTTTTTACTCATATTAACACCTCATTATAATTATAAAATATTTGTCATAAAAAGTAAAATAAATTAATTAATAATATTTTATTTGTTTAATATATTTAATTAGGTGATTTAATGATTAAAAACAAACTTAAAACTAGATGGAATTTATTATTTAGTCTTATGATTATCTCTTTTTTGATTGGATTATTTTTTACCTGTTTTATGTCTAAAAGTGATAAAAATATTTTAATAAAATATATAGATCATTTTTTTAAGATTATTAAGAGTAGTAAGACTAATAGTTTTAAATTACTTGAAAGTTATATTTTTCAAAATACTTTTATATCTATTTTTATCTGGATTCTTGGAATATCTTTGATAGGTTTTATTTTTATTATATTTATTATTTTATTTAAGACATTTTTATATGGATTTACTTGTAGTTCATTATTTTATTATTTTGGATTTAAGGGACTTATTAATATAATTCTTTATTTAGTACCTTTAACTATTAATTTATTTATATTTTATTATTTAAGTTTTTTCTCTTTAAAATTTTCTTATTCTTTTATTAAGTTAATTCTATTTAATAATGTATCTATTTCTAATAAAAGAGTAGTACTTATTAAGTATTTTAAAGTACTAATTAGTTCTTTAATATTCTTTCTAATTAGTAATTTATTTGAAATATTTATTATATATAATCTCTTAAGTAGAATTCATTAGACAATTTTTGCTTTTATTGACTTCTTTTATTAAATTTGATATAATTTCCTGTAGTTTAGGGGGAATATTATGGATATTAAGAACTTAAATACTAATTTTAATAAAATAAGAAATACTATTGGAGTCTTTGCTTTAGTTTCAACTATTGGAGGATCTTCAATTGGTTTAATGAAGTGGAGAAAAAGTACTCCAGATTCATATGATAGTTCAGTTTTATATACTGTTATAGATAATGATGTGAAAACTAAAGATACTGCTGGACTTAGTCATTATAATAATTTTTGTTATTAATCATGATGATATTGTTTATGATAAATATGTGGATTTAAGACAATTGCCTGATGCTGATGCTAATTACGTTACTAATGGTAGTATGGTTGGAACAAGTTTAGAAGAACTTGAAAACTCTAATTTTAAGAGAGACTTTGTCTATACAACAAGAGAACTTAATATTACTTCTAAGTATTTTTTCGAAAATCTTATTTCTAGGTATTACTCAGCATCAACTTCATCTTTTTATAATGGAATTGATATGATTTGTATTCCTGATTGTTATAAATAGGCTTATAATGATTTTAAAAAAGCAAAGAATAAAAGAGATGTTTATTTATCTATTAAAGAACTTGAAGGTATTAATGGTAATAGTTATATTGATTATTCTATAAAAATTAAATTTAACGAAGATATTGATTCTTCCAGTTATAATGGCAATATGAGTCAATTAGTTAAAGAATATGGTAAACAAAAACCAATAAAAAAAGGGGATGTTTTGGAATTTAAAGCTTTAACCTTATTAGTAGATAGAGGTACAAATGTTGATGAAACTATAATTGCTAATAGTCAAACTGGTATGGGTTCTAATTGTAAAAATGTTAAAGAAAATATAAAAGATAATTATAATATAATAATCAAACCTATTGATACATTAGATAATGCTAAAAAAAATCTTACTTTTGATCAATTTTCTAAAATAGAAGTTAATGGTGAAAATGAACATCCATTATATACTTATTTAAAAGATAAACAAAAGAAAGATATTATTAATGGATTAAAAAATAAAATGACTATGAAGGCAGTTAAGAAAATAAGTAATACATGTAAAAAAGATTAAGATATTGTTTGGAATTTTACTAAGTTTTTAGTTGATAAAGATGGTAATGCTGTAAAAAGATATGATCCTACATATTTGCCAAAAGATATAGAAAAAGATATAACTGAATTATTATAATAAATGTTAGATAAAATTATAACATTGGAGGTAATAGTAAAAAAAAAGATTTAGTAAATAATATAAAAACTTTTATCAGTAAAATAGAATAAATGAAAAATAATACATTTGATTTTAAACTTAAAAATGCATATTAATTAAGAATAGATAAAGCTAATAGTTATATAAATTAAATTTTAAATGATTAATATTAAAGTAATAATTTTTTTAATTAATTTATATTGTGTGAGGTTTTTAATGAAAGATTTGAATGTTTCTTAGTTAGAAATCCAAGAGCAGAGGGTCATATAGCAATTACTTCTAAAAAGCATTTTAAAGATATGATGGAAATAGATGATGAAACATGCAGTAAAATATTTGGATCAGCAAAAGAGGTTATGAATATAGTTAAAAAAGTTTATTCATCTGAAAGCGTATATTTATGTACTATGTGTGATGGCCCTATGAATTACTTTCATTTACAATTAATTCCTAGATATTCTTTTGAAAAGAGAGGTTCTAAAAATTTTGTAAAGCAAAGATTTGAATATAAGGAAGAGAAAGCAAAAATAAAATAACTTAAAGAAGAAATTAAAAATCGTATATCTAATTAAGTATATTTTTTATAGAAGGTGAAAATCTTCTTTTTTGTTCTATATTTTATATAAAATCATATAATGAAATGATGAGTTTGTTGACATATAAATAATAATATAGTATAATATACAAACATTATTAAATGAAGGGGCTTAAAATGAAAAAAATAGAATTTAATAAAAAAGGTTTAAAAGATGGGATTGGTTTATTTATACTTGTTGCAACAATTACTGGTACTGCTATTGGTTTAGAAGGATGTAATGAGAAATCAAATGAAAATTCTGCTAAAAGTACAAAAAAACAAATAGTATATACAATCGAAAATGGAAATAAGGAAGCAGAAACAGTTTATAATTATCCAAAAGATATTGAATCATATGTTACTAAAGAAGAAGATACAGTTTATTCTAAATATGTAGATTTAAAAGAATTAGAGGATAATGCAGAAGAAGCATATAATACAGGAAACTTAGATTTATGCCAATTTAAAAATAAAATTGATTATGTAGCTCCTGTAAGAAAATTAAATTTAACAAGTGAAGATGCAATTGAAAGTAGAGATACAAAATATACTCCAATTACATCATATGTATTTAAAAGAGATCCACATATAGTTATACCTAATAAATATAAATGGGCAGAAGAATATTTTGGATATAAATTTGATGATAAATTAGCAACTATTAAATATAGCATTACTGAATTAGAAAGTATCAATGGAAATGAATATGTTGATTATAAATATAATATTGAATTTTATCAAAATGTTAATTTTACAGAAGTAAAACCAAAAGAAATGAATAAATTAGTAAATAAGTTTGGAACTCAAACAAGTATAGAAAAAGGTGATTCTTTAACTTATAATGCTTTATATAGAGTAAGATATGATGCTAAAGGAAAGCAAATCTTAGATTTAATTGCAAATGAACAAACTGGTATGGGATCAAATAATGATAATGTTAAGAAAATAATTAAACATAATTATAATGATATTTATAAAAATATTAATGAATTAAAAGATGCCAAAGAAAGTAAAACTTTTAAAAATGAAAAAGAATTTGATAATTATATTTTAAATAAGAAAAAGGTAAAAAATAATACTAAATAATAATATTAACTAATCTAGTAAGATTAGTTTTTTTAATTTAATTAAAAATTGACACTTTTATAAAATAAAAATATAATAAAATTACATTAAATAAATACAAGAAGGAGACGTATATGAAAATATTTGATAAATTTTCAAAAACAAAAGAAAGTAAAACAAAAGAAGATATTAAAAATAATGATAATAATGAAATATATGATATTGATGAATTAAAAAACAATATAATAAAATACTTAATTAAGATGAAATTATCTGATAAAATGGCAGATACAATAATTAGAAATATAGTAATTGGAAATATAAGTATATAATTAAATGATCAAAATACAGAGAGTATACTTTCATCGTTTAAACATGAATTTAAAAATAATTATAAAGTAATAGATCCAAATAAAATTAAATTATTTGAAGAAAATATAGAAAGAGAACATACATATCAGCTAAATGAACAAGGACATTTAATAGAAGAAATAATAAATCCAAGTACTCACTTTATAAAAGAATATAATAATTATGGATTATTAGTTAAAAGAACAATAAAAGATAATAAAGCAAATTTAGATGTAACTATAATAAGAGATGAAATTAATCCATATATTGTGTTATATCATGATAATTCAAATACAATTAATAATCTTAATTATGTTTTAGATAATAAAAATATTTTAACATTATCGAATGCTGAAAATAAAAGAGAAGAAAGTGTTGAAAGTTTAAGAATTCATGAACAAATAAATTCTGATAGAAAAATAATAGAAATAATAAAATCAAGAAAATATAAATATAAACCATTAATTAAAAGTATTGATACTGATAAATTAATTGAATTGGATAATGAAATAAATCAAAAAGATATTGACTCAATTAAAAATTACAAAGGTAAAATAAAAGTAAAAGCAATAATTATTTAATAATTAAACTCTATTTTTATAGAGTTTTTTTGTGGAATTAAATTGGAAATAGAAGTATAATATAATAAGAGGTAAGTAATATGAAGGTTAGAAAAGAAATATATTTAAATATTATGATGATTGTAGTTGTATCTTTTTTTGGATTTATGTTTGAAGATATATTTTTAGCTATTACACATGGATTTTTTGATAATAGAAATATGGGATTACCATTTTTACTAGGATATGGGGTATTGGTAGATATAATTTATCTAATAAATGGTACTCCTAAGGATATTAGATTTCTAAAAAAAAGAATAAACATTGAAAATAAATATTTAAAAAAAGTAATATATCTTTTATTTGCAGCATTATTTGTAAGTGTTGGTGAAATAATGCTTGGCGTAATAGTTGAAAAAACGTGTCATGTAATATGGTGGAATTACACATATATACCATTACATATAACTAAATATACATCTATTCCAACAAGTTTTGGATTTGGTTTATTAATAACTGTTCTAATGGATTATATCTTTATACCAATATATAATTATTATGATAACTGGGATATGAAAATACTAGAAATAACATCTATTTTAATTATTAGTCTTTTGTTAATAGATTATACAAAAAGTATCTATTATATCTATAAAAATAATAGATTAAAACCTATTTGGAGAATATATGTGGATGAATCAAAACCAAATATAATGCCTATAAAAGTTGTTAAATAATTTACAGTAAAATAATAAATAAGTATAAATATTATTGACTTGTATATAATATTAAATATATAATTATTAAGATTTATATAAAGGAGTCATAATGGAAAAGAAATACGAAAAATTATTAAAAAAATATGCATCAGATATTCTTTATTCTAAAGGAATGAGAATGGAAAAAGGATTTGTACAACATGGTTCAACTTCAACATATGCTCATTCGGTTTCAGTTGCTATAACATGTATAAAAATAGCAGACAAATTAAATTTAGATGTAGATATGAGATCACTAGTTAGAGGTGCTTTACTTCACGATTATTATCTATATGACTGGCATGAAAAGAGAAATGAACGTAAATGGCATGGATTTACACACGCAGAAGAAGCTTTAAAAAATGCTAGCAAAGAATTTAAATTAAATAATATAGAAAAAAATATGATATATTGTCATATGTTTCCATTAAACTTAAGGATTCCAAAATATAAAGAAACTACTATTCTTTGTATAGCAGATAAAATATGTGCATCAAATGAAGTATATGAAGAAAATAAATATAAATTGTTAAAAATAAGATACAATTTTGATTAAATAATTTAAAATACTAATTTTTTAGTTTTTTTTTATGTAAAATAATAAAATAAGATGATGGAAACCTTTACAAAAAAATTATGTATGATAAAATATAATGTATAATATAATAAATATGTATTGGAGAGATTTTATGTTAGAAAAAGATGAAATTATCAAAATAAATAATGAAGAGTATTTTATAATGATAGTATTAAATGATAATGATAAATATTATGGCTTAGGAAATAAAATTGATGAGAATGACAATTCACTAAATGAATATAGAATCATTTATAAAGAAAATGATGAATATAATATATTGACTGATGAAGTAAAATGTAATAGATTATTACCGATATTCGAGAAATTATTTAATAATGAATTAAAAAATATAGGGAAGGTAGAAGAAGATGAATAAAGAATTACAGGATTTATTACAAGGTGAGAATGACAAGATAAGAGAATTAAGAAATGAAATAGAAAAAACACAAAATCAAATAGAGGGTGTTAGAAGAGAAATTAATGGAATAATGAATAGTTCTGACAATAGATTTGTACCATCTCAATTAATGTCAGAAGCAGAAAGATTATATAACAGATTAAGTGAATTAAATCTTGAACTTGAAAATGAAAAAAATAATATGGACATGAGTTTAAGTGAACAAGAAAAACAATACATCAATGAAATAAAAAATAAACAAGAAAAGTTAGAAACTGCAAGAAGAGAAGTTACTGGAATAATGAATAGTAATGATAATAGATCTGTACCTGATGAAGTTAGTAAAAATTTAGAAAATTTAAATTCTGAATTAGATGAATTAATAACTAAATTAGAACAAGAAAGAGAAAATAAAAAAGCATCTCTTGATGATGATTCTACTGAAAAGATTGCAGAAAGATTAAAAGATATGTCATCAATATCTGATGAAGAATTAGATAAACTATATGATCAAACAATTAGTCTAAATAATTCTTTTGATATTGATAAAGATGATTACAGTAAATTAATTCAAATAATTAAAAATTTATCAGCAATTCAAACTGAGATGAAAAATAGACGATTAACTAAATTAAATGATTCAGTTGTTCCAAATAATACATCAAGTGATAAATCAAATATTGATTTTCATGATTTAAAAGAAGAAGCAAATCAAGATTTGACTAAATTAAGTGATAAAGAATTAAATGATTTATTTGCAAGAGTAAATAATGAGTATACAAAAACAAAAGATTTAGAATATGCAGAAATATTAGAAAAATTATATGAAGAACAAAAACAAAGAAATAATAAGAAAAATTTAATGTCTGATAAAGCTACTGATTTAACTAAATTAACTGATAAAGAATTAGATGATTTATTTGCAAAAGTTTATTCTGAGTACATTGAAAATCAAACACCAGAATTATCAGAAATAATCAAAAAGTTATATGAAGAAAAAGAAAATAGACTAAAAAATAATTTCGTAATGCCAGATAAAGACACTGATTTAACAAAATTAACTAATGATGAATTAACTGATTTATACGATAAAGTATATTCTGAGTATATGAAAAATCAATCTCCTGAATTAGCAGAGATTATTGATAAATTATATACTGAAAAAGATAAAAGACATATTGTTAAAACTGATGAAACAGAAATGAATATAGATTTAACAAAATTGTCAAATAAGGAATTACAAAATTTATATAAACACTGTACAAAAAGAAATAAAGAAAAGCCAAATAAAAAATATGTTGAATTAATTAAAAAAATTAAACAAGAAGTTGAAAATCGTAAAAAAGATAATGATAAAGATAATAGTTTAGAAAATCTTGATAATATTGATTTAACAAAATTAACAGATGAAGAATTAGATAAACTATATAAATTGTTATTACAAAAAAATCGAGATACTCCAAATAAAAAATATGAAGAAATGATAAATAGAATATTAAAAGAAGTTAGTAGACGTGAAAAAGAGAAAAAAGTTGATAAAAAGCCAGAAGAAGTAGCAATTGATAATAGAAAAAAGAAAATTAAAAAGGCAGCATGGTTTGCAGCAGGATTTGGAGTTGGTTTAGCAGCATCATTCTTGATTACACCTGGAACTGGTGGATTAATATTATCTGTTTCTAGATTAACATATGTAGTATCTAAAAAGGCTTTAAAAGTATATACTAATAAACATAAAGATGAAAAAGACAATAAAATAATCAAATTAGTAGCTGATGTAAATAAATTTAAGGAAGAACAAAAAGAAAAACATCCAAAAATTGTAAATGCACTTGCTAAAATTAATAACTTCATGAAAAAGCCAGAAACACAAGTGTTTATTAATGGATTAGCAACTGGATATACAGTTGGTAAAATTGGTCAGGCAATTTATAAAATTAATCATAAAGCACCTATAACTAATAAAGATGATACTAGACCTAGAACACAGGAAAATACACCAAATACACATAATAATGGTGCTTCTACACCTAATAATCCAACAAGCCCTAATACTACTCCAGCAAATAATCCAACACAGCCTATAGTACAACCTAGGGCACAAGATTTACTTCCAATAGATCCAAATAATGTAGATTTAAGTTCAATACAAAATGGGTATGTAAGTAGTGATTCAACTAATCCAGTATCGTTATTAACAAGTGTTGCTAAGAATTTATCATTAGATAAAGTAAAAGTAATAGATGGTAGAACAATGGTACATTTTAATCAGGCTAATGGATTGGGATATGCTTGGTTACCAGCAGATGAAGTAGCAAATACCTTAGGATTAAGTGATATATCAGAATTAACTAACATAGCTGGAGGAATGGTAAAATGATAAATAAAATTTATAAGTTGGAAAATGGACAAGAATATTTAATAGTTAAGGAAAAAGATATTGATTATCAAAAATATGTATTAGCAGTTGAATGTAATTATGACAAAGATGAAATTAATGAAGACGAAGTAGAATTAAAAAAAGTAACATTAAAAAATGACGAAATTACTTTAGAAAATGTTGATGAAAATATAGAAAAAATAATATCACAAATGTTAAATGATTAATAAATATAAAGGGGTATATTAGGAAAAATATGACTAAAGGAGATAAATATACAAAAGAAACGCTCGAAAGAATTATTGAAAATGGATGCCTTGATAATAACCCCAGACCCCATTGGGCTGATGGGGTAAAAGCCCATTCATATTCAGTAAATAATGCGGCATACTTCTATTCAAATGAAAAAGGAGAAATACCACTTATTACTCTTAGACCAATAGCAACAAAAAATTCAATAGGAGAAATATTATGGATATATAGAGATCAAGACTCTAATGTTTATAATTTGGAAATGAAATATGGAGTAAGATGGTGGAGAAGTTGGGTAATTAACCCTTATCATTATGATAAAGATGGTAATTTATTAAATGGTGAAAATCCTTATATTAATGAAAACTTTTATTATGATAGAGCTGGTAAAATAAATTCAATACCTAAATCTAAAGAAGAAAAAGTAATAAAATCTTATACAGTAGATCCTAAAACAGACTTTGATGGTGAAAATATTTTGGATTATGCAACAGGAAATGTATTAACAAAAGATGCAACAATTGGTCAAACTTATGGTTCTATAATAAGAGATAATAAATTAATGCTTAAAACATTTAAAGAGTTAGAAAAACATAGTGATAGCCGTAGAATAATTATTAATATGTGGCAGGAAGAAGACTTTAAAAAGGAACATTCACTAGTTCCTTGTGCATATCAAACTCAATATTTTGTAAGACATGGAAAAGATGGATTTGATTATTTAGATATGAATTTATATCAAAGATCATCGGATTTTTGTACAGCTGGTACAATTAATCAAATGCAATATGTGTTCTTGCAACATATCTTAGCAAAAGAATTTAATTATAGAGTTGGAGATTTTGCTTGGTTTGTTGGAAATATTCAAATATATGATAGACATATGGATGCTGCAAGAGAGTTAGTTAATAGAGATTCAATTGATTGCAATCCTAAAATTATTATTGATAAGGAAGTAAATTTCACATAGAAGATTATCCAAAAGAGTTAATTAAAAAGAAAAATCCTCAAATTAAGTTTGAAGTTGCAATATAAATAAGCAATTATGCTTATTTTTTTATTATATTTAACAAATTTCGACAAAAAAATTAAATCATACTTGATAAAATTATGAATATATGTTATAATATAGAAACATTTTGAAAGGGGATAAAGTAAATGAAAAACAGTCATAAAATATTTACATATAGTGATGAATCAAATTATGTTGTATGTACATGTGAAATATCTAATCAGGCAAGAATAAAAATAAAAGAGAGTATTAAAAAGAATAAGGTATCTTACGATGTTATTCATAAATTAGAAAATATGATATCAAGTAATGAAATAATTGATTTAAATGAATTATTAGAAGATATTATTAATGATACAGAAAAAATGGCTAACGTAACTGCAGACTTTTTAGATTCATTAGAAATAAAAGGAAAAAAGATAATACCTGTTGATCAAGTAAGTCAAGAATGGAGTTATCTACAAAGAGGTACATTTAGTTTAAAGGATAAAAATAAAAAGCAAATTAAGGCTTATCAATCATCACTAAATAATAATAAAATATTAAAAACAATAGGTTATGATTTACATTCAAGATTTAATAGAAAACAAATCAAAGGGATGGAAAAGAAAAAGATTTTACAAGATTAATTTAAACTCTTTTTTTTTACTTAAAAATGTAGTATAATTACTTGTGATATATTGCCCTATGGCCAAGTGGTAAGGCAGTGCGCTCTGACCGCACGACGCGTTAGTTCGAATCTAACTAGGGCAACCAAATAGGAAATAATTTATATTTAAATAAATGAGGTGTAATTATGAATGAAACAGAAAGAGTTGAACTTTCAAATCTTTTATTTCCAAATCTAAAACATGATCGTGAATATTATGAAAATATGTATCCAGAAAGAGATTTACCTGAAGGTGCAATGGTAACACGTTATGGGCCATCTCCTACAGGACTTGTACATTTAGGAAACCTTTTAAGTGCTTTTGCTGATATGTCATATGCTAAGCAAACAAAAGGATCATTCTATTTAAGAATAGAAGATACTGACCAAAAAAGAATGGTTGAAGGCGGAATTGAAAATATTGTTGGGGTGTTAAATGATTTTGAAATAATGCCTACAGAGGGATATACATTTGGCGGAAATTATGGTCCTTACAGACAAAGTGAAAGAACTGAAATCTACCAAACATATATTAAAGATTTAATTATTAAGGGATTAGCTTATCCTTGTTTTATGACAGAAGAGGAAATTGCAGCAATAAAAGAAGAACAAGAAATTAACAAAACTAAAATTGGAATATATGGAGTTTATGCAACAGATAGAGATTTATCACTAGAAGAAATTAAAGAAAAGATAAGTAATGGTGAAGAGTATGTTATAAGATTAAAATCACCAGGTAATCTAGAGAAACAAGTAGAGATTAAAGACTGTATTAAAGGAAAATTAAAGTTCCCAGAACATAATGTTGATACAATATTACTAAAAAAAGATGGAACGCCAACTTATCATTTTGCACATGCAATAGATGATCATTTAATGCATACAACACATGTAATTAGAGGAGATGAATGGGTTTCTTCACTTCCACTACATATTCAATTATTCCAAGTATTAGGTTTTAAACCAGTAAAATATGCTCATATTGCACCAATAACAATAAAAGATAAAGAAACTGGAAATATTAGAAAAATTTCTAAAAGAAAAGATCCATGGTTTAGTGTTAAATATTATGATGAAAATGGAATACCAATTAAAGCGCTACATTTATATCTTGCTACAATTACTAATACTAATTTTGAAGAATGGTATTTAAAAAATACTGATAAAGATATTAATAATTTTGAATTTTCATTTGACAAGCAAGCAATTGGTGGTACTTCATTTGATGAAGCTAAACTAGAAAACTTATGTAAAACGTATTTCTCACGTAAATCAGGAAAAGAAGTATATGAAGAAACACTTACTTGGGCAAAAAAACATAATGAAGAATATGCCAAACAATTAGAAGAAAATAAAGATGATATGATTAAATTTTTAAGTATCGAAAAAGATGGACCAAGACCTCGTAAAGATATTTCTAAATATAGTGATGTTGAAGAAGAATTTTCATATGCAATTGATAGTAAATTTGAAAAAGAAAATTTCTCTAAATATGATGGGGAAAAAACATACGATACTGAATTAGTTCTTAACTATATTGAAAACTATTTAGATTTAGATTCAAATAATGAGGAATGGTTTAATAAAGTAAGAGAATTTGCAATTGAAAATGGATATGCAGGTAGTCCAAAAGAATACAAGAAAGATCCAGAAAACTTTAAAGGACATGTTGGAGATATCTGTGAAGCAATTCGTGTTATGATAACTGGTCGTACAAAGTCTCCTGATTTATTATCGATCTTGAAAATACTTGGAAAAGATAAAATTTCAAAAAGAGTAAAATTATACAAAAATTATATTAATAACTAAAATTGATGACAAAGAAATAAACAAGTGTTATAATTAATGTGTCTCATTAAGAGACATATATGGCCTGTTGGTGAAGTGGCTTAACACACCGCCCTCTCAAGGCGGCATTCACGGATTCGAATTCCGTACAGGCTACCATAAGAAAACAAAAGACTTTTTTAAGTCTTTTTTTGTGTAAAGTATTATGTAATTATCTTTTAAAATGAAAAAATATATGTTATATTATAATAGGTGATAATATATGGAAATAAACAAAATAGTAACAGGAGCACTTGATGAAAACTGCTATGTAATAAGTGACGATAAAACTTGTTTAGTAGTTGATCCAGGCGATGATTTTGAAAATATAAAAGAAATAATTGGCGACAAAAAAGTACTTGCTGTATTAATTACACATTCACACTTCGATCATATAGGTGCACTTAGAAATTTCTTAAAAAAGAAAAGTGTAAAAATATTTAAAAAGAGTAGTTTAGAAGAAAAATTATATGAAATAGGTAACTTTAAATTTAATTGTATTTATACACCAGGACATTCTAAAGACTCTGTTACATTTTATTTTAAAGAGATTAATTCAATGTTTGTTGGAGACTTTATATTTAAAGAAACAGTTGGAAGATATGATTTGCCAGGTGGTAATAAATCTGAACTTGAAGAAAGCTTAAAAAAGATTAAAGATTATCCAGAAGATGTAAAATTATATCCTGGACATGGTGATGAAACTACATTAAAATATGAATTAGAAAATAATGAATATATGAAGTAAAGAGGTAGAGTATGTATATAGATTTAATTGTATTAATAGTATTAATGGTTATAGTAGTAATGTTCTTTAAAAGATTTTCATCATTTGTATTTTTTATGGCAATAGTAGATATATTTCTTAGAATTTTAACATTTATAAAATTAAATATTCCACTTAAAGATGTAAGTACATTAATAGATAAATATATTCCAGAAAGTATATTTGGTATTATTGATAAGTACTCATCTTATCCAATTAGTTTAATATTAAAATGGATATTTGTAATTATTATGTGTATTTTCTTAGGATATATAGTAAGAATATTTATAAAGAAGAAAAAAATATAATTAGTAATTAAAACGACATAAACGTCGTTTTTTATTTTGTAAAATAATACTGGTGATAAACATGAAAATTTATGTTGACCTAGTACTTAGTTTAAATTTCTTTATTGATTTTCTTATACTTTATGGTGTGAATAAAACATTAAAAGAAAATAGAAAAATAATTAATTTGCTTAAGGGTGCTTTATTTGGATCTTTAACTGTCTTAATATTATTTTTAAAACTAAATAAAATAGAAATAATTATCTATAAGATAGTAATTAGTATATTAATTAATTTAATTACATTTGGGTTTAAAAACATAAAAAAAGATATTATATATTTTTATTTAATAAGTATTATTATTGGAGGAAGTTTATATCTAATAGATATAAATAATAAAATAGAAATAAATGGATTAATATATACAAATAATGGTAGAAGTCTAAATAAACTTGTAATAATAATTTCTATTCCATTAATAATATTAGAAACTCTTAAAGAGTTAAAGAGTAACAAATATATAAATTCTAATATCTATCAAGTTAAAATATTTATAGATAAAAAAACATATAGTTTAAAAGCTCTTTTGGATACTGGTAATAATCTAAAAGATCCAATAATGAAAAGACCAGTATTAATAATAAATAATACTTATAATATAAATAATAATAAGAAGATAGTATATGTACCCTATAAAGCATTAAATACTACAGGAATAATTAAATGTTTTAGGCCAGATAAAATAGAAATTAACAATAAAGTATTTAAAAACATATTAATTGGTCAAAGTAATGATAGTTTAAATATTAATAATGTTGATTGTATATTACCAAGTAAATTAAAGGAGGAATTATGACAAAATTAATTATATTTATTAAAAAATTATTATTAAAACCTAAGAGTATATTCTATATTGGATCAAATGATACTTTAAAAGAACCTCTTTCTAAAGAATTAGAAGATTATTATGTAGAATTAAAAGATAAAGGTGATAAAAAAGCTAAAGATATATTAATAGAACATAATTTAAGACTTGTTGTATATCTTGCTAAAAAATATGAAAATACAAATATTGATTTAGAAGATTTAGTTAGTATTGGAACTATTGGTTTGATTAAAGCAATTAATACTTTTAGTAAAGATAAAAATATTAAGCTTGCGACATATGCATCAAGGTGTATTGATAATGAAATATTAATGTATTTAAGAAAAAATAAAAAAGTTAAGACTGAAATAAGTATAGATGCATCTTTATCTTTAGATGGAGAAGGCAATGAACTTCATCTTGAAGATATATTAGGTACTGATGCAGATATAGTTACAAGACCAATAGAGGAAGAAACTGAAAAAAAATTAATGATTAAAGAAGTATTAAAATTAAAACCACGTGATAAGGAAATATTGGTACTGAGATATGGACTATTTGGTAATAAGGAGTTAACTCAGAAAGAAGTAGCTGAAAAACTTGGAATATCTCAGTCTTATATATCTAGGATAGAGAAAAGATTAATAAAAAAATTAAGATTATTATGTGAATGCAGTTAAAAATGCAGGATTAATTTCCTGCATTTTTTTCTATAAAACTATCTCCAATTATATTTAAATTATATTTGTCTAATACTGATATTAAACTACTATCGATATATGCATGATAATATACTTTATCTAAAAACTTTTTTTCTAGTATTGTCATATTTCTTAATAAATAATCTATATTATTACTATCAGAATATTCAACACTAAATTCTACTTCTTTAGAAGGAAATAATAAGATAAAATTAGAATTATTTAGATTAAATTTAACTGATTTAGAATAAGCTCTAACTAGTCCACCAGCACCTAATTTAATTCCACCAAAATATCTAACAACGACTGCTAAAACAAAGTTTAAATTATTCTTTTGCAAAACATTTAATATTGGCATACCTGCAGTACCACCAGGTTCACCATCATCACTAGATTTGCACTTATTATTTAAAATATATGCATAGCAGTAATGAGTAGCTTTAGGATATTTATCCTTTACCTCATCTAGATATTTTTTTACATCATCTAAACTATTGATTTTATAAATAATAGAAATAAATCTAGAATTTTTAATTTCTATTATAGATTCATATTTTTTATCTATTGTTTTCAAAATAACTTCTTTTTTAAAGATACTCATATTAATTCACCTGTAAATATTATATCTTAATTAATGGTTTATTTCTAGTAAATATGCTATAATAAATATAGGAGGATGTAAAGATGTTTAAAAAGAAAGATAAACTTGATATAGAAACAATAAATGAATCTGTTTTTATACTTAAAAAAATATTAAAAATTGGATTTGTCTTTGCAATATTATGTTTAATATTTTTAGTTACTAGACTTGTAAAAGAGTGGACTATATTATCTATATTAAAAGAATTTTTTGTGGTTATTTCACCAATATTTATAGGTTTATTAATAGCATGGTTATTTGATCCTATAACTAAATTTTTACAAAAGAAAAAAATTCCTAAATTATTATCTTGCTTAATAGTCTATATTGTATTTATTGGAATATTAGTGATTTTCTTTGCATTATTAATGCCAAATTTAATTAATCAAATAAAAGACTTTGCTGGAACAGTACCAGCGCTTTTGAAGAGTTTTAAGGCTTTTATTAATAATTTGTTTAATAATTTTAGTAATAATCATGATATTGATTTAACAAGTATTAAAGTTCAACTATTTGATGAAATTGAAAAAACAGGAATTAATATGACTACTAAAATGCCAAATACATTATTAAATATTGCAAAGAAACTAATAAGTGGAAGTATGACATTTGTTCTTGGCCTAATGATTGGGTTCTATATGTTATTTGATTTTGATAAACTAAATACTAACTTTAATAAAATTTTACCTGTGACATGGAGAGATGGAGCAAATGAATTATTAAAAAGAATTAATGAATCATTAAGAGGATATGTACAGGGTGTATTTATTGTAATGCTTTTAGTATTTATTACACAAGGTGTAGGTCTCACACTTGCTGGAATTAAGGCTCCTTTAATATTCGCAATGTTTTGTGCTTTAACAGATATAATTCCATATTTTGGACCATATATAGGAGCAATTCCTGCGATATTAGTAGGATTTACACAATCACCTGTAGTTGGAATATGTTGTATAATTTCAATAGTAGTAGTTCAGCTTTTAGAAAATAATTTCTATCAACCATTAATTATGGGACATACTATGAAATTACATCCAGTAACAATTATGATTGGACTATTGATTTTTGAGCATTTTTTTGGTATTATAGGTATGATTATTGCTACACCAGTTATATCTGCATTAAAAATAATAATTACTTTTATTAATGAGAAAACAAACTTTGTAGGAATGATTCAAAAAACAAATGAAAATATTGAATAAGACAATGACTAAAGATAAAGTAATAAAAGAATTTTTAAGAGAGTTAGTGTAAGGTGCGAACTAATAATTATCTTTTATGAAAATGCTGCTTTACGAGTTTTATCGGGAAACCGTTATAGAAATTAAGACCAAAGTAGGATGGTACAGTGTATATGCACTCCTATAGATGGTCTTTTTTTTGATAAAAAGAGGTGTTATATGAAGGTATATGTTATTGCTGGGAAAGCCAGAAGTGGAAAATCAACACTTGGAAATATGCTTAAAGAAAAACTCTTAGAAAAAGGATATAAACCATGTATAATGCAAATAACTTATCCACTTTATCATTATGCAGAAGATTATTTTAATTATAATAAAGAAAAAGATCCAAAACCTAGAGAATTTCTTCAAGAAGTTGGAGTGGAATTAATTAAGAATAAATTAAATAAAAAAAGATTCTTAATAGATAGATTAGAAGAAGATATTGAAATTCTTTCAAATTATTTTGACACTTTTATAATAACTGATGCAAGATTTAAAACTGAAACAGATGATTTTATTAAAAAATACAATGCCACAGTAATAAAGATAGAAAGAGAGTTTATAAATGATTTAACTGATAAACAAAAGATGCATACAACTGAGATATCAACTGAGGAAATAGATAATTATAAATATTTATTTAAGAATGTTAAATTAGATCAGTTAGATGAGTTATTAGAAAATATGATTAATAAAGAGGAGGATACAATATGATAATAGCAATTGATGGACCAGCAGGATCTGGTAAAGGAACAATTACTGATATAATTGCAAAAAAATTAAATTTAGTAAACATTGATACAGGAGCAACTTATAGATGTATTGCTCTTGCAACACTTAAAAATAATATTAAATTAGATGAAAAAGATAAAATAATTGAACTTGCTAAAAAACAAGAAATTATAATGGATGAGAATAAAAATGTATTTCTTAATGGGAAAGATGTTACTAAAGAAATTAGAACAAAAGAAGTTACAAAAATTGTATCCCAAATATCTTCGATAGTAGAAGTTAGAAAAATTCTTGTTGATCTTCAAAGAAATATGGCTAATGGAAAAAATGTAATACTAGAAGGAAGAGATATAACAACGGTTGTATTTCCAAATGCTGATTATAAGTTTTATCTTGATGCAACTGCCGATGTTAGAGCAATGAGAAGATTTAAACAAAATAAAGAACAAAATATTGATATGACACTTAAAGAAATAAAAGAAAATATAGAAAAAAGAGACTATAATGATATGCACAAACCTGTTGGAGCGTTAAGGAGAACAGAAGATCAAATATATATTGATTCAACAAATATGACGATTGATGAAGTCGCAAAAAAAATAATTGGTTACATAAGAGGAGACGAAGAAAAATGAAATATATGACACATGATGAAATTAGAAATATGTGGTTTAAATACTTTGAACAACATGGACATAAAATATATGAAAGTGCACCACTTGTTCCAATAAATGATGATAGTTTATTATGGATAAATGCAGGTGTAACACCACTAAAAAAATACTTTGATGGAAGAGAAATACCAGAATCTAGAAGAATTACAAGTATTCAAAAATGTATTAGAACAAATGATATAGAAAACGTTGGAATTACTAAGAGACATCAAACATTCTTTGAAATGATGGGAAATTTCTCTGTAGGAGATTATTTTAGAAAAGAAGCAATTGAGTTTGCTTATGAGTTATTAACATCAAAAGAATGGTTTGGAATAGATAAAGCTTTATTATATGTTACATATTATCCAGAAGACGTTGAAACAAGAGATAAATGGCTTGAAGAAGGATTAAATATTGACCATTTAATTCCACTAGAAGAAAATTTTTGGGAAATAGGAGAAGGACCATGTGGACCAGATTCTGAAATATTCTTTGATAGAGGTGAAAAATATGATCCTGAAGGTGATGCTTTAGAAAAATTTAAAACTGATGAGGAACAAGAAAGATATGTTGAAATTTGGAACAATGTGTTCTCACAATTTAATTCAAAATCAAGGACACCTAGATCTGAATATAAAGAATTACCAAGTAAAAATATAGATACAGGTGCAGGACTTGAAAGATGGTGTACAATACTTCAAGGAGTTGATTCAAACTTTGAAACAGATTTATTTACACCTATTATTAAAAAAGTAGAAGAATTAACTAATATACTATATACAGGTCAAACTGAAATAAAAGTAATAGCTGATCATATTAGAGCAATAACATTTGCACTAGCAGATGGAGCTTCATTTGAAAATGTAGGTCGTGGATATGTACTAAGAAGATTACTTAGAAGAAGTGTAAGATTTGGAAAGAGATTAGGTCTTACTGAAGCTTTTATGTATAAAATAGTGCCTACTGTAGTTGAAACAATGGGTAAAGCGTATCCATATCTTATAGAAAAACAAGGTATAATTAAAGTACAAGTAATGAATGAAGAAAACTTATTTTTAAAGACTCTTGAACAAGGTGAAAGAAGATTAAAAGAACTTATTAATGAATCAATGGATGGAACTATTAGTGGTGAAGATACATTTAAATTATATGATACTTATGGATTCCCATTTGAATTAACTTTAGAATATTTAAATGAACAAGGATATACAACTAATAAAGAAGAATTTGATAAATACATGAATATGCAAAAGAGTTTAGCTAAGAAAAATGCTAAAAATAAATCTGCAATGGCTAGTCAAAAGAAAGTATTATTAGATTTTAAGGAACCATCTGAATTTGTATATGGTATATATAGATTAAAAAGTAATGTACAAGCTATTTTTTCTAAAGAAAAACTTGAAGATGAATTAAGACATGATGGATATATTTCAATCAATAGAACATGTTTTTATGCTGAGTCTGGTGGTCAAGTTAGTGATACTGGTATGATTATAGGTAAAAACTTTAAAGCTCGTGTATTAGATGTTTTTAAAGCTCCTAATGGACAACATATTCATAAAATAAGATTATTAGATGGAATAATTAAACCTGGAGATGAATGTGAATTAGTACTTGATAAAGATCGTCGTAAAAAAATAGAAGCAAATCATTCTAGTGTTCATATTATGCAATATGCTTTAAGAGAATTAATATCAAAAGAAATTAAACAAGCTGGAAGTTATGTAGATGATGAGAAGTTAAGATTTGACTTTACTTATTCAGGAAAATTAACTGATTATGAAGTTATTGATGTTGAAAATTTAGTTAATGATATTATAAATAAAAATATAATTGTTTCTACTGAAATTATGCCTCTTGATAAAGCTAAAGAATTGGGAGCAATGGCATTATTTAGTGAAAAATATGGTAAAACTGTAAGAGTTGTTAAAATAGGTAAATCTATTGAACTTTGTGGAGGAACTCATACATCAAATACCGGTAATATTGAAAAACTTGGTATTTATTCATATGAATCAAAAGGAAGTAATTTATATAGAATAGAAGCAGTAACTGGTCAAAAGATTGAATCGACAATGTTTAATGAAATAAAACCATATAATGATGAAAAAATAAAATTATTAATGAAAGCTAAAGAATTATTAGAATCTGCTAAAAAAGATGGTATTAATTTAGAATTTGATGTTGATATTGAAAATAATAAAATTAAATCTTATAAGGATATAATATTTGAAAGAAATGAATTAGCATATGTTAAACAAGAAGTAAAAGATTTAGAAAAGAAATACTTTACTGAAAGAGAAAAGAAGACTTTATCTAATTTAGATATTTACAAAGAAAATATTAAAAATATTGATAATACAAATATTTTAGTTATGACAGTTAATAATAAAGATTCTAATTTATTAAAGAGTATTGCAGATCAATTAATTGAACAAAAAGAATGTGAATTTGTTTTCTTTATTAATTTAAAGGATGATATGAGTGCTAACTTTATTTCAAAAAGTGCTGGTGATATTAATGCTGGATACATTGTTAAATTAGCAGCTAATATGTCTAATGGAAATGGTGGTGGAAGTAATAAATTTGCTCAAGGTGGAGGAAAATCTATTACTGACTTAGATGAATTAATAAATGCTATTGAAAGTGAAATAACAAATGCATAATTATTTACTTGAAGGAAATGATCATGTAATCATAGAAAATAAGATAGAAGAAATTATAAAGAAAGAAAATTTAAAAGATTATGAAACAAGTATCTATGACCTTGAAGAACAATCTCTTGACGATGCTCTAGAGGCCTTAGATACTTATAGTTTTCTAACTACAAAGAAAGTAATCATTATAAAAAATATTTCTAAGTTAAATCAAGAAGAAAATGCTAAAAAAATTAAACATTTACTAATGTATTTGGAAAATCCTAATGAAGATAATGTTTTAATAGTTATTGATTCAAATTTAGATGCTAGAAAAAAAATAACAAAAGATTTAAAAAAAATGCTTGAATGCGTTGTTGTATCGATGAATGTTGACGATTTCATAAAACGTGAATTAAAAGAATATAAATTGGAACCAGGAGTTGTATTGCTTTTAAAAGAATATTGTAAGGAAGATATTACAATGATACAAAATGAGTGTCATAAATTAATAAATTATAAGTTAGATGAGAAAGAAATAAAGAAAATAGATGTAGAAACTATATGTATTATTAAAAATGAAGATAGTTCAAGTTTATCTTTTGACTTTGTTAAGGATCTTGGAAAAAAAGATAAAAAAAATGCTTTAATAAAATATAAAAAATTATTAAATTGCGGAGTTGATTGCATTTCTTTAATTGGTTTGATAGGAAGTCAATTTAGATTAATTTATCAAGTAAAAGAGTTATCTAAATTATATAAGACAGATAAAGAAATAACAGATATTTTACAAGAAAAAAGTTCATATAGAATTAAAAAAATCAGAGAATTAATTAATTATTATTCTAATGAAGAATTATTAAAATTAATGCAGAAATTAGAAAATATAGATGTTCAAATAAAAACTACAGGGCTTGATCCTAAATTTTTAATAGAATTATTTATTATGAATATATAATAATGGAGGCATACTATGTATATAAATAATAAAATATTAGTAGGTAAAAATGATTCAGCAAGCTGTGAATTGTTACTTAGCAAAGCAAATAGACATGGTTTAATTACAGGTGCTACTGGAAGTGGTAAAACAGTAACAGTTAAAGTACTTGCTGAAAGTTTTTCTGATGCAGGTGTTCCAGTATTTTTAGCTGATGTTAAAGGTGATTTAGCAGGATGTGCATCAATTGGAGAAGCTAATGACAAAATAAATGAAAGAATTAATAAACTAAATCTTGAAGGATTTTATTTTGAAAGCTATCCAGTACATTTTTGGGATTTATTTGGGATGAAAGGTCATCCTGTAAGAGTTAAAGTAAGCGATGTTGGATCTGAAATATTATCAATAATGCTTGGATTATCAGAAACTCAGGAAGGAGTACTTGCTATAGTATTTAAAATAGCAAAAGATGAAAATTTTAAACTAGTAGATTTAAAAGATTTACGTGCAGCTTTACAATATGTTGGTGATAATAGAAAGAAATATGCAACATCGTACGGAAATGTCACAATTCAAAGTATTGGCGGAATTCAAAGAAGTTTATTAATTTTAGAAAATCAAGGGGCAAATAATTTCTTTGGAGAACCATCATTAGATATTAAAGATTTTATTAGATGTTCAAGTGATGGAAGAGGAATAATAAATATTTTAGATGCTGTCGAATTATTTAAAAGTCCTGATTTATATGCTTCATTTTTATTATGGTTATTAACTAGTTTATATAATACATTAGAAGAAGTAGGGGATCTTGATAAACCTAAAATTGTCTTCTTCTTTGATGAAGCTCATTTATTATTCAACAACATGCCTGCATATCGATTAAAACAAATTACTCGAATAGTTAAACTTATTAGATCAAAAGGAATAGGATTATATTTTATTTCACAAGGACCTACTGATATTCCAGATGATATAAGTAGTCAGCTTGCAAATAGAATACAACACTCACTTCATGCTTATACTCCTAGTGAAATGAGAGTTGTAACAGCTGCTGCGGACTCTTTTAGAACTAACCCTTCTTTTAATACAAAAGATGCAATCTTAGAACTTGGAACAGGTGAAGCTTTAGTAAGTTTTATAGATGAAAAAGGACTACCAAACATAGTAGAAAAAGTAACTATACTTCCACCTCAAAGTAAAATTGGTACAATTGATGATTTAACTAGAAATAAAGTTATTAATTCTAGTGAATTTGCTGGTAAATATGATGTGAAAATTGATAGTGAAAGTGCATATGATACAATTACTAAAAAAACACAAGACAATTTTGCATCACAAGATGAAGTTGAAAACTTAGATGATTTAACTGAAACTGAAAAGTTCCAAAGAAAAATGAAACAGGAAGATGAAAATTTAGAAGAGTTAACTGAGACAGAAAAATTTCAAAGAAAAATGAAAATGGAAAAAGAGACTAAAAATAAAAAAGATCCTGTAGATAGAATTGGCAGAAAAGTTACTACACAAGTAGAAAATACACTTATCAGAAAAAGTGTAAATAAAATAATTAATGGATTATTTAAGTAAAAAAAGAGACTTAATGTAAAATATGAACTTGTCAATAAAAAGTAGACAGTAAAAAGATTCTATTTAAACCCTAGTTGAGTTCTATACTCAATTGGGGTTTTATAATTTAATGCATAACTT
>CADCIN010000027.1 GCA_902801525.1 uncultured Erysipelotrichaceae bacterium | reverse complement strand
TTGATTCATTATATTACATGAAAACAATTTTTGTTTTACATTATGATATTGTTAAAAGAGATGATTTATTCTTTTTATCTAGACAAGATTCTCATGAAGAGTATTTACTGATTAGTGATAATTGGGAAGATGCTGAAGAAGAGGCAAAAAGATTAAAAGAGAGATTAAAGGAATTGCATCCAAATTGCATTATAGCTATTGATTAAGAGAGGTGATAAGAAATGACTAATGCGGAAATGATGATTAAAAGATTACAAGAAGAAATAACAGAACAAAATGTTAAAGGAAGTGATGAGTAATGAATGATGACATAAAAGAAATATTAGATAGTATTAATGATAAATATAAAGATTATTATGTTCAAGACATAGTATCAGGCGATGATTTAAAGTTATTATTAGATTACATAACTAATTTACAAGAACAATTACATCAAGCAAGTTTAGATATTCAAGAATTAATCGAAAGAGATATTGAATGTCCTAGTTGGTGTGATAAATTAACTAATTTACAACAAGAAAATGAAGAATTAAAAAAAAATCAAAGATATTATAAAAATGGTGTGTTTAGTTTAGAATATGACAAAGAAACAATGTCAGATATGATAGATGATTATAAATCACGTTGTGAAAAAGCAGTTGAATATATAAATGGAACAACATTCTTTGGTTTAAAAAGTGGTAAAACTTTTATGAGTAAATATCTTAATGAATTATTAGATATTTTAAACGGTAAGGAGTGATGAATAAATGAAATTAAAGAAAAAATGGAATAATTTATTATTAATAACAATTTTTATAGCTGTTATAATTGCATCAGGTGAATGTGATAGTAATGTATTATTTTATATTAAAGGATTAATTAGTTGTTTTGTAATAATTATTAATGGATTGATTTTAGTTAAATATGGGAGGATTTAATAATGAGTAGTCATGATTTATTTGATATAGAATATGATAATTTAGAATATTATTCTGAAGTAACTAGAAATTTATATAAGAATATAATTAAAAATGATTTATATAAGGAGAAAAAAATTTATATACAAGTTAATGTATTATTGGATGTTATTAAATATAGTGTTATATTAGAAGATAAAATAAATGAATTAAAAGATGAAATAGATGAGTTAGAAAGTGAGATAGATAATGGCTAAAGAAATTTTTGATAAATCTAAAGATTTTGAAAAATTAAAAAAACAAGTTGCAAGAGCTAATAAAGCAATTGAAAGAATAGAAAAGAAGTATGGAGAAGATTCATGGGGCGTTAATAGGCTTTATAATAAACTTGATGATGAATTAGTAAAAGGAATTACTAAAACAGGTAAAATTAGATTAAATAAAAATATGTCTGATGCTCAATTAAAAGCTATAGAAAAAGCTACAAAAAATTTTTTAGAACATAAAAAAACGTCAACTTTAACTGGAATTAAAGGTGTTATTAAAGAAGTAAAAACATCTTTGAAAGGTACACTAGGTGATGAGGCACATAAAATTACTGATGCTGAAATTAATAAATTATATGATTTAGTAGAAGATAAAGATAAAAGAATTACAACTGAATCAATAGGAGCTAGTACAATTTGGACTACTTTAACAGAAGCAAAAGAGAAATATGAGAGTGGTGATAGTACTTTTGAAGATATCGACACTTATTATAATTTAGTAGAAAAAAGGGGTGATATTCAATTATCAGAAGATGACAAAGATTTTTTAGAAGAAATTTACTTAAAATATTTTAATAGAACGTGATATATTATAAAGAATATAAATATCATAAACCATTAATTATAGGTAAAAGAGGAAAAAAAGTTGATAATAATATATATTCATTTGATATTGAAACAACCAGTTATTTAAAGTTAAATAATAAATTATATAATGCTAGTTATTATGAAAATTTTACTAAAAAAGAAAAGGAAAAAGTAGAATATTATAGCATAATGTATATTTGGATGTTTTCTATTAATGATATTGTATATTATGGTAGAACTTGGGAAGAGTTAAAAGAATTCTGGGAATTATTAGCACACAATATACCAGAAAAGAAAATTGTTTTTATTCATAATTTATCATATGAATTTCAATTTTTAAGGAGTCAATTCTCATTTTCTAAAGTATTTGCAAGAACTAAAAGAAAAGTTATGAAAGCTAGTTTATCTTATTATAATATAGAATTTCATTGTACTTATTTTATGACTAATATATCACTAGAAAAGTTAGCAGATACTTTTAAACTACCAATTAAAAAATTAGTAGGTAATTTAGATTATGATAAGTTAAGATGTCCTCTAACTAAACTAACTAAAAAAGAATTAGCATATTGTGAAAATGATTGTTTAGTTATTTATAACTATATTAAGTTAGAATTATTAAATTATATTAGAGTAGATAAAATTCCAATAACTTCAACTGGTAAAGTAAGAAGAGAGTTACAGGAATTAGTTTACAAAGATATAGGATATAGAAGAAATATGAGAAAATCAATTAATACCAATCCTCATATTTATAACTTATTAATTGAAGCTTTTCAAGGTGGATATACACATGCTAATTGGATCTATACAGATGAAATATTAGAGAATGTTGATTCTTATGACTTTACTTCAAGTTATCCATACGTTATGACAACTTTTAAATATCCAGCTACTGAATTTATTAAAGATGATGTTAAGACTGTTTCTGATATGTATCGACTTTATGCTTATTTATTAGTTGTAAGATTTAAAAATTTAAAATGTAAATATTTTAATAATTTTATATCAGCTAGTAAATGTCGATATATTAAAAAAGGTAAATATGATAATGGACGTATAATGCAAGCAGATGAAATTGAAATTGTTTTAACTGATATTGATTTTAAATTTATATTAGAAACGTATAATTGTGAATATGAAATATTAGAATCTTATTCAGCTTTATATAAATATCTACCTAAATTATTAATTAATTTTATTCTGGATAAATATGTTAAAAAAACAGAATTAAAAGGAATAGAAGAAGAGGAAGTAAATTACAATAGAGTTAAAGCAATGTTTAATAGTATTTATGGAATGAGTGTTACTAATACGATAAGAAATGATGTCTATTATGATGATGTAAAAGGATGGTATGAAGAAGAGTTAACCAATGAAAAAATAATTGAACTTTTAGAAAATGAAAAGAAAAAAGGTTTTTTATCTTTTTCTACTGGTGTATGGGTTACAGCCTATGCTAGAAATAATTTACTTTCTAATTTAATAAAATTAGATAAATATCAGATTTATGCTGATACCGATTCATTAAAATTAATTAATGGGTATGATAAGAAAATAATAGAAGATTATAATAAAAAAGTTATAGAAAGAATTAAGTATGTTTCGGAAATTTTAAAAATTCCAATTGATAAATATCAGCCTAAAGATATCAAGGGGGTTAAACATTTACTAGGGGTTTTTGATTGTGAAACAAAAAAAGGTGATTTATTCACTTATAAAAGATTTATAACTCAAGGAGCTAAAAAATATGCAACGGAAGATTTTTCTGGTAAAATAAAAATAACAGTTGCAGGAGTCCCAAAGAAAACTGGAGCTAATTGTTTAGAAAAGTTAGAAGATTTTAAAGACAATTTAGTTTTTAAAAGTTCTATAACACATAAACAGACTTTAGTATATTTAGATGAACAGCAAGAAAATACATTAATAGATTATCAAGGAAATAGTTATCTAAATAAAGATAAATCAGGATGTTGTTTAGTTCCATGTAGTTATGAACTAGGAAAAGCAATTGATTATGCTAATTTAATAAGTGATGAATCAAGTAAAAGAGCTATATTTAAGGAGGAGAAAGAAAATGAGTGATTATAGTTTTATAAAAGAATTTCAAAATATTAAATTAATTAATATATGTAAAAAATTAGGAATAAATCAAAGCAATGTTATATCAGGACAAACAACTGAAGAGAATTATAGAAGAGTTAAAAATGAAATAATAAGAGAATTATTAATGTTGATTATACAAGATAAAGGAGAATCCTTAATAACACTTGCATTATATGATGAAGTTATAATGAAATTAGAAAAAGAAAATAAAAGTTTAAGGGAGATGATATAATGGATGAATTAATAAAAGGATTAAGTAGTCCTATGATGATTAAAGACATTCTTAGTATTATTACTGAAAATAAAAAATTAAAAAAAGAAAATGAATTATTAAAAGAAGAATTAAAAGAATTAAAAGATGGAATTACAGGAATTTATAACAATATGAATTCTTTAGAAATAATTAATAAACATGAATTAGAATCTGATATTGAGGAGTTATGAAAAGAGAAATAAAACACTATAATGCTGATAATATCATTAATGAAGATGCTGATATTAACATTATTTATGGTGAGAGGAGTAATGGAAAAAGCTACCAGATAAAGCATAAAAGAGGAGTTATTAAATATTTAGAAACAGGTAAAAGATTTATATTACTTAGAAGATTTAGAGAAGAAATAACTAATGAGAAAATAGAAAAATATTTTGAAGATGTTGATATTGAAAAGTTAACTAATGGTAAATATAATTGTGTTTCTACATATCGAAAGCAGATTTATTTATCCAATTATAATACTGAAAAAGGAAGCATTGTAAGAGGTGAAAAAATAGGATATGCAATGGCTCTTTCAACTGAACAAAATTATGCTGGAGCTAGTTTTTTAGATGTAGAGGATATCATTTTTGAAGAGTTCATGACCAGATCCAGATATCTCAGCTCGGAACCGACCAAGCTCATGAATTTATACGCCACTGTTGACCGTAAACACGGTACTACTAAATTATGGTTAATTGGTAATTCAATTTCAAGAGTATGTCCTTATATTTACGAATGGGACTTGCACGAAATAATATCGCATCAAAAGCAAGGTACAATTGAAGTAAAAGAATTAAATTCAACAGATGATGATGTAGTAAAACTTGCTATTGAGTTTTGCGAATCAACTGGAGTATCAAGTCATACTATAGGATGGAATAAAGATATGTTAAATGATGGCTCTTGGCAATCATCACCACAACCACATCTACCTAAAAGTTATAAATGTTATAATAAAGTTTTTAGATTCATATTTCAATTTCAAAGCTTTAGATTTATATCAGAGCTTTTGCAAGACAAAGAAGAAAAGCACATTTGTTGGTTTATATATCCAATGAATAATAAAAGAGAAATAAAAAAAGATACTTTAGTAATATCTGATAAAGTTGATATTAATCCATATTGGCAAAGAAATATATATGACATAACAATTAATAATGACAATTTGAAAAAAATATTAGATACATTTAGAGAAGATAAAATATTTTATGCTACTGATTTAGTAGGAACAGATTTTAAACAAGTAATAGATTTTACTATAAAAAGATAAGGGATTTTGGTTAATAGGAGGATAAAATGGAAAAAAAGAAATATATTTTACTAACTAGAACTAGAAGCAAGTATGAAGATTTTTATAGATATCACTTTAAATTATTTGAAAACTATTTTGAATTACAAAAGCATTTACAGAATTTTTGGTATATGAAGAAAAACACTTATAAGATTTTTGAAGAAACAAGTTTATCAAAAGATTATTCTTTAAATGATGTTAAAAGGAGTCCACGATGAAAAAATTATATTTACTTTTACAAGATACTTTATCACATAAACAATTTTTTAAATACTTTGATACAGAATTTCAGATGGATAAATTCAAAAGGAAGTTGAAATATTCTAAAAAGTTAATTATAATAGAAGATAGTAGGGAGATGATTTTTGATTATGATAGATAATAAGAATAGTGAAATTATTTTATGTTCAGGTATTAAATTAGATAAAAATTATGAAAATGTTTTATCTTATAATGAAGAACAGATGGTTAATTTATGTAGAAATAATTCTATTTATACAGCTAGAGAATATTCATTTTTAGGAAACACTAATTATATTGATATAGAGTGTCCTTATGAATCAGCTATGTACTCTAATTATGTTGCTTTTTTGAATCCAACTTTTGGTAATAAATGGATGTTTGCATGGGTTACGGATGTTAAATTAATAAATCCGAAAACATCAAGGATATTTTTTGAAATAGATGTATTTTCTACATGGTACTCTAGATTCAATGTAGGACAAGCTTTTATTGAAAGAGAACATGTATCAGATGATACAGTAGGACTTCATACACTTCCTGAAAATTTAGAAACAGGTGAATATATAATTGATAATAAAATAAAGAAAAATGGTTATGGAAAAAATGATATGTGTTTTATTCTTGCAACTACTGTTTACCCTTATATTACACAGGAAGATGGTAAATGGGTTATAAGTGGTGGAAATGCTACACCATGTAATGTTTATAATTCAAATTTAAGTGGACTTGAATATTTTTGGTATAACAATTCAACACTTGGTATTGAACAATTACAGCATACTATACAAGCTTTTGCTAATAGTGGAAAAAGTGAAGCTATTTACATGCTTTTCACTTGTCCTGATAGTTGTTTTGAAAAAGTACTGGAAGGTAATGAAGACGATTACTATGGAAGTTGGGGAAGTGTAAAACAAAAGCAAGGAAGTTATACTAAACTTTGGAGTGATAATAATACTAGTGTTATTAATAAACCATCATCTTTAGATACATATGTTCCTGTTAATGGAAAACTGCTAACGTATCCTTATTGTTATATATTAATGAATAATGGAAATGGTGGAAATGCTATTTATCAATATGAATTATTTAAAGATAATAGTAATATATGTTCATTTTTAATTGACCATGCTATTTGTCCAGGAGCTTCTATTTTTTTAAAGCCTTATATGTATAAAAATAGCGATAATAGTTATAATCATATGGATGGACTATCTCTTGGAAAATTTCCTATGTGTTCTTGGAATAGTGATGCTTATATAAACTGGTTAACTCAGAATAGTGTAAATATAAAAATGGGTATGGTAGAAAATGCGTTTAATATTGGAACTAATGTCGCTAGCCAAAATGTAACAGGTGCTATAAGTGGTGGACTTGGTTTAATATCTAATATAATGCAACTTCAAAATAAACGTGATACAATGACACCACAAGCACAGGGTAATATTAATAGTGGAGATGTAACATATTCATCAGAAGAAACAACCTTTACTTGTTATCAGATGTCTATTAAAAGAGAAACAGCTATTATTATAGACAGATACTTTTCAAGGTTTGGTTATAAAGTAAATATAGTAAAAACTCCTAATTTAAATTCACGTAGTAAATTTAATTTTATAAAAGTAGGTGGAATGGATGAACTTATATCAGGAAATATTCCAGCTAGTGATTTAGAAAAAATTAATAGTTTATTTAGAAAAGGAATTACTATCTTTCATAATTATTCTGATATTGGAAATTATACTATTTCTAATCCAATTGTTTAATATTTCACGTGAAATAAAAAAAAGAGCTTAAAGCTCTTTTTTATTTTAGCTAATTGTAGGAGTTCCTATCATATTAGTTACTATCCACATATCAGCTGATACTCTTCTTAGAGTTAAACTATCACCAACATTAGTTAAAGTTATTACGATTCCTGTATTACTTGATAAACTAGGGCATCTATGACCAGTAGGAAGTTGTATCTGAAAATTATAATCAGCTAATTTTCTATAAGTAACATCTAATCCAATAGATGTATAATTTCTAGGATATATTCTAGCTCCTACTGTATTATTTTTGTTAGTAAATAATGTATTAACATTTTCTTGAGGGTTTGAATATGTATTATTCTCTATTTTTTCTTGTTTATATACTTCTAAAGTATCAAGTATTTTAACATTTTCACCATAAGCATTAAAAATATTACCTTGTTTATTTAATGGAGTATCTAAAATAACATTAACTGGATGATAATTAGTATTACCACCTAAAACAATAGCTATGCAATTAGCTAGTACTTCAGAAGTTGTTTCAATATATGGACGAGATATATAAACATTACCCCAATTACTAGAGCCAGTGGCTATCCATAATCCATATCTAGTAGATGTATTACTCAAATTATAATTTTTAATATATGGAGATATTATATCAGTTTTTAATCCATCTTCTGCATAAGGACTTTCAAAGTATAAGCCATTATTTTGTACATCTTTAATATAAACATTATTAAATACAACTTTACCTTTTAATCCTTGTGTATAACCACCATATATTCCATTATTACAATTAGTTATATGAGGATTATTTATAATGATAGTTGATTCATTATTAGCTCCTAATAATTTTAGTGCTATATCTATTCCATCACCACTACAATTATGACAAGTAATATTATCTATAACTACATTTTTTATTTCTTCTGTATTTTCGTTTGGCTCTAAATCAATTCCACTTTGAGGAGCTGTTCCATTAATGTTTTCAATATAATCATTAATAGAATGATATCCATTAACATTAATAACTGATATACCATTTCTACGAGTATTATTAATGTATAAATTTTCACTAACAATATTAGTACCGCTTTTAATGTATAGACCATCACCCCATGCTTTAGACATATTTATATTTTTTAAATTAATATTACTAGAGTTTTGAATCCATATACAATGTCCCCATTCTCCTGTAGCTCCAGTATGTGTATCTCTATCACCTACAATATTACCATTAACAATTTTTACATTATTTTTATTTATAATTTTAATAATAGCATATTCATTAGCATTATTAGTTATAGCTTTTAAAGTAGCATTTGCAATGTTAATATAACTATTATTTTCAGGTTCAAGACTTATTTCAGCATCAACAAGATAAGTTCCATTATTAAATACAATATTATTACAAGTGTTTAAGCATGTTTGAATTGATAAAGTATCGTCATGTTCTTCATCACCATAAGCTCCAAATTGTTTTGGCGACATTGTTTTTTCAATAATAAGTTCAGCTACTAAGTTTGTATCATTTAGAGCTATTAAAGTCATTTCATCTATTACATCAGTATTAATCACTTCACGTATTTTATAATAAGCTCCACCAGTTTTACCATCATAAAATCCACTAGTACGAGCGAAACTTCCATTAATTAAATTAGTAGCTAATTTCATATCAGAAACATTATTATAAACGTATGTTGTTGCTAATTGAATATATTGACCTATTAAATTTTCAAGTGTACCATCAAGAGCCATTTCATCTAATTTATTATTTACTTCATCTTGTAAATCTAAATTATTTATATAGTTTTCTAAATCAGTTAATCTCTTATTAAATTCTTCATTATCTTTTGCAAATTGTTTTACATATTCCATCATCTTGCAGAATAACTCATAATCTGTTAAAGCATCAAAATCATCCTCTAAAAAAGGGAAGTTTTGTAATACCCAATTTCTAAATATCATATTATCACTCCTTTCTAATCGGCTATACCGTAAAATAAGATATCTAAATCTTTATATATCATTGTCATAATACTATTTCTAGTTTGTAAATATTTTTGATATAAATCCATTTTATCAACTGGACTTCTTTTAGTTGTTTCTTTTGTAGTACTATTACTAGTTCCATTATTAGATGAATTTCCGTTATTAGTATTTTGGTTTGTTACATAAGAGCCGTCATCAATATCGCTTAATCTATTTAAAGGATATTCACTATATCGACTTTTCATTTGATTATTACTATTCATTGAAGTATTTCCAGAATCTATTCTATCTCTTTCTATAACTTCTCCATCATTAAATAAGTTAAAATCTTTTAATGAATCAAACATTTTATTATAAAATGGTAAAATTTCATTTAATTTATTTTCTAAGAAAAGTTGAAAAGCTGTAAAAGTATCAAATCCAATTCTTCTCATAATATAATGATTAAGTATTTGACATTCAAAATCTTCTTTACTAACAGCACTACTTAAAGGATAATCAAAATCAAAAATCTTTTCACGTGTTGCTTTTGCTAAATTACGTATTTTAGTTTTTTCTTCTGTGTCATAATTAGCGATTGAATTCATAATAGCATATAAAGTTGGTGGTTTTGGATTCATTATGAAATCAGCTTCTATCTGATTCACTTGATAAGTCGGTTTGAGTTTCCACATATCCATCATCACTTACACCTCCATCCATTGTTAAAGTTGTAGGTAGTCCATCATAATATTCAACTTCTAAATTAAGATTCCATAATTTATTTATCTTATTAATTGCATCACATCTTGCGTTAAATCTAGTAAAACGTGATGCAATTGTTCCAGCCTGTGATATAAAAACTTCATCTCTTATATTACGTTCTTTCTTTTGAAAACTAGAATTAGCAATACCGATAAGACGTAAAAATTCATTCCATAGTTTATCTTTTTGCTCTGATAATTTATCAGCAACAAAAGGAGCTGGTGCTAAAATTCCAGTTGTAGTTTCTAAATCTATATTATCATAAGTTAATATAGCCTCATTATTAGAAGATACTCCATTCATTAAATCTTCTACCGTCTTTTTATTTTCAGATTTAGTTTTCCATATTCTATTAGTTCTTTGTTGAGCTATATTAATATCCATAGTTCTTTGTATTAAACTTATTCTTTCAGCATATTGTAAGATATCATAAATTAAGGCTTGTTTACTTCTATTGTCATACATTATAACATATTCACCTTTTTTTAGATGTCTAGTATAACCATTTTTTCCTATAACTTGAATATCAATAGGTCTACCATATAAATCTAACCTACCCATATTTTGATAAGGAAGAGCTAAAAGACCTAGATATTCATCCATAAAAAATGCTATACTACCACGATAAACAAGTTCTTTATTTACATACGAATAATCCATAAATGGAGCTACTTCTTCAAGACCTACTATGTTAAAGACATTTTCAGCTAAACTTACATATTGTCTTTTATACATTTCAGTAGTTTTGAAATTATCTATTTGTAATAATCCATTTTTCCTACTCATATAATCTCCTTTCATTTAAAAATAAAAGGGAGCAGTTGCTCCCTTAATTAGCAACTTAGGCTATTGTAATAGTTGCTGTTCCAGTTTTAGTTTCATCATATACTGATGTAGCTGTTACTACTATTTCACCAGTTGAAGCAGTAGAACTAACTTTTAATAATCCATTAGCATCAATAGATACACCAGCTGTTTCAGGAATTGACCATGTAACAGCCTTATTAGCAAATCCAACAGTTACAACTGAAGCTGATAATTGTAGATTTTGACCACGTGATACACTAGCAGTTGCTGGTGATACTGTAACACTTGTTACAGATGGAGTAGTGTCATCAATAAATACTACAGCTTGTTCAAAAGGTGAAGTACTAAATACTCTCCAAGCATGTAAGAAATGATTATTTTCTAAAGTTGTAGGATTATAGAATTCAGTTTCTTTCATACTAGATTCAGTATCTAATAAATATTCATAATCCATAAACCATTCACGAGAAATTACAACAGCTTTTACTTTAGCAAGTTCAGCTTTTTCAGCTTCTGTAAATGCAACATAAGCACTTCCTAAAAGTTCAGTTAATCTTGCTTCATCAGTTTCGCTAAATCCATCAACTAATTTAAGTAAAGTTTTAAGTTCAGCATCATTTCTATAATAAGAAGTAGCTAATACTTCAGTAGACATAACTCCTTCAAAATCCGTATCCATAATAGTAATTAAATCTTCAAATCTATTAGCCTTACGAATTCCAGCAGGATTATAGTTAGGACTTCTGAATGTCATCTTATTTGTAATTGATTTCATTTGTGAAACAATTTCACGTGCTGTTTTATTAACTGTATCTAATCTTACACTAGTTACAGTTCCATCAACAATACGACGACATAACATGTATTTATCAACTAGATATTCATCATATTTTAGTGATTCATATAGCATTCCTACTATTTCATAAATTAAATTATATAATCCACCCTCATCAGTGAAAGCCATTGCAAGTTGACTATCTGATGTAGTAGTTTGATAAAATTTTTGGAAGTTTACTTCATGAATATAAGATAGAACATTAGGTACTACAGTTTGTAAGAATCTATCTTTATCACTGAAATTTTCATTATAATCATATACATTACATAAATCAGCTATCATTTCACGTACGTGTTGACCAAATCTTAAAGTTCCACGTTTTGTAAAATCCCATGGATTATCCCATCCATTTCGTTTGATAACTGTTAATCCTATTAAATTAATAGTGTTAATAAAAGCATTACGATATACTTTATTACCCATAATTATTTTACCAATAGGTTCAATACTTTGACCTTGTACTGGTAAATCTAAATTTTCTTTTAATACTGGATTTTGATTAATAATATAACTCAATAATTCAGCATTACCTGTTCTTTTAATAACATTTCCATTCTTAGCCATTATTCTTCATCCTCCTTATCTTCTGTGAATATATCTTCTACATCCACTCTTTTTTCTTCTGGTTCTTCTATAACTTCTTCTTTAATTTCTTCTTTAACTTCTTCTGGATTCATAAATCTTTCTTTATAACGATTTAAAAGTTCGTCATATTTTTTCTTCAAATCTTCAAGTTCAGAAATATCAGAATCAATTGAATCAGTTATATCTTCCATAAGTTCAACAGCTAGTTCGCTATTGTCAGCCAACTTTTCATTGACTTTAGCTATCAATTCTTCTTTTGTTAATTTAGCCATTCTTAACATCTCCTTTCTATTGTTAAAATAACATAAATAAAAAAAAATGTCAACTAGACATTTTTCTTAATTTATTAGCATATAATACCCACTTAAATTTATATTTTCTATAATCAGGCTTAACGTTTCCACTATAAGTTCTCCAATTATAACCATACCCATTTAATATAGTAGTATCATTTACATATAAACAATTATAAATATGAGATTGACCTGTTAAAGTCCAGTGATTACTTGGAAGTAAAGTTTGACCAGTATATTTTCCTTTTTTACAAATTATATGACTATGGTCGCCTGTTACATTCTTCCCATTAGTTCCAGTACTATTACATTGTTCTCCTTGTTCTATAACTCTTCCTAAATAATAAGGTGAATTATCATCACAATGACTAAACCAGATAGTTAAATAATCAATACTTCCATCAGCTAAATGGACTTTATTTACTGATTCAAAAATTCTATAAGTTCCACTACTTGCATAAACAACTTTTATTTTGCAAGGTGCATAACAAGGACATTTATAAACTCTTCCATTACTTCCCCATCCCAAAAAGTCAACAGCATAGCTTCCCTGATGTGATGTACTTCCATTTTCTCCTTGTGATATATTTATATATTCTAAAGGAAATAATGCAACTTCTAATCCATCACTAGCTACTAATTTTTGTCCAGCTCTCATAATCCTAATACCTTTTTAAGTTCATCAGATGATATCATTATAATTTTATCATTATGATTTTTTAAATAATCAATTAAACCGTCCTTATCAGTTAATTCTATTTCAACTTCATAACTTGGAGTTGGTTCTTTGTATAATTCTATACTACTTTCATTCATCCATCCTAAATCTCCAGTAGTATTATAAGGATGTTTACTTCCTTTCGCTATTCTTGTAATATAAGTTACTTTACTAGTAATTTTTGATACTGGTTTTTCTGCATTACTTGATACGTATAAATCTCCTGAAATTCTTACTTTATCACCTATTTTAAATTTCATATTTATTCTCCTTTTCTATCAATCTTATCTTCTATCAAAGATAATCTAGTGTTAATACCATTTAAAGTATCAATCATTTTTAAAAGTGTGTTATTCATATCTTTCATTGTAGTAGATTGAAAATAAATAAGATAAGCTACACATAAAGTTCCTACTCCATATTGAAAAATATATTTTAAAATTTCCTCCATATCTATCCTCCTTATTTATAAAATATCATTTTCTTCTTAATTTTGCAAGTTCAAAATTTAACTCTTCATTATATTTATCTAATTTTACATTATCTCTTCTTAATTTATAAATAATTAAAAGAAATAAAATAGTAATTATTCCAGAATAAATTATAAAAAAGAGTAGTAAAAATTCACTACTCTTCATTGTTATCACTCTTAATAATAGGACTTGCTTTATATGTGAATCCTTTTTTAGTTTTAACTTTTAAAATCTTAAATGCTTCTACATCAGCATCTCCTAAATAATCTAATAATGATTCGTTAAAATATTCACTACCAGTTGAGAAATAACCATCATCAGTTGCATAATATGTAATATCGAATTCTTTCTCATCTGTTTCAATATGAGCTTTTGCATATCCAGTTATTCTTACAACTTTACCTACAAAATCACTAATCTTACTAGCTGAGATATCTCCTTTCTTAGCCATTTTTTTAAATAGCTCTGTGTTGCAACTTCCTGTTGCTTCCTTAATTGTTAATTCATACTTTTTCATCTTTCTTCTTTCTCCTTTCGTATTATAACAATTATGTTAGTTATCCCTAACACACTACCATTATCTCATATTAGAGATACCTAGTCAACAATAAACGTTAAATTTGTAACAATTATTTTTGATTTTACACTTAAAGTGTCAAGCCGTGCTATTGCTCTTGTTTTATTGTTTTCTGGTGTCCTTGTATTATTGTGTCAAGTGTTTGTGTAAACTAATAAAAAATATTGTGTAAA
>CADCIN010000026.1 GCA_902801525.1 uncultured Erysipelotrichaceae bacterium | reverse complement strand
TTATTTTTTCTCATATATACATCTCCTTTATTAAATTTTAGCATAGAAAAAGTAGACTGTTTCTTTTTTTACATGTCTACTTTTATAATATCACTTTAAGTTAGTTACTTTCTTTTTTTTGTGTTTTATTGTACAATAGTTTTGGTGATAAGATGAAGCTTGTAGTAGGCGATGATAGCTACTTAGTTATTATCAATAGAAAAAGAGAAAATAGAAATACTTATATTAGAGTTAAGAGTGATTTAACAATACATGTTACTACTAATTTAATTACTAGTGATAAAGCTATTAGTAAATTATTAGATGAAAATTATGATAAAATTGTAGACATGATAAATAAACAAAAGACTAAGAATTCAAATAATGATGGTTTTTATTTTTTAGGACAGAGATATGATATTGTATATGTTACTTACTGTGATATTTCACTTGGACATGATAGAGTATTTATGAAAAAGAATTTTGATATAGATAAATGGTATAAAAAACAAGCTATAGAAATATTTAAACAACATCTTGATCTTATGTATAATAGATTTAGTGTTAAAATACCTTATCCTGATCTTAGAATTAGAAAAATGACTACTAGATGGGGTGTTTGTAATACTAAGAGTAAAACTGTTACACTTAATTTAGAATTAATTAAAAGAGATACTAAATATTTAGATTATGTAATAGTACATGAATTATCTCATTTAATACATCCTAATCATTCTAAGATTTTTTGGGAATTAGTATCAGAAAATATTAGTGATGTAGATAAAATAAAAAAAGAAATGAAGGAATTTTAATATGATAATTAGTAGTTTAGAAAATGAAAAAGTAAAGAAATATATTAAACTTAGTAAAAAGAAATATAGAGAAGAGTATGGGCAGTTTATTGTAGAGGGTATACATTCTGTTAGAGAAGCTTATAAGGCCGGTGTACTTGATGAAGTACTTGTCAGAGAAAACAATGAATGTGAAATAGACTGTAAGACATATTATGTTACTGAAGAGGTTATGAAAAAAATATCTTCAGTAGATACTCCTCAAACGGTTATGGGAGTTTGTCATAAAAAGGGCGATATAGATAATGATAGAATATGTAAGAGAATTTTAATACTTGATAGATTACAAGATCCAGGAAATTTAGGAACTATAATTAGAAGTGCTTGTGCTTTTGGTATTGATACTATTGTTTTATCTGAAAATACAGTTGATGTATATAATTCTAAAGTATTAAGAGCAACTCAAGGTATGATTTTTCATATTAATATTATTCAAAGAAATATACTTGATTTTATAGATTATTTAAAAGATAATGAATATAATGTTTATGGGACTAATGTTGTTAATGGAGAAGATGTTAGGAATCTTGATAGTAATATGAAAGATAAATTTGCTTTAATAGTTGGTAATGAAGGATCGGGTGTTAGAGAAGAGGTAAGTTTAAAAACTACTAAGAATTTATATATTAAAATGAATGAGGGTGTAGAAAGTTTAAATGTTGCAATTGCAACTAGTATACTTTTATATGAGTTAGGAAGATAGTATGGAGAAGATATATATTGGTAAAATTACTTCAACACATGGAATTAAGGGTGAATTAAAGATAAAGAGTAATTTTGAATTTAAAGATAAAGTTTTTAAAGTTGGTAATAAATTACTTATAGATAATAAATTATATGAAATTAAAAGTTATAGAGTACATAAGGGATTTGATATGGTTACTTTAGATGATTATAATGATATTAATCAAGTTTTATTCTTAAGAGGGAAGAAAGTATATTTTTCTAAAGATATGCTTAATCTTGATAATGAAGAAATATTAGATGAGGACTTAATTAAATACTCTATTGTTTTAAATGATGGAAAATGTGGTATAATAGAAGAAGTTTTTTATGCAAGTTCTAGTAATAAAATTATTAGAATTAATATTGATGGAGAAACGCATTTAATTCCTTTTAATTCACCTTGTATATTAAGTATTGATAAAGAAAATAAATGTATTAAAATAGAATTAATAGATGGGATGTAATAATATGAAGATTGATATTCTTACTTTATTTCCAAATATGTTTGATGGTGTTTTTAGTGAATCTATTATTAAAAGAGCTATTCAAAATAATAAAGTAGAAATAAATTTACATGATTTTAGAGATTTTACCGATGATCCTCATAATAAAGTTGATGATACACCATATGGTGGGGGAGCTGGAATGGTTCTTATGGCTCAACCTATATATGATTGTGTTGAATCTCTTAAAAGTGATGATTCATTTATTATATTAATGACTCCTGATGGTGTTTCTTATAAACAAAGTATGGCTTATGATTTGTCTAAAAAGAAACATATCATTATTATATGTGGTCATTATGAAGGATTCGATGAAAGAATTAGAAACTTATGTGATTTAGAAGTTAGTATTGGAGATTATGTATTAACAGGTGGGGAGATTCCTTCTATGGCAATTGTGGATTCAGTAGTTAGATTACTTCCTGGTGTGATTAATGAACAAAGTCATATGGAAGACTCATTCAATAATTCTTTACTTGATTATCCAACATATACTAAGCCAAGAGTGTTTAGAGGTATGGAAGTTCCAGACGTACTTTTATCAGGTGATCATAAGAAAATTGATGAGTATCGCTATAGAGAAGCTTTTAATAAAACTAAAAGTAGAAGACCAGATTTACTAGAAAAGTAGGTGTTTATATGTATTCTATTTCTAAAGAATGTGATTTAAAATTGAAAGAAATTAAAGATTTTGATGGTGGGGGATTTGTTCTTAAATCTCAGAAAAAATCATTTACTATTGAAGGACAAAAAATAAGAGCAATTAAAGTTAAAGATAAGAAGATGGCTAATCCTTTAGCATTTCGTAAGGTTAATAAAAAGTATCAAAAGTTAATTTCTTTTGCGACTGATTTACTTGTAAGTGAAGATGATGAAGAAGGATCTAGCTATGAAGAAGTTCTCAATTTAATTGAAAAGTTTAGATTAGAAATTAAAAATAAATATAGAGAATTTTTAACTAAAGGAGAATTAGAACGTATGTCTAAACAGTTAAAAGTTTTACAAAAACAAGCTAAGGAAAAACTAGAATTAATGCATTATTCTATGGAAGTTAAGAAGACTAGTGGGAAAAGTAGATAAATACTTGCTTATTTATAGCTAATGTGATATAATTCTAGTTGTCAAAAAAAGTGATCCGCTTATCATTTTGGATTATGATCATTGGTTATGTATATATAGAGAGGAGATTTATTATGAATGTTATTGACAAAATTAATGAAAAACAAATAAGAAAAGATATTCCTGAATTCCGTGTTGGTGATACTGTTAAAGTAGATGCTAAGATTATTGAAGGAAAAAGAGAACGTATCCAATCATTTGAAGGTGTTGTAGTTGCTCGTCGTGGAGGATCAACTTCTGAAACATTTACAGTTCGTAAAATGTCATCAGGAATTGGTGTTGAAAGAACATGGCCAGTTAATTCACCAAAGATTGCTAGTTTAACTGTTGTACGTAAAGGTAAAGTTAGACGTGCTAAACTTACATTCTTAAGAAATATGGTTGGTCAATATCGTATTAAAGAAAGAGGACAAAAATAAGGCCATGCCTTATTTTTTCTATTATGGGGAGATAATTTATGAATAGTGTGATTGATTTCTTAAAAGAAATGCTTGTTTATATAATAATAATTGTTATTGTTATATTAATTAAAAAATTTATTTTTACACCAATTAAAGTTAACGGACCATCTATGAATGATACTTTACATGATGGAGACATTATGATTTTAGATGAGATTAGTTATAGATTTAAAGATATCAAAAGATTTGATATTGTAGTGATTAAGTATCAAGATGAATTTATTATCAAGAGAGTTATTGCTCTTCCTGGTGAGACTGTAGAATTTCATAATAACAAATTATATATTAATGGAGAATATGTAAAAGAAGATTTTAATTATAAAAAGACTTTGGATTTTGATAAAGTTAGAGTTCCAAAAGATTGTTATTTTGTACTTGGTGATAATAGAGTTAACTCTGTAGATAGTCGTATGATTGGTCCAGTTAAAAAAAGTGATATTAGGGGACATGCTAGATTAACTTTATTTCCATTTAATAGATTTGGTAATAAGAAGTAATAATTGTTTAATTATTACTTTTTTGTTATAATTTTTTAGAGGTGAGGCTTTATGATAGGGATTATATTTGCAATGAAGGAAGAACTTGATGAGTTAAAAAAATATATTAATGATATTAAGATTACTAAAATATATGATTTAGAGTTTATTGAAGGAGTTGTTTCTGGTAAGAGATGTATATTAGTAGAATGTGGTATAGGTAAAGTAAATGCAGCTAGATGCACACAAGTTTTAATTGATAAGTTTGATGTAGATTATGTTTTTAATATTGGGGTTGCTGGTGGTGTTAGCAATGGTTTAAATGTTGGAGACATAGTTGCTGGATCTAAGCTTGTACAACATGATTTTGATATTACTGCTTTTAATCATGATAAGGGGTATATTCCAAATACAGGTGTTTTTATTAATTCAGATGATTATTTATTATTACTTGTTAAAAATGATTCTGATGTAAAATGTGGTGTAATAGCATCTGGTGATATATTTTGTACAGAAGATATTATGAGTTTAAAAATATGTGATAAATTTAATGCTTTATGTGTTGAGATGGAAGGTGCAGCTATTGCTCAAGTATGTTATTTATGTAATATTCCTTTCTTAGTACTTAGAAGTATTAGTGATGTAGTAGGTAAAGATAATAAGATTACTTATGATAATTTTTTATTAGAAAGTAGTAAAAAAATAGCTGAAAAGATGGTATCAGTTATTAATAAGATTAATTAGTCTGATTTATAATTGATTTTATTTTTTTAGTAAATGTGAGATGATGTTTAGTTTATGAATTATTTAGATGAAATAGATAAAGATGTATTAGATTATTTTAGCATTTTAGAACCTGATTTTCCTGAGTTGATTACTGAGTATATAAATACTCCTGAGATGATTCATCAGGGGTATATTAGTGTTAGTTGCGGGATTATTTATAGTGACTTGTTTGATAATAAGTTTTTTTATTCTAGTTTGGATCATTCTATTGCAGTTGCATTAATTATTTGGCATTTTACTCATGATAAAAAACAGACTCTTTCTTGATTATTTCATGATATTGCAATTCCCTGTTTTAAACATTCAATTGATTTTCTGAATGGTGATTACATGAGGCAGGAATCAACTGAAGATTTAACTACAAGTATTATTTCTTCATCGAAAAAAATTATGAAATTGCTTGAGAGGGATAATATAAAATTATCGGAAGTTGATAATTATCATCTTTATCCAATTGCAGATAATGATACTCCGATGCTTTCTTCCGATAGACTTGAATATTCTTTGTCAAATTCTTTTCTAATACATGGTTTAATTGATATAAATAAGGTTTTTGAAATATATGATGATATTGAAATACTAGTTAATGAAAATAATGAAATGGAACTGGGCTTTAAGACAATAAAAATTTGTGAAGAATTTGTTTCTATTACTAGTAAGCTTTCAATTTTATATAGAGATGATAAGACTAGATATTCAATGCAGTTTCTTGCAGATATTATTAAATTATTAAATAATGATGGTCTTATTAAAAAAGACGATTTATATAATTTAAAAGAGAGTGAAATTATTAATTTAATTAGTAATTCTAAATATAAAGATGTTTTTAAATTTTGGAAGAATTCTAAGCATGTTAATGTTTCATCAAAAAAGCCTCAGAAAGTATATTTTTACATCATGGTGCGAAGATTAGATATATTGATCCATTATGTAGTGGAGACAGAATTTCAAAGATAAGTATTAATGCTAAAGACGATATTTCTAATAATTTATCTTATGATATGAATAATTATGTATATTTAGATTTTCATTTAGATATGTAAAAAATATTTTTAATTACATTTTGGTATTTTGGAATAAATTGTTATTTATTCCATTTTTCTTGTGTTAAATAGAAAAGTAGTGTATAATTTATATAGTTTAAGGTAGGGAGTTTTATGAAGAAGTTTTTAAGATTTATTTGTTCTATAATTTTTGCTTTTAGTTTAATTTTTATTAATTTAGATAGTGTGTTCGCACTTGATAATATTAGTGTAAGTAATATAACTGAAGCTGATAAAAGTAATGATTCTACCATAAAAATTAACAAATTTGATAATAATACTATTAATTTGAATTATGAAATACATAATATTGGTGATTTTGTATCCTATAATCTGATTTTAGATAATAATAGTGGTAAAGATATTACTATTTTAAGTGTTACTGATAATAATGAAATTGATAATATTTTAAATACTTATAGTTTTAGTAATGAAAATGTTGTAACTGGATCTAAAACTAATATTTTAGCAACAGCTAAATATGTCAAAAAGATAGATAGTCTTAAACAAGTTTTTAATCAAAAGTTAAATATATTTATTACTTATTCTTATGATGAAGAAGTAATTACTAAGACAATTGATGTTAAACATTATAATAGTCCAGGAAGTAGGCAATTAATTAGAAGTAGTAATAATGTAAAAAATATTAATAATTCTAATAATAATAGTATTCCTAATACTCATGATAATATATTTAAATATTTAATTATTTTTATAACTGGTTCTTTATTACTTCTTATTATATTAGTTAATAAAAAATATAATAAGAAAGTTAATATGATGATTATATTAATTGGTATTTTAGTTATTTGTCCAAGTGTATATGCAACTAGTGAATTTATTACTTTACAAGATAGTTTAACTTTAGAAGAAAATGTTCAGTTTACTTTGTATAATAGTTTTAATTTTAGTAATTATTTAATTAGTAAAGCTAATGGTTCTAGTACTTTATATGAGGATGGAAATAAAAGTGAAGTTTATACTTTTGATCATGAAGAAACTAATCAGTTAAAAAGTGCTTCTGATTATCGTTTTATGGGAATGACTCCTAATAATTATGTTTATTTTAATTGTAAAGATAGTAGTGATACTTTAACATGTGAGACTTGGAGAATTGTTGGTGTATTTGATACTGAGGATGATAAGGGTAATATTCAAAAACGTGTTAAAATAATTCCATCAACTCCAATTAAAAATAAAGCTTGGAGTAGTAGTAATTTAAATGTTTGGGGTGAATCTGATTTAATGAGTTACATTAATGAAGGTGACTATTGGAAGAGTATTTCAGATTACTCTAAAAATTTAATTGGACCTGTTAAGTATTATCTTGGAGAGTACAAATATGGAACTAATACTTATGATTTTAATAAAATAACACCTGAAAAAATGTACACTTTTGAAAGAAGTAAATTAAGCTATAATATAGATACTTCATGGATTGGTTATACTGGAATTTTATATCCAAGTGATTATAGTTACTTATTTGATAAAGGTTTTAGTGATACATGTAAAATTAAACCTTTTGATAAATGTAATGACAAAACATGGTTTAATGATATTAATGGTACTGATGATACTTGGTCAATATCGCCTTTATATTCTAGTTATAATCCTCTTAAAAGTGTATCTGTCATCAATGGTGAATTTTATTATTTTGGTTCAGCACAGGCATTTTGTGAATTTGACGCTAATCCTACATTCTATTTAAATGCAAATGTATTAGTTATTTCTGGCGATGGATCAGCTGATAATCCGTATATAATTAAATAAAATTTATAATTAATGATTTTTTAGAACCTAGCTGAGTTACTACTCAACTAGTTTTTTTTAATACTCTTTAGTTCTTAGAAGTATTTGTAATGTTATAGTTAGAGATTATATGGTTATTTATTATTTATTTTACTAGATAATTGTAAAAAATAATTGAAAGATGTTTAGTATTATTAGTTTAATTAAATAGATTGTTTCATTATATATAATATTTTGATATAATTTATTTATGATTGGTTAGGTGATTAGATGGATAATATAGAATTAGAGATTGAAGATGAAAAAGTTGAAATTGTTTTTCCAAGTGCTGAATTTAGAAGAGCAAAATTTGATGATGACATAGTAGATATTGATTATGAAAGTAGTGAAAATTAATGGGATTATTTAATAAAGATACTAGATTTAAAGAGATTGAAAAGTTTCTTTTTTATATTAAAGATACTATGAAAAATAGTCCTGGATTTATGCCTGATAAAGATTATATTTATAATTTGCTTGCGTCTTATGATTTTTGTGATGACGAATGTAGACGTGGTTATGATTATTCTAATCTTTTTGAAAAATGGAAAAATGATTTTAAAGATAATCCTAATATTAATGTATATTTTTCTGACAGACAACCTGGTTTTTTACAATTTAGAAAAGATGATCTAATACATGATTTGCAATCTATTAAATTGTATTTGTCAATTAAACCAGAAGCTATTGATTATGCAATCTCTAGAGTATTTGGTTATATGGCAAGTAATGGTATGGTTAATTACAGTAAAGTTTCTCAATATGCTAGAGCAGATGGAATTGTTCTTCGTCTTGCAAATTCTCAAGATGCACTTAATGTTATTAATTTTATTAATAGTGATGAGACTTTAATAAAATATTCTAAAAGAACTAATCCTTTTATGATGAGATTTGGAATTGTTGGTGCTGGATATGATAATATGCTTAGTTATAATTCTTTTATTGCTAATGCTGTTTCACTTTATTTTGCTAATAAGTCCCAATCTTTAAAACAAGTTAATTTGAATGATTTTATTAATTATATAGATTCTTTAAAATATTATGTTTTTGATACTCAAATGCTAAGGTCTGACTTTGAAAATTCTCAGTATTTTAAAAAAAATAAAAGTAGATTAAGCTCTTATATTCAAAATTATCCTAGTTACGATTTATTTGAAAATATGAAGGAAGAGATGGATTTATTAGCTAATAGTATTAAATCTAATGATTTAAATTTATTTATTCAGGGATATGTTGAATCAAAGAATAATAGTCTAAATAAAAAAAACAAAAATATAGATAATTATGATTTATTTATTAATGCTTGTTTAGCTACTTATAATAAATATGGTCCACAGCAGACTTCTGTTGCGATTAATAGTGCACTTAGTGGTAACTTTAATTATTTTACTAATGATGCTGGATATAGAAATAGTATTTCATCATTAAAACCTAATGAAATGAGTGAATATTTATATAGATTAATTGATCAATATGGGATTAATCCAGATATTAGTTTAGGAGATAACTTTGTAAATATAATTAGTCAAAGTATTGATAAAAATAAAAGTTATTAAAAGTTTATATATAATTTATATAGGAGTGAGTTTATGCCATCTGCAAGAATACATGAAGTTATTATTAAAGAGATTAATAAAGATTATGACTTTGATGAATTATTACTTAGAATTGGTACAATTGCACCTGATTCTTGGAGAAATATTCGTCTAAAACATGATATTAAAAATAAATATGCTTCTCATTTTTTGGATTTTAGAGAAAAAGATAATTTGGCTTATAACTATGTTGAATTTTACTTAAAATATTATAAAAACTTATCTAATCCATTTTATTTTGGATATTTGGTTCATTTAATAGTTGATAAATATTGGAAAAAGAATATTGATAAAAGATTTTATAAAATAAATAAATATGGTAAAGCATATAAATTTAGAGATGGTAGTTATAAGAAGATAAGTTCATTTTTCTTGTATAAAGACTCTTTGAAGATGCAGAGTACACTTGCATATATTTATAAATTAAGTGATTTACCTATTAATAGAGAATATTATAAGCATTTAGAGTGTAATATTGATGAATTAAATTTAGATGGTTTATTTGATGAAGATGGATCACTTGGTTATATTAAAAAAGATATTTTACCTAAGAACTATGAAAGTGAAATTGCAATATATGATGTTGATTTAATAATTAAATATATTAATGAAACTGTAAATTTTGTTAAAGAAGAATTAGAAAGACTTAAACAAATAAAATATGATTATGATAAGAAAGTTAAAATTGCAGTTAATTTAAATACTTTATTTGATATAGAAAAATTAGAAGAAGAATTCTTTAAATTATTTGATTCTGATAATATTAAAAATATTAATGATAAATTTTGTTTATTTCTACTTAGTAAAGGTATGATTGATATTATTTATTTAGATTATATTAATTCTTTTGATTCAGATAATTATCAAGTTGATTTATTATTTAATAATAAAGTAGACGAATCTATATATTTAAAAGAAGGTTTAGTTAAATATTTAAATTTTAATAATATTAAGTATAATTATATTAATACTGGTTTTAAGTCAATAGAAGATTTACTAGAAAATAGAGATTATAATATTTACATTGATAATAAGTTAGATAATATTAAATTAGCTAAGAAGTTAAAGGTTAAAACAATCTATTTGGAAGATAAAAATTTAGTTTCTGATTTAAAGAAGTAAATAATATTTTATATGATACAATTGATTTAATAATATATGGAGATTTAATATGGAAAAAATAGATAATAGTAAATTTAATAATTTAAGTGATGATGAATTAGTGATATATAACTATCTTAAGAAAATGAGTTTATTTTGGCATTTGTTTATTTTTATTTTATTATTGCTTTGTATTATTTTGAGTATTTTTGAAAATTATGAGAATAATATATTTTATTTAACTAATATTATAGATGTTATTATTTCAATTTTTCTTTTGTTTGATTACTTTAAGAATTTTTTTGGTAAACCTGTTGGTATTGTTTATGGTCATATTTCTAAAAGAACAGATGTGGGTGCTTGTAAGTACTCTGGGTATAAGTACAATATAAAATTGGATAATGATAATATTACTTTTCATAATGTTCAATGGCTTCATATTAGCAAATTTCATCAGGGTAATAAAGTAGGAGATAGAGTTGGTGTAATTAAAAGTAGATTAGGTTTTTATTATTTTATTGCTTTAGATGATTAATTAAAATAGTAGAGTTGATCTACTTTTTTTATGTTATAATATTATTCATATGAGAGGCCATAGATATGAAAAAAGTTTTATTAATTAATTCTCCAATTTATGATAGAAAAGTTGCAGATAATGAAGATTATTTACCAGCATTTGGACTTGCTTATATTGCAACTGGTTTAAAAGATAATAATATTGATGTTAAAATTATTGATGCTGTGTATAATAATTATACAGTTGTTGATTTATTAAATATAATTGATAAAGAGATGCCTGGTTTTGTTGGTGTTAATATTTTTTCTATTAATTTTAAATTAGTTAAAGATTTAATTGAAAAGTGTAAAGCAAATACTAAGTTTATAGTTGGATCTAAAAGTACTAGATTTTTATATAAAGATATAGTTAATTTTAAAAGTAAGAATGAAATAATTGTTACTATCGGAGAAGGTGAATTAATTACACCTGATATAGTTAATGATTGTGTTATGCAAGAATCTATTATAAATAGTGATAATCGAAAAGTATATTTAGTTAATAATGATTCAATTTATTTACCAAGTAATTTAGATGAAATAAAATTAGATAGAAATTTTATAAAAGATAGAGCGATTGTTAATCCTTATGGTCAACTAGAAGAAGCAATAGTTACTTCCCGTGAATGTCTTTATAATTGTGCTTTTTGTGGTGGCGCAAGATCACTTAATGGTGATGTATCTGTTAGATGTAGAAGTGTTCAGAATATAGAAAAAGAATTGTTAGATATTAGTATTAATAATCCTGAGACTGAATGTATTAGAATATTAGATGATTTATTCTTAAAAAATAGAAAGAGTATACAAGATGCTATTTTGCTTTTTAATAAGTTTAATTTTCACTATAGAGCAATGTGTCATATACTTTCTATTAAGGATTCATATGATTTGCTTGATGAGTTAAAAAATTCTGGTTGCTTAGAATTAGAAATTGGCATTGAATCTGGTAGTGAAAAAATCAGAAAATTAATTCATAAAGCTGGTTCAATACAAGATATTAAAATTGGTATTAAGAAAATACTTGATTCAGGTATCAATGTAAAGGGATATTTTATGTATGGATTTTTAAATGAAAATTTAGAAGATGCATTAAAAACATATAGTGTTGCTAAGGAATTACATGATTATTCTTTAAATACAAAGGGAAAATTTAAAGTTAGTTCATTTCAGTTTAGACCATATCATGGGACTGAATTATATAATAAAATAGGTAAGTCTATTAATTATTTTCATAATGATAATTTAAATGAATTAGATGGTAGACAACAATTTAATTTTACTGCTGGTAATTTTTCTAATTATAATGAAAAGACAATAGAAAAATTAGTTATTTTAACTAATAATTTGAATGAGGGTATAATTTATGAAAAAAATGATAATATGTCAAAAATGTAATTTATGTAATAATCAGTTACCACTTCTTGATAATAATAGTAAAGCTGATATTATGTGGGTCGGGCTATCTGCAAAGAAAGTAGATAATGTAAATAAAGCAATTCCGCTCTCTAATGATACTAATAGTGGAATGATTATTGAAATGATAGAAAAAAAACTTAATAATTATTGTTTTTATAAAACTAATTTAGTTAAATGTTTACCACTTGATGAAAAGGGTAAATTAAGATATCCTAATGCTTCTGAGATGGAAAGTTGTGTTGATAATTTAATTTATGAAATTGATAAAATTAACCCTAAGATAATATTTGTTCTTGGTAGGAAAACATATAATTTTATAATTAAATATTTTAAGAAGAATAATATTTTTATTGATAATATTATTTATATAGAACATCCTTCATATATATATGTATATAGAAGAAAATTTATTGATGATTATGTTTCTAAAGTTGTTAATATTGTTCGTAATATTATGGGATAGACTTTGTCTATTCTTTTTTATTATTTAATTTTTTGATATAATTTATTAGGGTGATGATATGAGTAAATTATACTTTAGATATGGATCAATGAACTCTGGAAAGAGTTCTGCACTTATGCAAGTTGCATATAATTATGAAGAAAATAATAAAAAAGTATTAGTTATTAAATCAGTTATTGATACTAAGGGTGAAGAGTACTTAGAGTCTAGAATTGGTCTTAAAAGACGAGTTGATGTTTTATTAAAATTAGATGATAGTATCAGAGATATTAATATAGAAGGAATATCTTGTATTTTGGTAGATGAGGCACAATTTTTAACTGAGAAGCAAGTTGCTGATTTATGGGAAATTACTAAAGAATTTGATGTTCCAGTTATTTGTTATGGAATTAGAACAGATTTCACTGGTAATCTATTTCCTGGTTCATTAAAATTATTTGCACTTGCTGATGAATTAGAAGAATTAATTACTATTTGTTCGTGTGGTAAGAGGGCTAAATTTAATGCAAGATTTGTAGACGGCACTTTTGTTAAAGATGGTGATTCTGTTTTAATAGATGGATCTAATACAAAAGTTTCTTATAAACCTATGTGTGGCAAATGTTTTCTTAAGAATTTAAAACAATAAAGATAGATACTAACTTTCTTTTTATATGATATAATATTTGTGTTGTTTTACTTAGGAAGTTTATATGGATATTAAAAGAAAAGCTAAGTTATTTGCGATTGATGCACATTTTGGTCAAATTAGAAAAGGTGATAAGGAAAAGCCTATGATTATTCATCCAATTGACGTTGCTAATAAATTAGAAAAGTATGGATTTGATGATAATGTTATATCTGCTGGGTATTTACATGATGTTGTTGAAGATACAAAATATTCAATGGGCGATATTGAAAGAAAATTTGGAAGCGATGTCGCATCACTTGTTAGAGGAGATACTGAAATTGATAAAAGTTTATCTTGGGAAGAGAGAAAAGAAATTACTATAAGAGTAATTAGAAATTTAGATTTAAGACATAAAGCAGTTGTATGCTGTGATAAAATTAGTAATCTAGAAGACTTAAAATTAGTTTTTATGATTAATGGTAAAGAAGATTTTAGTAATTTTAAAAGAGGTTTTGATAAGCAAAAATGGTATTATACTGAAGTTTATAATAGTTTAATTTGTAATGAAGATAAAAACTTAGAAATGTTTAGGAAACTAAAAAAATTAATTGACTATTTATTTTATAATAAAAGAGAAGATTATTTAAAAAATGTTATTTTTCAAGAAGATTTGCATTCATTTAGTCAACTTAGAAAACTACATTATGAAAAAGAAGAACTCATAAAATTAAAATCTTTTATAAAAAATGAACCGTATATAGTTGAATTTTCTGGTACTCCTAGAACAGGTAAAACTACTTTAATTAATAATCTATATGATTTTTTTAAAAAAGGTGGATTTAATGTAGAAGTAGTTTAAGAGTTTACTACTTCGAAACAATATAAAGAAGAAATATATACTTTACTTAAAGATAAATATAAAAAAGTTATTAATACTGAAATACTTAAATACGTTTTTAAGCAATTAAAAGATGCTATTGATAAGAAACCAGATATTATTATTATTGATAGATCTTTATTTGATAGATTAGTATGGGTAGATAGATTATTTTTAAAAAATGGTATGAATGAAGAAGAATACAATAATTATAAAGAATTATATTTACCTCTTATTAAAGAATATATAGATATAATTATTTCTACTTATGCAGATCTTTTAACTACATTGAAGAGAGATTATGAAAATAGTTTAGCTATAGAAGAGAGACATTTCTTAAATTACAATAATTTAGAAGAATATAATAATTCTTTATTAAATATGTATAATTTGATAGTTGATAATGATATTAATATAATGCTATATGATACTAGTTATAGTAATCAGAGGGATTTATCTTTTGATGTTTGTAATAAAATATTAAATGATATGAAAAATAAATATTTAGTTAAAGTTAAAAATATGGATGAGCATATAAAAAAATAGTATTAATATGAAGTTGTAATATAAAAGTGTACACGAAAAAAAAGTGTATGCTTTTATTTTTGTTATAATTTAATAAAGGAGATGAAAAAATGGCTACAAAAGGGCA
>CADCIN010000025.1 GCA_902801525.1 uncultured Erysipelotrichaceae bacterium | reverse complement strand
TTTGCGTTAAAATATAAAAACCCAGTTGAGTATAGAACCCAGCTAGGTTTTAAATAATGTTTTTTTAGTGTCTACTTTTTATTGACAACTTCAATTTAAGTCACTTTTTTTGATTGAAATAAAAAAATGTTGACAAATTCCGTGTAAAGTGATATAATATGTTTACTTTGAGGATAGAGGGGTTCTCATAAAGTGAAAAATGGGGGTTGAGTATATGGAAAATTTAAACACATATATATTTGAATATTTGGATGAAAATGATTTTAGAAAAAAAGAAAGATCAGTAAGAAAGTATAACATGTTAGCATATAAAAAATTAACATTTAGTTATTATCCTGAATTAAGAAAAGGAAATTTCTTAGGAGAAGAAATTTCAAAAGATGAAAAACATAACACCATTTCATATGAACTTAAATTACCAACTGATGAATTATTTGCAAAAGTGCATGGAGAAATAATCTTACATTATACTGTATATACTGAAAAGAAAATAATTTTACTAACAAACATTACACCTGAAGGTATCTTAGATGAAGGTCATAGAGCAGAACTTTCAACATATAAAGGAGTAATGATTTCTAAAACAAATCCAGAAAAAGATATGTTTAAAATTAACTTATTAAATATGCTTGGAAAATAATAGAGTAAAAAACTCTATTTTTTTTATTTTTTTTATTGCATCATTTAAAAATATATGATACTATTAAATAGTCATTGGACCCTTAGCTCAGTTGGTTAGAGCACGCGGCTCATAACCGTGCGGTCATAGGTTCGAGTCCTATAGGGTCCACCATTTTTTATGCGGGTATGGCGGAATTGGCAGACGCGCTAGACTTAGGATCTAGTGTCATAGACGTGCAGGTTCAACTCCTGTTACCCGCACCAATTGAAATTAAGCAATCCATTAGGATTGTTTTTTTATTCTAAAATTATGTTATAATAAAGTTATAGTAAAGATGTATCATTACAGTCATTTAATTAAATAAAAAGTAAGGTGTATTTATGAAGAATATAATATTTGATATTGGTGGAGTAATATTTTTAGAAAAATCAAACTCTGTATTAAATAAATTTAATATCAAAGAAGAAGATATAAAAGAGCTATCTATCTTTTTTGAAAATACTGAAAAACTAGACAAAGGTCTTCAAACTGTAGAAGAAAGATTCGAATCATGTAATTTTAGAAAAGAACTTGTAGATAAATATAAAAACATAATAATTAATTACTATAAGTTTAAAGAAGTAAATAATGAACTATTAGATATCATAAAAAAATTGAAAGATAAATATAATTTTTATATATTGTCAGATAATGGTAAAAACTTTGAAAATTATATTAAAAAAAAATCATTCTATAACCACTTTTCTGGATCAGTATTTTCATGTGACTATAGTACTATGAAAAAAGAAGGAAAGTTATTCGAAATATTAATAACCAAATATAATTTAGATCCCAAAGAATCATTATTTATAGATGATATAGAAATTAATATTGAAAAGGCAAAAGAATATGGACTAAATACTTATAGATTTAAATGTAATGAAGATTTAATAAAATACTTAAAAGATAATAAATTATTAGACTAATTATTAATATAAAACATATTATATAATGGTGATTAAATGTATAATATGGAAGATGCATTATTTGCATCTAATGTTTTAAAATTAAAATTTAATAAATATACAATAGAAGATTTTCTGGAAGGAATTAATATTGAAAGTGAACATGGATTAGTTAATCCAGATACAAATATAACAGATGATGATATTATTAAAACTGCAAAAATTGCACTCGCACATCTTAATGAATATCCAAATTACTATAATAAAGAATATGGTATAAAAGCATTTGAACAAAGTTTAAAATCAAAAGAAAGATAAATCGAAAAGATTTATCTTTTATGTTATAATTATTTATAAGGAAGGTGACAACATGAATGAAATAAAATGTCCTAATTGTGGGACTGTTTTCCAAATAGATGAAAAAGACTATACAAATATATTAAAACAAATACGAGATAAAGAATTTGAAAAAGAATTATTATTAAGAGAAGCTGAATTTAAAAAAGATAAAGAAAATAGTATTATGCTCATAGAGAGTAAAGCTAAAAATAAACTAATCGAAGAAGTTAGTAAAAAAGACTTAGAAATAAATGAATTAAAATTAAACATTAAAAATATAAAAGAAAATACCAAATCTAAAATAGAAAATGAATACTTAGAAAAACTACAAGAAAAAGAATTGAAATTAAAAGAATTAGAAAGTAAAATAAAACTGATAGAATCAAATAATAAGTTAGAAATTAAAGATGCGATCATATTAAAAGAAAAAGAAATAGATACTTTAAATAATAAAATAGAAATAAATAAAAATGAATTCTTACTTAAAGAAAAGAATTTAAAAGAAAGTTATGAGGAAAAGATAAAAAATAAAGATGAACAAATCGCATATTATAAAGATTTTAAAGCAAGACAATCAACTAAAATGATAGGTGAATCATTAGAGCTTCATTGTAATAATGAGTTTAATAAATTAAGACCACTTTTTAAAAATGCATATTTTGAAAAAGATAATGAAGTATCAAAAGCTACTGGTTCCAAGGGAGACTTTATCTTTAGAGACTTTGATGATGATAACACAGAAATTGTTTCAATTATGTTTGAAATGAAAAATGAAGCAGATGAAACTGCAACTAAACACAAAAATGAAGATTTCTTAAAAGAATTAGATAAAGATAGAAAAGAGAAAAAATGTGAATATGCTGTATTAGTATCACTACTTGAAATTGATAATGATTTCTATAATACTGGTATTGTTGATATGTCCCATAAATATGAAAAGATGTATGTAATTAGACCTCAATTTTTTATACCATTAATCACACTTATCAGAGGAATTGCCATTAATTCATTAGAATATAAAAAAGAATTACAAATTATTCAAAATCAAAATATAGATATATCGAATTTTGAAGAAAACATGAATAATTTTAAAGAAGGATTTAGTAGAAATTATCGACTAGCAAGTGAAAAATTTAAAAAAGCTATAGATGAAATAGATAAAACTATAGATCATCTTCAAAAGACAAAAGATGCATTATTATCTAGTGAGAATAACTTAAGACTTGCAAATAATAAAGCCGAAGATTTAACAATTAAAAAACTTACAAGAAATAGTGAAACAATGCAAAAATTATTTGAAGAAGAACAAAATAAAAACACTAATTAATAAAAATATGTTAAAATTATAATAGGTGAGAGTAATATGTTAAAAAAAAGAAAAAGATCAAGTTGAATATATAGTAAGAAAACTTCTAAGTTACAGACACTTAGAAAAATCAGAACTCGCAGAAGAAAAGATAAATGAATTTCAAGAAATCAGAAGTGTAGATGACTGTATTGATGAGATAATGTTATTTGTAGATAAATTAGTAGAAGAGTCAGTTATTTCAAAAGAAATATTTGAAGATAACTCATATATTATCTATAAACTAAATGAAGATAAATATAAGCCTAGTGAAGATTTAATAAATAGATTAGAATGGTTAAGACAAATGAATATGGAAAATCAGGAAATGTCTCTATCAGAAAATCATGAATTAATATTGAAAACATTTTCAAAGTTTAATAAATTATTGAAGAAAAATTTTGATTATTACTATACAGGTGGTTTTATATCATATATTTCAACTAATAATGAATTAAAAAGATATCATGGAGATATAGATATTTATTTTAATGAAGAAGAATTGCCTTTACTTAAAGAAGTAGTAGATAATAGTAAGAATTTTACTTTTAAAAGTAATTTAATAAATGATTCTAAACATTATTATGAAATATATTATAAAGATACTAAAATGAGTATAGGAGTATATTCATTTAGTAGAAAGAATGAGTATATTATCTTAAAAGATTATCATTTAAAAAGAAATAAACTACTAGTAGATGAAATAATGCTTACTAAAGAATATTCTAAAATAGTATTTGATAATTCATATTTTAATTATAATGATACAGAATATAAAATGGTATCTTTAAATGGATTATATAATATCAAAAAAAGTGGTAGGCCAAAAGATAGATTTGATAATCAAATACTTGAAGATATCATTGATAAAAAAATAGATAAGATACTTGATAAAAAATTTAAAAAGACTATATATACATATGATAATAAAGTAAAATTATCACCTGTTAAAACAGTTGAAAAAATGCTTTCAATAACAAATAAATAAAAAGTTAAATGACTTAGGATAATTCCTAATAATCATTTAACTTTTTTAATTAAAATTATTATTATTTCCTGAATTATTAAATAAGAAGAAAATAATAAAGATGATAATTATTACCCATAACCATACTGAATAAGTATTATTAGGTGAACCACAACATGGTTGATAAGAATACATAAATATACTCTCCTTTCAGTATATTATATTAAAATTAACTAAAAATGATATAATATTAGACTATATTTGTAAGAATATAGAGAAAAAGTAAAAAAAACTTTTGCATTTTAACAAAAATTTGGTATAATACCTATAGACGTAAGGAGGGATAAATATGGCAAAGGTAGGAAATAGACAAAACAAAACTCTAGTTTGCACTGAATGTAAAGAAGAAAACTACAGAGAAAGTAAAAATGTAAGAAATACAACAGATCGTCTTGAATTAAATAAATATTGTCCTAAATGTAAAAAACATACAACACATAAGGAAAAGAAATAAGTCAAAAAACTTATTTTTTAATTTATAAGGGAGTGAGATAAATGATTAGTACAAATGATTTAAAAAATGGTATTACAATTGAAGTTGAAGGAGCAATTTACGTAGTAATGGATACTCAACACGTTAAACCTGGTAAAGGTGCTGCAATTGTAAAAGCAAAGCTTAAAAATTTAAGAACTGGTGCCATATTTGAAAAGACTTTCAATGCTGGAGTAAAAGTTGCAACTGCAAGAATTGAAAAACAATTAATGCAATACTTATATTGTATGGGAGATACTTACTATTTCATGAATATGACTACGTATGAACAATTAGAATTAAATAAAGAAAGTATTGGAGATGATGCTTTATATTTAAAAGAAAATCTAGAAGTTTATATCACATCATATGAAGGTGAAGTATTAGGATTAGATTTACCAGATAAAATCGAATTAAAGATTACTCATACTGAACCAGCTGTTAAAGGTAATACAACAAACAATGCCTTAAAAGATGCTGAATGTGAAACTGGATTAAATGTACGTGTTCCATTATTTATTGATGAAGGAGAAACAATTATCGTTTCTACTAGTGATGGAAAATATGTATCAAGAGCATAAGCTCTTTTTTTTTCGTCAAATTACTGCATAATTTACGACAAATAGTAAAATTACTTTGTAGTAATTAAAAAAATAAGTTATAATTAAAGTATATGATTGATAAATGATAGGAGTAGGTAAAAGATGGCAAAACAAAAAAGAAAAAAGACAAAAGATTCATCATTTGAACATGGAGTAGAATTATATGGATTATTTTTAATACTATGTTCAATACTGGGAATAGGTAAATATGGACCAGTAGGAAGAATGATAGCATCATTCGGATTATTCTTAGTAGGTTCTATTTATATGGTATTTTTATTATCATTATTAATTGTTGGAGTATATTTAATATTAAAAAGAAAGTGGCCAGATTTCTTTTCAACTAAATTAATTGGAATCTATGTATTTATATTAGGTTTTTTAACAATTATGCATCGTGAATTTGTAGTGCAAAATGATGGTAACATGATGGTAATATTTAAAGAAACAATGAATCAGTTAACTGCAGGATTTAATAGTTTGATGAAAACAGGTAACTTAGATAATTTATTATCATATGGTGGAGGTATATTAGGAGCATCACTTGCCATAGTTTCAGATAAATTATTCTCAGTTGTAGGTATGCAAATAGTCGCATGGATCTTAATGGTCGCAGGTGTATGTATATTTACTGGATTTTCTATATTAGATTTCATAAGAGATAGTTATGAAAAAGGAGTAGAAAAAACAAAAGAACGTAAGCAAAAAAGAGTAGAAAATTCTAAAGATGATGAAGAAAATGCTTCATCTCATGTAATTATAAGTAATGGCAATGAAGAAATATTAACTGAAGAAAAAGATCCAGATAAACATATTAAAATATCAAGTATTGATGAAATATCTAAAATTGAACAACCTAAAAAGCAAGAAGATCAACAATTATCTATTGAAATTCCTAAAGAAGAAAAAGCTCCAGTCATACATAATAATAACTATACACTTCCAAGTATTGATTTATTAGAAAAAGTAAAAAGTTCTAAGAAAGGTACTGATCAAGAAAAAATTGAACATTACATTGTAGTAGTTGAACAAGTTCTAAGAGATTTTGGTATCTCTGGAAAAGTTGTAGAAGTACATGTTGGTCCGAGTGTAACTCAATATGAACTTGAAATAAAAAGTGGTACTAAAGTTAGTAAGATATTAAGTTTAAATCGTGAGATATCATTAGCTCTTGCTAAAAAGGATGTTAGAATTGAAGCACCAATTCCAGGAAAGAGTACAGTAGGTATTGAAATTCCAAATGATTCAGTTGCTGCTGTATCATTTAGAGAAGTGCTTGAAAAAGTACCAGAATCTAAGAAAAATTCTAAATTATTAGTTCCACTTGGTAAAAATATTATGGGTAATGTAATATGGTGTGAAATTGATAAAACACCGCATTTACTAGTAGCAGGTGCAACTGGTTCAGGTAAATCAGTTTGTGTTAACGGAATTATCTCATCAATATTAATGAGAACAAGACCAGATGAAGTAAAATTAGTCATGGTAGATCCTAAGAAAGTAGAGTTATCAGTGTATAATGGAATACCACATTTATTATGTCCAGTAGTTACTGATCCTAAAAAAGCAAGTGTTGCCTTAGCTAAAATAGTTAAAGAAATGGAAAGAAGATATGATGTCTTTGAACAATCTAAAACTAAAAATATTGCAACTTATAATGCATATGTAGAAAAAGAAAATCAAAATAGAACGGATGATGCTAAACTTGAGAAAATGCCATTCATTGTTGTTATTGTAGATGAACTTGCAGACCTTATGATGGTTGCTAGTAAAGACGTTGAAGCATCAATTATGCGTATTACACAAATGGCACGTGCAGCAGGTATTCATTTAATTATTGCAACACAAAGACCATCTACAGATGTTATTACAGGTGTTGTTAAAGCAAATATTCCATCTCGTATTTCATTTGCTGTTTCATCATCAATCGATTCACGTACAATTCTTGATATGACAGGAGCTGAAAAATTATTAGGTAAAGGTGATATGCTATTCCTACCTATGGGAGAAGCAACTGCACAACGTGTACAAGGAGCATATATTTCAGACGATGATATTAAGAAACTAATTGATTATACAATCGAACAACAAACAGCAGAATATGATGACAATATGATGAATTTAGAAGCTGTTGAACAAACATCGACAGATCAATCTTCTGATGCTCCAGCAAATGATGGAAATTCAGAAGATCCATTATATAATGAAATTGTAGAGTTCGTAATTCAAACACAAAAAGCAAGTGCATCTCTTCTTCAAAGAAGATTTAAACTAGGATATAATAGAGCAGCAAGAATAATAGATGAACTTGAAGAAAAAGGTATAATCGGACCTCAAAATGGTTCAAAGCCAAGAGAAGTTTTAGTACAACTTGAAAGTAGTGAAGGAAGTAATGAATAATATTACTTCCTTTATTGTTTTAAATAATTATATTTGATATACTTAAATAGTAAGAAAGAAGGTATGAATATGTCAACACCACATATAGAAAGTTTAGAAAATGAAATAGCTAAAATAGTATTAATGCCAGGAGATCCAATGCGTGCAAAATACATTGCCGATAATTTCCTAGAAAATGTTAAATGCGTAAATAAAGTTAGAGGTATGCTAGCATATACTGGAGATTATAAAGGATGCAAAATAACAGTCTTCGCATCTGGAATGGGATGTCCAAGTATAGGAATATATGCATATGAATTATACAAATTCTATAATGTAGAAAAAATAATAAGAATTGGAACATGTGGATCTAACTGTGAAGATATTAAACTATTAGATGTAATACTCGCAGATAAATCATATAGTTTTAATTCATTTCCAAGACTATTCGATGGAGATTTAGAAAAAGAATTTGAAGCAACTAAACAGCTAAATGAAAAAATCTCAGAAAAAGCAAATGAATTAGGTATAAAAATAAGAAGAGGAGAAATAATAACAAGTGATGTATTTGATGTCTATGTAGACTTTGAAAAATATATAAGTAATTATCCTAAAGATAAAACATTCTTAGGATGTGAAATGGAGTCCTTTGTCTTATTCTATTTAGCAAAAAAATTAAATAGAGAAGCAAGTTGTCTATTAACAGTAGTAGATTCTCATTTTGATAAAAGATCAGTATCAAGTAGTGATAGAGAAACATCACTAAAAGATATGATTAAATTAGCACTTGAATCAGCAATATAAAAAGAGGTGAATAATGGAATACACTGTACATGATTTTGGATCATATAAATTATATATGATTAAAACAAATAAATTTAAAACAATAACTACAAGAATTTCTTTCAGGACATCAATAAAAAAAGAAGAAATTACGATAAGAAATGTATTATGTGAAATGTTTACTCAATCATCAAAAAATTATCCAAGTAAAAGAAGTCTAGCAATAAAGGCAGAAGATTTATACAATGTAGATATAATGTCTAGAAATTCAAGACTAGGTAATTATATGTCCACTGATATATATCTTGAAACACTTCATGATAAATATACAGAAGAAGGTAACTTTGAATCAGCATTAGAGTTTTTTAAAGAGATAGTTTTTAATCCTGATATAAATAATAAATCATTTAATAAAGATAAATTAAATATCGTAAAAAACCAAGCAAGTGATTCTCTAAATTCTCTAAAAGAACAGCCTACATATTATAGTTTAATTAGAATGTTTGAAGAATTAGATGATTCTCCATCAAGTTATAGAATGGTTGGATATAAAGAAGACCTGGATAAAATAACTGAAACTGATTTATATGATTACTATAATAAAATGATTAAAACAAATCTAGTAGATATCTTTGTAATAGGTGACATTGACTTTGACAAAACAAAAGAAATGATTCAAAAATATATTAAAATAAATACTCTTAAAAAAGAAAAAACACCATATGTTTTGAATCCTAAAAAACCTAGATTAAAGATAAATTATAAAAGTGAAAAAGTAAATAACTCTCAGTCAAAATTATCAATCGCATGTTTAGTAAATAATCTATCAACTTATGAAAGAAATTATCCTCTAACACTATGTAATATTATTTTTGGTGGAGGAGTTGATTCTAAATTATTTAAGCAAGTTAGAGAAGAAAAATCTTTGTGTTATACCATAAATTCTGTGCCAAATAAGTTAGATAATTTACTTATTATAAGAGCTGGAATTGCAAGTGAAAACTGTAAACAAACAATCAAAGTAATAGAAAAATGTTTAGATGAAATGAAAAAAGGTAAGTTTACTGAAGATGATATTAATGTTGCTAAAGAATTTTACAAAACTGCACTTGATGATATAGAAGATAATGAAACACAAATAATGGAAGATTACTTTTTAAGTAAAACTATAGATACAGATACAATAGATATTAAAAGACAAAAGATGAAAGAAGTTACAAAAGATGAAATAATCGCAGTTGCCAAGAAAATAAAAATAGATACAGTATTTCTACTAGAAGGTGATCAAAATGAATGAGATAGTAATGAATGGTCTTGAAAAGACAATATATGAAGAAAAGTTAGGTAATGGACTAGAAATAATATATGTTCCATATGAAGATAAAAATAATTATATAATTACATATGGAGTAAGATTTGGATCAGAAATTACTGAATTCACGCCATTTAAATCATCTAAATCTCAAAAAGTACCCGCAGGTATTGCTCATTTTTTAGAACATAAAATGTTTGAACAAGAAACAGGTGAAGATCCATTCACATTTTTTTCAAAAACAGGTACATCTGCGAATGCATCAACATCTTATACAAATACAAAATATTTCTGCTATGGAACAAAAAACTTTGAAGAAAACTTAGAATATTTAATAAACTTTGTAAATAGCCCTTATTATACAGATGAAAATGTAGAAAAAGAAAAAGGTATCATCGCTGAAGAGATAAAGATGTATGCAGATATTCCAGATTGGAAATTAGATGCTAAGTTAAAAGAATGTATTTATAAAATATATCCCAGAAGAGTAGATATCGCAGGTAAAGTATCAGATATAGAAAAAATAACTAAAGAAGACTTATACTTATGCTATAAAAATTTCTATGTACCAAATAATATGTTTATTATAATAAGTGGTAATTTTAATAAAGATGCTGCATCTAAAATAATACATACTAAATTAGATAGTAAAAAGAGTAAAACACTTCCAGTAGTTAAAAACTATAAGGAAATAATAGAAGTAAATAAAAAATACTTAGAATTAGAAAGCGATGTAAATGTTCCAAAAGTAGGAATTGGACTAAAAATATATAGAAAAGATTTATCCATCAAAGAAGAATACTATTTAGATTTATATTTGGAAATGTTTAAAACAATTCTATTTGGTTCATCATCAGAGTTTAGAGAATATGCTAGAGTAAATAACTTAACCTCATCATTTGGAACAGAATGGGAAACTGCTGATAAGTTTAAAACATTATTAATTACTTCGAATACAACAAATCCTGATTTATTTATTGAAAAGATAAAAAGTTTATTATTAAATCATGAAATAAGAGAAGAAGATTTTAACAGAATTAAAAAGGTATGGATCGCATCTGAAGTAAAAATAATAGATTATATAGAAGCTACTGAAAGTAATATTTATGATGATATTTTGTCTTATCATAAAATATATAATGATAGAGTAGATATAATAAGAAATATGAGTTTAGAAACATTAAATAAACTTATAAAACAAATAGATTTTAATAATATATCAGTTGTTAAAATGATTTCAAAAAAAGAATAAAAAAATGATTCAAGTTGATGAATCATTTTTTTATTGATGAAATTCTTGTTTTAATAAACCTAAATTACTTTCCATCAAAGAAATATAATCTTTTTTATTTTCTCTATCACTATCAGATAAATTATCTATTTTATGAAGTTCACTGGTTTTTAAATCAGGATAATCACTAGTAAGTTTTTTAGCTTTACTATTAAGTTTATCACCCTTAAATAAATAAATATAACTAATTGAACCATTCTTAATTAATTCTTCAGCATTACTATAAGTCTTATCATCTATATCTTTGTTAATACAAATAATATTTAATCCAAATTTTTCTAAATATTTTAAATCATCATCTGCGACTAATAAGTTTTTATCATCAGTATTTTCAACTGCAATTCTATAATCAGCATCAAGTTCAGATAATCTAATTTTTAAATTATTATATTTCTTATCAATATCTTTTTGCAAATAAGTACTTGTAATATATTCTTTTAAACCAGTTCTAATATTTTGAGCCATCATAAGCATTGATGAAGGATTAAGCCATAATTCATTAGGTGAATATTCAGTTTCTAATACATAAGCAGAATCAATTATTTTTAGATTTTGATTTTTATCAAGTAAATCTACTGCCAAACTTCTTTCTTTCTTTATTAAACCATTATAGATAAATAAACCACTTTGACTATATTTATCTTTTTGTCTTTTACTAACTTTAAATGTATTAGTATCAATTCCATCTGGGTAAACAGATTCAATTGAAGAGTGATCTCCGTATAACTGATCTACAATATATTCATTTGGATAATTAGTAACAGATATTTCAATACCATCCATATCATCACGCCTGCACCCTGTTAAAAAGAAAACGCAGAATACAGCTAAAATTAATAATTTAAATTTTTTATTTCCCATTTTTAATCTCCTTTACTGGTACTAAATCAATACCACCTTTATGTAATGGATTGCATCTAAGTATTCTCAAAATTCCAAGATATATACCATTAATTATTCCAAATCTTTCAATAGCAATAATCATATATTCAGAACAAGTAGGATAATATCTACATTTTATATGTGAGGATACAGGCATCTTTTGATATAATCTTATTAAATAAATAATACCTTTTCTCATACAATCACCATATTTTAATTTTACTATAAATAGTTAAAAATAGCAATTCTAAGTGTACTTAATTAATTTTTTTTGATATACTTAATAAGGTGATATATATGGAAGAATTATTTAACAAATTAGGAATTAAACCTAAAAATATTAAATTATATGAGACTGCCTTTTCTCATAGTTCATACGTTAATGAACATAAAGCAAAAAATGATTATGAAAGATTAGAATTTTTAGGAGACTCAGTAGATGATCTTGCCGTAGCAGATTATTTATATTCAAATTACACTCAAAGCGAAGGAGAAATGACTAAAGTAAGAGCGAGTTATGTATGCGAAAATGCCTTATATGAATACTCTATGGACTTAGGATTAAATAAATATATTAGAGTTGGACATGGAGAAGAAAAAGAAGGTGGAAAATATAAAAAAGCAATAGTTGCAGATATATTTGAAGCATTAATGGGAGCAATTTACTTAGATTTAGGTTATGCAACAGCTAGAAGAGTAGCCTTAAAAATAATAGTTCCATATATTGAAGATCCAAAGAAAGTTTTTTTTAGCGACTATAAAAGTGCACTTCAAGAGTACGTTCAAGAAGCTCAAAAAGATTTAAGATATCAATTAGTATCAGAATCAGGACCAGCACATGATAAAACATTTACAGTAGATGTAAAAATAGATGATATTATTTATGGAACAGGTGTTGCTAGTTCTAAAAAAGAAGCAGAACAAGAAGCAGCAAAAGTTGCACTTTCTAAAGTAGCTATATAATTGTAAAAATATAGATTTTGTGTTATAATTAGTAATGCGATTTCAAAAGGTCAAAAAGAAAGGAGATAAAAATGAGTAAAATTAAGATTTTTAGTTTAGGCGGATTAAATGAAAATGGAAAAAATATGTATATAGTAAATATAGATAAAGATATATATGTGTTTGATGCCGGACTAAAATATGATAATGATATAAATTTAGGAATAGATTATATTATTCCAAATTTTGATTATTTAATAAAAAATAAAAAGAATATTAAAGGTATATTTTTAACACACGGACATGATAGTAATATGGGGGCGGTTCCTGATATACTAGAAAAAATACCTAATGTTAATGTATATGGTACAAAATTAACTATGGATATCTTAAAAAATGAACTACCAAAGGATAAACAAGATCTTCCAAATTTAATTACAATTAAACCACATACAAAAATAGATTTTGGAAAGAATTCTATTTTCCCAATTAGTGTAACACATTCAATTCCAGATGCAGTATGTTATGTATTATATACAGCAGATGGTGCAATTGTTTATACTGGAGACTTTGTCTTTGATGCTACAATGATGGGATCATACAAAACAGATATAGGAAAACTTGCATATGTTGGAAAGCAAGGAGTACTATGCTTACTTAGTGAATCAATGTATGCAGATAAAAGAGGACATACAAGTCCAAATAACCGTGTATCATCATTTATTAGAAAAGTATTAAGCAAGAATGAAAATAGAATAATTGCAACTATTTTCCCAGCGCATTTCTATCGTATACAAGAAATATTTAATGAAGTATCTCTAACACATAGAAAAATTGTAATAATGGGAAAACCTCTTCAAAATCTTATCAATAAAGCTATTGAAGATGGATACTTAACAGTAGATAAAGATAGAATTGGAACACTTCAAAACTTAGAAGATAAAAACTCTGTTATCTTAATATCAGATGAAAAAGAAAAACCATTTGCAAATTTACAAAGAATAATTAAAGGTTATGATAAATTTATCAAAATTAAAGAAACTGATACAATATTTATCACTGAACCAACTTATGCTGGAGTAGAAAAAAGAACAGCTATTATAATGGATGAAATAGCAATGCTCGGTGCAAATGCAGTTAACTTATCTTCTAAAAATCATCTACTTCATCATGCATCACAAGAAGACTTAATGTTAATGCTTAACTTAATGAATCCAAAATATTACTTCCCGGTAAAGGGTGAATATCGTCATCAATATGCAAACGCTGAAATTGCTGAGCAATTAGGAATACCAAAAGATAACATCATCTTAAAAGAAAATGGTGATGTTGCAACATTTATAAAAGGAAAACTACTTAATAAACCAGAACATATAGATGTTGACGAAATACTAATTGACGGTAAAAAACAAGGTGATATTGGAGATTTAGTATTAAAAGATCGTGAAATGCTTGGAGAAAATGGTATTGTAATTATTAGCTGTACTTTGGATAAAGAAACAAAAAAAATAGTAGGTGGGCCAGAAATACTTACTCGAGGATTCATCTATGTAAAAGAAAATCAAGATTTATTAGAAGAAACTAAAGAAATTGCTAAACAAACAATAGAAAATAATATTGAACCAAATTCTAAGAGAGTAGATTATACTAGTATTAAAAATGGTGTAAGAGAGTCCCTTGGAAAATTCTTCTATAAACAAACTGAATCAAAGCCGATGATTATAACAGTTATTCAAGAAGTGTAATAAATGCTTTGACATTGTCAAAGCTTTATGTCTCCGTAACTCAGTTGAATAGAGTAATCCCCTCCTAAGACTTCCTAAAAAAGTGAAAAAATAGGAAAAAATGGTCTTGAGAGTGTTGAAAAATAAGGCGGATAGGTTTTTGAATAAAAAACAGTGTCGCAAAATTGTCGCGAACGAAATTTAAAATAAGTTATGAAATTTAAACATTTATTTTAGCTATTATGTTAAAATAAATGTATATGTTCTCGTAGCTCAGGCGGATTAGAGCAGCATCCTCCTAAGACTTCCTAAAAAGTAAAAAAATAGGATAAAAATGGTCTTTAGAGCATTGATATATCTAATGGATAGAAATTTAAAGAAAAATTAGTGTCGCAGAAATGTCG
>CADCIN010000024.1 GCA_902801525.1 uncultured Erysipelotrichaceae bacterium | reverse complement strand
TAAATCAGCCATACCACCTTTAGAATAATATTCATTATCTATATACATTGTATAAAATATTTTATATATATCTTTACTTTCACATTTTATTTTAAATGTGACGATTTCATTATTATCGGGTGGAAATAATATAAACATTATAGTTACTACAATACCTACCAACAATATAATCGTACCTAATTTTTTCCTTTTCAAGTCTAACCTCCATATATAATAATTCTTTTAATAATCTTTTTTTTCTTTACAAGTTCCTTTGTTTTCATTAAAATAAAATTCAATATTTCTTGCACTTGTATCTAAATCACTAGAATCAAAATATTGATTTTCTATTTCTTCTGATAATTCTTTAGAACAATTAACACATTTGTAATAGTTATTACTTTTTATATCAATAATATAGTTTTTATCATTTAAATTACAATTTAATTCAATAGACTTTACTTTATTATCTCTATGAGTATATTGATATATCATTTCAAATGCAAATAAAAGGAAAATTAATACACCAATTACGGTTAGTACTCTAATAATTATTTTAGTGTTTTTTTCAGTACTATCTATTTTTTCTTTTACAACATTCTTAATATCATTACCAATTAAATCATCAACAGAAACATTTAATGCTTTTGATAAAAGTTTTAATTGTTCTGGATTAGGTTGTGTTTCATTTAATTCCCAATTAGATATAGTTTGTCTTGTTACATTAACTTTTTCGCTAAGTTCCTCCTGTGAAAATCCTAATTGCTTTCTTAGTTTCAAAATGTTATTTCCGAGCATAATCTTCCTCCTTTCAAGAACATTATATATTTGCAAAGGTTTGCATACTACCAAAAGACTTTGGAAATTTGTCAAAGACTTTTAACATTTTAACAAATTACTATTTATCTGTCAGTTCAATTATACCACAAATTTAAGCCAATTATCATTGATATAGTGTTCGCAATATTCGTATACTGGGTATGTAGGAATTTTTATTATTTTCTACAAAACTTATTATACTTCTTTAATGATATAATAAGTATTGCACTGTGGATTTGTATCTGGAATATTACAGCTATTTTTATAGACTGGTTATAGTAAACTCAGACCACAGTTTTTTATTTAAATTATTAATTAGTTAGTTAACGCTTTGACGTTTGATTATGTGCGAAACTATAAGGTAAAAATACTCGTGGCAAACAACAGTGCAAAATTATTATAAGGAGGAGAACATGAAAGAAACAATTTATATTGGTATTGATATAGCAAAATATAAACATGATTTTTGTATTATATCTAGTACTGGTGAAGTTATTGTTCAAAATAATTCTTTTGAGAACAATAAAAAAGGATTTCAATTATTTTTCAGCTACTTGAAACCCTATAACAAAGCAGATGTTCAAATATTATTCGAATCAACTGCACATTATTCAATGAATTTGGAACTTGAATTAATTGATCAAGGTTATTCATTTATGAAAATGAATGGTCTGATTATTAAACAATTTTTTAAAGCACAAACTTTAAGAAAAACAAAAACTGATAAAGCTGATGCCTTTGCATTAACTCAATATTTAATGGCTAATACATATAAACCAAATTCAAATAGATTATATCACATTTATTCATTAAAATCATTATGTAGAACTCGTGATAGATTAGTTAGAGAAAGATCTAAGTTTAAAATTTATATTACAAATGAACTAGATAAATCATTCCCTGAAATAAAGAAATTCTTTGATAATAAAATATCAATTACACTTTTATATATATTAGAAAAATATAAGAATAAAAACAAAATTTCATTAATGAAGGATTATGATTCAATAAGAAAGGTTTCGGCAGCAAATTTCTCATTCACAAGATTTCTTTTGTTGAAACAATTAGCTAAAGAGTCTATTGGTCACCCAACTGAAACATCTGATTTTTTAATAGAATCTTATGTAAAAAGTATTAATTGTTTAAGTGAACAAATTGATAGTATTGAAAAGCAAATTATAGAAGCAGTTAGAAAATTAGATACTCATATACTTTCAATTCCAGGTATAGCAGAAATATCAGCCGGATCTATTATTGCAGAGTTTGGAGATATTAAAAACTTTGAATCTCCAGAAAAAATGTTAGCATTTGCAGGATTAGAACCAAGTATTAGACAATCAGGAACATTATCTACAGAAGGACATATGGTAAAACATGGATCAGGTTATTTAAGAAATGCCATAATGAGAGTAGTCAATTCTTTAGTAATGCATGATCAAGTATTTAATGAATATTATAATAAAAAACGTGATGAAGGAAAGCATCACCTAGTCGCACAATCTCATGTAGCTAAAAAGCTAATAAGAATCATTTATACTTTAGAAATTAAAGATATAGATTACGATATTAATTTTGTTAAATAATTATTATTAAATATTTTTAAAAAAATTCACTATTGTGAATCTTTTTGTCGTGTATAAATTTATTTATTTTTTTATTAAAAATAGTCTTGACATAATATAGTTAGTTTACTATTTTACGATTTACTTATAATTTTATAAGTACCTTATTTTTCAATGGGGTTAGCTGGAAACATCACCTCATCAAAAATATATAAAAAAAGCACCTTTTTTAATGATTTTTGGTGTTTTTTGTCATTTTTATACATTTTTTATATAAAACATGTAAGATCTAATTCTTAGTTTTCCCTTATTTTATAAGGATTTGTTAAAGGGGTTAGATAAATCATGCTCAAGCAATTTATATTAGTTTTATTTTCATTCATTTGGATCAACTCCTTTTTTATTAAACTTATAATATTTTATTATTAAAAAATCAACAAATAGTAATAATACTAAATCAATAATTGTACCAATGTATACGACTATATTTTGTTTAGAAGTAAAAATATATAAAGACCAACTTATCAAAGCTATTAATTGTAATGATATCATTCCTAAACTATAATCATTACTAGATTTAGTTTTTAATAATTTTACTATCTGTGGAATAGTTTCTATATAACTTAAAACATAATATATTGTACAAAATATTGCCATATAATTTCACCTCATTTTTTATTATTAGGTGGCGTAATCACCTTAATAATTCTTCCACTATTTTGCATTAAAAATGCTTATTTTTAATTAATTTTTATCTTTTTTATCATATTTTTATATAAAATATGCAAGATGTTAAATCTCCTGAGCCTTTATTTTATAGAAGTTTTCTCCTATTCTTGAATAAATCGTAATCAACCAGTTTATATTAGTTTTATTTTCATTCATGAGAGTCATCTCCTTTATTCATTTTTTTAATTTCAAATTTGGAAGTATATCTTCCAAATATTCATTACTATTTAATTTAATTTTTTTTGATGCACATTTATCTTCTTCACATTTATCTATCCACTCATCCCATAATTTTGAATACCAAGAAATAAATTCTTCATTGTTACCTCTTTTTTTACATCTGTTTAAATACTCTTCTTTTAATTCTCTTTTAGGATATACATACCAATATTCATATCCATTGTTTAATATAAAATCATTACATATTTCATCAGCCACTAAAATATAGTCATACTTATCTTTTACTTCCTTTAGTGCTTTAAAATAATTTTCTGGCCATTCTTCATTTAAAAATCTTGATGTACTTTTTAAAGACTCATCTTCTAAATCATTACCAATATACTTATAAAGTGTTGACTCCATATCTATAACATTTTTATACTTTTTAGCTACACTTGATTTTCCAGTCGCAGTAAAGGCAAATACAAATATACCCATTTTATCACCTCCTTTTTCAAAAGTTTAACCGTCAATACCAATCATTATTAGTATTGAAATAAAATGTATCGGCATATTACAAGCCAGTACTCTAATTTCTCTCAAAAATGAGCATATTTTAATTTGTTTCTTTATTATTTATTCTTTTTTTATTAAAACTTGCAAGATCTCAATTCCAGCAAATCGCAATTCTATAAGGGTTTAAGTGATGGTCGTCATAAATACAGAACAACCAGTTAATATTAGTTTTATTTTCATTCATTTGGATTAACTCCTTTATTTACTATATTTCATATAATATCTAGATTCAGTTTCTTCTATAACATTGAACCCTAGTTTTTTATACAATGATATAGCTTGTACATTTTCTTTATATACCCATAAATATATTATGTCATTATTGTTTATAACTTCTTTTATAATATTAGTTCCTATACCTTTATTTCTATATTTTTCTTCAAGATATATTTCATCTAACAATGTACCATCATCTTTATCAGTTAATAATAAGCATCCAACTACTTTATCATCTACAACAATATTAGAATAATTATTAAGTAGTTTTGGCACATTATTTTTTACATAATTATTTATCTTATTAATTTCATTTTTTGATAAATCTTTAGCATATTCAAAAATTGTTTTCTTTTTATAGTCAATCAACTTCTCGATATCATCATTAGATGACTTAATCAATTTATAATCCATAAATTCACCTCTTTTATTAAAAGTTAGACTCCAATCACCACATCCTAAATACTATGCCATTTTGGGGATATTTTTTGTCTATTTTATATATTTTTATCAATTTTTTATCAAAATGTGTAATTAGTAAAGGTAGATTTTACCCTTATTTTATAGGAGTTTCGTGAATAGTTAGACTAAATTGTCATCAACCAGTTTATATTAGTTTTATTTTCATTCACTTTGATCAACTCCTTTACTAATAATTTTATTTATATCTTTACTATTTACAAATTTTAATTTACTCTTAAATTCTTCTAAACTTTTTAACTTAGATTTTTCTTTTTTATAATATGAATTAACTGTTGAAATATAATATATCCATTGACTAAACACTGGTGGATGATTGTATCTTTCTTTTCCTAATCTTTGTTTAATCCATCTTTTAGTAACTCTGTAATAAGATTTCATTCTTGAGAGTTTAATATAATAAATAATATCTGCTTCAACTCTACCTTGTTTAAATTTTTCTCTACCAACATCTTCAATTATCCATTTTTTATTATTCAAAATGTCTTTAAATATTTTCTGTGCTTCCTCATCAGTTCTTTTAATATTCCCATGATCATCATCCCATGACACTTTATCAAGCTCATAATATTTAATATTATACATTTCTGATAATTTGGTTGCAAAAGTTGTTTTACCACTACCAACAGGACCTATTATATATATTTTATTATACATACTATTCACCTCTTTTTATTAATAAAAATGTGTCGGCATATTACAAGCCAGTACCCTAATTCCTATCAAAAATGAGTATATTTTAACTTATTTTCCTTAATTTTTCTTCTTTTTTTATTAAAACTTGTAAGATCTCAATTTTTAAAAACTCCTATTTTATAAAGGTTTAAGTGATGGTCGCCATAAATACAGGACAGGCAATTAATTTTTTTATTGTCATTATATCCCTTAACATTATCAGTCTTAGACATAATATCACTCCCTTTTAAATTTCTTTTATTATAACATATAAATAAAAAAGTAGAAATTAATTCTACTTAAATAACTTTTATTTTAAATCTTCATATATATTATCTATTAAAAAATATAATCTTCTCAATCTCTATGAGATAGTATTTATAAACTAACTAAAAAAATTAATCTTATTTTTTTAATAGGAATTTTTTTGAAAAATAAATTATAATTAGAGATACACAAATAAATAGTAAATATAAAGATAAATTGTCAACAGTATTTGGATTTAAAACATTATCTACAATATTCTTTTTTCCATTGTCTACTTTTTTAGCATTAATTACTTTTGAATTTAAAGTATTACCTCCTAAATCAAATATTGTTCCACAATTTATACCTTGCCAAGTCAAGTTAAATTCCTCTGTATTAACATAAGCAAACAAACCAGAAGTACGTTCATAATATGTCGAATCATTATAATCATGTAATTTTGGGAAGTTAACAGAATTTGTTGCATTTAATCCAGAAAATAATTTTCCATCTTTAGAAATATATATAAAACCATCCTTAGGAATATAAACATCACTAACTAGACCATAATTAATTTTAACACTCTCAGAATATATTGCATTTGGACTATAATTTTCTCTTCTATATATTATATCAGTATCAATATTCATTTGTTTTAATTCATCAAAAGTAGGAATATAATTTACCCAACTGACATTTCCATTATTTACTTGTTTCTTTTGAAATTGAATTCCAAGTTCACCAGATGTTTCTTTATTTAAAACAGTATCTTTTAATTTTCTATCATATAAATAAGTTTGATTAGGATATTTAATTGTTTTATATCTCCAACTAGAATCACTTTCATTTGTATTTTCATATACATAAGAACTAGTAGTAGTATAATGTCTTTTATCTGTAAAATCATCTGTTGTAAATCCTGGAGTATCTAAATCATTAATTGTTAATTTTAATTTTTCTTTTACAGGAACGCCATTTTGTGAAACAACAAATTTCATATCAGTATTATTAGTAATATACCTAATTGGATCTCTAGTTCCATCTGAAACATTAAAATATTGAAAAACAGAATTAGTTATTTTTTTACTTAAATAATTATTTGTTTTACTATCGATAGCTAGTGAATACAATAATCCTCCATTAATGGACATACTATTATAATTTGAAAGTGTAGTTGTTCTAATAATATCTAAATCAGCAATAGACCCATCAGATAGCAATACAACATCTTTATATGATACCTTATAAGTAAATGGTTTTAATTTAGTAGGTACAACAGTACCATTAACTTTATTAGCTTCCTTAAAGTTATCTGCAACAAACCAAATATATGAATCATAATTACCACTTCTTGTCTTTTCAACTTCACTACCATCATCTAATTTATAAGTAAAACTTTTTGATAATTCATTTAATAAAAACACTCAACCAGCTTTATTTCCACTTTCATCATAAACATCAATTTCATTTGTTTCAAAAATAGGTTTACTTCTACTTAAATCTATTCCAGCAGTATCTAATTGCAACTTATCATTATAATTTATACCAGAACTACTATAATTTCCATTACTATCAGTTGGATACGCTGGATAATCACTTCTAATAACATTAAAGCCATCGCTTCTGAAAGTAATAACTTCTTGTGCATATACATCAGTAAACAAAAGTAATAATAATACAATTATTAATAATATTCTTTTTAATATCTTCTTCATAAATCCTCCTACTTTAAAATAGTATATCATAAAGATAAAGATAAAAATAAACAAAATAAAAAAATAAGATTCTCTGATTTTTATAAATGGAAATAATAAGTGTCCGCAAGTTAATTACCTTTAAATTTATAAAGATTTTCTGATTTTTTCAAAATGTAGCTTTTTATATCATTTGGAATGTCATTACTTAATAAATTATTATTCAATTCTTTATACAATTTTTTATCAATAGGTAATCCTAATATCAATTTATCATAGTCATTCAAAATAGTATTATTCATTAATAATTTATTAATTTTTTTTTCAACATTTCTATCCTTTATCTGCTCATATGGAGATTTAACCCCCAAAACAAAACAGTATTTTTATATCCTACAAGTAATAAATAAAGTAATTTTTTATTTTTATTTTTTTAAACTCAGGTAATAATTTTTCTAATAATTTATAAGAATAATATTCACCATAATAATTGGCATCGTGTTCAAAAGAAAATAAATCGTGCATACTCTTATATTTACTTCTATCTTCTGCTATTCTAAAAGTTTGTCCAAAAGAATGAGCAATTGTTATTTTTTTTATTCTTCTTCATTAAACTTATACTTACTAGATAAAAAATGAAATTGAGTATTATATTCATCAATCATTTTATATTGCATCGCATGTCTTAATTCATGAAAAAGTACTACAAATAATTTATTATAATAATTATAAATATCTACAAAATTAGAATTATCCCTTTTTATAAAAATTTTATTATTATGAATAAAACCATCAGCATTATAAGGCTTTATGCTATTAATCATATCAATACTATAAACATAAGCATCTAAGTCTAAATAACTAATTAAATCATTTGAAATTGATAAAAATAAATCTTCATCAAACTTATTATTTATAATAACAGAATTGTAAAAATCATTTCTATATTTTTTCATAAATCCCCCTTCTATACCAGAAATAAAATTATATCATTTATTATAAAGAAAGCAATAAAAAAGATATTATTTTAATATCTTTTTCAATAAACTATCATTATTATATTATCTATACATATTTAATACTTTATTAATTTCTTTTTTCTCATTTGAATTTCTTTCAAATTTAACTTTAACACCTACAGCTAATAATAAACCTGTAATTAAAAATAACATTTGATTATATGATTTCTGTCTTCTAATTCTACTATTATATTCATCAGCTCTTACATTATAATAAATTGGTTCAATTTCATTTTTTTCACCTTTGTTTTCAACACTAGTAACATTTATTTGTTCATTATAATTAGTATCATCAGAATTTTTAAAAATTTCCTTAATTAAATCATCTTTACATGTTTTCTTAGAAAGATTACTAAAATAAATATTATCTAACCATTCGTAAGAAGAATTTCCATCAATAAAAGTAGAATCAATAATTTTATTTTCACCATTATAATTATAAGTACACCAAGCATGTCCATATGCATCATCATCTTTACCATATGAACCAGCAATATAATCCACATTAAGATTGCAATAAAAACCAAGAATCGAAGTTAATGCAGCATAATTACAACAAATACCCAAATCATTATCACTTTCAAGTAAATTAGATAATAAATTCATATTATAATCTTCAACTAAATCATAATCAATTGCTTCATTATATGAAAGTTGTCTAGATATTTTAGGATCATACTGGTACTTATCTGTAACATATTTTACTATTTTTATAATTTTATCTAAATCATCATCAGAGCTACTAATATTTAATTCTCCAACAATTTTCTCAAGTTTTGAATTCCATTCATTCATTTGATTCATTTCTTCTTCACTAATAAAATCAAATTTAATATTATTTTTCATATCATCTGGAATATTTTTATACAAATTATATATTTTTAACTTATCAATATCACTCATATCATCAAGAAGATTAAGATTATAAATCTCTATTATCCTATTGCCACACCAATCCAAATCAAGTTTATCATCAAAAGAAATATCATTAGAATCATAAAATAAGCGTAACGTCTTAATACTAGTTTTATCCTTAATAATACTTTTTTCTTCGTCTGATAAATCACTACAACTTTTTATAGTTAAAGATTCTAAGTTCGGAAGTAAATTTAATTCTTCAAAATTAAAACCATTAGCCATAACATTTAATTTTTTTATCTTAGATAAATTATCATGTGTTACATCAGTATAAACTATGTTATCTGGATTAACTTTTATAGAAGAATCATCAAATAGATAAATATCATCAGAAGAAATATTTCTTAGTTGAGAAAATACCTCATTAGAAACCTTAAAGACTTTATCAGCTTTAGAAAGTTTACTTCTTCTAATAAGAGAATATGTCACTCCAGCTAATAAAGTAATATAGTAAGCTTTCTTTAATTTGTATTTAAATCCTTTTTTAGTATTAAACTCTTTAACTAAATAAACCTCATTAGTACATGAATCAATTAAGTTGACATCGACATCTTTATTTTTTAATAAATCAATTTTAATAACTAATTTCTTATAATGATTTTTTATCTTTTGATATATTTCTTTATATTTTAACTCACAGATATTTTCATCTTCAAAATCAAAACCATCTATCAAATTATTATAATAGTCTGATGCTAAAAAATAATCTTGATAAAAAAGAATATACAAATCAGCATCCAGTTTATTATTTGTTTTATTTATAACTAAATTATTAATTTTTTTAAGTATTGTAGCATATTTAATAAGTATAATTTTTTCAAACATTGATGTATAATATTTTGAAATATAATCTTCATAATTAGAAGCAATGTCTAAAAATTCAATTTCATTTTCTTTCATTAATTAAACCCCCATTGCATTTTATAATTTTCCTTTACTAGCAGGATTCATATGTATCATAACATGTTTAACTTTTGGTAAATTAAGTTCAATATTATCGTGTACTTCTTCTGCTATAGCATGTGCTTTTTTTAATGAATATTTTTCATTAATTTGTATTTCGATATCAACATATATCTTATTACCAAAAACACGAGTCTTAAGCATATCAATTCCTAAAACATTTTTATTTTGTACTATACAATCATAAATCTCTTTTTCATATTCTATATCACAAGATTTATCTATCATCTTATCAATTGAATCCTTAAAAATATCAAATGATGCTTTAACAATAAAGAAAAATATAACTAAACTAGCAATTGAATCCATAATTGGAAAACCAAGTCTAGAAAAGATTATTCCTATTAAAGCACCAATTGATGAAAACGCATCAGATCTATGATGCCAAGCATCTGCCATTAAAGCACTAGAATCTATTTTTTTAGCATAAAATCTAGTATACCAGTACATAGCTTCTTTACTAATAATAGAAATGATAGCAGCTACTAATGCGAATAACCCTGGTATTTTTAATTTATTATAATTACCTAAAATAATCTTTTTAATTGCATCACATCCAATTCCAACTCCAGTAATAAATAAAACCATAGCCAGAATAATTGATGCAACACATTCCATTCTTTCATGACCATAAGGATGTTCTTTATCAGGTTTTTTTGAAGCAAATTTAATACCAATAATAACAACAAAAGTACTAAATACATCTGAAGCCGAATGAAGTGAATCGCTTATCATTGCACTAGAATGAGCAAAAATACCTGCAAGAAATTTAAAAATAGATAACATTACGTTAACAATAATTGAATTAATAGAAACTTTATTTGCTATTTTTTGAAAATCATCTTTTGATGTAATTTTTTTATTAGATATTCTTTTTATTGTTTTCATCTAAGATCCTCCAATATAAAATATGTATGATATACCTATTAAGTTAAAATAATTGACTAAAAAAGAGTATAAAAAAACACGAGATAAGTTTAAGCAACTAACTGTCCCATGGTTTTTTCTACTCCACTGTCACAAATGTGACCCGGCTCCAAGCATTAAACACGGCCTGTTCAGTTTGTACTGTATCAATATGCAGTGCAAAGATATAATATATAAATATCATAAGTTAAAATCCATGTCAATAATAATATTATTAAACCTAAATATTTAAAAAAATTATCTATTTTTAACTAATCTTAATTGTCTTTGTAAATCTTTAATTTTATCATCTTGTTCTTGAATAAGTTGTCTTTGAGTTTCAATAACATCGTTTTTATTACAAGATAATAATTTTTTATGATTTTCATAATAATTAACAGTATTATTATAAAATCTAACTACTTCATCATCACTTATACCATAATATTTACATAAAGGAATCAATACATTTATAGAATTTAACATTCTATTTCCATTTTCAATCATACAAAGATAACTTGAAGGTATACCTATTTTCTTGTAAAAATGTTTTAAAGTAATTTTACTATTAATTCTTTCTTCATGAAAAAACTGACCTAGTTTATTAATTGAATTTTTATTAATATCAACTATTTTATTAAGTAATGATTCTTATAAAAAAATAAAGCTTGTTCTTCATTAATATTGAATAAACTACAATATTTAAGTAAAGTAGTAAAATCTTTTGTAAAACCATCTTCTCTTTCATAAATAGCTATTGAACCCTGACCAAGTTTTAACAAATAACATAAATCAACTCTTGTTAAATTATTAAATTATTTGGATTTTTTAAAATAATCATAAATTTTTATTATTCCATCTTCGTTTAAAGCATATTTTTCATTAATTTTCATATTATACCCCCGAAATTAAAGCATATTCTAACATACATTCACAAAAAAAGCAACAAAAAAGAGCATTACTGCTCTCTTTATTACATTTTTTCTCCACAAGATGGACAAAACTTAGTATCTTTATCTACTTTAGCCCCGCATTTACTGCAAAAAACAGTTTCTTCACTTGAAGAAAAATCTCTAGTTTGTTGATTACTATTTGTGTTTCTATTAGTAACTTCGTTAAACTTATTTAAAACGATATCATTCATTGGATTAGCTCCTTTGTATTCATCTTTTCCAATACCCAAAATAAAATAGAATACAGGTGCTAATAAGATTAATCCAACAGCAAATCCATCATCTTTATCAAAACTACGAGCAATACTAACATTTAATAAAATTAAGAAATAAATAGAAATTGCCATAGAAAGTAAAGAACCAACTACAGGAATTACGTTTAAAATAGTACCACCTAATAAAACAACTAAAATCCACCAAGGATTAACACCTGTCATTTTACATAATAAATAATTATTATAAAAAGGTATTAAAGCACCCCAACCAGGTTGTCCTCCTTTTTTAAGGATTTTCCAAGTACCTATAATTTGAAAAACTGCAATAACAGCACAAATTGCTAAAATAAATAAAATTAAAGCAACTGCTGCTCCAACAATAGCTTCACTAGCAGCTAAACTAGAACCATAAGTACTTCCATATGTACCATAACCAAATAACATAAAATTCACTCCTTTCAATAAATATATTATCATAACAAAAATTAATATTCTACATTTTTTTTAAATAATGAATTTAATTTACACTTGATAATTATTTATTTTTTAATAAATCAAATGGTAAAACTGATATTAAAGAAAGTACTATTATTAATAAAAAATCTTTAAAACCAATTGGACAAGTATTTGCAACTTTATTTAAAAATGGAACATAAATAATTAATAATAAACCAAATATAATAAGTAAATTGACAATAATATTTATTTTATCTTTAATATTATTTTTTAAATTAATAAGTGTAAAATCTAAATCAGATAATTGATGAGCAATTAATATAATAGATAATACTAAAGTAGTATAAGAAATAGAAATTGCTCTATTAACACTAATACCAGAATAAACTAAATATATATAAGATAAGAAGACAACTAAAAATATTAAAACACCTTGTAATATACTTCTAACGCCTCTATTTAAACTTACTACATTTGAAACTATATTTCTAGGTCTTTTCTTCATAATATTTCTGCTTGGTTTTAATCTTTGGAATATAATAGATGAAGTTGGATCAATTAATAATTCTAGTAAAACAACATGTATTGGTAATAACATGTTAGGAAGTTTTAATAATGGTATAAATAAAGATAATAAAGCAATTGGTATATGAATTGCTATTATATATGATATCGCTTTCTTTATATTACTATAAATAGTTCTTCCCATCTTAATTGCTTTAACAATAGTATTAAAATTATCATCTAATAAAATAAGATCAGAAGCCTCTTTTGCAACACTAGTACCTCTCATACCCATACTAATTCCAATATCAGATTTCTTTAATGCAGTAGCATCGTTTACTCCATCACCTGTCATCGCAACAATCTCACCATTTTTTTGTAGAGCTTCAACAATACGCATTTTATGATTTGGATAAACTCTTGCAAATATATTGACAGTTTTTACTTTTTCTAAGAGATCTTTATCACTAAGTTTTTCTATTTCTTGTCCATTTAAAATTAAATCAGAGTTTTTAAGACCAATCTCATTACCTATTCCTTTAGCTGTATCACCATTATCACCAGTAATAACTATTACTCTAATACCAGCATCATAACATTCCTTAAGTGATTTATTAATACCACTTCTAGGTGGATCTTGTAAAGCAACCAATCCATTAAATTTCATATTTTTATAATTAATATCATCAAGTATTTCATCAATAGCATATTTAGAAGCAATCCCAAGTACTCTATACCCTCTAGATGAAAATTCTAATGCCTTAGAATGAATTTTTTTCATTACAGAAGAATCAACATCACAAAGTTTTAAAACATTCTCATATGCTCCTTTAATATATAAATTATTAATATTATTCTTAGTATAAATAAATCCAGTCATCTTATATTTAGAATTAAAAGCATATTCATGGATTAATTCTTCATTTTTTTTATAATCTTTACTATACTTTATTAAAGCTATTTCCATCTCATCAAAACTATTACCAGGGCAAGAATAACTAAGTACATTATTAAAATCTTTATCTAATTCATATGTATCAATAACCTTCATCTTATTTTCAGTTATTGTTCCAGTCTTATCGGTACATAAAACAGTTACAGCACCAAGTGTTTCAATACATTTAATATTCTTTGTTAATGTATTTTTTCTAGATAATTCCCACGCAACCATAGCCATAAATACGGTTAATATTACAGGAATTTCTTCAGGTATAGTTGCCATTGCAATAGTAATTCCTGAAATAACTGAATTAACTAATCTTTCTTTAAATATTAAACTACTAGAATTAATATAATTAACAAAAATTACAGATACAAAAAATATTAAGCTTATAACAGTACATATTTTAATCAAATTATTAATTTGTTTTTCTAATATTGTCTTTTCTTTTTGAATAGAATTTAATGATATACCTATTTTTCCAAATTCTGTGTTAATACCAACTGCATCAACTTTAATTATTCCATAACCACTTGTAACATTAGTACCCATATAAACTCTATTATTTTTAAAATGATTATTACTATCATCTTTAATATCTTTTATCACAGACAAAGACTCACCTGTTAAACTTGACTCATTAACTCCTAAACTACAGCATTCAAGAATAACCCCATCTGCAGGTACTCTATCTCCTTCTTTTAAAACAACTAAATCTCCTTTAACTATTTCTCACTATCAATGACTATTTCCTTTCCATTTCTAATTACAGTAATATCAATAGCAGATAATTTATTTAATTCTTCAATAGCCTTATCTGTTTTATTTTCTTGTATAAATTCAGTCATGCAAATACCCACAACAAAAGCAAGCATAATTAAACCATCTACATATTACCCAACTAAAAAATAAATACTAGAAGCTAAAAATAAGAGTAAAAACATTGGTTCCTTAAGGACAAAAATTATCTTTATAAAAAGACTAACTTTTTTTTCTTTTCAAGCTCATTTTCTCCATATTTTTCTCTATTAATTTTTACTTCTTTATCATTTAATCCTTTATATTTCATATACTTCACCAACTATATATAATTATATAATAATATATATATAAAAAATAGATAATATTCCAAATTTAATAATATATATCATATAAAAACTAACAAATATAATATAATTAAATATGAAAAAAGAAATAACTAAATTAAATTTTGAAAATTTTATATGGCTCTTGTTTATTATCTTATCTATATTAAATATTAATGGTAACAATTTTGAAAAAGATTATTTAAAAACAAAAAATAATATTTATAAAACTTACTCCAATGATATATATAATTTAGTAATAAAAGTATCCATATTAATATATCTGTATTTTTTTATACGTAATTATAAAGAATATGAAAAATCAAATACTAAAGAATTATACATTATTAAGCTATTAGGAAGTACTCTATTTTTATCAGGAATATTATGTTTGTATTATTTTCAAAATAAACAAAAAAAGTTTATAGGATCTCCAGGCATATAAAAAAATAGTATTAATATGAAGTTGTCAATAAAAAGTAGACACTAAAAAAACATTATTTAAAACCTAGCTGGGTTCTATACTCAACTGGGTTTTTATATTTTAACGCAAAACTTG
>CADCIN010000023.1 GCA_902801525.1 uncultured Erysipelotrichaceae bacterium | reverse complement strand
AAGTTATGCATTAAATTATAAAACCCCAATTGAGTATAGAACTCAACTAGGGTTTAAATAGAATCTTTTTACTGTCTACTTTTTATTGACAAGTTCATACTTGAAGTAGAAATCTTTTTTATTGATATAAAAGAATTTTTTTTGACTATAAGTTTAAATAATGATAAAATGTATAAGAGAATAAAAAAGAGTTATCCAAACATATATAATAAACAGTTTTAGTGGAGGTAAACAATGAATAATTTAGCAGTTGATAATTTAGTAGATATTAAAGTAATCGGTGTTGGTGGAGGCGGAATGAACGCTGTAAATAGAATGGTAGAAGCAGGCGTTCAAAACGTTGATTTTATGGTAGTAAATACCGATCTTCAAGTTCTAAATAGTTCATTATGTGAAAATAGAATTCAAATTGGAAAAAATATCACTAATGGACTTGGAGCAGGTGCAAATCCTGAAATAGGTGAAAAAGCTGCTATTGAAGATAAAGATGAAATAATAAAAAAAATTGAAGGCGCAAACATGGTATTCGTAACTTGCGGAATGGGCGGAGGAACTGGTACTGGTGCTGCTCCTGTAATCGCTGAAATTGCTAAAAATATGGGAGCTCTTACAATTGGTATCGTAACAACACCATTTTCATTTGAAGGTAAGAGAAGAAGAATACATGCCGATGAAGGTATCAAAAAATTGCGTAAGAATGTAGATACATTAATTGTTGTATCTAATGATAAATTAAGAGAAATAATTGATAAAAATACTCCAATGATTGCAGCATTTAAAGAAGTTGACAATGTCTTACATAGAGGTGTTCAATCATTATCAGACTTAATTGCTGTAGAAGGTTTAATCAACCTAGACTTTGCAGATGTTAAATCAGTAATGCAAAATAGAGGAGAAGCTTTAATTGGAATTGGTATAGGTGTAGGAGAAGATAGAGCAATAGAAGCTGCAAAACAAGCAGTAACATCTCCACTACTAGAAAAGAGTATTACTGGTGCAAAAGACGCAATTATCAATGTAACAGGTGGCATGAATATTTCCCTATTTGAAGTAGAACAAGCAGTAGAAGTAGTTAGAGCAAGTGCTAATACTGATATTAATATAATATTTGGATCAGTAATTAATGAAAACTTAACAGATGAAATAATAGTAACTGTTATAGCAACGGGATTTAATGATGAATTAAATGATGAAGATGATACAGAAAGTCTTAAATTAGATGAACCAAGAATTACTAGATCAACAGAATATGATTTACCACCATTCTTAAGATAAAAAACGGACTACTAAGATTAGTCCTTTTTACATAAAATAAAATATAAAAAAAGAGATGAAATAATGAAAAAAGATTTATCGTTTTTAAAATCAAATATAATCGCACATAGAGGCTATTTTGATAACAAAAATATCCCAGAAAATTCCCTAAGAGCATTTGAACTAGCTATGAAAAAAAATTATATCATAGAATTAGACCTTCACTTATTAAAAGATAAAAAAATAGTAGTATTCCACGATGACAATTTAAAAAGAATGACAGGAATAAATAAAAACATAAAAGAGTATAGTTATGATGAATTAAAAAATATAAAATTATTAAACTCAAATTATAATATTCCAACACTTGAAGAAGTACTAAAACTTGTAGATGGTAAAGTACCAATGATAATAGAATTTAAATATGATAGAAAACCTGGTCAATTAGAAAAAGAAGCAGTAAAACAATTAGACAATTATAAAGGAAAATTTTCAGTAAAAAGTTTTAATCCACTATCAGTTAATTGGTTTAGAAAGCATAGACCAGAATATATAAGAGGGTTACTAATTAACTATTCACATAAAAATATTAAACAGTTGATAACTTCAAAAATGATTCTACTTAATATGTGTAAACCAGATTATTTATCTTGCAGTTATAAATATTATAAGTCAAAGAAAATAAAAAAATATCGTGAAAAAATGCCAGTTATAGCATGGACAATAAGAAATAAAGATAAGTATGAAAAAGTAAAAGATTCATTTGACAATTTTATATGTGAAAATTTAGAGTAAGAAGGCGTAGTATATGTATACAATATATGATTATATTAATTATTATAAAGAAACAAGTTATGAAAATACAAGATTAAATATTATGGATCAGTTAATATTTTCTATCTTAGTATATTTACCATTAAAATCATTTAATGAAGAAAAAACTATTTATGAATTAAATGATTTCGTAAAAGAAATAGATAAAGATTCTCTAACTGGTTTAATGTCACCAAAATCAATAGAAATATATAATCTCTTATTTGATTCTAAAAGATATAAAGATATTAAAGTAAATAATTTTGTAAATGTAAGAAATAATGATACTCAGTTTGGTGCTATGACATTGAGAATAAATAATAAAACAATTATTTCATATAAAGGAACTGATGGATCGTTAATAGGCTGGATAGAAAATTTAAGATTAGCATATGAATTTCCAACATATACACAAACACTTGCAAAGGATTATCTAAAGGCAAATATTACTTTTAAAGATAAAGATATATATATTTGTGGACACTCTAAAGGTGGAAATTTAGCTATGTATAGTGCATTAGATATATCAAAAAGATATTTTAAAAAGATTAATAAAATATATAACTTTGATGGACCAGGTTTTACAGAAGAAGTTTATAAAACAAAAGAATTTACTGAATTAAATAAAAAAGTTGTTAATATCATGCCTACAGGTTCTATAGTAGGTACATTAATGAATAATAATAATTATCAAGTAATTAAAACAAATACTCATGCATTTAGTGAACATTATCCAACTACATGGTTAGTATTTGGAGAGTACTTTGTAAATGGAGAATTATCTTCAATAAGTAATCAAATACATGATTTAACCACAATTGGTATAAAAGACTTAGACAAAGATATGCTGCATGATACTTTTGAAACTTTATTTAAAACACTAGATATGAACTATTCTGAAAAAATAAATATAAACTTTAACAATGTATTAAATATATATAGAAATATGAAAGATATTGATCCAAAGATAAAAGAATATATAGATACTATAATAAATACTATAATTAAAAGTACTAAGGTTGAAAAATAATAAATAAAGTGGTAATATATAAGTCAAAAAAAAGGAGTTTATATGACAGAAAAAGAATTAGAACTAAAAGAGAGAGAATTAAATCTCAGAGAAAGAGAACTTAATGTAAGAGAAAAAGAACTCGAACAAGATGAATTAAATTTTGATAAGGAAGTAGAAGGAAATAAACAATATATAAAAAATTTAGATATAAATCAAGAAAAATTAAAAAAATATAAAAAAAAGAAACGTTTTAAAAAATTTGTAATAACTGCGTCAATAATAACAGCAGTAGTACTAATATCTAAATCATGTGATGGTAGAGAAAGCAATTCAGATGTTGAATTATATAATGACAATCAACATAGTAGATATTCACAATCTGAATTTGATACATCAGAATATTATAAAATAAGAGTAAATTTTCATAATACTGAATTATTAAATGGTGAATATGATAGTATCAGACTTCTTAATGAAAATGGTGCGCCACTTAATAAAACTGAAGTAAGTAATGATGATGTAGTGATATATACTGATACTAATCAGTTTACAGTCGAATCATATAAAACTAAGTTAACATATGATGCATCTGGATTCAATTTTACAAAAGATGATGAATTAGTAGTTGATATGGATTACCAAGCTGGAACTTTAAATGTACATGTTGATAAAGAGGTATATAAACAAAAAACAAAATAAAATAATAAAAGAATGAAGTAAAATCATTCTTTTTTTTAGGAGAAATATAATGTTAAATATATTATTAATTGGAGTAGCCTTATCTATGGATGCTTTCACTGTGTCTATATGTAAAGGAATAACTATTAAGAAAAATAATTTAAAAAGTAGTATAATAATATCTTTATATTTTGGTGTATTTCAGTCTCTTATGCCTATACTTGGATATATACTAGGAAAATCATTTTCAAATGTTGTCATGAATTATGATCACTGGATAGCATTTATTATTCTTAGTGTAATAGGTATTAATATGATAAGAGATTACAGAAATGAAGAGAGTTATAATTCAAATACAAACTTCAAAGAAATGATTCCAGTCTCTATCGCAACAAGTATAGATGCACTAACAGTAGGTATAACATTTTCATTTTTAAAAGTAAATATTATTTATGCATCACTAATAATAGGAATAATAACATTCATATTATGTTTCATTGGAACATTACTTGGTCATAAAATAAATAATATTATTGGAAAAAAATCCGTAATATTAGGTGGAATAATTCTAATATTAATTGGACTGAAAATACTATTAGAACATTTAAAAATCATTTAATGAGATTTCCAAAAAGTACAAATACATTGATAAATAATAAAAAAAGTAGTTAGTGTAAAGAGTTTTGGGGATTTTTTTAAAAATCTCTAAATGTGAGGATTGATGAACATCAATCTTTTCTTTTTAAGTAATAACGTAAAAGTATCTTTTTTATCAAATATTGAATAGTTTAATTGTTTTTTATTTAAATTGATTATATCTTTATGATTTAAATTCTTTAAGAATAAAGTCTTAATATTAAAATTGTTCTTTTTTAATAGCCTTAAAACAATTAATTTATTTATTGTATTTTTATTATAGGCTTTTGGACGAGAAGTAAAATAAGAGGCAAACGTATGAGATATTTGTGATTCCATTGGACAAGATAAATTGTATTTATATAAATTATGAATATTATTCCAATTATTAAATATATAATTTTTATATTCAACTATTTTATCATTTCTTTCTGGATATAATTCAATAATTTCATTAGTTAATCTATCAAATTCTTCTTTTTTATCATTAATAACATATTCACATAATGTATTTGAAACATCTTCTTTAGGAAAGATTCTCCATAATGTTTGTTTAAAGTGAAATTTATCAAGCCCTTGTATTATTTCAATATTTTGATTGTAATTAAAATAGTACTTTAAATTTTTAATCCAATTAGCTCCATCTCCTAACATATATAACCGTTTGATTTTAGAAGTGTCATAAGCATCTTCAATATAATTAATACAATCAAATATAAAGTTTTCATTTCTACCAGAAAAAGTCATTTTATTATTTAAGTATTTTCTTTTTCCAATAGTATTAAAGCCATCAAAAACAACAATAGATTTTTGCATTACTTTTTTATGTTTGTTATTTTGAGTAGGAATCCATTTTTCATCAGAAATAATATAAAGTTCATCAACATCATTAAGTTTTTTAGTTTTAGGTTTAGCAATTTTTTCATTTAATATAATATTTCTAACCGTCTGTCTTGAAACATATTTAGTATTTTTATTAATATTAATTCTATTGCCAATAAGAGAGTTAATATGATTAGCAGTTTTAGAATAATTATTATCAGAAACAAAATCAAGAATTTCGGCTTTAATATAAGGATCAAAGTAATCATATTTTTTTAAACCAAGGAGTCTATCAATATAACAGAAACAGTTATTATTAACTTTAGATTTATAAAAATATCTAAAATAAGTAACTTCGCCAAAAATAGTAAGAATAGTTCTGGAAGTTTTATATTTAATATGATATTTTCTTTTTCTTTCTATAGATTTACAATAATTATAATCTAATTTTTCTAATAAATCTTTCAGGGCTTCACATAAAAATAAAGACATATTATTATCAAAAGAAGATAATAAGTTAATATAATTATTAATATCACCAGAAGAATTAAAATTATTAATAACATTATCGATTTTATTAGAAAAATGAGTTTTTATTAATTCTTGTATCAAATTTTTATAGTTTTGTAGTATAATATTCATATGAGAAGTCTCCTTTATTTGTATTTTTCGTTACTTACATTTTAACAGAGATTTCTCTTTTTGTATGTAATCCCCAAACCATTATACACGATCAAAAAAGTATCAAACATTGACAAATCAACACTTTTATGCTATAATTAGCCTGCTTAAGAAATGAGGGGTATTATGGACAATCTTAGGAATGTTAAAATGATTGATGTAAACTATATTCTAGAGATTTCTAAACATAAAGTACTAAAAGAAAATGAATATAAATATTATTTAAAAGTATTAAAAGAGTGCTATGATTTCAAAAATAAAACACCAAAAATAGATTTATCTACAAGTGAAATAGAAGCAATTGCAGTTATTCTATATAAATTAAATTATAATGAAAAAGAAATTAAAAAGTTTATAAAAGTATCACATAAGTATTATAAAAAATATGATAAGTCAGAATTTATGGATAAAAATGTATTAGGTTACTTTATAAAAAAATATGAAAAGATGGACTATTATTCATATGATAAAGCATTAAGAGATGATCTTGGATTAATGAAAGATTATATGAGCTATATGTTTATTTGTGATGATAAAGAATATAAATTTTGGAAAGATGAAATAAAAATTATTTTATTATTTACTGAAGGCAAGTTAAATAAAGTACAAGATTATAGTTATGAAATGTCAAAAGTTAAAGAAAAAGTTAAAATGTAGTATTTACTACATTTTTTTTGTAAAATTTATGACAATATAATTGACTAGTCTTTTATAAATGTTATAATTACTAAAAATAAAGGAGTAATTTTATGTTAAAGATTTATTTAGAAGACTTAGTAATTAATTCATTAATATGTACATACGAAGCACTAAATATTTCAGCAATTGATGAAGAAAAGGTACTTATTTATGAAGAAAGACTATGTCGTATACTTAAAGAAAAAGGAATTAATTTTCAAATTAAAAAAGATGAAAAAAGACAAAATGAACTTATGAATAGTCAGTATATTAATATTGATGAAAAAAATGGTAAGAAAATATATAAAATAAAGAAAGAATTAAGAATAGAAGACTTATTTAATACAAGAAGAGAACTGCCTAAAGAATTAATATTTATTTTAGAAGATAATACAATAAAAGAAGCACTTTGTGAATGCTGCGAAAAACAGAAAATAAAAAAATTGTCATATAATTAAAATAGTGTTATAATATAAATGTAAAACTTATTAAGAGGACATATTTTGTAAAAAATTAGCATAGAGAATTATTGATTGGTGGAAAATAATCTAATATATATAAAATCCTACCTCTTTAGTGAAATTAATAATTTCCGGTTAAAACCGTTATCAAATTAAGTAAATAAAAGGATGGTACCGTCTTTATAGACTCCTTGGTGTATCATTCTTTTTATTATAGAAAGAAGGTATAATATGAAATTGAGTAACTTAAATATTAAAAAGATCAATCTAAAAGATGTTGATAAAAATTATGCAGGTCAAGATATACTAATGAAGATAGGAGAACTATATCAATATGAAAGTGGTATTTATGGATATGGTAATATATGGACTAAAATCGAAAGAACTGTAGAAAATGTAATTATAGAAGAACTTGATAAAGTAGGATGTGTACAAGTAGAATTCCCAAAATTACAACCTAAAAAGATCTGGGATAAATCAGATAGATGGAATATGTATACAACTGAAAATGATATTATGTTTACAATGGATAATAACTTAGGTGAATATGGATTAGCACCAACAGCAGAAGAATGTGCAACTATTTTTGGAGCAAATAGATTATTATCATATAAAAACTTACCTGCAACATATTATCAAATAGGCGAAAAATTTAGAAAAGAAATAAGAACAAGAGGGTATTTATTCAGACCAAGAACATTTGTTATGATGGATGCATATTCATTTGACAAGAGTCCAGAAGATATGGATAAAACATATCAAAAAATGCATAAAGCATATATGAATATATTTAAAAGATTAGGTATAAATATTATTCCAACTATTTCAGATAATGGAACAATGGGTGGTAAAGTATCGGAAGAATTCCAAGCAATTACTAATTTAGGTGAAGATGTTGTCTTATATGATGAAGAATCAAAAGTTGGAATTAATAAAGAAGTATTAGACTTTGATGATAGAGATGAATATTTAGAAAGATTAGGAATAAAAGATGTATCAAAATTAAAAGAATATCCATCAGTAGAATTAGGAAATAACTTTCAACTTGGAACAAGATATGCAGAAAAAATGAATTTATTCTTCCAAGATGAAGATGGAAAAAATAAACCATATTATATGGGATGCTATGGAATTGGATTAGGTAGGATAATCGCAACTATCATTGAAAATAATGTTTTAAAAGATGGAGATAATATTAAGGGATTCTCACTTCCATTAAATATCGCACCATATAAAGCACAAATTATTTATAAAGATGAAAATGAGAAAATTGCTAACGATTTATATGATTACTTATTAGAAAATGGAGTAAATACTATAATTGATGATAGAGATAAATTAAGTATTGGAGCTAGAATAAAAGATGCTTATGTCTTGGGCACACCATACATAGTTGTTTTAGGAAACAACATGGAAGATAATAAGTATGAAGTTGAAAATGCTAAGACAGGAGAAAAATTATTTATATCTAAAGAAGAAATCAAAGAGATGTTATCAAAATAATAATATCTTTTTCTTTTAAATATCAGTTAGCACTCATACTTGACAAGTGCTAATAAAAGAGTATAATAAGTAAATGAAAGAGGTGATAATATGTTTAATCAAAATAATGAAGAAGAAAATGTTTTAGAAAAATATGGTCGTAATATCATCGAAGATGTAAAAAAAGGAAAAATAGATCCAGTAATTGGAAGAGATGAAGAAATAAGAAGTATCACAAGAGTACTATCTAGAAAGACAAAAAATAATCCAGTCTTAATTGGTGAACCAGGTGTTGGTAAAACAGCAATTGTAGAAGGACTTGCCTTAAGAATAGTAAAAGGAGATGTACCAACCACACTTAAAGATAAGACTATTTGGGAACTAGATATGGCATCTCTTGTCGCAGGTGCAAAATACCGAGGAGAATTTGAAGAAAGATTAAAAAAAGTCTTAAATGAAATTAAAAAAAGTGAAGGAGATATTATCATGTTTATTGATGAAATTCACATGATAGTAGGAACTGGAGCAAGTGAAGGAACTATGGATACATCTAATATCTTAAAACCAATGCTTGCTAGAGGTGAAATCCATGTAATAGGTGCAACAACTCTTAACGAGTATCGTAAATATATTGAAAAAGATGGAGCTCTAGAAAGAAGATTTCAAAAGATAAAAGTAGAAGCACCAACAGTAGAAGATACTATAACAATTCTACGTGGACTAAAAGAAAGATTTGAAATACATCATGGTGTAACTATTCAAGATAAAGCTCTAATATCAGCTGCAACTCTATCTAATAGATATATAACTGATAGATTCTTACCAGATAAAGCAATTGATTTAGTAGACGAAGCATGTGCAACTATCAGAGTACAAATGGATTCAGTACCAATTGATCTAGATAGATTAACACATAAAATAATGAGACTTGAAATAGAAAAAGAAGCAATAAAAAAAGAAAAAGATGAATTATCAATTAAAAGACGTGAAAAAATAGATGATGAATTATCTAAATTAAAAGAAAAAGAAGAAAAGTTAAAAGAGTCTTGGAATAGAGAAAAAAATCTTAATGGAGAAATTAAGAAAAAGAAAAAAGAAATTGAAACTAAAAAGTTTGAACTTGAACAAGCAGAAAATGTATATGACTTAGAAAAAGCAGCTATATTAAGACATGGTGAAATACCAAAATTAGAGAAAGAATTAGAAGCATTAAATAGTACTGAAAAAAATAAAATATTAAGTGATACAGTTACAAGTGAAGATATTGCTAAAATAATTGGTAGATGGACAAATATTCCGGTTACTAAATTAGTAAGTAGTGAAAAACAAAAATTATTAAAACTAGAAGAAAATATGCAAAAAAGAGTAATGGGACAAGATGATGCACTAAAACTAGTAAGTGATGCCATAATAAAATCAAGAAGTGGAATAAAAGATCCAAATAAACCAATCGCATCATTTATGTTTCTAGGACCAACAGGAGTAGGTAAAACAGAAATAGCAAGAACACTTGCATATGAATTATTTGACGATGAAAAACACATGATTAGAATAGATATGAGTGAATATATGGAAAAATTCTCTGTATCCAGATTAATAGGAGCACCTCCAGGATATGTAGGATATGAAGAAGGTGGACAATTAACTGAAGCAGTAAGAAGAAATCCATATAGTATAGTTTTATTTGATGAAATAGAAAAAGCACATCCAGAAGTATTAAATTTATTACTACAAATCTTAGATGATGGTAGAGTAACAGATTCAAATGGAAGACTCGTAGACTTTAAAAATACAATAATAATAATGACATCTAATTTAGGTAGTGAACATATTCTAGATGGAGACAGTAGTAAAGTATTAGAAGAAGTTAAACAAAACTTTAGACCAGAATTTATAAATAGAATAGATGAAATAATAGTATTCAATCCATTATCTAAAGAAGCAATTTCTAAAATATTAGATAAAATAATAAAAGATTTGGAAATTAGATTAAAAGAATTAAATATCAAAATAACTTTAACAGACTCATCTAAAAATGAATTGTTAAAAGAAGGTTATGATATTAACTATGGTGCAAGACCATTAAAAAGAATTGTAAGTAGAAAAGTAGAAACATTACTTGCTAAAAAGATAATAAATAATGAAATAAAATATAATACAGAAGTAGTAATTGATTATAAAGATAATGACTATGTAATATATTCTAAAACAAAAGAAGATTAATTATAATCTTTTTTTATTTTACTTAAAAATATCTTTTTATTATTAATAAGTCTCTCATCATTGTTATCTATCTCTAAAACTTTATTAATAAAATAGATAGCTAATCTATATTATCCACAATAGAATAAACAAATAGATAGTAAATCATAAATAGTTAAATTATTACTAAATAATTCATTAATATAAGTCATTTGATTGTTATTTACTTCAAGTGCCTTTAAACATAAATTAATTGAGTCTTTATATTTCCCGGTATAATATTTAAAAAAAGCATATTTCATATAACTATCTCTCAAATATGGAGCTTCAAAAATAGCTTTTTTAAACCATTTACTAGCAAGGTCATATCTTCCTAAAAAGAAATAACACCTACAAATAAATCTCATAGAAGCACATCTCTCATCCTTCCAAGTAGATAACTTAAGTCTAAGATGTCTTTTTAAAGTTTTAATTGCTTTCTTATATTCTTTATAATACATATATTCTCTTCCAAGATAATGCATATTTCTATCATTTTTCTTATCTTCTTTAATAGAAAGTTCTAGTAAAGGAAGATAACTACTTCTAGATTTACTTGTATCTGGATAATGATTAAGTATTATTTTGTTACTAAAAACAGTGCTTTCTAATCCCTTATATTTAAGTATTTCATGTACAGGATTAATCCATTTAAAATTATTTAGACTATGTATCTTCTGATAATAAAAACTAATAAGTGGCATATTATTTGAATCTAACTTCCAGTTATAAATATACATGCATCTAGTTGTATCAGGATTCCATACTTCTTCAAGAGCATCTCTCCATCCTGGGGTAAATACCTCATCTAAATCAGTACATACACAAATGTCTGTATCTCTTGGAATATAACTCATAGAAATATTTCTAGCTACATCAAATCTCCATGGAGTAATAATTTTTTGATATATAGATATATTATATTTTTTAAGTAATTTGACACTGTTATCAGAAGATCCCGTATCAAGTACAACTATATCATCAGCTTCCTTCATTGAATTATACCATCTATCAATAAACTTATCTTCGTTCTTACAAATTGCATAAACACAAACTTTATATTTGGACATTAATTAATCCTTATAATAGTAAGCGTAGATGACATTTGATTATTTGGTACAATTAAAATAGAGTTTGAAGAAGCATTTCTAAGTTGATAAGTAGAACCTGCAGTAGCATTTACAATAGCAACACCTGATAAAAATGTTGCTTGATTATTTGATATAGTATTACCTGTATTTGAATAATTAATATATGAATTATTAGGGGATAAATTATAAAGACCTATAGAAAGAATATCAGTAGGCCTTTCATTTTTTATAACCGATGCCCAGCTAAATAAATATTGTCCAGCATTATTAATAGTAAATGTACCATTACTATAAGTTATATTATTTGCAAGAGTAGTATTGTTAAAAGAAAAAGGTGAAGCTGAAGAATAAGTTTGCTTAGTATTATTTGTAGCCATCATATAAGTGTTAAATCCAGAGGTTGATCCACTAGGACCAGTAGGACCAGTCGGACCAGTAGAACCTGATGCAGGACCAGCTGGACCAGTTGGTCCAGTCATTCCCATGCAATATATAAATTTAACTTTAGGTAAATCATCACAGTCTTTATTCAAATGATGATTTAAACAATTATTGTTCATAAATATTCTCCTTTCATAATACAATATGTGTATATAAAAAATAGTATATTTAAATAAATTATATACATTTAATTTACACATATTTACATATTCGTTTGACAAATATTTGATATTAAAATAATAGGTGATATAATTAAATAGAATAGAGGTGTATTACATTTATGAATAAATTTTTGACATTCATATTTATCTTTTTTATAGGGAGTACAGCAGGATGGGTACTAGAATTGTTCTATAGAAGAATAGACCATGGAAAATGGGTAAATCCAGGTTTCTTAGTAGGACCATATTTACCAATCTATGGATTTGGATTATGTATATTAACATTTTGTTATACATTCTTCCAAAGATTTAATTTAAGTCCAATTATAGTAATCTTATTAATGGGATTATTTATGACAATAATTGAACTTATTGGAGGTGAATTCTTCCTACATGGCGGAGGAGTTAAACTTTGGGATTATAGTGATAGATGGTTAAACTATAAAGGAATAATTTGTCCACTATTTTCAGCAATTTGGACAGTATGTGGAGGATTGTATTATTACTTATTAGCACCACATGTATTACGAGCACTTGATTGGTTTAATGATAATTTATCATTTTCATTCATACTAGGTACATTCTTTGGAGTAATTATACTAGACTTTGTATACTCAACTAAATTACTTGTTAAAGTTAGAAAATACGCAAAAGATAATGACTTAGTAGTTAAATATGAAGAATTAAAAATACAAATAGAAGAAGCTCAAAAGAATTTTGAAAAAAAATACTCATTTATATTTGCATTTAAACAGTCTAAACCATTAAAAGAATATCTAGAAGAATATAAAGAAAAACTTAAATTAAATAAACCAAAATCAGTAAAATAGTATTACTGATTTTTTTAATAATAATTTTAGCACTCATTCTTGACAACTGCTAATTATGGTGCTATAACTAAATTGTATGAGGAGGAATAAACATGAAGAAAAAAGAATTTAAATCAGAATCAAAGAAATTGTTAGATTTAATGATTAACTCAATCTATACAAATAAAGATATTTTTTTAAGAGAATTAATATCAAACTCTAGTGATGCATTAGATAAGCTATATTATAAATCTCTAACAGATAAAAAATTAAAAGTAGACAAAGAAAAACTAGAAATAAATTTATCATTTGATAAAGAAAAAAGAACTATTACATTAGAAGATAATGGATTAGGAATGAATAAAGAGGAGTTAGAAAATAACTTAGGTACAATTGCTAAGAGTGGATCTCAAATATTTAAAGAAAACCTAGATAAGAAAAAAGATATTGATATAATTGGACAATTTGGAGTAGGTTTTTATTCAGCATTTATGGTTAGTGATAAAATAGAAGTAATATCAAAAAGTATAGATGATGAAGAAGCAAATATTTGGTCATCTTCTGGAGCAGATGGATATACAATTGAATCCGCTAATAAAGAAAATAACGGTACAAAAATTATTCTTTATCTTAAAGAAGATACAGAAGATGAAAAATATAGTGAATATCTAGATGAATATAAATTAAAAACATTAATTGTAAAGTATTCAAATTATATTAGATATCCAATTAAAATGGAAGTAACTACACATGAATTAGTAGATGAAAAAGAACATAAATATGAAGATAAAAAAGAAGTACAAATTATTAATTCAATGATTCCAATCTGGAAGAAAAATCAAAAAGAAGTTAGTGATGAAGATTATGATAATTTTTATATAGATAAATTTGTAGATTATGAAAAACCACTAAAAGTTATTTCATCAAAAGTAGAAGGATTGTGTTCATATACATCTTTATTATTTATCCCATCACATGCACCATATGATTACTATAATAAAGATTATGAAAAAGGACTAAGCTTATATGCAAGTGGTGTACTTATCATGGATAAATGTGCAGATCTATTACCAGATTATTTTAGTTTTGTAAAAGGTATTGTAGATACTGAAGACCTATCACTTAATATTTCACGTGAAATGCTTCAAAAATCTAATAGTTTAAAATTAATCGCAAAAAATATTGAATCTAAAATTAGAAAAGAATTAGAAAATATGCTTGAAAATGATCAAGAAAAGTATATTGAATTCTTTAAAACATTTGGAATACAAATAAAATATGGAATATATAATAACTATGGAGCTGATAAAGATAAACTAAAAGATTTATTAATGTTCTATTCAGCAAATAAAAAGAAATTAATTACTCTAAAAGAATATGTAAAAGATATGGCAAAAGATCAAGAAGTAATATATTATGCAAGTGGATCTAGTATAGATATGATAGATAAACTACCACAAGTAGATCAAGTAAAAAATAAAAAATATGATATCTTATACTTAACAGATTATGTAGATGAATTTGCTATAACTGCACTTCAAGAATATGAAGAAAATAAATTTGCAAATGTATCAAATACTGATTTAGATTTAGAAACAGAAGAAGAAAAAGAAAAGACTAAAAAACTAAATGAAGAAAGTAAAGATATGTTAAGTATCATGAAAGATGAATTAAAAGAAGTATCAGAAGTTAAATTTACAAATAATTTATCAAGTCATGCAGTATGTTTGAAAACACAAGGTGATGTCTCAATTGAAATGCAAAAAGTATTTGATTCAATGCCTAATGATATGGGAATTAAAGCTCAAACTATATTAGAAATTAATGAAAATCATCCAATTGCAAATAAGTTAAAAGATCTATATAAAAATGATAAAGATAAATTAAAAGATTATACTAAAATACTTTATTCAGAAGCTAGAATGATTGAAGGATTACCAGTGGAAAATCCAACAGAAATAAGTAATTTAATTTGTGATATAATTTCAAAATAAACCGCGAGGTTTATTTTTTATGTAATTGACTTTAAACTAATCATGATATAAAATTAATGTAAGAATAATAAGTAGGTGAGATGAGATAATGAATAAAAATGAAGGAGTAATAAAATATACATTAAAAATACAATTATTATTAGTAATAATAGTATTTTTATCATATTCATGGATATATAAAGAAGTATCAAGTACAAAAACTAATTATAAAAGAACAGATAATTTAACACTTGAATTAAAAGAAGATGAAGAAACTATCTATATAAATGATTTAAAAAATATAAAAGATAATGATTCATATAAATTCCATGTAACAAATAGATCAGAGTCTGAAAAAAATTATACATTATATTTAGATGATGTAAAATTAGATGGAAAAGAAACAAGATTAGATAGTAAAAATATAAATTATTATATCTGTAAAGATAATATTAAAACTAATCCAAATACATTATCTAATTTAGGAGACTCTCCTAATAGAAAATTAGATTCATCTACTATAGCTAAAGATACAACATCAGAATATATTATTAAATTTTATTTAAAAGATAAAACAAAAGTAAAAAGTACTGATGTAATTAAATTAAAAGTAAGAATAGAAGAAAATAACTAGACACCTAGTTATTTTCCTAAATTGAAATTTCAACCGCACCACCCGGTGCGGCTTTTTGATACAATAAAAGGAGCCAAATCCCGGCAAGGAGGCTCCAATATGAATTATAA
>CADCIN010000022.1 GCA_902801525.1 uncultured Erysipelotrichaceae bacterium | reverse complement strand
TTCATAAGAAAGACCTCCGTTATTTTGTTTTTTGTGTCAAGTTTATTATAACGCATTTTGGTCTTTCTTTTTATGTGCCCCAAATCATTTTACACTATCAAGGTTTACGCCAGGTTGACAAATATGCCATTTTGTGCTAGAATATCATGCAATCAAAGGGGATTTGGTTAATTGATATGGGGGTTTTAAAATGAATAAAGAGGATTTAATCATATTAAAAGAAAAATTATCAAAACTTAACAAATTAGAAGAAGAACAAAGAAATTTATATTTAAAAAAATTACAAACTGGTGAAATACAAGGACCATCTGTAGGATATGCAAGTATAGATAAACCTTGGTTAAAATACTATACTGATGAACAAATTAAAACTGAAATGCCAATAGGAAGCGTTTATTCACATTTATATGAACAAAACAAAAAATATTTAGGAAGAACTGCTTTAAGTTATTATGGTAGAAAAATAACTTTTGATGAGTTATTTAATAAAATTGAAGAAACTGCAAAAGCTTTAAAACAAATGGGAGTTAAAGAAAATGATATTGTTACAATATCTATGCCTAATACTCCAGAAGCAGTTTATTTATTCTATGCAATGAGTAAAATTGGTGCTGTTGCAAACATGGTAGATCCAAGAACAAGTGCAGAAGGTATAAAACATTATATAGAAGAAGCAAAATCTGATAAGGTTTTAATCGTTGATGCTTACTATAATAAAGTAAAATCATTAACAGATGATGGTACTGTTAAACAAATAGTTGCTATATCTCCAGCCGAATCTTTACCATTTGGTTTAAATTTAGGATTTAAAGCAAAAGAATTTATTGATGGAATTAAAGACCCTTCAACAAAAAATGAATTTAATGATAAAACACAAAATTGGAAACAATTTATTGAAAACGGTAAATCATTTAATGGAAAAACTGAAACTGAATTTATTCCAAATAGACCAGTTGTTATTGAACATACCGGAGGTACTACTGGACAACCTAAAGGTGTTGTATTATCAAATGAAAATATTAATGCTGTATCAAAACAAAGTGTTTTAACTGGAATTGATATGCAAAGAGAACATAATTGGTTAGACATTATGCCAACATTTATTGCATATGGTGTAGCAATGGGATTACATTTACCATTATCAATTGGTATGGAAACAATATTAGTTCCTCAATTTGATCCTAAAAAGTTTGATGAACTATTAGTTAAATATAAACCAATTCACATGGTTGGAGTACCATCATATTGGGGTACAATAATAAAGAGTAAAAAATTAGCTAAAAAAGATTTATCTTATATAATTGCTCCAACAGTTGGTGGAGATGCAATGGATACAACTCTTGAACAACAAGCAAATGAATATTTAAAAGAACATAATTGTTCTTCTAAGATTGTTAAAGGTTATGGTATGACTGAAGTTTGTGGTGGAGTAGCCGGAACAGTTGATGCCAACAATGAAATTGGTAGTGTAGGTATTCCATTTGTTAAAACTACTATTTCAGTATTTGAACCGGATTCTGAAAATGAAGTTGGTTACAATCAAGATGGTGAAGTTTGTATAACAGGACCAAATATAATGTTAGGTTATTTCGAAAATCAAGAAGCTACTAACGCAATATTAAAAAAACATTCAGATGGAACAGTATGGGTACATACTGGAGATATAGGTCATATTACTGAAAACGGAAGTTTATTTATAGTTGATAGAATTAAAAGAATGATGATTAGATATGATGGATTCAAAATCTTCCCATCATTAATTGAAAATGTAATTGCTAGTCATAAGGCTGTAGAATCATGTAAGGTTGTTTCTATAGCAGATGAAGAACATAGCCAAGGAAAATTACCAAAAGCACATATTGTTTTAAAGCCAGATTTTAAACCATATGAAGCTCAAATAAGAGAAGAAATTATAAATTTATGTGCTGAAGAATTACCAGAATATGTTCAACCAGTTGATTATAAATTTAGAGAAAATTTACCATTAACTCCAATTGGTAAAATAGATTATAGAGCTCTTGAAGCAGAAGATGCAAATATAAAAAATAAATCTTCAGAAAGAGTTTTAACTAAAACTTTATAATATTTTAATAACGAGTGTAAAAACTCGTTATTTTTATGCTATAATGAATTATAGAATGGGGATGAGTAATTTGACAATAGGAATGTCTTTTATCGTTTGTAGCTTTATTTATATGTTATTACTATGTGTAGTATATTTTTCAAAAAAGAGAATTAAGACTACTGAAACAGGGATTTATTCACAATTACTTGTATTAAATGTAATTGGTTTATTATTAGAATTTTTATGCTGTTTTGCAGTAAAAAATATGGATAACTATCCTATACATAATATAGTAGCTAATAGATTGTATTTAGTATACTTTGCAACTTTTGTATCATTATTTACTGCATATGTTTATATTGCATGCAGTAAGGCATCAGAAATAGACAAAAATGAAATAGTAAATTTTAATACTAGAGAAAAATTGATTATATTTGGTACTTATATAGTATTACTTTTGGCAGTTTTGCTTTTACCATTACAATATCATAATGAAGCAGATGCAGTTTATTCTTTTGGACCTGCAACTGATGCATTAACAGTAGCATGTGGTTTCTACATGTTAATTGATATATTAAACATTATTATAAATAGAAAAAAATTAAACAAGAAAAAATTAATACCTATGATTGCTTTATTAATATGTTTTACTCTTGCTTTCATTGTAAGAACATTAAATCCTGGTATTATATTAATTACATGTTCATTTGCTTTTGTAACAGCAATTATGTATTTCACAATTGAAAATCCAGATGTAAAAATAGTTAGTCAGTTAGAACTTGCAAAAGATCAAGCAGAAAGAGCTAACAGAGCTAAGTCTGACTTTTTAAGTTCTATGTCACATGAAATTAGAACTCCATTAAATGCTATTGTAGGATTTAGTGAGGATATTCAAAGCCATAAAGATAGCTGTGATCCTGATATTGTAGAAGATGCAAATTATATTATGGAAGCATCTGGTACATTACTTGAAATAGTGGGTAATATCCTAGATATTAATAAGATTGAATCTAATAAGATGGAAATAGTTCCTATTAATTATCATTTTAAAGAAGAAATAGAAACATTAGCAAAAATTGATGCAACTCGTATTGGAGAAAAGAATATTAACTTTAAAGTACAAATGGCAGAAGATATACCATATGAATTATATGGGGATAAATCAAAGGTAAAAGAAATTGTTAATAACTTATTAACTAATGCTATGAAGTATACTGAACAAGGAGAGATTATTTTAACTTGTAAATGTATAAACCAAAATGATAATTGTAATTTAATTATTAGTGTTAAAGATACTGGTAGAGGTATTAAAGCAGAAAATATAAATAAATTATTTACTAAATTTGAAAGACTTGATATTGAAAAAAATACAACAACTGAAGGTACAGGATTAGGATTAGCCATCACAAAAAGTTTAGTTGAAATGATGGGTGGAAAAATTAATGTTCAATCTCAATTTGGTCAAGGATCTATATTTATGGTTCAAATACCTCAAAAGATTGTTAAATTAACTAAACCATTAACAGAAAAAGAAATGTTAGATACAGCTTCAAGATTACAACTAAAAGCTCAATCAAATATGCAAGTAACTGAAATGCCAGTTTTAAAACAAGAGATGCCTGTTCAACAAAATATTGTAGAACCTACAGTTCAAAGTTCAACTAATTCAACATTAACTGGTAAAAAGATATTAATTGTTGATGATAACAAATTAAATATTAAAGTTGCAAGAAGAGCACTACAAGATTTTAATTTTGAAATAGATGAATGTTATGATGGTCAAGAATGCTTGAACAAAGTAGTAAATGGAAATGAATATGATTTAATTTTAATGGATATAATGATGCCAAATATGAGCGGTGAAACTTGTATAGCAAAATTAAAAGAGAATCCTAATTTTAAAATTCCAACAATAGCTTTAACAGCAGATGCAGTAGCAGGTGCTAAAGAAAAATATATGTCTGAAGGATTTATTGATTATATTGCTAAACCATTTAGCAAAGATCAAATAAAAGAAAAATTAGATTTGGTATTTGATAAACAAACTGAATCAGGAAGTACAAGCAATAATACTGTTCCTAAATTCAGTCCTGATAAAGATAGATTTAAAGATACTCCAGCATATGTTTTTGGAGGAGAAAATAAGTCAGATGATGAGAACTTAATATAGTTCTCATTTTAATTTTAATGTACTGAACCCCATTTCTTGGACAAAAAGAAGTGAGGTTTTTTAATGGGAAAATTAAGTTATAGAGAAAAAGTGAAAATTTATCAAGCGAGAAAAATGGGAATTCCATATGCAACAATAAAAATGAAGTTTGGAATTAATACTAGTAATGCTCAGTATATTGTTAAATTAGTTGATAAACATGGCCTGAGTATTTTGAAAAAAGAAGGTCATAATAATTATTCAATTGAATTTATACAAAAAGCTATTGACGAAGTTATAAAAAATAAAAGAAGTGTTTTATCAGTTTCAATTGATTTAGGTTTGCCAAGTGAATCAATTTTAAGAAAATGGGTTAAAGATTATAAAGAAAACAGTTATAATATAGTTAAACGAAAGAAAGGTCGGTTAACTGTGAAAGATATTATTAATGAAACAAATAAGAAACCTAAAGAAACTGATGAAGAAAAAATAAAAAGATTAGAACAAGAAAACAAATATTTAAAAGCCGAAATTGAATACTCAAAAAAAGTCGACGCCTTAGTTCAAGAAAGGAAGAATCGACAACAGAAGAAAAAGTAAAAGTTGTTAAAGAATTAAGGCAAATATATTCACTAAAGATTCTTCTACAAATATCTGGTCTTCCTAAATCAGTTTATTACTATACTTTGTCTAAAGAAGATAAAGATAATAAAAATAAAGAAATAATTGATAAAATAAAAGAAATATTTATACAAAATAAAGAAAGATATGGCTATCGTAGAATCACTTTAGAACTTAGAAATCAAGGATATATAGTTAATCATAAGAAAGTTCAAAGAATAATGAATAAGCTTGGATTAAGGCCTTTAAAAAGAAATAAGAGAAAGTATTCTTCTTATAAAGGAACAATTGGTAAAATTGCCGACAACTATATTAATAGAGAATTCTATTCAGATAAGCCAAATCAAAAATGGTATACTGATGTGACTGAATTTAATTTAAGAGGAGAAAAAATATATTTATCTCCAATATTAGATGGATTTAATGGTGAAGTTATTTCTTATAATATTTCAACATCACCTAATTTAGATCAAATAAATGACATGTTAAAGAAAGCATTTAAACGTAAAAATTTAGAAGGATTAATATTACATTCAGATCAAGGATGGCAATATCAACATCAATCATACCAACAACAATTAAAGAACAAAGGAATAAAACAAAGTATGTCTAGAAAAGGAAATAGTATGGATAATGGAATGATGGAAAATTTCTTTGGACTACTTAAAACTGAAATGTTTTATGAACAAGAAAATCAATATAAAACTACAAAAGATTTAATATCAGCGATTGAAGACTATATTTATTATTATAATTATGATAGAATTAAATCAAAATTAAAAGGACTGTCTCCTGTAAAATACAGGTTACAATCCTCTAAATAATTACTATTAAATTATGTCCAACTTTTGGGGTGCATAACACGTAAAAAATTAAAAACTACTACAAAGAAGGATATTTTATATCTTTCTTTTTTTGATGATTTTGAATATTTATACGCGTGATTTATAATAATTTCATTCTTATTTAAAGGGGGAATTGTTATATGAATGAGAATGTTATTAGAACTATAAGTTCGGAGATGAATACATACTTAAATAACTTTCAAATGAAGAAATTATATTCAGTTTTATATAAGAATATAGCACTGAAAGATGAATCATTTGATAATAATGTATGTATGAAGAAATTTTATAATTAAAAGAGATTGGAAGGATGTTCACAGATTACTTTATCAAATTATAAATATGATTTAGATATGTTTATAAATAAAGTTAATAAAGACTTAAGAATAGTAATATCTGATGATGCAAGAAAGTTCTTATTAGACCATCAAGAAAAAATACATTGTAATAATGCAACTATAGATAATATTAGAAGAATTATTCTATGTTTCATCAATTTCTTAGAGATAGAAGAATATATAGTAAAGAATCAAGTAAAAAAGATTCATCAAATTAGGAAAGAACAGCTAATAAAAGAAACTTATTCAGATGAAATGATAGAAAAACTAAGAATTAATTGTAATAATATAAGAGATTTATCTATTATTGATATCTGGTATTCGTGTAGGAGAATTAGTTAAAATTAAAATTACTGATATTAATTTCGATAACCAATCTTGTATTGTATTTGATAAAAGTAAAAAGACGAGAGAAGTATACTATGTTTTTAACATCCCTATTATCGTTAACAGTAATAAATAAAAAAATTAGTTAAACAATAAAAATAGAAAAGTAGTAATACTTTTCTTTTGACATAAATACTTAAATATGATACAATATGCAAGTCTTAAAGGGGATGTAAACATGTATCAAAAGAAAGAAGAAATATTAAATTCCATTATAAATGAAGAAAATGACAAAGAATTATTTAAAGATTGTGTAGAAGAAATAATTACAAAAGAGAACTTATCAGATTATGTTCAAAAAGTTACATTATTTAATAGTAGTAATTTATCTATATATGGAAAATATGATTATAATAAGAAAACAATTTATATTAATGAAGAAAAATTTGCATCAGAACCCTTTGCGTATATGTATTATAAAAAAATGTTAAATATCTTCTATCATGAAATGAGACATGCCAAGCAATATAAAATGATTGAGAAATATACAAATGATTATATAAATAAACCAAAAGATTATATTTATAATACAGAAGAGTTAAAAGAATTAAGACAAATAAAAACATATTTATCATCTAATAAATTATCAAATAAAAATATTAAAAAATATAGTAAATATCATGATTTATTTTCAGCAGAACATGATGCAATATTACATGGTAACTTGGATATGAGTGAATATATGAAAGATATAGATAGTGAAATATCACCTGGATCTATATTAGCAGCAAATAAAACAACATTAAAATTATTATTAAAAGATTATAAATATAACTCTAAAGGAGTACTAGTCTCACCAGTTGAACAGTTATCGCATAATAAGATAAAAAATAAATTATTTAGAAATAAAATATTAAAAGAACAAAATTTAACTAACTATGAAAAATTAGAATTAGGTTTGCCAATAGATGGTAATGTATTTGAAAAATATAGTTCATTAAATATAGAAAAAGAAAGTCCCAAAGACTTTAAAAGATTTATTAAGAAAATATAATTAACTTGTAAGAGAATGAAATTTCTCTTTTTTATTTATTTATGATAAAATGAAATAGATTAATTTAAAGATTGAATTAATAATCTGTCAGGAGGTATTTATATGCATGAAATGAAGTTGAAATCGAAATATTATGGTTTTATTTTAAAAGGTACTAAGAGAATTGAATTAAGACTTTATGATGAAAAAAGAAGAAGTATTAATCTAGGTGATACAATAAAGTTTTTAAAAGAGCCTGAGTTAAATGAATATTTTGAAGCAAAAGTAATTAGTCTTTTAAGATATAAATCTTTTGAGGAATTGTTTAAGGATTTTGATATTAAATACTTGGCAGATTCATCTATGACTAAAGAACAATTATTAAGTTCATTAGAAGAATTTTATTCAAAAGAAAAGCAAGAAGAATACGGAGTATTAGGAATTAAAATAGAATTAATTAAATAATATAGGATTAATTGATAATTAATAATATTATAATAGAGGACATAATAATGGATATAGAAAAAGAGTTATTTAAAAAAGAAAAAATTAGATTTGATAGTCTGGAAGAATATGGATTCCTTAAAGATAAAGATATTTATATTTATTCAAAGAAGATTTTAAAAGATGAGTTTGAAGTAAAAGTAAAAGTAGATTTAGATGCTAATATAGAATCCTATGTCATTGACCTTGATACAAATGAAGAATATTTAACGGTAAAGACAAATAGTCAAGGAGAGTTTGTAAATAAAGTAAGAGAAGCTTACTTAGACATATTAAATGATATAAAGGATAAGTGTTTTACTAATAAAGACTTTATAACAGATCAAGCAAATAGAGTTAGTAAGTATATTTTTGATAAGTATAATAGTCATCCATGTTTTTTATGGAGTGAAAACCATGGATTTGGAGTATTCAAAAACGAAAAGAACAAATGGTATGGAATTATCATGAATATAAATATATCAAAATTAACAAAGGGAGACTATGAAGTAGAAGTTATGAATTTAAAAGTATCAAAAGAAGAACTTCCTAAATTATTAGAAAAAGAAAACTATTATGAAGCTTATCATATGAATAAGAAACATTGGGTTTCAATAGTTCTAGATGGAAAAGTAGATGACAAAGAAATATTTAAATTAATAGATGAATCATATGATATGGTTTTAAATAGTAAATAAAGAGTAGATAATTATGTATAAAATATTAAATAAAGTAAATACACCAGAGGATGTAAAAAAATTAAATATAGAACAGTTAAATGAACTAGCAATAGATATTAGAGAAGGTTTATTTAACAGATTAACAAAAGTAGGAGGACATTTTGGACCTAATTTTGGTATTGTTGAAGCAGAAATTGCTATGCATTATGTTTTTTCATCACCAATAGATAAATTTGTATTTGATGTTTCTCATCAAAGTTATACTCATAAAATACTAACAGGAAGAAAAAAAGGTTATATTGAAGATGAACATTTTAGTGAAGATTCAGGATATACTAACCCTGAAGAAAGTGAACATGATTTATTTAATATAGGACATACATCAACTTCAATATCACTTGCAACAGGACTTGCAAAAGCAAGAGATTTAAAAGGATTAAAAGAAAATGTAGTTGCATTAATAGGTGATGGATCACTATCAGGAGGAGAAGCTCTTGAAGAATTAAATGTTGCAGGATCAGAACTTAATTCTAATTTAATTATTATAGTAAATGATAATCAACAATCTATTTCAGAAACACATGGTGGAATATACAAAAGTTTGAGAGATTTAAGAAAAAGTAATGGAAAGTCAGAAAACAATATATTTAAAACTTTTGGGCTCGATTATATTTATGAAAAAAATGGTAATGATATTGAAAGTATGATCAATGTATTAAAAAAAGTAAAAGATATAGATCATCCAATAGTTGTTCATATTAATACACAAAAAGGAAAAGGATATAAATTAGCTGAACAAGATAAAGAGTCATGGCACTGGACTATGCCATTTGATAGAGAAACGGGAAAGTCAAAATTTGACTTTTCAGGAATTGAATCGTATACAAAATTAGCATATGAATTTATTATGAAAAAAGCAAAAGAAGATAAAGATTTTTTAGTCTTAACACCTAATATGCCAACTAGTATGGGATTAAATCCTAAGGCAAGAGAAGAACTTGGAAATCAATTTGTAGATGTTGGAATAGCAGAAGAACAAGCAGTTGCAATGGCAAGTGGAGCGGCAAAAGAAGGGGCACATCCACTAGTAATTACAAATATGACATTCATGCAAAGAACATACGATCAAATATCACATGATGTATGTATTAATAATCAACCAGTTACTTTCTTACTTAACTATACATCGTTAAGTGGACTAACTGATGTAACTCATCTTGGAATATATGGACTAGCAATGTTTACAAATATACCAAATTTAGTAGTTTTAGCACCATCATCTAAATCAGAATTTAATAATATGTTAGAATGGTCAACATCTCAAAGAAATCATCCAGTAATGATTCTTATGCCGGGAAATGAAGTAACTGATAGAGAATCAGATGCAAATTTTGATGAACTAGATAAATATAAAGTTGAAAAAGAAGGAAAAGAAATTGCAGTTATTGCCTTAGGAGATTTCTATCAAAGAGGAGAAAAATTATTACAAGATATTAAAGATAAATTAAATATAGAAGCAACATTAATAAATCCAAGATTTGCATCTGCAGTAGATAAAGAACTACTAAATAGTTTACTAGAAAATCATAAAATCGTATTAACATTAGAAGATGGAATTTTATCAGGTGGTTTTGGTGAAAAAATCGCATCTTTTTATGGAAGTAAAGACATGAAAGTATTAAATTATGGATTAGAAAAGAAATTTTATGATAGATATAATCCAGAAGAATTAATTAAAGAAGTAGGTATGGATAATAACAGTATTATAAATGATATTACTGAAATTATGTAAAACAAGAATATTAATGCTTTTATTAGAAAAATCTCATATTGCAGAAGTTCAAGCATCTAGTTGGAAAAAAGAAACTTTAATAAAGTTAGCTGATAAAAAAGTTCTATAACATAAAATATTAAAACAGAATATTAAACTTCTGTTTTTTTGACACAAAAGATATGTAATGATAAAATATGATTAATAAATTGAAATAATTTATGTATAAGAAGAAACAAAGAACGATTTATAAATTTAAAACAAAAAATAAAAACCAAATCCTTTTCATATTAAAATTAATATGTTACAAATTAGAGAAAAAAATAAAGGTAATTAATTATATGTAAATAATAATATATATAAGAATCAAAATAAGCATTGAAAAAGAAATATCAGAAAATATTTTTATAAAAAATAGATAATTATCGATAAAGTATCGATGAAATTTATCATAAAAAAAATAGGAGGATAAATATGCAACAAGTACTAAAAACAACCAATATAGTAAAGAAATATGGTAATAAAAAAATATTAAACAATATTAATATGACAATAAACAAAGGTGATATATATGGATTTATTGGAAAAAATGGTGCAGGGAAAACAACATTTATGAGAACAATTCTTTCACTAACACAACATGATGAAGGCAATATTGAATACTGCAATAATAAATCAATAGAAGAAGTAGGAATGAAAATTGGCTCTTTAATAGAAGAACCGGGTTTATATAAAAGCCAAACTGCATACGAGAACTTAAAAAGATTTTCAATTCTTTATGAAGCTGATATATCAAAAATTAATGAAATATTAAAAGTTGTAGGTCTAGAAAATACAGGAAAAAGAAAAGTAAAAGATTTCTCACTTGGAATGAGACAAAGAATGGGTATTGCAATTGCATTATTAAATGAACCAGAATTTTTAATATTGGATGAGCCAATTAATGGACTTGATCCAGAAGGAATAAAAGAAATAAGAGATATCATAATAAAATTAAATAAAGAGAAAAAAATAACGTTTTTAATTTCATCGCATTTACTAGATGAATTAGGCAAAATAGCAACTAAATTTGGAATAATTAATAACGGTGAATTATTAGAAGAAATAAACGCCGAAGACTTAAAAAAGAAATGCCAAAGTAAATTAATAATAGAAGTTGATAATATTAAAAAATCAAAAGAAATTATTGAAAAAATAATAGATGAAAAAGATATTGAAATAGAAGATAATAAGATATATATAAATAATAATATTGATAAATCATCTATTATAAACAAAAAATTAGTAGAAAAAGATATTTCCGTAAGTAGTATCTATCCAATATATGATACATTAGAGGAGTACTTTATGAAAAGGATAGGTGAATAATATGAAAAATCTAATAAAATTACAACTTAGAAATGCTACTCATCAAAAAATGACTTATATATGTCTCTTATTAACTATATTAATAGGACCAGCAATATTATTATTAAGTGACTTATTTGTAAGCGCTCAACCAGAAGCAAAAGCATGGCCAGAGATAGTAAAATTTATAGGAACACAAATTGATATTGTAGGATTAATATTTATTGCAATATTTTCATGTTTAGATTTTTCTGAGGGAACTATTAAAAATATAATTTCCAGAGGATATTCCAAAGAAAAGTATTTAGTCTCAAAAATAATAGTAGTTACTATAGCACTATTTGCAATGTATATAGTATGTAGCTTAATACTATTTGTTTATTATATAAGAAATGGATTAGGATTTGACATAGATTTATTTAAACAATTATTAGTAGTTCTATTAAATATAATATCTATATCTACTTTTTATACAACAATATCAGTGTTACTTGAGAAAAACTCATCTGCAATTATTGCATGTGTTGTTCTACCCGTATTAATACCTCTATTACTAGGATTAATTAGTATTAAATTCAATATAGATTTAAATTCTTATTGGATTAGTTCACTACCAAGTAACTATTTAGAAAAAAAGACTATAAAAAATTTAACGTTTTCTGTATTTGGAAGTATAATATATATATTTATATCATTAGTAGCAGGTAATATATTAATAAAAAAGAAAGAAATAAAATAGATTAATGACTAAAAGTGTAAATACAAGTTTAAATTATTAAATTTGTATTTTTTATTTTCATAAAAAGTGGTATAATAATGCATTGTAATTAGTAATTATAATAAATAATCTCAAAAGAAAATTTAGGAGAAAAAAATGATTAATTTATATAAAAATCTTCCGACTATAGATTTACATGGATTTGATAGGGACTATGCAAGAATAATGATAAATGAGTTTATAGAAGATAACTATAAAATATCTAATCATAAAGTAATAATAATTCATGGAATAGGTAGTGGAATAATTAGAAAAGAAACACAAAAAACATTAAAACAAAACAAATATGTGGAAAATTATAAGATTGATAATTTTAACGCAGGTCAAACAATTGTTAGCATCAAAAATAAATTGACATAGAAATATATTGGTGTTATCATAATGAACAAATGTGAAACAATGTGGGGGAGAAGTATATGTATAGAGACGAATATGAACAAAGAGGATTTCCATTTAGAGATTTCTTATTAAAATTAATATTAATAATATTTTTTGTATTTTTATTAATTTGGTTATTACCAAAATTTATTAAGCCAACAATAGTAGAGAAAAATACAAATAAAACAACAACAGTTGAAACAAAAGGACTTTCAGCACAGATATTTTCAAATAATCTTGACAAGATGAAAGAAGCAGCAATTAAGTATTATACAAAGGATAGATTACCAAAAGAAGTAGGCCAATCAGATAAAATGACTTTAGCAGATATGATTGGTAAAAAGTTACTAGTACCGTTAATTGATAAAGATGGTAATCCATGTGACGTAGAAAAAAGTTATGTAAAAATAACTAAATTAGATGATGAATATCTTTTGAAAGTTAATCTAAAAACAAAAGAAAAAAAAGATTATATATTAGTACATTTAGGATGCTATAACTATTGTGATTCCTATGTATGCCAAAAAGAAGATGCAACAACTGTCGCAGTTAAAGGATCTAAACCAACTACTATAGTTTATGTAAAAGGTAAAGTAAAAATTCCAGCTCCATGTAAGGATTGCAATGTTACAACTTACATACGTGATACAAAAAAAATATGTAAATATGATAGTAGTTCGAAACTATATTATGGAATTAATGGTTATATAGTTAATAAATCAACATTCCTAGATGAATGTACACCTGATGATGGAGTAGATCCAACACCATCTAAAAAAATTTGCGAATATGATGCTAAAAATAAAACATTCTACGGAATTACAGGAAATAAAGTTACAAAAGCAAAATTCAAAAAACAATGTACATCACCTGAAGATGAGCCAGTAAAAGCAAAATATTGTGAATATGATTCAAAAACAAAAACATATTATGGAATTTATGGAGATAAAGTGACAAGTAAAGTTTATAAAAAACAATGCTATGAACCAGAAATTGAACCAGAAAATCCTAAATATTGTAAATATGATTCAAGTTCAAATAAATATTATGGAATATACGGAACAGTAGTAAACAAAGCAACATATGAAAAAGAATGTATGGAGCCTGAACCAGTACCAGAAACTAAATATTGTGAGTATGACTCAAAAGTAAAAGTTTACTATGGTATATATGGTACAAAAGTTACTAAGACAACATATGATAAACAATGTGGTATACCTGATCCAGAACCAGAAACTCCAAAATACTGTGAATATGATTCAAAAACAAAAATATATTATGGAGCATTTGGTAAAAAAGTAACTAAAGAAACATATGAAAAAGAGTGTAAAAAGCCAGAACCAGTACCAGAAACTAAATACTGTGAATATGATTCAAAAACAAAAACATACTACGGAATTTCTGGCAAAAAGGTTAGTAAAGATACATATACAAAAGAATGTGAAACAACAGAAAAAGAATATTTATATGAATACAAGAAAGTTACACAAAGCACATTCTCAGCATGGACAGATTGGTCATCATGGGCAAAAACTAGTTGTGCAACTGAGGAAGTAAATTGTGATGATAATAGTAACTCATGCTTAATGAAATTACAAAGATTTGATCGTAAAGAAAAGGTTGGAACATATCAAAAAGCATATGTTAAATCTAAATCTCAATTAGTACAAACAGGTTCATATGAACAAAAATCATGTTCAAATTATAACTACACAATAATCAATAATACAACATATGTAACAACAAGAACTATAAATTATACAACAATTAATAGCGTAACATCATCAACTAGAAGAACAACAGGAAATTGGGTTTACAGTGGAAGAGGAGAGTATGCAAATCCTCCTAGAGATACAGAAACAGTTCACTATGTATTTGTAGGAGCAAACTTCAATTATTGTACAGATACATGTACAACACTACCAAATTATTATTATGATAAATATACATTATCAGGAAGCATTCAAAAAGTAGCAAATACTGTAACTCCTCTAGGAACAACATCTACATCTTCGTCAAGTACTTCATCTAATACAAGTACTTCCGTATCAGCAAGTTGTGGATCATATGTTACTAAGACAATTCCAATATATTCAACAATAACTACATATGATAAAGCATATAGAACAGAACCACTATATGGAACAGTATGCTATAAGAGTACAAAAACTAGAAAACTTCTTTCAGCAGGATCTACGACAACTAAATGGAGTACATACAATAATAAAACATTACTAAATTCTGGCTGGTCATATACTGGAAAGAAAAAAGAAAAGTAATAAAAGGAGATTGAAATATGAAAATAAAAAAAATAGTATTTGATAGTTTTAGTAAATCAAATAATTGTCAATCAGGATATATTTTCTTTGAAAATGGAATATACAAAAAAGTTGATAAAGAATCCCTTGTAGAATATTTAATGGAATATGCTACAGATAATAAAATAAATTCAATAGATGAATTATTAAATAATAATGAAAATATAATTCATAATAGAAATAATTTAACTGAAGAAGAAATAGTAAAAAAATATGGAAAAATTGATTTTAGTGCTGAAATAATTGCAGAAACACTTAGAATGATTAACAATAAGCCAAAAAAACAAAAAAAAAGTCAAAAATTATTTGCTGAACCAGTTAAAGTAAAAATTGATAAAGATTATTTCAAAAATAGAGAATCAAAAGAAACTCGTTTAATGAAAAGAATGAAGAAAACTTCAAAAGCAGCAAAAATTGTGATTACAACTATTGGATTAAGTGTAGTTACTGCAGTATGTGGTACAGGATATTCTTTAACTAAAAAATTAGGAAAAGAAATCAAAAATGAAAAAGTAGTACAAGCAGATGAATTTCAAAATATTTATGAAAAAAGTACTTATGATGAATTAGTAGAAAAATCAAAAAATACAAGTCAGAAGAAGGAAATGGCAAAGACAGGTTCATTTATAGATCATTATAATAATACTTTTGCAGATAAACATGTTGAACAAGATAAAAATATAAGAGCAGCATTATCATGGGATGAAGTAATAGCATTAGATCTTGCATATAATGATTTTACTCCAAGTCAAATTTCTGAGATTTTTAACAGTAAAAACAATTATGACTATACAATAGACAGCCAAAAATTTACAAATAATTATAAGAGTGCAGTATTACAATTAGCATCTGCATATGTTATAGAAAATAATAATTCAAAAGTATCGCTAGATGTATTAATTACAGACTCAAAAGAAAAAGGATTTTATACTAAATATAATGAAATTTTTTCTAAATGTAAAAATTCGACAGGTGAACAACAGGTATATTATGTAAATGAATTTTATAAGCAATTAGCTAGTGATTTTCCAATTGAGGAGAATAATAGAGAAGTAGGAATGATGCATTCAGAATCAATGAATACAATCGAATCATACAAATTGAGTATAGTTCCAATGGTTGTTGCATCAGAAATGATGTTCCAAAATTTAAATATTGACAAAACTATGTCAGACAAAGTAATTAAATACTTTAATGATTTAGGCTTATGTAACTATGTTGAAAATAAATATGAAAAATATGAAACTACAATATTAACAACTGAAAAAGGTGAATATAGTCCATATTATTCAACATTTAAGCAAAAAAAAGAAGATGAATTAATTAAAAAGGGACATTATAATTTAAAAGATGAACAAAGAGATTTAAGCAAATTAACTGAATTTCAAGATATTATTAATGGTAAAAAAATAGAGATTGCTCCAGGAGAATATGTTGCAGAAAGTTATGCAGAAAATTCCAAAAATTATCAAACAAGTAAATCATCAAAAAGTTCTAAAGAAGTAATATCTAAGAAAACAACAACATCTAAGAAAACAACTGATAATCGTGATGAAGCAGTACAAGCCGCAGGAGAAAAAGCTGTAGCAGAAGCTGAATCAAAAGTAGATGAAACTATTAGAGTTGAAAATGAAAGAAGAAAAACAGAAGCAGAAGAACAAGCAGAGAGAGAAAGACAAAGAAGACAACAAGAAGAAAATCAACAAGCAACTCAGAAACAAGAAGAAGCTAGTAAAGAAAATGAAAAAGTAAGTGAAACCATTGAAGATATGAATAACAAAATTAATCAAGGTGAAACTGTAAATGAAAATGATTATGGTAAAAATGGTAATGGACAAAATTATGTAGACTTTGATAGTAATCATTCAGATTCAAATGGAAACTTAGATAATAGTGTTAAAGATATTACAACTGATGGAACTGGGGCTGTAGATGCAAATACACCTCTTCCAGCACCAACTGAAATGCCAACTGTAAAACAAAATAAAGAACAAGAAACAACACCAAAAGGAAATATAGTTCAAGAACCAGCTGCATCAGAGGCACCAACACAAGCACAAGTGCAAGAAGCAGAAAGAATAGTTAATGAAATGGCAGCAGTTGAAGATTCCAGTGAAAATTATGTATATCAATATACAAAGTAGAAAAGTGATTTAAGTTGAAGTTGTAATATAAAAGTGTACACGAAAAAAAAGTGTATGCTTTTATTTTTGTTATAATTTAATAAAGGAGATGAAAAAATGGCTACAAAAGGGCA
>CADCIN010000021.1 GCA_902801525.1 uncultured Erysipelotrichaceae bacterium | reverse complement strand
CAGTATGCCAAGAAAAATGTTTGACTATAAATGCCCATTTGATATAGAATTAAATCATAAATAAAAATGGTGCGGTTGAAATTACAATAAAGAAAAAAAATACTAACAAATAGTTAGTATTTTTTATTTTGCTTCTTCTTGAGCTCTTGTTTCACGAACAACAGTAACTTTAATTGTACCAGGATATTTCATATTAGCTTCAATCTTCTCTTTAATTTCTCTAGCTACTTTATGAGCTCCTATATCATCAACTTTTTCCGGTTTGACAATAACTCTTAATTCTCTACCAGCTTGAACAGCAAAAGCTTTGTCAACACCTTCTACAGAATTACCAACCTCTTCTAGTTGATTTAGTCTAGTAATATAATTTTCAATAGAATCATTTCTAGCACCTGGTCTTGAAGCAGATAATGCATCAGCAATAGCAACAATTACTGAAATAACACTTGTAGCTTCAGTATCTCCATGATGAGATGCAATAGCATTAATAACAATTTCATCTTCGTGATATTTTTTTGCAATATTAGCACCTATTTCAACATGACTACCTTCAATTTCATGATCAATTGATTTACCAATATCATGTAATAAACCAGCTCTTTTTGCAGCTAAAACATTTTCACCAAGTTCTCCTGCAATTAATCCAGATAACTGAGCAACCTCAATTGAATGTTTTAAAGCATTTTGACCAAAACTTGTTCTAAAATAAAGCTTACCTATTAATTCAATTAATTCTGGTTCAAATTTAGTAAGTCCTAATTCATAAGTAGCATCTTGACCATACTGGATAATTTTGTTTTTCATTTCTTTACAAGTCTTATCATAAATTTCTTCAATACGAGTTGGATGTATTCTACCATCTTTCATTAAACTTTCAAGAGTAACTCTAGCAATCTCTCTTCTTAAAGGATCAAAACTAGATAAAACTACAGCCTCAGGTGTATCATCAATAATTAAATCAACACCAGTAATAGCTTCAATAGTACGAATATTTCTACCTTCTCTACCAATTATTCTACCTTTCATTTCATCGTTGGGTAAATCAACAACTGTAACAGTTTGATCACTAGCAATATCAGCAGAATATCTTTGCATTGAATTGACAATTAATTCACGAGCAGTTTTATCTGCATTTAATTTTGCATCATTTTCTCTTTCACGAATATATTCAGAAATTTCTCTATTCATATTTTCCTTAACTTTATCCATGATTAATGACTTAGCTTTATCTTCACTAAATCCAGAAATTTCCTGTAGTAATTTGATTTGTTCTTGTTTTATCTCTTCTACTTTACTTTTTGCATCTTGTATCTCAAGTTGCTTTTCAGAAAGTTTATCTTCTCTTTCATCAAGAGCAATTTCTCTTTTCTGAAACAGTTCATCTCTTTTATCAATACTTGCTTCTCTTTGTAGTAGACGATTTTCACTTTCTTTAATCTCATCTTTTTTTTCTTTAATTTCACGATCTAAATCTAATTTCATTTTATGTGCAACTTCTTTTTGTTCTAAAGCAGCATCTCTCTTAATCTTTTCCACATCTTTTGTAGCTTGACTAATTAAATTATCAGCTTTTTTCTGAGCAGAATTAACTTTAAGTGAATTTATTAAAAAAGTTAAAATAAAACCAACAAAAAATCCAATTGCAATAAGTAAAACAGAGAATACTATATTCATCATATTTCCTCCGTCTAGACTATATAAAAATATATAATCTAATTCTATTGTAAAAAGAATTTAAAAGTATGTCAAGAAACTAAATCTTATTTATGATTAAAATAATTAGCAATAACATCATAGTCGCAATATTTAATTTTATTATTTTCAATAGCCATATAATTATCTCTACCTTTACCAATAATTAAAATTATGTTATTTTCTTTAGCATTTGATAAAGCATAATTAATAGCTTTTTCTCTATCAATAATAATTTCATAATTAGTATTTTTACAATTACCAATCATATCATTAACAATTTTTTTAGGATCTTCGAATCTAGGATCATCCATAGTAAAAATAACTTTAAAAGTATTTTCAAGTAAAAATTTACCAATCTTTTCTCTTTTAGAAACTTCCCTTCCTCCTGCAGCACCAGTCACAACAATCAATTGATTTTTATCATTAAAACTATTAACTAAAGATTTAATTCCATTTAAAGTATGAGCATAATCAAGTACAATATCATAATCTTGACCAAAATTCAAAAATTCTCTTCTTCCAGAGATAGGTTTTAAATTTCTAATACCATCTATAATTTGTTTATCAGATAATTTAAGTAAATGACACACAATATATGCCATTGTAACATTATAAACATTATAAGTACCAGTTAAAGGACTACAAATATCAATATTATTATTTACACATTTAACAGAAAAATTAACAAATTTTCTACTACTGTTTACATTATATATTACATAATCATTGTCATCATCAAAACCAAAAGTAATTAGGTTATTATGTAAAATAGATTTACAATTTTTATCATCACCATTAACTATAGCAAAACCATCATCATTTAACAAATCAAGTAAATGTCTCTTACAATTAATATAATTATCCAAGGTTTTATGAACATTAAGATGATCTTCTGTAATATTTGTAAAGCAAACAATTTTAAATTTTAAACTGTCAACTCTCTTATGTAACAGAGCCTCACTAGACACTTCCATAACAACATGAGAACACTTATTATTTTTTACTAGATTAAGACATTTATACAGTTCATCTACACACGGAGTTGTATTACTAGTGTTATAATGTTTATTCTTAATATCTAAACCATTAGTACCTAAATAAGCATTATTAATATAAGGAGATAAAATTTGATAAATTACTGAACTAGTAGTAGTCTTCCCATCAGTTCCCGTAATACCAATTAATGATATATCAGAAATATCATAAAATTTATTTAAAACTTCTACAAGTAAGCCATCAATATCATCAGTAACAATATTAATTATTTCATCAGAATATTTTCTATCAGAAACAATTGCAACTGCCCCGTTTTGAATTGCTTGATCAATAAAATCAAAATGATCAACATTAAAACCATTTACAGCAAAAAACAAATCACCTTTTTTAGTAAATCTGGAATCAGTTGAAATACCTGATATCTCAATATCGTAATCACAATTCATTAAATTATTTAATTTCATAGAGACCTCCTATAATAGCATATGAAAAAAAAAAATATTAGTTATTAGAACCTTTATTTTCCTTTTCTTTGCTATTTAAGTCTATATCATAAAATTTTCTTACTTTTTGTTCAATTTCATTTTTTAAATCTGGATTTTCTTTAAGTAATTGTTTAACATTTTCTTTACCTTGTCCAAGTTTTTCACCATTATATGAATACCAAGCTCCTGTCTTTTGAACAATATCAGCATCAGCTGCTAAATCAATAACTTCGCCTTCTCTAGATATACCTTCACCGTACATGATATCAACTTCACAAGATCTAAATGGAGGAGCTACTTTATTTTTAACAACTTTAACAGTAGTTTTATTACCAACAACTCCATCACCTAATTTTAATTGTTCTTTTCTTCTAATTTCTAGTCTAACTGAAGCATAGAATTTCAATGCTCTACCACCAGTAGTAGTTTCAGGATTACCAAACATAACACCTACTTTTTCTCTTAACTGATTAATAAAGATTACAGTAGTATTTGTTTTATTAATTGTACCATTTAATTTTCTAAGTGCTTGAGACATTAAACGTGCTTGAAGACCAACATGAGAGTCTCCCATATCTCCATCTATTTCAGCTTGTGGAACTAAAGCAGCAACACTATCAATAACAATAATACTAATAGCTTGCGTTCTAACAAGTGCATCACAAATTTCAAGTGCTTGTTCTCCAGTATCAGGTTGAGAAAGCAAAAGATTATCAATATCTACTCCTAATCTATCTGCGTAAACAGGATCTAAAGCATGTTCAGCATCAATAAAAGCAGCACGTCCACCACGTTTTTGATGTTCAGCGATTGCTTGAAGTGCAAATGTAGTTTTACCTGAAGATTCAGGACCATAAATTTCAATAATACGACCCTTAGGATATCCACCAACGCCTAAAGCAATATCTAAAGATAAACAACCAGATGGAACAGCATCAACTTGCATATGCTTGTTCTCACCAAGTTTCATAATCGCACCTTTACCAAATTGTTTTTCTATATCACTTAATACTTGATCTAAAGTTTTATCTTTAGAATCATCTTTAACCTTTGTCATAATAACCTCCATAAATAACTTACATATACATTGTATATAAAATATTAGCAAAAGTCAACAAAAAATTCGAACAAGTGTTTTATATTTGAAATTTTATAATAAAAAACAAAAACTCTCTATTAAAAAGAGAGTTTTTAAAGTTAAATTAAATTAAAGTTTCAGTTTTATCTTTTTTAAAAATCAAATATTTATTTAAATTAAAATATTCTATTGCAGATACAATTGATAATATACATGCAATATATAGTAAAAATTCATTTACTCTTAAATTAATAAATTCAAAAGGCATGTTATAGAAAAAAGTTAAAACGGTACCAACCATTAATGTAGCAGTCTTAAACTTACCAGATTTAATAGCAGCAACAACTTTACCTTTACTAGCAGCCTCCATCTTAATTGCATTAACAACTATATCACGTATTACAACAACAACTGGAATAATCTCATTAATAAAGCCTTGACTAGCCAAAATAATTAATACTGAATTAACTAAAACTTTGTCAGCAATAGCATCAAGCATTTTTCCAGTATCAGTAACCATATCATATTTTCTAGCTAAGTAACCATCAAAGAAATCTGTTATACTAGCAATAATAAATATTACACCAGCAACAATATATTGTGAATAAATAACTATACCCGAAACATTAAATCTAGGAAAATGAATTCCAAGTGCATAAAATGGAAAAGTTAATAATCCAATAACAACTGCACTTAAAATAAGTCTAAGGACAGTTAATCTAGTAGGTAAGTTCATAAATAACCTTCTTTCCAATCTTTTCTGAAATTAATTCAAAACTTCTCTCCGGAGCTTTATTAATATTACTAATTATTAAATAAATTAATAATATTAAAAAGATAAATAAAAATAAACTGATTAAAACAGGAACCAAAGGAAATTTTTTGTTTGGAATCATTGTATAAGGAGATTTAATTTTATTTTCCTTTTTTTCGTTTAATGACTTTTGTGCTTCCCTAATATCATCAAGAGATATTTTAGAAGTATGTTCAAATAAGAAATCATTAAATTCATCAGATACTTTATCAGCATCTATTCCTAAATAATTAGCATAAGATTTGATATATTCTTTCAAATCATAAATATCATTAAAAGCTCTCGTATTACCTTTTTCTATATTTTCAAGTAGAGATGTTGAAATATCTAAATCGGTAGCTGCTTCTTCCAAACCTACTCCATTACTAATTCTTGTAGATTTTAAGTACTCTCCTAATTCTTTCACTTAAAACACCTCACTAATAAACAATAATATAAATAAGCCATGTTCTGTACTTTAAAAAAGTGACAAACATTTATCTACCTTTACAGGTCTCTAACTCCGTTTGATTCCTTTGTTAGAACTCCCCTACCAAAATTTGGGTTTCTTGCTCGTTGGGTTTACCGCGTTTCAGTTTTTTAGTTTCCTAAAAATTCGTCTCTGTGGCACTTTACGAAATATGTCATATCAAAAGACTTAGACAAATCTTTCGCCGTTAGATTTCTCTACCTTAAGTTATTTATTCCTTAAGAACGAACACTACAGTCATCGCAGACTGTGCAAGCATGGACTTTCCTCAAGTATTATAAAATACCAGCGTTTGTCTATATATTAATTGTTCTTATTACTTAAATCATACACCATTTTTTCTAGCTGAGAAAGGCGTCTTAAAACATCAACGTTATTAACCTCAGTATTAACTGAAGTATTTTTAGCAACTTCAACATTTAACTTAGAATTTCTAAGTTCTTGTTTTAAATTCATAATTTCACCTAATAAATCAGCTTTCTCTTTTTCAAGATCATTAATTATATTAAGGAATTGTTCATAGTCACCAATAATAACATCAAGAAATTGATCAACTTCCTTTAATCTATAGCCACGAGTATCTATTTTGAATTCCTTTTCCAAAATATCCTGTGGAGTAAGTGTAATTTTATTTTGATACATAATATCACCAATCCCTTTACAATTAATATTATGTCATTAAAGATTGATTTTGTCAATTACAACATTATCATTTAAAAAAGATACTCTAAGATTAATACTAATTGTTCTTGAATTATCAAGAAATTTATTAAATAGTCTTACTGTTTCAAAATTATTCATCTAATCACCATAATTATTATACATAAAAAAATCTAAAAAAAAAGTAATACGACAAAAGAAGATATTTTTCTTATAATTTAATTTTTTATAGAAAAAAAATATATAATATAGTATAATATAAGATAGGTGATTAAATGAATTATCCGAATGGAATCAAAAAAAATATTACTACTACAAAAAGTCATGTTGATCATAGTAATAGAGGTATGAGCTTAGAAAGTGATATTAATATTTCAAACGAATATTATAGAGAAAAAGAAATAGCATATATCTATAAGAAACCTACCCCTATTAAAATTGTAAAAGTTGATTATCCATCTAGAAATAAAGCGGTAATTAAGGAAGCCTTCTTTGAAGCACCTTCAACAACCGATTACAATGGTATATATCAAGGTAGATATATTGATTTTGAAGCTAAAGAAACAAAGAGTAAAACTTCATTTCCATTAAGTAACATTCACCCACACCAAATTAAACATATAAGAAATATATATAAAGAAAAAGGGATTGCGTTCTTGATAGTAAGATTTACAACATTAGATAAAACTTATATGTTACTAGCAAAAGATTTTTTAACATATATTGATAATAATGATAAAAAATCTATTCCATTAGATTATTTTGAGACAAATGGCTATGAACTAAAAAATAAATATATGCCTAGAATTGATTATCTTGAAATAATAAAAATATTATACGGAGGTATATAACATGCAAAAAAAGAATATTAAAAGAAAAGAACCTAATAAAAAACAAATGCAAACTAAAAGTTATAATAAAAAGAAAATAAAGCAAAAAATGGATTTTCCAGTTGATAAAGCAAAAGAAAAAAATATTAAAATAGGCTTTTTAATTGCATTATTATTAATATTAATTATAACTTATATAAAATTAGGATTGTTTTTTGTAATTTTTATTCTATTTGGAGTTGGTCTGATTGCATTAATACAATATTTACTAAAGATAACTAAAAAAAGTAAAGTTAAGCGAAGAATATTAAACATAGTTATAATTATTATTCTAGTCCTTGCAATTGCTGGATTAGTTGGCATAACTATGTTTGCGATGTACATAGAAGAATCAGCTAGCAAAAAATTTAATAAAAAGAAACTTCAAACTAGTGAAATGACAATCATCTATGATAAAGATGGAAATGAAATAACTAAACTAGGTAGTGAAATGAGAGAAAAAGTAACATATGATGAACTACCTGAAGTATTAGTAGATGCCATAGTGGCAACTGAAGATTCAAGATTCTTCCAACATAATGGATTTGATGCAGCAAGATTTACAAAAGCAGCTGGAGGACAATTACTTGGTCATTCAGACGCAGGTGGTGCTTCAACATTATCAATGCAAGTTATTAAAAATCAAATAACTTCAACAGAAGCATCAGGAATTAAAGGTATTATAAGAAAATTTGAAGATATTTATTTAGCTGTATTCAAATTAGAGAAAAATTATTCAAAGCAAGAAATTATTGAATTTTATGTTAATAACCATTTCTTAGGTGGAAATATATATGGAGTTCAAGAAGGAGCAAGAACATATTTTGGTAAAGATGTTAGTGAATTAAACTTAAGTGAAGCATCAATTTTAGCTGGAATGTTTAAATCACCTAACTACTATAGGCCAAATGTTAATCCTAAAAATGCAGAAAAAAGAAGAAAAACAGTATTATACTTAATGAGAAAACATGGATATATAACAGCTAAAGAAGAAAAATTAGCAAATAGTATTCCAGTAGATACTTTAACAGTAGAACAAGCAGAAGTATCTAGTACACCATATCAATCATATATCGATACAGTAGTGGATGAAGTAAAAGATACATATGGAGTTAATGCTTACACTACTCCACTTCTAATTTATACAAATATGGATAAATCAAAACAAGACGCAGTAAATAGTGTATTAAATGGAGAAACATATTCTTGGATAAATGATAAAGTTCAAACTGGAGTATCAGTACTCGATTCTGAAACAGGAAAAATTTTGGCTGTTGGTGGAGGAAGAAATAAATCTGGAGCAAATACATTCAATTATGCAACAGATATTAATAGACAACCAGGATCAACTGCTAAACCATTGTTCGATTATGGTCCAGGTATTGAATATAACAACTGGTCAACATATCAATTATTTGATGATGCACCATATAGTTATTCAAATGGACGTTCAATAAAGAACTGGGATGGTGGATACTTTGGAACAATTACATTAAGAAGAGCGTTATCTACTTCACGTAATATTCCAGCATTAAAAGCATTCCAACAAGTTGACAATAAAAAAATAGTAAGTTTTGTTAAGAGTCTAGGAATTCAACCAGAAGAATCAAATGGAAAAATTCATGAAGCACATTCAATTGGAGCCTTCACAGGAGTATCACCATTACAAATGAGTGCTGCGTATGCCGCATTCTCAAATGGAGGATATTATAATAAACCTTACTCTGTAAGTAAGATAGTGTTTAGAGACAGTAATGAAACAAAAGAATATAAATCAGAAAAGAAAAAAGTAATGTCTGATGCAACAGCATACATGATATCAAGTGTTTTACAAGATGTTGCCTTAACAGGTGGAACACCATCAAATGTAGCATGTAAAACAGGTACTACAAACTTTGATGATAACACAATGAATAATTATCATATGCCAAGTGATGCAATTAGAGATTCATGGGTTGTAGGATATTCTACAAAAACAGTTATTGGTATGTGGTATGGATATGATAACTTTACAAAAGATTCGATTGCTCAAGGTTATGTACTTCATAATATACCAGCAACAATTCAAAAAGATAGATTATTTAAAGCACTAGTATCATCCGGTGCAATGGAAAAAAATAGAGAAGCATTTAAACAACCTAGTAGCGTAGTAAAACTTGGAATTGTTTCAGGATCAAATCCTCCAATAGTTGCAGATAGTTCTTACTCAGGTGCAGTTGTTTATGAATACTTCAAAAAAGATTTTCAACCAGAAGCAGTTGAGCAAACAAAATTAAGTGCACCAACAAATTTCAAAGCATCTTTCGATGGAAATAGAACAGTTCACTTATCATGGAATGCTGTAGATCCAGGTAAGAGTGCAAACGCTGCATACGGAACATTCGGATATAACATTTATTATAATTCAACATTAATAGCATTTACTGAAAATACATCATTTGATTATACAACAACAGATCCAGACGGATCATATCAAGTAGTTGCAACCTATAAATCATATAGTGGAGTTCAAAGTTCAGCAGCATCTGTAACAATAAAAACTGAAAATAAATCAGATGAAAAAGATTCAGAAAAACAAGAAGATAATATTAAAGCAGTATGTAACATGGCTACAAATGTAAAAGCAGGTGATTCAGTTCCAACTTCACCAATCACAGTTACAAATAATGGTAAAGCAATATCTCTATCAGGTATAACTGCTTATCTAAAAAGTTCTAATCAAATGATTTCAACTTTCCCAGATAATCAATCATCAATTACTATTGAATATAGAGCAAATTATAATGGTAAAACTTATTCATTATGTGATAAAACATTTACTATTTCACAAAATTAAAAAACACGGTATTAATTACCGTGATTTTTTTTATATCTACAAATATCTTTAAATTTACAATCATCACATAAAGGTTTAACTGCCTTACATTTATATCTTCCAAAAATAACTAGTTGTAAATGTCTCTTTGCCCAAGTCTCCTTGGGAAAAGCTTTCATAAGTTTCCTTTCAACAGTAGAAACATCATCATTTAAAAAGGCTAAATAAAGCCTCTTAGACACTCTTTCTACATGAGTATCAACTGCAATACATGGCATATTATAAAACTCACTTAAAAAGACGTTTACTGTCTTTCTACCTACTCCAGGTAAAGACTCAAGAACTTCTCTATCAACTGGAACTTTATCATTATAATAATTATGTAATATATATGCTATATCTTTAGTATAAATTGACTTCTTTCTAAAAGAACCAAGAGAAAGTAAAATCTTTTCTAAATCTTTAATATTAGCATTACTAATTTCTTCTAAACTATTATACTTATTAAATAAAATATTAGTAACCTGATTAACTCTTTTATCAGTCGTTTGAGCACTTAACATAATAGCAATTAAAAGTTCATAATCAGAGCTATAATTTAACTCACACTTAGGATCAGGAAATAACTCATCCAAATAATTATTAATAAGTATTTTATTCGTCTTCATCAAACCAATTCCAATCTACAATATCCATATCAATAGAAGAATCTTGAACTTCTTCTTTTTGTTTATTCTTTTTCTTACGTTGAGCATCTACATCTTTAGCATTCTTAATACCAGATTTACCCCATTCAAATAATATCTTATCTATATATCTTAAATTAGAAACACCATTAAATGTAGCTTCTTTAACAGCTTCCTTGATTAATTCCTCACTATAATCACTTTCAAGCCATGCTTTTATTATTTCAAATTCAATCGGACTTAAAGTTCTACCAAATTCTTTTTCAATAACCTCAAAAATATTAGAATCATTACTTTTAGGAGTATTATTAACTTCTTCAACTGTAATTAAAGATAACTTATCAAAGAAGTCATCTAAAATAACTACTTCTTCCATTAATCCCTTATCATTTTTCTTAACTTCGACTCTAATATATTTTTTATCAGATAAATTAGAAATATAATTCATCACACTAGCCAAATCAATATTAAGAGAATTACTAAATTTCTGAGGATTAAATGGAAATTCATTTCCAATATTATAAAGATACATAAGAAACAAAAATTCATCTAGTTCTAATTTTAAATCTTTAAAGTGCTTAATAAAATACATAGGTACAACTAAATTACCTTGTTTAAAGATATCTACAAGTTTTGAATTTTTCATAAAAAATCAACTCCTTAATATTAATTAATATATTAACATAAACAAATATAAAAAGATAGTTAGATTAACTATAATTCTTTATAATATAATCTTTTAAACTATCTTTATTATTATTAATTTTATGATATAAGACCTTATTAATTAAATCATTATATATTTCTTTTAAATATGGGCCAGGTCCTTTATTAAGTAAAGCCATAATATCGTTACTACTAATATCTAAATCAGATTTAGTATGAATAGCAAGTCCATTATAAGACTCAGTAACCTTTCTTTTATCGATTCCTTTAATATCTGCTGCTACACTATTAACATATAAACCATATTTATATAATATAAATGGATCTAAATTATTATGAGAAAGAACTTCTCTAATATTAATAATTAAATTCTTTTCATTATTACTAAAAGGATAAATATCAAGTACATCTAAAATAGACCATATACTTATTAAACTAGAAGTATCTTCTACATTTTTTAAATTAACAAGTTCAAGTGCCTCATCTAAATTATATCTTAATAATAAGTCAATACCCTTCTTCGCATTACTACAAGAAAATATCTTATCAAGTTCTTCTTTTTTACGATTATAAGAAAGACCTCTTAATAAATGTTTATTTTTATTTATTGAATTAATAACATCTTCATCTAATTTAAAATCTAAAATAGTTGCAAATCTGATTGCTCTAAGTATACGAAGTGCATCATCTTGAAATTTATTATCAGCATCACCTATACATTTAATTATTCCTTTATCTAAATCATCTCTACCATTTAAAAAGTCTAAGACATGCCCTTCATTATCAATACAAAGTGCATTAATAGTGAAATCTCTTCTAGTAAGATCATCATATAAGTTAGTAATATATTCTACTTTATCTGGTCTTCTATGATCTGAATAACTAATTTCTCTTCTAAAAGTAGTTAATTCAAATCTTATATTTTTAAACATAACAGTAACTGAACCATAATCATCACAAGGAAGATAACTGTCAGGAAATATTTGAGTAATTTGTTTAGGTGTAGCATCTGTAGTAATATCAATATCATTTGATTCAATACCAATAATACTGTCTCTAACAAAACCACCTACAACATAGGCTTGAAAACCTTTTTCATTTAATATATTTAAAAGTTTTAAAGCATCATCTAGCATTATATCAACTCCAATTTAATTATATCAAATATCTATAAAAACTCCAAAAAAAAAGTCATAAAAATGACTTTCCTAACTACTTATTTACAGCGTCTTTTAAAGCAGATCCAGCTTTAAATGTAACAGCAGTTCTAGCAGCAATCTTAACTGTTTCTCCAGTTCTTGGATTACGTCCTTCACGTGCAGATCTTTCAGATGTAGCAAAAGTTCCAAAACCAACTAGTGGTACTTTATCTCCTTTTACTAATGCTTCTGTAATTGTAGCAAATGTAGCATCAATAGCTTTTGTAGCATCAACTTTAGTTAATCCTGTTGCATTAGCTACTGCTTCTACTAATTCAACTTTTTTCATATTATCAATACCTCCCTATAATTTAAGCGATATGTTTCATATGCTTACATATAAAAATTTATCATGAATTATAATAAAAAGCAAGAATAAACAATAAATTTTAAGACTTTTTACTTAATTTATCATTAATAGATGAAAGAAGTTGAATAATAGTACCAAGTCCATAAAAGAATAAACATAAAATTAAACTTACAAACCAGAAAAATATCATAAATGAAAAGTTAAATTCTGTATCATAACAAATCTTAGAATAGATAGTAGCTGAGTTACCACATGATGGAAAAATATTACCTAGAATTATTCCAATAAAGAAGCAAACACAAAATACTACTACTGAAAAAGTCTGATAAAAATTAAGTTTACGAGTTTTAACATTTCTAGAAATAGAATTCCATTTAGGAAGTTTTACTTTAACTTTTTCTATTTTACCAAAAAACAAATCAGACCCACCATCAATATAACATCTATATAGATAAATATATCTAGACATAATTAAATAATAAAAACAATCAAGAAGCGATAAAATGGCTCCATCAATAGTGTTAGCATCAATTAAATTAACACATAATAATATGACACTAATTATACATGAAAAATAGAAAAAATTATCATTAGTTAATTCATTAAATGGAGAATTATCCAAACTAAACTCATCCCAAACTCTTGTTTTCTTAATTAATGAATGAAACATATAAACAAAAAGTACAAGTTTTAAAGCTAAAGATAATAATGTATTTAATGAAAAAGACTGAAATACTGTTAAAAGTGAAGTAAAACTACATATTAAATAAAGTATAAGTAAGAATATACCAAAAAAATCAAAATGTCTCTTACCAAAATTAGTATTAATACCAATAAAATAAATTAAAGATAATAAATAAATAATATTATGATTAATTATATTTCTTAAAATTTCAGAAGCAGTTAAACCATTATTAATTGCAAATGACTGACTAAGTATTAAAATTAATACACATAAAAATATAGATAAACCACTAATTATAAATGAATTTTCATACCAAATAACACTATTTTTATTTTCATTTTTCATATTATCACCATCCTACTATTTAATTATAACACAATATAATAAAAATCTTTAAAAAAGAAAAAGAATATGGTATAATACGTGTAAATTGGAGGGGATGAAAATGAAATTACCAATAGTCGCATTAGTTGGAAGACCAAATGTTGGAAAATCTACTCTATTTAATAAAATAGTAGGAAAAAAAGTATCAATAATTGAAGATATGCCTGGTGTAACAAGAGATAGAATTTATCAAGAAGCAAACTATAATAATAAAAAATTCTATTTAGTGGATACAGGAGGAATTGATACAACAAAATTAGATTTTAACAATGAAATTAAAACTCAAGCTGAAATCGCTATTAATGAAGCCGATTTAGTTGTTTTTATTGTAGATGGAAAAGAAGGATTAACTGCTAACGACTTAGTAATCAGAGATATATTAAGAAAATCAAACAAAAAAATTATAGTTGCTATAAACAAAATGGATGTTAAATCTGCAAATGATAATATTTATGATTTTTATGAATTAGGTTTTGATACATATATTCCAATAAGTAGTATACATAATATTGGCTATATAGACTTAATGGATACAATGACAATGGACTTCATAGAATATGAGGAAGTAGAAGATAACAGATTAAAATTCTGTATGATAGGAAGGCCAAATGTTGGTAAAAGTAGTTTAATGAATGCATTACTAAATGAAGATAGAGTTGTTGTATCAAATATTGCAGGTACTACAAGAGATTCAATTGACTCAGTATTAAAATATCATAATGAAGAATATGTCTTAATAGATACTGCCGGTATGAGAAAAAAAGGAAAAGTATATGAAGCAATAGAAAAATATTCCCTTTTTAGATCATTAAAAGCTATCGACAGAAGTGATATATGTCTAGTTGTAATTAATGCGGAAGAAGGTATTAAAGAACATGATAAACATATAGCAGGATATGCAATAGAACGTGGAAAAGGATTAATCTTTGTAGTAAATAAATGGGACACTGTAACTGATACAACAATGAGTGATTTTACAAAATTAATGAGAGCAGAATTTCAATTTGCAACATATGCTCCTATCGTGTATTTATCAGCACTTACTAAAAAAAGAATTCATACATTAATGCCAGAAGTAATAAAAGTTGGAGAAAATATTAAACGAGAAGTAAAAACAAGTCTGTTGAATAACGTTATAATGGATGCATATCAATTAAATCTTCCTCCGTCATATAAAAGTAAAAGATTAAAGATTTATTTTACATCACAAACAGGTAATAGACCTCCTAAATTTACTTTTAGAGTTAACAACAAAGGTTTAGTACACTTTTCATATGAAAGATATCTAGAAAATAAAATCAGAGAAAATTTTGATTTTGATGGAACACCAATCATGTTACAATTTAAAAATAGGAGTGATGATGAACTATGATATTATTTTTTAAATCAAAAAATCCAGAAAAAGAAATTGAATCATTAGATAAAACATTAGAAATGTTAAAGAAAAGATATGAAAGAAAAGAAATATCACTAACAGACTTTTCTAAACAATGTAAAAAGATTGGTAAGAAAAAACGAAGATTACTAAAACAAATAAAATATTAAAAAGACATAATGTCTTTTTTTTTACTATAAACATAAAATGTTATAGGAGGAGTTTATGTTTGGAGATAATTTATTTAAAAAAGTAGAAAAAAAGACAAATATAAAAAAAGAAACTATTTTAAGTCTTGCTGAAAAAATACAAAATAGTAATATGAAAGATGAAAAAACGATCAAAAAAGTTATAAATGAATTAAGTAAAATCACAGGAAAAGAAGTATCAAAAGAAAAAGAAGAAAAAATAATAAATACTATAATAAATGATAAAGTACCTAAAGATGTTAATAAAATGTTTTAAAAAGGAACAATAAAGTTCTTTTTTTTATTTATATACATAAATTGAATTATATAAGGAGAATGTAAATGGATAAATATGAAATTATTAAAAATATAGCTCAAAGATCAAATGGAGATATCTATCTTGGAGTTGTAGGTGCTGTTAGAACTGGTAAATCTACTTTTATTAAAAAAGTAGTAGAAACACTAATTGTTCCTAATATAGAAAATGAATATGAGAAAAAAAGAGCTTTAGATGAAATTCCGCAAAGTGCAGCTGGAAAAACTATTATGACAACAGAGCCAAAATTCGTACCAAACAATACAGCTAAAATAAAAATAGAAGATTTTGAATGCAATATAAAGTTAATTGACTGTGTTGGATACATGATTAATAAAGCACAAGGTGCAACTACTGAAAATGGTCCTAGAATGGTTAAAACACCATGGTATAATGAAGAAATACCATTTGTAGAAGCAGCAGAACTAGGAACTGAAAAAGTTATAAAAGATCATTCAACAATTGGAATAGTTGTTACAACTGACTCATCAATTGGAGAATTTGAACGAGAAGACTATATAGATGCAGAAAAAAGAGTAATTACTGAACTAAAAGAAATAGGCAAACCATTCATAGTACTTTTAAATTCACTACACCCTTCTCTTCCAGAAACTACTAGACTTGCCGATTCCCTTAAAGATGAATATAATGTCCCAGTAATTCCAATAAGTATAGAAGCAATGAATGAGAAGGATATATATAATATCTTAAAAGAAGCTTTATATGAATTCCCAGTACTAGAAATTAAAGTAAATATGCCCGAATGGATTACAATATTAAATCCAGATCACCCAGTAAAGAAAAAATATATTGAATCAATAAGAGAAAGTGTAATTGAAATTGACAAATTAAAAGATATAGATAAAATTAATAAAAATTTTGTTAAAAATGAGATGATTGAAAAATCATATATTTCAAAAGTAAGTCCAGAAACTGGTGTTGTAACAATTAATTTAACCGCACCAAATGAATTATATGATAATACCCTAACTGAAATAATTGACTTTAAAATTCAAAATAAGGCAGATCTTTTATCCTTATTCCAAGAATACAATACAGCTAAAAAAGAGTATGATCAAATTAAATATGCCTTAAAAATGGTTAAACAAACAGGATATGGAGTAGCAACACCATCTATTGAAGATATGAAATTAGACAAACCTGAAATAGTTAAACAAGGACCTAGATACGGAGTAAAATTAAAGGCTGTCGCACCTTCTATACACATGATAAGAGTAGATGTTGAATCAACATTCGAACCAATCATAGGTAGTGAAACACAAAGTAAAGAATTAATTGATTATCTAATGAAAGATCATGATTCAAATCCAAATGAAATATGGAAAAGTGAAATCTTTGGTAGAAGTTTAAATTCCATTGTACAAGAAGGAATACAGTCAAAAATAAATCTAATGCCAGATAATATAAGATTAAAATTACAAGCAACACTTAGCAAAGTAGTAAATAAAGGTTCAAATAATATGATTGCAATAGTAATATAAAAAGACAAACAGCTTAATTGTGAAGTTGTAAGATAAAAGTAGACACAAAAAAGATGTGTTTACTTTTTCTTTGATATAATTTAATAAAGGAGATGAAAAAATAATAGGAAGACCTAAAGGTGGTAAAAATAATTATCATTCAAAAGAAGAAAAACTTAAAATAGTAAAAGAAATGTTAGAATTTAATCTTAGTCCACTCGAT
>CADCIN010000020.1 GCA_902801525.1 uncultured Erysipelotrichaceae bacterium | reverse complement strand
TGCCCTTTTGTAGCCATTTTTTCATCTCCTTTATTAAATTATAACAAAAATAAAAGCATACACTTTTTTTTCGTGTACACTTTTATATTACAACTTCATCTTATGATTCTTTTTTATTATCTAAAATAAATTTTCTAATTATATAACTTGATATTAATAAGCCTGCACTACTAGGTACAAATGAATTGGATCCTGGAGTAATAATATGAGTCTTAATAGGAAGTTCAGTCGAACATAAAGTCATAACTTTCTTATTTATATGTTCATCTTTAACAAACTTTCTCATAATACGTGCTAAAGGATCATTAACAGTTTTTCTAATATCTAATATTTCAAGTTTAGAAGGATCAAGTTTATTACCCGTACCCATTGAAGTAATAAAATCAATGTTTTTATCTAAACAATTCTTAATAATTAATTTCTTAGTCATAATAGTATCACATGCATCCACTACAAAATCTATATGTTCATCAAAAAGTTCAGAAATATTATCTTTATCAATAAATTTCTTAATAGTAACCACTTCAATTGAAGGATTAATATCTTTAACTCTTTCTTCTAATAAATCAGCTTTATATTTACCAATAGTAGATGTAAGTGCGATTATTTGTCTATTAATATTAGTTATATCTACTGTATCAAAATCAACAAGTATAAGTCTGCCAATTCCACATCTAGCAAGAGATTCAACTACGTATCCACCTACTCCACCTAGACCAACAACCATAATAGTCTTATCACCAAAAAAGGAGATATTATCTTCTCCTAATATAAGTTCTAATCTACTAAATCTATGTGCTTTTCTTTCCTCTTTCATAATCTAATTCCTCACGATTATTTTTAACTAAAACTTTATTTTTATTCTTACCAGATTTTATTAAATCAAGTGGTTTATTATAAACAAGTTTATTTATATATAAAAGTTTATTGTAAATTTTTTTATTACCAAGAGCGATATTATAATAATTACTTATGTTTTTATAATCTTTAGTATTTAATTTTTTAAATATTTCAAGTGTATCAGTTATACTATCTTCTGGAATAGTTGTATCGCTAATTACACGACAATCAAAAGTATTCACAAAATCAATTGTTTCTATTAAATCAGATATTCCAGCCCCTTTAAAAAGTACTGGCCATTTATCTTCATCAGGAACATTTTTTACAATATCTTGAAGCATAGATATTTTATCATCTGATAAATTCTTATCTATCCCAAGTTTTTCAAAAGATAAATATCTTCCCTTACTTGATCCTGGAATTTCTTTTCTCATATCAGTAACAACACTTCCATATAAATCATCAAGTTGTTTATTAACTTTTTTAGGTGGCATAGAAACACTATACACATCATAAAGTGTTGAATCATTTGCTTCTCTAGTTGTAACTAAGAAATTATCATCTGATTTTGAATTATGTCTAATAAAATCAACTACTAAATTTTCAGAAGCATCTTTAACATTAAATATAGAATTAGAATATTGAATACCATCAACTAAAACATCACTTTCTCCAGCTTCTTCCAAATTAACACCAGACTTAATTTTTTCAGTATTTTTAAGTCTTATTTCTACATTTAAGATTCTTCCTCTGTTTACAATTGGTAATATTAACATATCACTCACCTCGTTAGAGTATTATAGCACAAAAACCCTTATTTTGCAACAAAAAAGTCAGAAAGAAAGGCCTTGCTAACGATAAAACCTGTCCCATATACAGGTGGGTGTCCCTATTCTACCTTTAGGATCCCTACTCAATGAGCAAGTCTTCAACACCAGTAGAAGAAATCAGAACTCCCGTATCGTTAATTTAGTCGGTTTTATATAAGCCGGTCTCTTTTCTCTCTGACACTTATATTATAACATGACTTAAAAAAAATATTCAAGCATTTTCACTAAAATAACGTAAAAGAATACAATAAATTAGGTGATTTATATGTATTTTGTTACTAAATATTCAAAATTATATTATGAAAAATACGGAAATAGTAATAAAAAATTATTAATTTTACCAGGTTGGGGAGATAATAGGAAAACGTTTTTTAATATAATAAATAATTTAAAAGATAAATACGAAATATATATAATTGATTATCCAGGCTTTGGTAAAAGTACTTTTAAAAATATAGATATGACAATTTATGATTATGCAGAAATAATAAATACGTTTATGATTAAAAATAAAATAATAAACCCCATAATTATCTCACATTCTTTTGGTGGAAGAATATCTTCCCTTTTAATATCTAAATACAAAGTTAAAGTAGATAAATTAATACTAATTGATGTTGCTGGTTTAAAAGAAAAATTAAATATTAAAAAAATATTAAAAATAAAACTATATAAACTATTAAAGAAAATAATAAGTATTATCCCATCTACTAATAAAAAACAAAGATTGGAAAAAATAAGAAATAAATTTTCATCAAATGATTATAATACCCTTCCCTCTCATATGTATCAAACATTTAAAAATATAATAAATGAAGATCTAACTAAATATTATAAAAATATAGTTGTAGAAACTTTAATAATTTGGGGACAAAAAGATAATATAACTAAATTGAAATATGGAAAAAAGTTATTAAAATTAATTAAAAATTCAGCTTTAATAATTTATCCAAAAGCAGATCATTTTTCATATTTAAGATACCCTATTCTTACTAGCAAAATATTAAATAGTTATCTAAAATAAAAAGAAAGATTTAAATTAATCTTTCTTTTCTTCTAATATACCAATTCCTAAGTCATCTAACTGTTTCATATCAACATCACTTGGACATTCACACATTAAATCAGCAGCACTAGCAGTTTTTGGAAATGCAATAACATCACGAATATTATCAGTTTCACTTAAAAGCATAACCCATCTATCAAGTCCTAAAGCAAATCCACCATGTGGAGGTGTTCCATATTTAAATGCATCAACAAACCATCCAAATTTCTCACGAATCTTATCTTCTGTAAATCCAAGAGCTTTAAACATAGTATCTTGCATCTCTCCATCATGAATTCTAATACTTCCACCACCTGATTCATATCCATTAATTACAATATCATATGCAACACTATAACATTTTTCAGGATGATCAAATAAGTTTTCCATTGCATCCTCTCGTGGCATAGTAAATGGATGATGACAAGCTATATATCTATCTTCTTCTTCACTATATTCAAAAAGTGGAAAATCAGTAACCCATAGAAGTTTATAGTCACCTTTTTTAATTAAGTTTAACTCTTTGCCAAGTTTAAGTCTTAAAGCACCAAGGGAAGTTTTAACAGTACTATATTTATCTGCAACTATTAAAACCAAATCATTTACTTCAAGTCCTAAAATATCTTTTAACTTGTTAATATTATCATCAGTTAATGCCTTTGCAATAGATCCATTAACTCCATCTTCTAATAATTTAAACCAAGCAAGACCTTTTGCTTTATAATTTTTTACAAAATCAGTAAGTTTATCGATATCTTTTCTGGAATACTTATCTGCACAGTCCTTAGCAACAATAGCATTAACACATCCACCATTATCAATAGCACCTCTAAATACTTGGAAATCACTATCTTTAAAAACTTCTGAAATGTCATTAATTTTCATATCAAAACGTAAATCTGGTTTATCAGATCCATAAAAGCTCATAGCATCATCATATTTCATTCTCATAATAGGAGTTTCTATATCAATACCTTTAACATCTTTAAATACTTTCTTAATCGCACCTTCACAAACATTAATAACATCATCTTGGTTAACAAAAGACATTTCAACATCAACTTGAGTAAATTCAGGTTGTCTATCTCCTCTTAAATCTTCATCACGATAACATTTTGCAATTTGAAAATATCTCTCCATTCCACCAACCATAAGTAATTGTTTAAATAATTGAGGGCTTTGTGGTAGGGCAAAGAAACGTCCCTTATAAGTTCTACTAGGTACTAAATAATCTCTTGCTCCCTCAGGAGTACTTTTACAAAGTACAGGAGTTTCAACTTCTATAAAATCATTATCATAAAAATACTCTCTAAATGCTTTAGATATCTTACTTCTCATAACTAATCTATCTTTAATTTCATTACGTCTAATATCTAAATATCTATATTTTAATCTAGTATCTTCTAATGTATTAACATCATCTTTTATTTCAAAGGGAAGATCACTTGACTTATTAATAAGTTCAAGTTTTAAAACATCAATTTCTATCTCTCCAGTAGGAATATTTAAGTTTTTAGATTCTCTTTCACAAACTTTTCCTATAACTTTAATTACATATTCACTTTTAAGTGATTCAGCTAAACTATAAAATTCATTTTCTGGTCTAACTGCAAGTTGAACATATCCAGATCTATCTCTTAAATCAATAAAGATAAGTCCACCTAAATCCCTTTTTTTTTGAACCCAACCATATAAAGTAACCTCTTGCCCAAGGTTCTTTATAGTAAGAGTTCCATTATTTATTAACTTCATAAATTACGCTCCTCTCTTAATGACAATGACAGTTTCCGCATGAACAATCATCATCATTATCTCCGCAACAACAATCACCATCACAAGATTTATCATGTTCCCTTAAGAATTTATCAGCATCATCACCAAATTCATTTTCTCCAGCATTTAAATTTTCATCTAAATAATAAATTAAAGTATCTAAACTAATAACAGCCTCTTTCTTAGTTTTATTATTTTTAATTTTAATTTCGTTATTATCTAAATCCTCACTATTAAGTACAGCACTAAATCTAGAATTCAATCTATCAGCTTGTTTAAATTGTGCTTTTAAACTTCTTCCAGTATATTCTGTATCAACAATAAATCCAGCCATTCTTAACTCTTGAGCTAAATAAAGAGCATATTTCTTTTCATCTTCATTAACATACATTAAGAATAAATCTGTACCTTCATTTATTGGAAGTTTAATTTCTTCTTTTTCAAGTGCTAAAACCAATCTATCAAGTCCAGTTGCAAATCCCATACAAGCAGTTTCTGGCCCACCAATCTGGTTAACTAAACCATTATATCTTCCACCTGCGCCAATAACATTTTGACTACCAAATCCTTCAATATCAGCTTCAACTTCAAATACAGTATGATTATAATAATCAAGACCACGAACAATCTTTGGATTAACTTCATATTTAATACTTAAAATATCTAAGTAACTACATACATCTTCAAAACGTTTTTTACTCTCTTCGTTTAAATAATCAATAGTAGTAGGTGCATTAATTAATAATTCATTATCAGCATCTACTTTACAATCTAATATTCTAAGTGGATTTTTTAATAATCTTTCTTGACAATCACTACATAATTCATTGATATGAGGTTTAAAATAATTAATTAAAGCTTCACGGTATCTATCACGAGATTCAGTATCTCCTAATGAATTGATATTAACTTTAATATTTTCAAGTCCAAGCATAGAATAAATATTAACTGCTATAGAAATCACTTCTGCGTCAACCATTGGATCATTACTTCCAAGAACTTCTACACCAAATTGAGTAAATTCACGGTATCTGCCTGCTTGTGGTCTTTCATATCTATACATTGGTCCATTATAATATACTTTTATTGGTAAATTATCTCCATACATTTTATTTTCAATAAAACTTCTAACAACCCCTGCAGTACCTTCAGGTCTAAGAGTCATATGTCTTTCTCCTCTATCCATAAAATCATATGTCTCTTTTGTAACTATATCAGTAGACTCGCCTACACCTCTATGATAAAGTTCACTCTCTTCGAATACTGGTGTTCTCATATAAGTATAATTATACTTATCCATTGTTGCATCAATTAATTCTTCAACATATTTCCAAATTTTTGCTTCTCTTCCATAAATATCTCTTGTTCCTTTTGGTTTACTAATCATATACACCCTCCTTAAATAAAAAAAGTGCCACCTACAAAGGACGATTTCTCGTGGTGCCACCTTATATTATACTCTTAATACTTTTAACGAAGTAACCCGCTTCCCTTTATTTAGATGTCTTCAATTAAATAATAATAAGTATTCTCACCAAACATACTCTCTCTAAAAATATAATTTAATCTACTCTTTCCAAAGAAGATACCATTATTATATACTATTTTCTGAAAAATTTAAATAATTAATTTATTTTTTTTATTTGTTTAACAAGTCTTTTACCAATATCATCTTGATTAATATTTAATTCATCAAATAATTGAGGTCTAAATAAATCACATCTATAAGCCCAAAAATCATTATACATCTTTTGTCCTAATTCTTTATATTCACTAATTAATGAATTAAAATAACTTGCCATCACACCACTTAAACCATACATTAAATTATCTTTTAAATTAAAAGAAAAATTATTATCATCATAGACTAAATCTAAGTTAGTAATACCTTTAACAAAATCAGAGTCACAAAACAAAACCGATCCGTTCTTAATTAAATCATTATCAAGTTCAGTAAATAAATTAATACCTATTAAATTAGTGTAAGTAGATATTAAATTATTATATTGAATTTCTCTAACAAATAATTCATTAAGTTTATTTTTAGATAAAAAGTCAAGTGACTGAGTTTCAACAAGTAAAGAATTTAATTCTAAAAAAGTTGAATTATAAAAGTACTTTTGAGAAAAGTTAGAAGAATATCTAGAATCCAAATCTTCAAAATCAATTACATGTCCAAGTTCATGTGTAATAGTTGCAAATTCTTTTAAAGTTAAATTCCTATCTCTTTGAAATAAAACAATAGGTAAATTTTTATAAATATGAAAACATACACCACTATAGTCAGTTAAGTTATCAACACCAATTACTCTTTTTTTCTTAAGCATATCTTCAACTAAATCTAGTTTATTAGGATAATATTCGTAAAAGAAGTTAATTATTAATGTAATAATATCCTCTTCAGGATAAAGATACAAATCATAATCTTTATTATCAAACTCTAAAATTGAATCCTCTAATGTTTTTAATAAATTAGAAGTTAATTCTTTAAAAAATTCTTTATTGGAAATAAAGTTATTACTAAAGTTATCATATAATTTAGCTTCTTTATCTCCTGATAATAGAATACTATTTTTTTGCTTTTTTAATATTCTATTAATATTAACACTAACATCATCACCTGTTAAAGAACTAAGTAATTGATTATATGTGATAATACTTTCTAAACATGTATTTTTCTCACCATATGTTTTAGTAACAACTAATTCTTCTCTTAGTCTTTTTAACTCTTTTATAATATCTTCTTTTGTTAAAGATTCAAATTTATCATACATAGTAGCACTTCCTCATAAAAAAAAATATAGAATTCTTAATTCTATATTATATAGCCTTTTGTATTTTTTTCATACCTTTTTTTAAATCTTTTTTATAAAAAAGATAAGTACTTCTAACAAATAAATAAACTGGAAGCGCAATTACTATACCAACAGCACCTGCAAGTGTTCCACCTACACTAACAACCATTATAGTAATTAATGGATTAATATTATTTGTTTTACCATATACTTTAGGTGAAATAACATAACCATCTAGCTGTGGAAATATTAAACAAATAATAAGTGTAGCAATAGCCAGTGGAGTTGATATTACACTTGCAGTAACAAGTGCGATTAGATTAGTAATTAATCCTCCAAAATATGGAATTACGGTAGTTAAACAAGCAAGTATTCCAAGTATTAACCAGTTTGGATGTCCAATTATAAAATACAAAAAACTGTATTCAATTAGTTGAATAATCATAAATATTCCAAGTCCTTTAATATAATGACCAATTTCTTGATCAAGAGTTTTAACATAAAGGAATGTCTTTTCATTAATAGCTAATAAAAGTTCTTTAAATCTTTTCTTTATCTTATCGATATCTGCTAAGAAATAGATAAATCCAACAAAACCAACTATAAATTTAGAAATAAAACCAATAGATGCTGATAAAATCCCAATTGTAGTCGAAGACGCTAAATTACCTATTTCATTAACAATATCATTTAAATAATCAGCTATCTTAATTTCAGTTTTTCCAAAATTAATATCAAATTTTAAACTAAAATTTTGAAGTGATTTAATTAAGAATTTAGCAAATAAAGAAATTTGATCATATAAAAGTGGCAAAGTAACTGCAAAAAGTCCAGAAACAATTAAAACAAGTGAAATTACAACCACAAATACAGCAAGTCCATGTCTAATTCCTCGTCTTTCGAGAAATTTAACAAAAGGAGTTAATGCATAACTAAATGCAAAAGCAATAATAAATGGTGCAAGAAGCGAAATAATCTTACAAAAAATTCCCCACCATACTCCTATATTAGAAAAACTAATATATAAAAGTAACATCAAAACAGTTAAATTAACTAATTTATAATTTATTTTATTAGAAAACAAATAAATCACCTCTCAAGTAATATTGTAGTTGGACCAATATTTTCAATAAATACATCCATATCATTTCCAAAACTACCAGTTTCAACTTTAATATATTTACTAAGTTCTTCATTGAATCTATTAAAAAGAATAACAGCATCTTCTCTATTTAATGCTCTTATATAACTAGGTCTATTACTTTTCCTAGCATCACCATATAAAGTAAATTGTGATATAGAAAGAATATCTCCCCCAAAATCTAATATATTCTTATTCATAATATTATCTTCATCAGGAAATATTCTTAAATGTAAAACTTTATTAATCATATAATTAATTGAGTTAATATCATCACCTTCAGTAAAACCAACAAATAAAACAAATCCATTGTCTATTTTACCTGTTATTTTACCATCACAAAATACACGAGATAATCCACTTCTTTGAACAAGTACTCTCATCGAACAATTCTTTCTATCTTATTAATATAAGTTTGTTTTTGAAGAGCTAAGAATGTCTTTTCAAGTTGAGTTAAATTCTTAACATATAAAAGCACTTCATATACATAGTTATCTGTCTTACTAGTAGTTTTAAATTCATCTACAGATACATCCTGCATAGTAATTACTTGCATAATATCTAGCATATGATTATCTTTTGTATTAGAATATATAACAATTCTGGTAAGGTATCTTTTATTAGTAGCCTCATTATTTGTCCAGCTAACACCTAGTGTTCTATTTTCTAAAGTTGTTAAATTATGACAATTACTTCTATGAACTGTAATACCATTTCCTTTAGTAATATACCCAATAATATCATCGCCATACACAGGATCACAACATCTAGCAAGAGTAACTTTAACATTATCAATACCATCAACAATGATATCAGCATTAGCATTTTTAACTTTTGGAGATACTTTAACAACTTTAGGTACCGGAACTTCTTGTATTTTATCAATAACATTAATTATTGAATTAACAGGAGCTTTACCATTACCAGCTGCTAAATAAATCTCTTCTAGATTATTAACTTTAATTGTTTCACAAATCCTTTTAACATTCTTTTCACAGAAAAACTCAGAAAATACAAGTTTTCTTTTACGAAGTTCTTTTTCTAAAGAATATTTACCACGTTCGATATATATTTCTCTATCATTTTTAGTAAAGAAACTTTTTATCTTTTGCTTAGTTTTAGTAGCTTTAACCATGTTAATCCACTCTCTTGAAGGAGTAGAACTTTTATTAGTATTAATTTTAACTATATCATTATTTTTAAGTTCATAATCAAGTGGAACAATATTATTATTAACTATTGCTCCAACAGTAGTTTCTCCGACTTTAGTATGGATTTCATATGCAAAATCAAGCGGAGTTGCTCCTTTAGGAAGTTCAATAACATCCCCTTTAGGAGTAAATACATAAATATTGTTATTTAAAACTTCATCTCTAACACTATTAACAAAGTCTTCACTACTCATATGTTCATGACTTAAATCAATAATAGTTTTAAAGAATTGTAACTTCTGCTCAGTAGAATTTTTAAAATTTGCAACTGCATTATTTTTTTCTTTATAAGCCCAATGAGCTGCAATACCATTTTCTGCAACTTCATCCATATCATATGTACGAATTTGAATCTCAAACATATTTCCATCAATACCAAATACAGTTGTATGAAGTGACTGATACATATTAGGTTTAGGCATAGCAATATAATCTTTAAATCTTCTAGGCATAGGTTTAAATTTAGAATGAATTATACCAAGAGCTAAATAACATTCCTGCTCAGTATGAACAAGTATTCTCATAGCAAGTAAATCATATATATCACTAAATTTCTTACCTTTATTAAGTTTATTATAAATACTATAAATACTCTTACTACGTCCTTTTATCTCATGAACAATATGATGCTCAGTTAATAAATTAGTAACTTCATTCATCATCTCAAAAACACTTTTATCACGCTCAAGTTTAGTCTTATTAAGTCTTTCAGCAATGTCATAAAAAACATCAGGCTTAATATATCTTAATGATAAATCTTCAAGTTCACTCTTAATCTTATGAATACCTAAGTGATGCGCAATAGGAGCAAGTATTTCAAGTGCTTCTTTTGCTTTTCTCTTTTGTTTCTCTTCTGGTATTGCCCATAAAGTACGCATATTATGAAGTCTATCAGCAAGTTTAACAATAATAACTCTAACATCTTCACTCATACCAACAATAATTTTTTTATAATAATCAATTAAATATTCATTTTCGGTAGAAAAATGGATTTTAGAAAGTTTAGTAACACCTTGAACAATCTTTGTAACTTCACTTCCAACAATATCTATCATTTCTTCTTCACTACAATCACAGTCTTCTAATACATCATGTAAAAGGCCAGCTTCAATCGTAGATGCATCAGCATAAATAGTTGTAAGAATTAAAGCAACATTTAAAGGGTGAATAATATAAGGTTCACCCGATTTTCTATATTGCCCATCATGTTTATCTTCCGCTAGTTTATAAGCCTTTAAGATGCTATTAATATCATCTTCAGACTCAATGTATGCACGTGCCTTTTCCATGACATCAGATATCTCAATCTTTTCTTTTTGCTTAGTCATAGTATCATCTCCCTGTTAGCAATTTACCCCTTTAACATTTAACTCATTAACATCATCTTTATAAACTTTTTTCTTCTTAATATCTTTACCAATATTTCTTTTTTCAAGCAATATAAATGTTGCAGTAGCAATAAATATTGAAGAATAAGTACCAGAAATAAGTCCAATAAGCATAGCTAAATTAAATGTAAATATTTCTCTAGATCCTAAGAAAATTAATGCAAAAACTGGTAATAAAGTAGTAACAGACGTATATATTGTTCTAGTAAATGTCTCTTGAATACTCTTATTACAAATACTGATTAATTCCTCCTTAGAAGTCTTTTTCATATTAATATGTTTTAAATTTTCACGTATTCTGTCAAAACATACAATAGTATCGTTGATTGAATAACCAATAATTGAAAGAATAGCTGCTATAAACATAATATTAACCTCAATATGGAATATACTAAATATTGCAAACATAATTAGTACATCGTGTAAAAGTGCAACTACTCCACCAACAGCATAACTAAATCTAAATCTAAATGAAACATATAAAATGATTCCAAGAAGAGCTACTAATACTGAAAGAATGGCATTTTTAATTAATTCTCTCTTAACAACATTTGAAATAACTCCAATATTTACTTTGGCATCATATTTTTCTTCAAAGTAATCACTTACTTCACTAACTTTTTTATTCTTAAGTGTTTCACTAGTATTAACACATACTTCTCCATCAGTAATATTAATTTCATTAGATTTAATATTTAATTCTTTTAAATCATTTTTAATTTCCTTTTTTGTAATAGTTTTATTAGTATCAATTGTAATATCACTACCAGATTTAAAATCAACTCCAAGATTTAATCCACGCCCAAATATTAAACCAGTACCTGCAAGAATAATTAATATTGATAAACAAACGAATTTCTTTGTCATTTTTAAGAAATTAGTATTCTTAAATGGTATAACTTTAACAGCTTCACCCTTCTTAATATCTGGAATATCTTCTTTTTTAACTCTAATAAATGCATTAGTCTTATCATTAAAGAATCCACTCTTAACAAATAAGCCAAGTAATATACGAGTTAAGAAAACCATTGTAAACATAGTAACAATAATTGTTATCATAAGCATAGTAGCAAACCCTTTAACACTACTTTCTCCAAAGATAAACATGATAACTGCTACTATAAATGTAGTTAAGTTAGAATCAAGGATTGCACTAAAACTGGACTTAGTACCTTGTTTAAATGCATATTCAAGTCCTTTACCTTCATATAACTCATCTTTAATTCTTGAGAATGTAATAACATTTGAATCAACTGCCATACCAATACCAAGTACTAATGCAGCAATACCAGGAAGTGTTAAAACTCCACCAATAACCCAGAATGTTAAAAAAACTAAGAATGTATAAATCATCATAGAAACACTTGATACAAAACCAGAAAATCTATAAACATAAGTTAATAAAATAATAATTAATGAAATACCAATAATTCCAGCAATTAATGTTTTCTGAAGTGTTGCATCACCAAATGATGCTCCAACTGTCTTAGATGATATTTCAGTTAATTTAGATGGAAGTGATCCACTATTAATTAGATCAACTAAATTAGAAACTTCATCTTCAGTAAAATTACCTTGTATAATTACATCACTAGCAAATCCTTGTGAAACAGTAGCAGCACTTAAACAATTTGAACCACTAGTGCCACAATTACTACTATCTTTGGAATAACTATTACGAAGTTCATCATAATCAAGCCAGATTACTAACATGTTCTTATCCATATCTTTTACTTTATTTGTAACTTCGTAAAATTTATCTTTATCTTTTACAGTTAAAAGTACTGCAGGATTACCAGATGAATCTTCACTAATTTTAGCACCACCTGCTTTTAATACATTACTACTCATTAATAAATTATCATCTGTATCTCTAAATGATAAAGTAGCAACTGTAGATAATTGTTCTCTTGCAGCTTCTGCATCTGTAACTCCTGCAAGTTTAACACGAATCTTATCCTCACCTTCAAGTATAATCTCGGGTTCACTAACTCCAAGACTATCAATACGTTTTTGTAGAATCTTATAAGTTGCAGTTAATTTTTCTTTGTTCATTTTAGAACCATCAATAGAACTAACTTTATATAAAACTTCAAATCCTCCTTGTAAATCAAGACCAAATTTTAAATTATTAAAAATTGGAATAAAAGAAAAACAAATACCAATAACAAGAAGAACTAAAATAATGGTATTTCTTATAACTATTCTTTTACCTTTTTTCTTTGCCATAAACCTCACCTCTAATTAAATATTATCAAAATATTGTGATCTACGTTTTTTACTTAATTTTCCCTTTAAAAAAAAATCAATTTTATCATTATCAACATGTAAGATATCACTAACAATATCTGATAAAGCCAAATCACGTCCAGTCTTCCACTTAGACTCAATTAAATAATTCCAAATATCAGTATCTTGAATATATCCGTATCCTAGTCTATGTAATTCTTCTGTCTTAGCATTTAATGCAGGTTTAACATGATTAAACAACTCTTGTTGACTGGAAAATTCTAAATTCATAAAGCTCACATCCTTTGAACCATATTCATTATATCGAAAAAAAAAGCATAAATCAATAATTATGCTTTAATTAATCACGCTTTCTAGCCCTAGGAAAACTATGATAATAGACATCTTTAATTCTTTCCGTAGACACATGAGTATAAACTTGAGTAGCAGAAATACTATCATGTCCCAGTAATTTTTGAACACTAAGTAAATCACACCCCTCATTAAGTAAATGAGTAGCAAATGAATGCCTAATCATATGAGGAGATATTTTCTTACTTATAGTAGTTTTATTGATAATACCATCTAGAATATATCTAACACCTCTCTCAGTTAATTCACCACCATTTTTATTTAAGAATAAGTACTTAGAATCTTTCTTATTAAGTAATAAATAACCATCATCTAAATATTTATTGAGTATCTCATCGCAATAATCTCCGAAAGAAACATATCTTTCTTTATTCCCCTTACCAAGTATTTTAATAGATCTATCATTTAAATTAATATCTGATACTTTAATAGATACAAGTTCTCCAACACGTACACCTGTTGCATAAAGCATCTCAAGAATCAAACTATCTCTTTGACCAATACTAGTATTAATATTAGGAACATTAAATAATTCTTCTAATTCATTATATTCAAAATATCTAGGTAATTTCTTTTGCTTTTTTAAACCATTAAGTAAATTAAATACATTACTATCTACAAGTTTATTATTAAATAGGTATTTATAAAAGCTTCTAAGTGCACTAAGTTTTCTATCAATACTAGAATTAGACTCAGAAATCTCATCTTTAAGGTACATTAAATATAACCTAGTATCATTATACTCAATATCTAAAAAGAAAAGTCCTTCCCTATTTAAATAATCAAAAAACTGTATTATATCTCTCTTATAATTATTAATCGTATAAGTAGAATAATTTCTTTGATAAGTTAAATAATCAGTATAATCTTCTAAGTATTTATCTTCTTTTCTCATCTTCTTCATCAGGTATCTCCCAATCATCTAACTCAACTTGTTTTCTAGAAAGATCTTTCATAGATTTTAATAATTTTTTTTCCTTACAGCTTTCTTCATAATCCTTTTGATTATCATAAATTTCAAACCATTCGTGTAAATTATCTAATATTTGTTCATTACCAAGTTTTTTATATAAAGTACTAGTAATACCATTAATTTGAGAATCTAAATTAAAAGTAGACTCACCCATCATATTAGCTTTTTCTCTAATTTTCCTATATCTATTATACTCAACTATACTTTTATCAATATTACTTTTCTTTAACAAAAAAGTTAATTTCTTCCAATAATAATCATTTAAGTACTCAAAATACGAGGGATTAAAAATAATCATTCCTGTACTACTAACTCTAAGTTCTTTATCAAGACTAAGTAATCTTTTAAAATATAAATCTCTAGTTTCATTTAATTCTTTATTCATAATAATACCTCTACTTCATTATAACACAAATAAAAAAGAACAAATATTAATTTGTTCTAATTATATCTCTTTTTTATAGTCACATTCAGAGCACTTAATTACTCCATTTTTATTAACCATGTATTTACCACATTCAGGACATTTTTCTTCTACTGGTAAATCCCAAGATGCAAATTTACATTTTGGATAATGATTACATCCATAGAATACTTTACCACGTCTAGTATTTTTTTCAATTATTTTACCATCACATAATGGACAGTCCATAATAACTTTTTCTTCTTTTTCTTCTTTTTTAATATATTTACACTCTGGATAATTACTACATGCTACAAACTCCCCATAACGTCCCTTTCTAACTACTAGATCACTACCACATTCAGGACATACTTCTCCAGTTTTTTCTGCTTCCTTCTTTTCCATACCATCAAATGCATTTTTAACACGTGGTTCAAAAAGTTCATAAAAGTCCTTCAAAACTTTATTCCATACAAGCTTACCATCTGCTATTTCATCTAAATCATTTTCCATATTTCGAGTATATTCAACATTAATTAGATCAGAGAAAAACTCTTGTAATTTATCAGTTGTAATAATACCAATATCTGTTGGTTTAAATTTCTTATCTTCCATAACAACATATCCACGGCTTCTAATTGTATCCATAATAGTTGCGTATGTAGAAGGTCTACCAATACCAAGTTCTTCTAATTCTTTAATAAGTTTAGCCTCAGAATATCTTGCAGGAGGTTTTGTAAAATGTTGTTCAGAAGAAACATCATTTGTGGCTTTATCTTCCCCCTCAGTAAATGCAGGAAGTATTTTATCTTCACTACTTTCATAATCACCATATACTTTTAAATAACCATCGAATACAAGTACTTGTCCAGTTGTTTTAAAACTATAATCTCCATTATTTAAAATAACAGTAGTTTGATTAACACTAGCAGATGCCATTAACGATGCAAGTGTTCTTTTATATATTAAACTATAAAGTTTAAATTCATCACTAGTTAAATATTGTTTAATAGTAAGCGGATCACGATTTATACTTGTTGGTCTAATAGCTTCATGTGCATCTTGTACATTATCACTTTTCTTACTATTTTTAACATAACCAATATATTTATCTCCAAAATTACTTTTAATATATGCAAGTGTAGGATTAATAAATTCATCACTAAGTCTAGTAGAATCAGTTCTCATATAAGTAATTAAACCTGCAGTTTCACTCCCTAAATCAATACCTTCATATAACTTTTGAGCAATACTCATAGTTTTCTTAGCAGGAAAACCTAACTTAGTAGAAGCTTCTTGTTGTAAAGTAGAAGTAATAAATGGAAATTTACTGTTCTTCTTTTTAGGCTTAGTACTAACACTAGATACATTATAAGAATCAGTTAATTCACTAAGTACTTTATCAACTTCTTCTTTATTTTCTAATTTAATATCTTCGTTTTTATATTGAAATAAATCAGAATCAAAATCACTAAAATGAGAAGTAATAGTCCAGTACTCTTCTGGATTAAAAACATCTATTTCTCTTTCACGATCTACTATTAATTTTAACGCAACACTTTGCACTCTACCTGCACTCTTCGCACCTATTTTGTTTTGTAATAATTTACTAAGCCTAAAACCAATAATTCTATCAAGAATTCTTCTAGTTTCTTGACTTCTTACTAAATTATCATCTATAACCGTAGGATTCTTAATCGCATCAATTACTTTATCATGAGTAATTTCATGAAATAAAACTCTCTTATATTTATCATCTTTAATACCTAAAGCATCTTTTAAATGCCATGCAATAGCTTCCCCTTCACGGTCCGGATCGCTTGCTAAATATACAATATCACTTTCTTTAACATCTTTCTTTAAAGAAGTAATTAATTTTTTTTGTCTTGTAATTGGAATATAATTAGGTTTAAAACCATCTTCAATATCAACTCCAAGTCCAAATTTACCAGTAGTAGCTAAATCACGAATATGTCCTTTAGAAGAAACAACTTTGAATTCATCTCCAAGATATTTTCCTATAGTTTTACTCTTACTCGGACTTTCCACTATAACTAAATGTTTACTCATTATATCACATCCTATTCTATTTATATATAAAACTAACTAAAAAGTCAATCTCTATATATAATATATATTTTTTTTATAATTATTCCCCATTATTTGCTTCTAAATATTTTTTTACAGGTCCATAGCTACGTCTATGTTCAGGTATTATACCATACTTTTCAATAGCTTCTAAATGTTTTTTTGTAGGATATCCTTTATTACTTTTAAAATCATACATTGGATATTTTTTATCTAATTCATAAAGCATATTATCACGTGTTACTTTTGCAATAACACTAGCAGCACTAATCGTAATGCTTTTTAAATCTCCTTTAATTATTGATGTAGTTGGTATATCTAAAGTAAGTGGCATAGCATCTATTAATACATATTGTGGTTTAACATCTAAGTTATCAATTGCTTGTTTCATAGCAAGTTTAGTAGCTTCATAGATATTAACTTCATCAATAACTTTCTCATCAATAATACCAATACCTATAGATACTGCTTGCTCATTTATTAATTTAAATAATTCGTTTCTTTTCTTTTCACTAAGTTTTTTAGAATCAGTAAGTCCAGGTAAATCAAACTTTTCAGGAAGTATAACAGCAGCAGTAACAACTGGTCCAACTAATGGTCCTCTACCCACTTCATCAACACCTGCAATAAGTGTAATCCCATCATTTATTAATTCTCTTTCATATTTATAATTATCAAATTCCATTTTCATATTTAACACCTATTTAAGTCTAAACCTTTTCTAAAAAAAAAGTCAAGAAAAAAGAGAAGTAATGAACTGAACCCCAAAAGTTGGACAGTTTATAAATAGTTTCTAATTAGAGGATTGTAACCTGTAATTTACAGGAGACAGTCCTTTTAATTTTACTTTA
>CADCIN010000019.1 GCA_902801525.1 uncultured Erysipelotrichaceae bacterium | reverse complement strand
AAGTTTTGCGTTAAAATATAAAAACCCAGTTGAGTATAGAACCCAGCTAGGTTTTAAATAATGTTTTTTTAGTGTCTACTTTTTATTGACAACTTCAATAATTATTTTCTTTTTTTGTTTATTTTTGATATACTTATTCTTGGTAGAAGGTGATTATATGATATATTTAGATTATTGTGCGACAACTCCAGTAAATAGTAATGTATTAAATACTTTTTGTGAGGTTACTAAGAGATTTATTGGTAATCCAAATTCTCTTCATAAACTAGGTTTGGAAGCTAAAGAAATTATTAGTGCATCAACTAAACAAATAGCTGGTATTCTTGGATGCAAGAGTAGTGAAGTTATTTATACTAGTGGGGCGAGTGAGGCTAATAATACTGTTATTAAGGGTGTATGTAGTAGATATAGTAATAGAGGAAATCATATAATTACTACTGAGCTTGAACACTCTTCAATACTTTCACCTCTTTCTTATTTACAAACTAAGGGATTTGTAGTTGATTTTGTTAAATTAGATGAGAATGGTCAAGTTGATTTAGATGATTTAAAAAGACTTATGAATGATGATACTTTGTTAGTTACTATTTCATCAGTTAATAGTGAAATAGGAATTAGGCAACCTATTAAAGAAATTAGTAAAATAATTAAAGAGTATCCTAAGTGTTTCTTTCATAGTGATATTACTCAAAGTGTTGGAAAAGAAAAAGTTGATTTAAGCTTTTTGGATTTTGCAAGTTTTTCAGCTCAAAAATTCTTTGGTATTAAGGGAGTTGGATGTTTAATCAAAAGAGAAGAAATAGTTATTGATCCTTTGATTCATGGAGGAAAATCAACAACTATTTATAGAAGTGGTACTCCAGCTACTGCATTAATTGTATCTACTGCTAGAGCACTTAGAGAGGCATATGATAACTTTTCACAAAAAACTGAGAAAGTTAATATGTTAAATAAATATTTAATTGATAAGCTTGGCACACTTGATATTTATATAAATAGTAATTCTTATTGTGTTCCTCATGTAGTAAATATTAGTTTAAATAATATTAAAGCTGAAACAATGCTTCATGCTTTAGAAGAAGAAGAAATATATGTATCTACTAAAACTGCATGTTCAACATCAAATATTTCAAAGGCAGTATATGCTTTAACAGGAGATAAAGATAGAGCGGTACATAGTTTAAGAATTAGTATTTCTTATTTAACTACTACTGAAGAAATTGATGAATTCATTAGAGTATTTAAAATTAAATTAAAAGAGTTAGGTGAATTAAATGAAAGTAATTAAAATAACTGCGATGTGGTGTAGTGCATGTATTATTATGAATAATTTATGGAATGATATTTTAAAAGATTATAATATTGAAACTGAATCATATGATTATGACTTTGATGAAGAGATAGTTAAAAGTTTTAATCCTGGAGATATTTTACCTATATTTATTTTTAAGGATGATGATAAAGAAATAGGAAGAATTCAAGGAGAAATTAATAAAGATGAATTAATTTCTTATATGAAAGGATTAGGTGTGATTAATGAATAAAATTTATAAATTATTAATTGTCTTTTTTGCTCTTTTATTTACTATTTTACCAGTAAATGCTAAAAGCTCTGATATTACTGTATACTTTTTTAGAGGAGAAGGATGTCCACATTGTGCTGAAGAAGAAAAATTTTTGGATAAAGTTATCAAGAAAAATAAGAATGTTAAAGTTGTAGAATATGAAGTTTGGTATAATGAAGAAAATGCAAACTTTATGAATAAAGTTAAAGATAAATTAAATATTAAAGAAAATGGTGTTCCACTTACTATTGTTGGATCTAGTTATCTTATAGGTTATAGTTCTTCAATGGATGATAAGTTTAATAGAATGCTTAATTATTATAAAAATAATTATTATACTGATGTAGTATCACTTATTAAGAATGATAAATATACTGAAAATATTCCAGATAATTTTAGTAAAAATGAAGCTAAAAGTGATAAGACAACTACTATTAAATTACCTATCTTTGGGAAGGTTAATTTAAAGAAATTATCTATTCCATATGCTGCTTCAATTATTGGTTTTGTTGATGGATTTAATCCTTGTGCGATGTGGGTACTTCTATTTTTAATTAGTATGTTATTTACTATGGAAGATAGACGTCGTATGTGGATACTTGGTATTTCTTTCTTACTTACTTCAGGAATTGTTTATATGGCAATTATGCTTTCTTGGTTTGGTATCGCAGTTAATATTACTACTTCTATATTTGTTAGAAATATTATTGCAATTATAGCTATTATTGCATCTATTTTTAATATATCTAAGTTTTTTACTGAAAAGGATTCAGGATGTAGTGTAACAGATAATAAGAAAAGACGTAGGATATTGGTTAGAATTCAAAAATTTACTCATGAAAAAAACTTTATTTTAGCAATTTTAGGAGTTATTTTACTGGCAGTTAGTGTGAATGTTGTAGAGCTTGCTTGTTCTGTTGGACTTCCTCTTGTATTTACTCAAATACTTGCAATTAATCATGTGTCATTTTTTATGACATTTATATATACTTTAATTTATATTATATTCTTTTTAATTGATGATATTTTAGTATTTATTATTGCTATGAAGACTATGAAAGTTACGGCAATATCTACTAAATATAATAAATTTTCACATATAATTGGTGGAGTTATTATGTTAATTATTGGTATATTATTACTATTTAAACCAGGATGGTTAATGTTTAATTTTAACTAATATTGTTATTTACTTATTATTATTTTTATAATATAATATATTATATAATAAAGGGGTATGATTTATGGAAGATAAAATTAAAATAATTAAAAGTGATGGCTCTTCTTTTGATGCTTTTCTTGTGACTTTTTTAGTTAATGATGATAAAACTAAAAGATATGTAGTGTATTCAAAAAATGAAAGTTATGGACCTGAGAATAATAAGATAATTTATATTTCTAAACTTCTAAAGGAAGATGAAAATTATTATGTTAGTGAGATAGTAGAAGATGAAGAGTGGGTAAGTGTTCAACATTTACTTAAGCTAATTGCTAATTCATAATAAGGGGTGTGATACTATGGATATTAATATTGTTTTTGAAGAAATCGAAAATAAGTTAAAAATTTGTTTGTTTGATTTATCTATTTTAGAATCAGATGACGAAGAGACTGTTTTATTAAAGAATAAAATAGTTGAATCTTTAAGATATTCGCTTAATAATACTGTAGAATGTAGTAAGTTAAGTGATAAATTTAAATCCAATTTAATTAGTAATAATGAAAATGTTCAAGAAGATGTTGTTTCAAATGATGAGGATAGTCATGTACTTGAAAATATTGTACCTGATACTATAGAAACTGAGAGTACTTCAGATAATACCGATGATACTGCTTCAAATGATCAAGTATTAGAAAGTGTAAGTAGTGAAGTAGAAACTCAAACTGAGAGTACTTTAGATAATGCCGATGATACTGCTTCAAATGATCAAGTATTAGAAAGTGTTAATAATGAAGTAGAAGCTCAAACTGAGAGTACTTCAGATAATACAGAAGATACTAAAGATGAAAGCTTAGAAAAAGTTAATGATGAAATAAGATATTCATTCAGTAAAAAAGATGATAATGATCCAAGAGCTATTTTAGTTTCTCAAGTACAATTTAATAAATTAATAAAATCTTGTCATACTCAAATAGAAAGTTTTGAAGTTGATAGTTTCTTTAAAAAAGAAAATGATATAAGTGTTAATAATGATGGAATTGTTAGTGATGAATCATCTGAGTCATTAACTAAGAAAGCTATTGAATTATATAAACAGGGTAAAGTTGATGAAGCACAAAAAATAATGGATCAAATTAATTCTATGAATCATTAGAAAAACTAGAAAGGGATAATTGGGAATAGTATGAAAAATAATATTAGAAAAACTAAATCATTATATATATCTATTTTATTTTTCTTTTTATCTATTCTTTTTATTTCTTTTGGTTTTTTTTATGATTATTATTATTCAGAAAAAAACCTTTTGTCAGTTTTAAATCTTACAGATGATACTGAAATAACTGATGTAGATAACGATGAGGGTAAAAGTAGTAATAATAGTAAAATTATTAATCCTGGTGAGATTACAGATAATTCTACTTTAAGAGATAATATACAAAAAAGATATGGAATTAATATTAAATATGGTGATGAATTATCTAATTATACAGTAGGAGGACTTAGTGTTAATACTTTGAGTGATGATACTAGTATTAATACTGCACTTAGAGATTTAAATTATAATTTATCATTATATCCTGGTGGTTTTTTTGAAGAATTTAGTAAAAAAGGTTTAAGTTTAACTGTTAATTTAATTAAGAGTTTTTCTACAGATAATATTACTGGTATTACTGATTCAACTAATAAAGATGTTATTATTTCTATAGCTTGTGATTATTCTTTTGCCGAAAGTATTAATCATGAGATATATCATTATATTGATAAATATATTTCTTTAAATAATGGTTCTTATGGCAATTGGAATATTTATAATCCTGTTGATTTTACATATGGAACTAGAATAGAAAATTATGCATATACTAGAACTAAATCTAGTGATAGTTATTTTGTTAATATGTATGCAGAAGAGAATGAGTATGAAGATAGGGCATCTACTTTTGAATATATGATGGGTAATGATAATCCTCCTTTTTTTAAGCTTGGATCACCTATTAACAATAAAGCTGATAAAATTTCTATGATGATTAAGAATTATTTTGTAACTGCATCTAATGATGATTCTTTATACTGGAATAGGTATATTAAGCACTAATTTGACAATATATATATTTTAATGATAAAATTATGGTGTTATTTTTAAATAACAAATGAGGTGAATTATTTGAAAAATGCTAAGTTAATTAGTGGAATGCTTTCATTTTTAGGAATTGTAATGATTTCTATGGCATTTACTATTGAAGATAGTCAATCTAGTTTAACTTTGAAATCAGATACATCTAGTCAAAGTACTGAGGTTGATATTAAAAATATGGCTGCATCATCAAATATTATAGTAAAAAAATTAAGTGATGATAAAGAAGATTCTGCATCTGTAGTTTCTGGACTTTCTGAAGTTAATATGGAAGCTGCTCCTGCATCAATTGTTATTCCTCCAAGAGTAGAAGTTTATGATGGATTAACAATAGATGAACTTGCAGAAAAATTAAATAGAAATTTAGGAAATGGATATATTGCTGGTAAGGGTTATTTAATTGCTAACCATTGTATAGAACTTGGTGTTGATCCTTATGTTGCTGTTTCAATTATGCTACATGAAACAGGATGTCGTTATAATTGTAGTGCACTTGTTAGAACATGTAATAATGTTGGTGGACAAAAAGGTGCTCCTGGATGTAATGGTGGAAGTTATAAAGCTTATTCAACATTGGATGAAGGAATTATTGGTTTTATAGATAATTTATATAGAAACTATTATTCTAAAGGATTAACTACTATTGATACTATTGCAACTAAGTATGCACAAAGTACTGCATGGCCAGGTAAGATTAAAAGTTATGTTGAACAAATAAGAGCTAATTAATAGTTCTTTTTTGTTGTTTGACCTTTTTATTTATTTTTGTTATAATTTCAGTATAAATGGCGCACTATTCTAGTCAATAGCCATATTATGAAGACGGGAATAAATCACCGTTAAAGAGCATATCTGTGAAACCTTTGGTGTTTGCTTCATACGCCCAGTGTGGGGTGAATGCTGAAGATGAGTGGTTATTGGGCGATCGTAATGGCATACGGCAACCGACCCAATTTCCTTGGAGACCAAATTATGTGATAGGCCTATACGTGCATCTACTGACGGACCTGTTACGAATTTGGCTTGAACCTGTATTGTGGCGAAAGTTATGTACAGTGTAGCTTGTCTTGAGTGGAATCATTGGGATAAGTGATCTTTAATAATTTAATTGGCCAATTATTTTATTATTGCACTTTGAAATTTTTTCTGCAAAAAAGAATTAATAATATGGCGTGGTGAGGAAATCTCCTAGAGTGTTGAATATGGGATTGCAGTGGATACTAAGTGGTAATCAAGTCATATGTTTGGAAACAGCATATTGATTTCTTTAATGGGGAACCACATATTTGGTAACGAATATGTTGAAATCAGGGAAATCCTACTTGACCTAAGGTTCAAAGTTTACTATATTCATGCCATTTTTTAATTTATATAAATAGTGAGTTGAAATATATGTTTAAAATAAGAAAAAATGAGGATATTGAAAATTTAATTGTACAGGATAGAAGAAGAGAAAAGAAAAGTAAGGAAAAAGTTAATGTTAAATGGATTATTACAATAATATGTATTGCTTTTTCTCTTTCACTATTACTTTCTCTAGTTGCTGATTTAATAATACCTAATGTATCTTTAATAATAGGTTTATTAATTACACTTTTATTTATTTTACTTGGTATTTTATTTGACATAGTTGGAGTAGCCGTTACTAGTAGTAATGAAAGTGTTTTTCATTCGATGAATTCAAGAAAAGTAAGAGGTGCGAATATTGCTGTGTTATTTAAAAAAAATGCAGAAAAGGTATCTAGTTTTTGTTGTGATGTTATTGGTGACATTTGTGGTATTTTATCAGGTTCTGCAGCTTCTACTATTGCACTTTTATTAATTTCTAAATATAGTTTAGCAGCTCTTCCTACAACTATTATTATTGCAGCAGTTGTTGCTTCTTTAACTATTGGTGGAAAAGCAATTGGTAAAACATTTGCAATTAATAAAAGTGATATTATTTTGTATGAGTTTTCTAAATTTGTTTCTTATTTTTATAAGAAAAAGTAGTAATTATATCTAATTAGTGATATAATATTTCTACTTTTGTGATTAAGAAGATTGAGGTGACGTGATGATACAGGTAAATAATGTTAGTTTAAAGTTCGGAAAGAGAACTTTATTTGAAGATGTTAATATAAAGTTTACTAATGGAAACTGTTATGGTTTAATTGGCGCGAATGGTGCTGGTAAATCTACTTTTTTAAAGATATTATCTGGTGATATTGAAACTACTTCTGGAGATGTTGTTGTTTCTAAAGATGAACGTGTTTCTTTTTTAAGACAAGATCATTATCAATTTGATGATATGAGAGTTTTAGATGTTGTATTAATGGGAAATAAAAAACTTTTTGATATTATGACTGAGAAAGATAAGATGTATTCTCAAACTGAATTTAGTGAAGAAGATGGTATGAAACTTGCTAACTTAGAAGCTGAATTTTTAGAACTTGATGGTTGGAATGCAGAAGCAAATGCTGCACTTTTACTTAATAATTTAGGGGTTAATTCTGATTTTCATTATAGTTTAATGAAAGAAATTCCAGTTAAACAAAGAGTTAAAGTAATGCTTGCTCAAGCTTTATTTGATAATCCTGATATATTACTTTTAGATGAACCTACAAACAGTTTGGATATCGAAGCTATTGAATGGTTAGAGGAGTTTCTAATTAATTTTGATAATACAGTTATTATAGTTTCACATGATAGACATTTTTTAAATAATGTTTGTACTCATATTGCTGATATAGATTATGGTAAAATCAAATTATATATTGGTAATTATGATTTCTGGTATGAATCTTCACAACTTCTTCAAAAACAAATGAAAGAATCTAATAAAAAGAAAGAAGCTAAAATAAAAGAATTAGAATCATTTATTGCGAGATTTAGTGCTAATGCATCTAAATCTAAACAAGCAACTTCTAGAAAGAAAATGCTTGATAAGATTAAATTAGATGAGATTGTTCCTTCTTCTAGAAAATATCCATATATAGATTTTAAACCAGAAAAGGAATCTGGAAAAGAAATATTAAAGGTTGAAAATTTAGTTAAAGAAGTAGATGGAGTTAAGGTACTTAACAAGATTTCTTTTACTGTATTTAAAGGTGATAAAATTGCTATTATAGGTAATAATGATAATGTTAAGACTTTACTTTTTAATATTTTAACTGGTTATGAAAAATATGATAAAGGTACTATTGAATGGGGAAAGACTATTAAGTGTTCTTATTTACCGCAAGATAATACTGAATATTTTAAAAATGATTTATCTATAATGGAATGGATTGGTTCTTTTTATGATATTAAAGATGAAACTATACTTAGAGGTTTCTTAGGTAGAATGTTATTTTCTGGTGATGATGTGTTTAAAAAAGTTAATGTTTTATCTGGAGGAGAAAAGGCTAGATGTATGCTTTCTAAGATGATGCTTGAACAAGGAAATTTCTTGGTACTTGATGAAGCAACTAACCATTTGGATCTTGAAAGTATTACTTCTTTAAATAAAGGACTTGAAAATTTTGATGGAGAAGTTATATTTACATCTCGTGACTATGAACTTAATAGTACAGTTGCTAATAGAATAATTGAAATAAAAGATGATGGTACAATATTTGATAAGAGTATTACATATGAAGAATTTTTAAAGTTAAATAATGGGAGATGATATTAATGAATTTTGATTCAGATAATGTTTTAAAAACGGTTGAATGTTTTACAATGCCTTTTTCTAATTTTGATAGAAAAACCAAAAAGAAATTTAAAAATATTACAAATACTAATAGAGGTTATCTATATAAAGATGATGAATATAGATTTATATTTTATACACTTAGTACTTTTGTAGAAGATGATTTAATTGTACAAGAGTTACAATCAGTTAATAGATGTAATAATTCTTGTTATAAGAATGTAATAACTGCAAATTTATTTGACGATAGTAAAATTATTATTGGATTTGTTGAAGACAAGAAAAATATTTATTTACATTCTTGGGTAGAAGCTACAGTTAATGGAGTATTAAGTGTAGTTGATTATACTAAAAATTTAGTTATGGATAGAGGTTTATATTATTCATTAGCTAATGCTGAGAAATCTATTGAATTTCATAAAGAAAATTTTAAAGATTATTATAATATGTTTTTAAATGCTCCTGAACTTGATTCAAGAGAACAAGATATTTTTGATAATAGAGAAAAAGCTAAAGTTAATAAATATATTAAAAGTTCTAAACAAGATAATTAGTTCTTTAATAGAACTTTTTTTTATGGTAAAATACATTATATTAGGTGGTGGTTTACTTGAAAATGAAAAAACTTTTAATTAGTCTTTTTATTATATTTATTATTTGGTCATTATGTGTTTTCTTTAATGTATTTAAAGGATTTGATCAAAGTATATATAACTTTATTATTTCCTTTAGATGTGATTTTTTAGATAATTTCTTTAAATTAATTACTAAACTTGGCAATACTAAGACTATAATATTATTAATATTTTTAACTATAGTAATATTTTATAATAAATTATCACTATATTTATCTAGTATATCCGTAGTTAGTAGTGCGGTTATGATTATTATTAAGAATATTATTAGAAGAGATAGACCTCATATTTTTAGATTAATTACTCAAGGAGGATTTTCTTATCCAAGTGGTCACTCTATGATATCTATTTGTTTTTATGGATTTATTGCATACTACATTATAAATAAAACAGATAATAAGATAATTAAATATTTAATTCTTACTTTATCTATATTACTTATATTATTAATAGGTATTAGTCGCATTTATGTTGGAGTTCATTATCCAAGTGATGTAATTGGTGGTTATTTAGTTTCAGCAATCATATTAATAATTTGTATTAATTATTATATAAAGGGTAGTGATAAAAATGACTAAGATGATTGTATCTGGATTTACTGATATATTAACTGATTGTGAAGAAGCAATATCTTTTAAAAATGTACTTGAAATAGATAGAATTAGAAATAATAATATTATATTTACTGTTTGTTCTAATAATAATTTTAAATATATATATGATTATAATAATGATTTTATTTTTATGGATTATATTATTTCTAATACTGGGGCATATGTATATGATTTAGTTAATGAGAGGATTCTTTTTAAGAAAAATATTTTACCTTCTATTATTAAAAAATTATATAAAAAATATAACTCTACATGCACTTTTTGCACTTTAGATAATAACTATGTATTTGAAAATGATAATGACTTTGATAAGTTTTATAATGAAAATAAAAATAATGTTTACTCAGTTATTATAGATATAAACTCTGATGACTATTTAGATACATTAAATATTAATTATATTAAGCTAAATAGAAATATTTATATTGTTGATTCTCATGTATCTTTAGATAATAGTATTAATAAGATTTGTTTAAAAAGAAAAATTGATTTAAAAAATATTTTAGGTATTGGATTTGATGACTATATTTCTTATTCATTTAAAAATATAAATATTAAGCGTGGTGAAGATATCTTAGATATTTTAAGAAAAATATGATAAAATATTTGATATGAGGAGATTGGTATGAAGTTAATAGTTAAGGGAGAAGGCGAACTTTTAGATTATTTATATAATAATTTAGATATGCCTAAGAAAAAAATTAAACAATATTTAGTACATGGTTCAATTTATGTTAATAACAATAAAACTACTAAATATAATTATAGAGTAGTTAGCGGGATGAGTATTACTATAGATACAACTAATAAAGGAGGACATAGTCTACCATTTGATATTCTATTTGAAGATGATCAAATAATTGTTGTTAATAAACCTAGTGGATTACTTACTATTGCAACTGCGAAAGAAAAAGAAAAAACACTTTATCATATAGTATCAGAATATTTAAAAAGTAAGAATGAATTTGCACGTGTATTTATAGTACATAGACTTGATAAAGATACTAGTGGAGTAGTTATTTTAGCTAAGAATGAAAAAATAAAAAATATTTTACAAGAAAACTGGAACGATTATGTTAGTTTAAGACAGTATAGTGCGGTTGTTTATGGACATCCTAAAAATAGTTGTGGTACTATTAAACAATATTTAAGAGAGAGTAAAACTAACTTTGTATATAGTGTTCGTGGTGATGATGGAAAACTTGCTATCACAAATTATAAAGTAGTTAAAGAAAATGATAATTATTCATTACTTGATATTAATATAGAAACAGGTAGAAAGAATCAAATTAGAGTTGCACTTAACTCTATTGGTACTCCAATACTTGGGGATAAAAAATATAATGATAAGAAAGATAAATTTGATAGACTTTATTTACATGCTAATAAATTAAAAATATATTATCCAGTAATAAAGAAAGATATCTTATTTGAAACACAAGTTCCTTCTGAATTTAAAAAAATTATGAGAGGTTAAAAAAATATGTATAAAACATATTTTTTTTTTAATAATAAAAATGGGAGGAAAAATATGAAAAAAATAATTATTATGGGATCTATTATGATGCTTTTACTTACTGGATGTAATATGAATATGAATTCACCTAGTAAGAAAGTAGAAGAGTTCTTATCTAAATATCAATCCATGGATAGTGATGTTTTAACTCAACTTGATAATGTCATTGCTGATGATTCTAGTATGTCAGATGAAGATAAAAAAGAGTATAAGTCCTTAATGGAAAAGCAATATCAAAATATGTCTTATAAAATTAAAAACGAAAAGGTTGATGGAGATATTGCTAGTGTTGATGCAGAGGTGCAAGTATATGATTATGCTACTTCTGTTCAGAAATCAAAAAAATATTATGATGAACATAAAACTGAATTTAATGGTAAAAATGAAGATAATGATGGACTTGTTGGTGAAAGTGCAGAATATATCAAATATAAGATTGAACAGTTAAAAAATGTTAATGACAAGGTCAAATATACTATTACTTTTAATCTTCATAAAGATGGTAGAGAATGGGTAGTTGATGATATTTCTGATGTTGATTTAGAAAAAATTCATGGACTTTATGTACAATAGTACTTTTTGTACTATTTTTTTTATGTACAACTTTCTTTTTTTATTGTATAATATTTTATAGAGTAAGAAGGTGTTTGTATGTTAGGAAATATATTAGAGATTATTGATACTACTGTACTTGTTAAATTATCTATTGATATTAATAGTCAATCAAATCTAGTTAACTTACATGTTATTTTTGAAGATGGTGAGAAAAAAATAGTAGGCGAGATTATTAATATTAATCAAACTACTATGAAAGTACAAATAGTAGGTGAAATTATCAATAATTTGTTTGCACCTGGAATTAATACAAAGCCTTCATTTAAATCTAATGTTAGAATTATTAGATTAGATGAGTTGGAGCTTATACTTGGGAAACAAGAATTAAGTCGTGATCAAGCATTCTTTGGAGTTAGTAATATTTATGATAATTATAGAATTAATATCGGAATAAATGATTTCTTTAGTAATCATTTTTCAATACTTGGAAATAGTGGGTCTGGAAAGAGCTGTAGTGTAGCATCTATTTTTCAAAGTTTATTTACTAATACACAAAATCCTCCATTAAAATCTAATATGTTTTTCTTTGATGCTTTTGGTGAATATACAAGGGCTTTTGGTAACTTACATCAAATAAATCCAAATATCAACTATAAGACTTATACTACAAATACTATGAATCCTGATACTGAAATACTTAGAATACCAGTTTGGTGTTTAGATGTAGATGATTTAGCATTACTTCTAGATGTAACTACACCTAATCAATTGCCAATTATTGAAAAAACTTTAAAACTTGTTACTATTTTAACTGGAGGTAGTGATGATGTTATTAGACATAAGAATGATATTATTGCTAGAGCACTTCAAGATATATTATTAAGTGGTAAAGATTCAGTTAAAGTTAGAGATCAAGTTACAGCAGTTCTTACTAAATTTAATACTCCTGATTTAAACTTAGAAACTACTATTGCACAGCCTGGATATGTTAGAACTCTTAAACAATGTTTATATATTGATAAGACTGGTAAGATGCAAGAGATGGAACTAGTTACTCAGTTTATTAGTAATTATATTACAGATGGAATTGAAAACTTAGATATAGATAATAATCAAAATTCTTTTTATACGTTAGAAGATTTAGAACAAGCTATGGAATTTGCTTTAATTAGTGAAGGAATACTTAAGAGTGAGAAAGTATTTGACTATGCAAATATCTTAAGTGTTAGACTACATACACTTGCAAGTGGAGAATATAAAGATTATTTTAAAATTGATCAGTATATTACTAAAGAAGAATATGTTCAGCGTTTATTAACTTTACCTAGCACAGGTGGCAAATGTCAAATAGTTAATTTTAATATAAATTATGTTGATGATAGAATGGCTAAAGTATTAACTAAGATAATTTCTAAAATGTTATTTTCAGTTGCATCTAGTACTATTCCAAGAGGTAGTCGTGCATTTCATATAATTATTGAAGAAGCTCATAGATATGTTCAAAATGATAAAGATATAGAAATACTTGGATATAATATCTTTGAAAGAATTACCAAAGAAGGACGTAAATATGGTATTTTCTTAGGACTTATTACTCAAAGACCTAGTGAATTATCTGATACTGCGATAAGTCAGTGTAGTAATTTTATAATTCTTAGAACTCTTCACCCAAAAGATTTAGAATATATTAAAAATATGGTTCCTAATATTTCAAGTGAAGTGGTTAATCAATTAAAAAATTTAAAACCAGGAAATTGTATTGCATTTGGTAGTGCTTTTAAAGTACCAATATCTATGTATATACCACTTCCTAATCCTAGACCATTAAGTAATAATGTTGATTTAAGCAGTGTTTGGTTTTAAAAAAATGAAAATATTACTTTTTCTTTTTATAAAGATGTGTTAAAATAGAGTATAGTTAGAATGATATATGGAGGATTTCAATATGGCATTAGAAAAATTTAAAAATTTATTTGGTACAGAAGAAGGTGGAGTTGAAGAAGTAGGTGGAGAAGAAGAATTCTACAATGCTTCTAGAGAGGAATATCATCATGAAAATGGGATTGCAGGATCTAAGATGATGCTTCTTGAACCACGTGCTTATTCTGAATCACAACAAATAGCTGATTATTTGAAAGGAAGAAACTCTGTTGTTGTTAATTTAAAAAGAGTTACTCCTGATCAAGCTAAAAGAATTGTAGATTTCTTAAGTGGTACATTATATGCAATAGGTGGAGATTTACAAAAATTAGGTGGAGGAATTTTCTTATGTACTCCAAATAATGTTAATGTAGAAGGTAAGATTAGTGATGATAATATTCCTACATCTAAAGGTACTAAAAGTAAAGCAAAAGAAAAAGAAGATAACGAAGAATTTGATTGGTAATTAATATTTCTGAGGTGAGATTATATGGATAAATTTAGTTATGAAGCTAATGGATATAATCGAAGAGAAGTTAATCAGTTTGTTGGAGATGTAATTAGACAGACTGAAGGCATTATTAAGAAATGTAGAGATCAAGGTAGTGAACTTGAGTTATTAAAAAGACAAATAGCTAGTTTAGAAGCAGAAGTTAAACATTATCAAGAACTTGAAAATACATTGAAAAAATCGATTATGAAAGCTGAAGAAACAAGTGATAATATTAAAAGACTTGCTAGAGAAGAATCTGACATGATTATTGTTGATGCAAAAAATAATGCTAGTCGTATTGTCAATGAAGCTTTACTTAAAGCAGGTAAGATAGAAAATAATGCTGAAATACTTGAAAAGAATATGAAAATATTTAAAAGAAAATTAAGAGTTATTATGGAACAACAAATGGCTGTTGTCGATGAAATTGAAGTTTTAGAACTAGATCCAAGATAAATTTTATTTATCTTTTTTTATTGTAATTTTAATGTTTTTGTGTTATTATTTTTGTTGAAAGCATTTGCGAAAGACGAAATATTTTGGACTATTAGAGAGCTTGTGGTTGGTGAAAATGAGTTAGGAAGAAATATTTAGATCACTTTCAAGTTGCGATTTATGGATAAGATAAATACGGTAACGCGTTATAGTTCTTGAGATAGTATTTATACTATGAATTAAGGTGGTACCGCGAACTATTCGTCCTTATTGGATGAATAGTTTTTTATTTTAGAGAGGAGGAGTTGTTTTTGTTTTTACAAATTATATTATTAGTGGTAGGATTTGTAATTTTAATTAAGGGTGCTGATATATTTGTAGATGGTGCAAGTAGTGTTGCAACAAACTTTAAAGTATCTAAAATTTTAATTGGTTTAACAATAGTAGCATTTGGAACAAGTGCCCCTGAATTTGCAGTTAGTGTTAAATCATTACTTTCAAATAATGGTGATATGGTATTAGGCAATGTAATTGGTAGTAATATTTTAAATATTTTACTGATACTTGGTTGTTCTTCAATGTTTCATTTTTTAAATGTTAAGAATAATACAGTTAAAAAAGAAATACCTATTACAATATTGATAACTACACTTTTTGGAGTATTACTTTCAGATAATTTATTTGATAAGAAAGTTTCTAATGCTTTTTCAAGATGTGATGGATTTATTCTAATTTTATTTTTCTTAATATTTATTTATTATTTAATATCTATGGCTAGAAATAAAATAGATGATGATGAAGATATTAAGACTATGTCTTTATTTAAAGCTATTATGTTTACAATAGTTGGTATTATTTCAATAGTACTTGGATCTAACTTAGTAGTTGACTCTGCATCTTCTATTGCAAAGATGATTGGTATTAGTCAAAGAATGATAAGTTTAACAATAGTTGCACTTGGAACATCTCTTCCAGAGCTTGTTACAAGTATTACTGCTACTAGAAAAGGTGAATATGATATTGCTATTGGCAATGTTGTAGGAAGTAATATATTTAATATAGGCATTGTTGTTGGTATACCAGTTGCAATACTTGGAGGAATAAATCATATAGTATTTAGTTATGTTGATTTAGTTATTATGATACTTGCATCAATATTATTATTTATATTCTCATTTAGAGATCATAAAATATCTAGGAGAGAAGGATTTGCTTTTCTTTTGATATTTGTTATTTATTATAGTTATGTTATTTTAGGATAGGAGTGAAATTATGGAATTTAAAAAATTAGATAAAGGTAATATAAATGAAGTTGAATCTAAATATGTTGAAGAATGGAAAAAACAAGATATTTTAGAGAAAACAATTAATAATAGAGAAGGCTTAGATTCATTTGTTTTTTATGATGGACCAATTTATGCAAATGCTAAACCTGGACTTCATCATGTATTTGCTAAAAGTATAAAAGATGCATTCTGTAAATATAAAACTATGAATGGATATAAAGTCTTAAGAAAGATTGGACTTGATACACATGGACTTCCTATTGAAGTAAATGTTGAGAAAAAACTTGGATTTAAAGATAAAAAAGATATTGAAGATTTTGGTATTGAAAACTTTTGTAAGGAATGTAATAAAGTAACTGCTACTAATATTGATGAAGTAGATGAAGTTACTAAGGTAATGGGACAATTTATTGATATAGATAATCCTTATATTACTTGTACAAATGATTATATTGAATCAGAATGGTGGTTAATTAAACAAATATTTGATAAAGGGTTAATTTATCATGGAAATAAAGTTTTACCATATTGTCCTAGATGTGGTACTGAACTTTCTGCTAATGAAGTTAGTCAAGGATATCAAGAAGATTCAGTTAATACTGTTTATGTACCATTTAAAAAATTAGATGAAGATAATACTTATTTCTTAGTATGGACAACAACTCCTTGGACTTTAATAGATAATGTTGGTCTTTGTGTTAATCCAGAATATACTTATGTTAAAGTAAGTAGTAAAGGATATAACTTTATACTTGGTAAGACTTTACTTGAAAAAGTAATTGGAGAAGAATTTGAAATAATTGAGGAATTTAAGGGTTCTGATTTAGTTGGATCTAAGTACGAACAATTACTTCCATTTGCTAAAGTTGAAGGTAAGGCTTTTGAAGTTGTTGCTGATGATTATGTTACTGATGCTGATGGTACTGGTATTGTACATATTGCACCTGCTTATGGTGAAGATGATGGACGTGTTTGTGTTCAAAATGGTTTAAGTTTTTCTCAATCTGTTGGAAAAGATGGATGTTATTTAGTTGGTCCTTGGACTGGAAGAGTAGTTACTGATAAAGAACTTGAAATTGATATTGTTAAATATTTAAAAGAAAATGATAAATTATTTAAAAAACAAAAAATAGTTCATGATTATCCACATTGTTGGAGATGTAAAATGCCTTTAATTTATTATGCTAAACCAGCTTGGTATATTAGAACAACTGCATATAAAGATAAGATTATTGAAGCAAATAAAAAAGTTAATTGGTATCCTTCATATGTTGGTGAAAAAAGATTTGCTAACTGGCTTGATAATATGGTTGATTGGGGTATTTCTAGAAATAGATATTGGGGATGTCCAATGCCACTTTGGACTTGTGATTGTGGTCATGTTGAATGTATTGGTTCAGTTGATGAATTAAATGAAAAAGTAGTTGAAGATGTCGATGTTAGAAATATAGAACTTCATAGACCATATGTAGATGATTTACATATTAAATGTCCAGATTGTGGTAAGTTAATGAGCCGAGTTACTGATGTTATGGATGTTTGGTTTGATAGTGGTGCTATGCCATATGCCCAATATCATTATCCATTTGAAAATAAAGAGTTATTTGAAAAACAATTTCCAGCTGACTTTATAGCTGAAGGAGTTGACCAAACACGTGGATGGTTCTATTCGTTAATTTGTATTTCAACTATTGTATCTGGATGTTCTAGTTATAAGAATGTTGTTGTTAATGATATGATGCTTGATTCACATGGTAAGAAAATGTCTAAGTCTGTTGGAAATATTATTCCACCTCTTGATATTATGAAAGAATATGGTGCTGATACAGTTCGTTATTATATGATTTATGCATCACCAGTATGGACACCACTTAGATTTGATGTTGAAGGTGTTAAAGAAATCTATTCTAAATATATTTCTACATTTAGAAATGCATATTCATTCTTTGAAATGTATGCTAATGCAGATCATATAGATCCTAGAGAATATGATATTCCAGTAAATGATAGAGAATTAATAGATAGATGGTTATTATCTAAGTTAAATAAATTAGTTAAAAATGTACGTAGTGCATTTGATGAATATGATTTAAATAAAGTTGCTAAATTAATTATTCCATTTATTAATGATGATTTATCTAACTGGTATATTCGAAGTAATAGAAGAAGATTCTGGGATTCAGAATTAACTGATTCTAAAAAAGCTGTTTATTTAACTACTTATGAAGTACTTGTTACTTTATGTAAGTTATGTGCACCAATAACACCATTTATTACTGAAGAAATTTATAAGAAATTAACTAATGAAGAATCTGTTCATTTAGCTGATTATCCTACATATGATGAAGAACTAATTAATTCAGTTGTAGAAGAGAGAATGGATTTAGTAAGAGATGTTTGTTCACTTGGTAGATTTGCAAGAGAAGAAGCTAATATAAAGGTTCGTCAACCAATTAGTAATTTAATACTTCCAGAGTTCTCTAAAGATTTAATTGGTGATTTATTACCAGTAATTATGGAAGAGTTAAATGTTAAAGATGTTGAATTTAGACCTGATATGGGAGAATTCTTTGATTATATAGTTAAACCTAACTTTAAAGTACTTGGTAAAGCATTAGGAGCTCGTATTAAAGATTTACAAGGATATTTAAATAATATTTCTCGTGAAGATGTTATGAAAATTAAAGGTGAAGGTTTAGTTGTTTCTCTTGGCGGAGATGACTTTACAATTACTGAAGATATGGTATTAATTTCAGCACTTGAAAAAGAAGGATATGCAGCATGTAGTAATAGCCGTGTATCAGTTGTACTTGACACTGAACTTACTGATGATTTAATACTTGAAGGACTTGCAAGAGAATTTGTTCGTAAAGTTCAAGCACTTAGAAAAGATGCAGACTTTGTTATTACTGATCATATTAATGTTTATTATAATGGAACGGATAAAATTGATTCAATGATTTCTAAATATGGAGATTATATTAAAGGTGAAGTTCTTGGAGAGGCATTAATTAAAAATGATGAAACTTCTGAAAAATACGATTTAAATGATGAATGGTCATATATTAGAGTTGAAAGAATATAGTAATTTGTAAAAGAAAAGTAAAATTTACTTTTCTTTTTTTATTCGACAAATTTTTAATAATTAATTAGTTATTATAAATATGGTGATAATATGAGAAAGACATTTATAGTAGGACTTTTATTTATTTTAGGTGGTGCAGTATGTGGAAGAGTTATCTATAATAAATTTGGTAATATTTATAGTAGTAGTAATAACTTGTATTATTTTTTACAAGAAGGAGTTTATTCAACAAAGAGTAGTATGCAAGCAAATACTAGAAATTTAGCTAATAAATTAGTAACTAATAATAAAGATAATTATTATGTGTATTTAGGTATTACTAAAGATTTAGATAATGCCAAAAAAATTGCTAAATTATATAGTAAGGACGGATATAAAGTCTATTTAAAAGAAATGTATATTGATAGTTTAGAGTTTTCTAATAATGTATCACAGTTTGATAAGATGATATCTAATAGTAAGAATTTAGATGATATATTAGCTATTGAAAATGTTGTTTTAGCTAATTATCAAGAAATTAAGGAAAAAAATAATTAATTACTAATATCTAATAGGGGTGATTATATTAGATATAGAGTAAAAGATATGCCTACTTGTGAAAGACCAAGGGAAAGATTAATTAATTATGGTGTTAGTAATTTATCTAATATTGAAATATTATCAATTATTTTAAAAACAGGTATTAGTGGGATGAATGTTAAAGATGTTTCGACTTATTTACTTAGTAAATATAGTTTATTTGATTTAGCTAATGTTTCTGTATACGAGCTTGAGAGATTACCTGGTATAGGAAGAGTTAAAGCAATAGAAGTTGTATCTTGTATAGAACTTGGTAGGAGAATATTTTTAGCTAAGAAGGATAAATTATTACAGTATCATAATGCATATGAAATATGGGAAGATTCAAAATATTTATTTTATGGTAAGAAACAAGAAGAGTTTTATTGCTTATATTTTGATAACAAACAAAAGTTAATTGAAAGGAAATTATTATTTATGGGAACTATTAATCAAAGTGTTACACATCCAAGAGAAGTATTTAAAGAAGCGTATAAATTAAGTGCCTCTACAATTGTATGTATGCATAATCATCCATCAGGAGATGTAAGACCTAGTAAGGCAGATATTATGTTTACTGATTCACTTGTAAAGATTGGACTTGTACAAGGGATACCAGTAGTAGATCATATTATATTTGGGGAGGATGATTATTATAGCTTTTATGATAATAAAAATATTATAAATCTTTAGTTGTTTCAAAATAGTAAATATATTATAATATGTTAGAGGCGATAGAATGTATAAAAAGAAAAAAAATAATAATAAATTTATAGTAATAGGAAGTATATTTATAGTTATTATTCTTTTAAGTTTTTCACTAACTCTTAATAGAAATTATACTTTATTAGAGGGTGGTTTAAAGGATTTATCAGTTTTTATTAATAAAGTATTTATGTTTCCTTTTACTGGTTTAAATAAAGATAAGGATAAGGATTTAAGTGATAGTTATATTATTCAAAAGAATGTTAATAAATCACTTGAAAAAGAAATACAAGAATTAAAACAAGAACTTGGATTAAAGAATACTTTAACAGAATATGATCATATTAATGCGACTGTGCTTTCTCGCAATAAATCTTATTGGTTTAATACTCTAACTATTGATAAAGGTAAAAAAGATGGGATTAAAAAAGGTATGGCTGTAGTTAATAGTAATGGTCTTATTGGAAAGATTCAAAAGGTATCTAATCATTCTAGTGAGATTAAATTAATTACTTCAGATGACGTTAATTTTAAAATTAGTGTTTCTATTCAAACAGATCAAGGTGACTCTTATGCAATTCTTTCTGGTTATGACAAAAAAAGTGGAGATGTTATAATATTAGGTGTTGATAAAACTAGTAATATAAATAAGGATTATAAAATTGTAACAAGTGGATTAAGTGATATTTTTCCTAGAGGTATTTATATTGGAGTGGTTGATAAAGTAGTATCAGATAAGTATGATTTAAGTAAAACAATATATGTAAAAACTAAACAAAATTTTAACAATATACATTATGTAACAGTTTTATCGGAGAAGACAAATGCTTAGTATTATTATTATTGTTTTTTCGTTTATATTAGATGGAATATTAAGTAATTTTATAGCATTTGATACATTTAATTTGTCTTTATTTACTCCATCTTTAACCTTGGTTAGTTTAGTTACTATTTCAATACTTTTTTATCATCAAAATAATAAATATTTACTTATATGTTTTATTACTGGAATTGTTTATGATTTATTTTATACAAATTTATTATTTTTTAATGGTTTATTATTTTTATTAATTGGTGCGTTAACTTTATTAATTGAAAAATACTTAGAAATTGATTTTATAAAAATACTATTTTTAGTTGCAATTTCAATTATTATTTATGAGTCTTCATCTGCATTAATTATTTTAATTTATAATTTAGTACCAGTTACACTAAATAGAGTTATTTATAAAATAAGTCATAGTTTATTATTAAATATAATATATGGGTTTTTACTATATCTTATTATTTATCTAATTCCGAAGAAGTTTAAAAGAATTAATATTAATTAGAATATTATTCTTTTTTTTTCATAATATTTAATGGAGAGATAATAATGAATAGAACATATAAGAAGAAATTAGTTTTAAAAAAGAGTGTTAAAAAATTTATAAATAAATGTTTACTTTTACTTGTTATTTTCTTATTTGGAATGATTCTAGTTAAAAGTAATAAAGATTATAAGAATTTTATTTTAGAAAATATTTATAATAAGAATATTAAATTTACTAAGTTTAAGTCAATGTACCAAAAATATTTTGGAAATATATTAAGTATTGATAAAATTGTTAAAGAAGAGAAGAGTGTTTTTAATGAAAAACTTAATTATAAGAAGGCAAGTGTATATAAAGATGGGGCAGTTCTTAGAGTTAGTAATAATTTAATGGTTCCTGTTTTAGAAAGTGGAGTGGTTGTTTATAAAGGTAAGAAAGATGATTATGGTAATGTTATTATTATTGAGCAAGTAGATGGTGTGGATGTATTTTATGGCAATATAAAGAATGATAATATTAATTTATATGATTATGTTGAAAAGGGTGAATTACTTGGAGAGGTTAGTGGTAATAAGCTTTATCTAGTATTTCAAAAGGATGGAAAATATCTTGATTATAAAGAATTTATATAATTACGTTTATATTAATCCACTTTTTTATATATTTGGTTTATTGTCTGTTATAACTGGATCTTTTATTCAATTTGTTTGTATTTTTTATTTAATAATTATTCATGAACTTGGTCATTTTCTTATAGCAAGATTTTTTGGTGTGAATGATTTAAAGATTTGTATTTATCCATTTGGTGGGATTACCAAGATAAATTTTAATTTAAATATTGATATTTATAAAGAATTATTAATTTTGATTATGGGACCATTATTTCAGATAATTGGTTTTTTAATTTTAATTAGAATTAATTATTTTAATAGTTATTATGATTTAATTAAAATGTATCATCATGGTATATTATTTTTTAATTTACTTCCTATTTATCCATTAGATGGAGGACGTATTTTAAATATATTTTTATCTTTATTATTTAGTATAAGAAAGAGTTTTTTCATTACTTTTTTTATTAGTTATCTAGTTATACTTATATTATGTTTATTATTTTTTAGTATTAGAGTTAATTACATTTATATTTTTTTGTTTTTAATTATTAAATTACTTATGGAAATTAGTAAGTTTGATTATTATTATGAGAAGTTCTTACTCGAAAGATATTTAAATAATTATAAATTCAAAAAGAGGATTATAATAAATGATGTTAAATATTTTTATCGAAATAGAAGACATTTAATTAAAATAGGTGAGAATTATTATACAGAAAAAGATTTTCTTAAAAAAAAGTATAAAAGTTATTGACTTTTTTAAAATTGGTATGCTATAATCATATTGCTTGTTGAGAAAATAAGCAAAAAAATTATGGGGCATTAGCTCAGCTGGGAGAGCGTCACGTTTGCACCGTGAAGGTCAGCGGTTCGATCCCGCTATGCTCCACCATTAAGAAATTTAATCAAACTTTTAGTTTGATTTTTTTTATGCAATAAAACTTAATAATCACAATGTAAACATATTGCGATTATCGTGAAAAATAAAAATATGACTTTCTAAGTTTTTACAAGTACTTTTTGTAAATTTCTTAAAAAAGTTGTGATTTTGCCTAAAATTGTAGTTTAATCCACGACTTAAAACACCAAAAGTGCCTATTTTTTTAAAATTTGGTGTTGAAAAGTTGATATATTTTAAATAAAATGCTAAACTA
>CADCIN010000018.1 GCA_902801525.1 uncultured Erysipelotrichaceae bacterium | reverse complement strand
CTGATTTCTTATCTTTATATAAATTTATTTTATCCTTATAACTTAATTTACCCATATAAAAACCTCGTTTCTATGTCCAAGAAACGGGGTTCATATCAATTTGTCTCTTAATACTACATTATCTATATTTGTTACTTTTTCAATAATATTATTAAATATCTTCATTACTTCTTCATCTGTAAGTGTTCTAGTTTCATCTTCAAATGTTAATTTATATGCGATTGATTTATTATCTTTTCCAATATTATCTCCTAAGTATAAGTCAAATACTTCGATATCTTTAAGAAGTCTTCCTCCAGCATGTTTTATTTCTTTTTCTACTACTTCATTTGATAAGTCTAGTGGCATGATAAATGCTAGATCTTTCTTAATACTTGGATAGATAGATGCTGGTTTAAACTTGGTTTTCTTTGTCTTAGTATTTAATTTTTCAATATTAATTTCTAAGACATATATTTCGTCTTTACAAATAGATGGATGAATACGTCCTAAGAAACCTATTTTTTCTTTATCTAAGATAATGTCTGCACTCATTCCTGGATGCATATTTTCTTCTGTAGATTTTTGATATGCATATCTATTCTTTAGGCCACAATAATTCATAATATTTTCTATTATTCCTTTTAGGATATAGAAATCAACTTTTGTATTTTGATTTTGCCAGTTATTTGATAAATAATTACCATACATAGCAATTCCTAAGTGATTTTCTTCATTAAATTCATCAAAAAATACTTTACTAATTTCATAGATACATATGTCTTTTAAACCTCTTGTTTTATTATATTTAATTGTTTCTAATAATGATTGGATTAATGTCTTTCTTAGGGCTGTTTTATCTTGTGACATTGGATTTGGAACAAGTATTAATTTTTTATCAGCATTAAATAGTTCTGCAGTTTTAGAATCTACTAGTGAGTATGTTCTTACTTCATCTAATCCAAGTGCTCTACATCTTTTACTTATTTCTTTACGATGTTTAATATTTGGTCTATATCCACCTTCTCTTGTTGGAAGATTTGGCATAGTATTTTCTAGATTATAGTATCCATAAAGTCTGCCTATTTCTTCTGCGATGTCATTTACATTTTCTTCTATATCTAATCTTCTTCTAGGAATTGTTACAGTAAAGTCTCCATCTTTTAATTCATATTTAAAATCTAATTTATCTAATTGAACTTCCATTTCTTCATTAGTTAAATTAAGTCCTAAAAGTGAATTAATTCTTTCTGGTTTAAAGTTTACTGTTTTAGGTATTTTATCCTCTGTGTCATGTATGCAATAGTCTTTACATACTTTACCTGATGCATATTTTTCAAGTAAGTAACATGCTCTGTCTAATGCTTTATTTGTATATTCATAATTTAGTCCTTTTTCATATCTCATTGAAGCTTCACTTCTTAAGTTTAGACTTCTTTCAGTTTTACGAATATTATATGGATTAAAGATAGCACTTTCTATTAAAACTGTTTTAGTATTTTGATCAACTTCAGTATTTAATCCGCCCATTACTCCAGCGATTGCAACTATTTTTTCACCATCTGTAATAACAATATCTTCACTCTTTAGATTTCTTTCTACTCCATCTAATGTAGTTGTTTGTTCATTATCTTTTGCCATTCTAACAACTATTTTATTACCTAATTTGTCTTTATCAAAGAAATGAAGTGGTTGTCCATATTCAAGCATTACATAGTTTGAAATATCTACGATATTATTAATTGGTCTCATTCCTGCGGATATTAATCTATTTTTAATAAAGTCTGGTGACTCTCCTAATTGCAGGTCAGTTACCATTTTAGCTTTATAATATGTACAATTTTCAGTATTTACAGATAATTCAAATTTATCTTTAATACTTTTATCTATTTCTTTATAATTTGCTTCTGGAAGAGTTACTTTCTTTCCTAATATTGCACCTATTTCATATGCAAATCCTATATGATATAAACAGTCATTATTTTTATGCTTGTGAATATCTAAATCATATAAAGTGTCTGATACTTTTAGATAATCCATTGCATCTACTCCAATAGGGGCATCTTCTCGAAGTTCATGAATACCTTTTTTATAATTTTCTTCATTGTCTTCTTCTAATCCAATTTCGCATAATGCACATATCATTCCATTAGATTCAATTCCTCTAATTTTACCCTTATTTATTTTAAATTCTCCTGGTAATACTGCTCCTGGCAAAGCAACTATTACTTTTAAACCTTCTCTTACATTAGGTGCTCCACAAACTATTTGAATTTCTTCGTTATTTGCTACTTTTACTATACATTTATGTAGATGTGTTTCAGGAATATCTTCACATGATAGAACTTCTCCAACAACTAAATTAGGTATATTATTGGAAATAACATGTTCTACATTAATACCTGCTTTTGTAACTTTATCTGCTAATTCTTCTAAATTTTCATCTTTAAGGTCTATATAGTCCTTAACCCAATTCATACTTATCATTAGTTATTCTCCTTTCTATCAAAGTTTTTAGTTTCTCTTAAATCTGTTTGATGGAATACTCTTATATCATTAATTCCATATTTAAGCATTGCGATTCTTTCTGCTGCTGCTCCAAAGGCAAATCCTTGCCACTTGTCTGGATCATAACCACATGCTCTTAACACGTTAGGATGAACCATTCCTCCACCACAAATTGTAATCCATCCTTTTGGTTTACACATTGAGCATCCTGATCCATCACAGTTAGGACAGCTCATATCCATTTCAACTGATGGTTCAGTAAATGGATAATAACTTGGTCTAAATCTTGCTTCTACTTGACTTCCAAATAAATGTTTAACAAATGCATTAAATGTTCCTTTTAAATCACTTAATGAAATATTTTTATCTATTACCAATCCTTCTATTTGAGCAAATTCTTGTTCATGAGTCATATCAGTATTTTCTCTTCTATATGTTTTACCAGGGCATATCATTCTAACTGGTTCTTTACCTTTTTTAGAAAGCATTTCTCTAATTTGTACTGGAGAAGTTTGACTTCTTAGAAGTAGTGTATCATCTTTTAAATAGAAAGTGTCTTGAGCATCTCTGGCTGGATGTTCCTTTGGTAAATTTAACATTTCAAAGTTATATTTATCTAATTCTATCTCAGGACCATCTACTACATCATATCCCATACTTATAAAGAAATTTTCAGTATCTTCTATTACTGATTCTACTATTGATGGCGAACCTGTTTTAATTTCAGTTGCTGGAAGTGAGATATCTATTGTTTCACTTTCTAATTTTTTATTTAAAGCATCTTTTTCTAGATTTTCTTTTTTAAAGTTAAATTCATTATTAAATAAATTTCTAACTTCATTAACTTTCATTCCATATTCTTTTTTATCTTCATTTGGTATATTTCTAATTTCTTGTTGAAGCTCTGTGATAATACCTTTTTTACTAGTATACTTAATTTTTACTTCATCTAATTCTTTTAAATTAGTTGCACTTTCTATGTCATTTACTATTTTTTGTTTTATTTCTTCTATTTTCATAATTATCTCCTTTATAAAATAAAAAAACTATAAATATAAGGGTGATGATTATTCACTGTACCACCTTAATTTATAGTTATTACTATCTTATTATCTTAACGCGATTAACGCCTACTATTTTGTAATAGGTACTCCGAAGATGAATTCATAAACTATTACTGATTGTTTACACCTACCACAATCTCTCTTTAAGTCATTTGTTTATTACTACTTCTTCATCACTGTAGATATTTGTTATTATATCATATTTTTAATAAAAATTAAATAGTCATTAACTCTTTTTCTTTTTCTTTTAATTTTTCTTCTACTTTTTTATTATATTCATTAACTAAGTCTTGTACTTGTTTTTCAAGTGATTTTTTTTCATCTTCAGATATTTCTTCTTTATCTATTGATGATAATGCTTCGTGTCTATTATTTCTAATTGATACTTTTGCATCTTCAGAAATTGATTTTACTTGTTTTGCTAATTCTTTACGTCTTTCTTCTGTTAATGCTGGAATTACAATTCTAATTGTTTCACCATCATTTGATGGATTGTATCCTAAATTAGCTGCAAGAATTGCTTTTTCAATATCTTTAAGACAACCTTTATCAAATGGTTTAATTAATAATTGTGTAGCTTCTGGTACTGAAATAGTTGCTAATTGTTTAAGTGGTGTCATTGATCCATAATAATCAACTGTAATACCATCCAAACTTGATGGATTGGCACGTCCTGCTCTTACATTATTAAATCTTTTATCAAGACTTGTTAAACTGTCTTCCATATTCATTTTTGCTAAATCTATTATTTCTTTGTTCATATTATCTCTCCTTAATAACTATATTATATAATATTTAAGTTTTAAAATAAAGAAAAAAGTAGAATTATCTACTTTTATTCTACTGGTTCACTTGAAACAAATGAATAATTATTATCATCATATTTTTCAAGTATTACTTTATATTTAGCAGCATCTTTGAATTTTGCTACTTCATCCGGATTAAAATATAAATCATAATCTTCAATTTTTTGTGTTAAATTGATATCTTTATAATATGGAACATTTTCTCCACCATTTGTACCTGGGAATATTGCTTTTACATATATTGACATAATACTTCCATTTAATTCTGCTTTTGTTATTAAGTATTTAATTGATGCTCCGCAAGATCCTCCACATCCTGTTGCAGGATTATATTCATATTTTTGTGTTTCTTTATTATATTTATGTCCAATACAAACTCCATAAGTATCATCTGTATACTTATAATCTTTTCCAAAGTATGATGCGATTTCTGAATCAATTTGACTTTTTTCAATTGACATTTGACTTGCTTGATGATTAATATATACAGTTCTAAATGCAAGAGAATTAGAAATATCTAAACTTGTCACTTTATTTTGTGCAAAATAAATTTTTTGAGTACCACAGTATTCGTCTGTTGCAGACATAAATTTACTTAAGTTATTTACTACAATTGGCTCAGTTGTATCTAAATTTTTAGTTATATTCTTATTTTCTTTACTTTCTTCTTTACTACTGCTTTTAGTTTCTTTTGTTTCCTCTTTTGTATTTGTATTAAAACTAAAGAAATAATAACAACCTCCTACACCTACTCCTATCATTAATAGACATAATAAAATAATTCCAAATATTTTAAATCCTTTTTTCATATTTTCACTCCTATCTTAAAATAATTATATCTTAAATATAATTTTTTTCAATAATTTTTTAAATAAAAAAGATTGTCCTAACAACTAGTACAATCTTTTATAACATATTTTGTAATTAATTTTAAATATTTTTTCTTAGTTTCTTGTTTTCTTTCTTTTGTAAGTGCATCATCTACAGTTCCATCCATAGTTGCTAGATCATTATTATGTTCAATTATTTTTCCATCTTTTACAACATATATATCTGGAATAAATAAATATGGTTTATCTTCTTCATCTTTTTCTAGATTATCACCTAGTAGAGATACTAGCTTTTTATACTTTTTAGTATTTTTATCTCTGATTTTCTTTGGATTATAATAATACGCTTGGTCAACATTTTTTTCTTTTAGTGCTTTTGTTAATATCTTAGCACTTGCTGTACACCATTCGCAATCAGAATTACCAAGGAAGATAATACCTGAACCATGCTCTAACATATCAATTGTCTCATCAATTGTTAAATACTTAAATGGATTATCTTTTGAGACACCATACTCACGACTGAATTTTTCAGCATCTGTAAGTTCATTTGTCTTTTTAACCGAACACCCTGTTAACATTAACATTCCAATTAGAAATAAGAAACAAATTTTTTTCATATTAAACCTCAATTATATAAATATTAATTATCCATTAATTTGTTTTGCAACTTCTTCAGCAAAATTTTCTTCTTTCTTTTCGATACCTTCACCAACTGCAAATCTTACCATGTTATTAATTTTACCACTATTTTCTTTAACATAGTCAGCAACTGTCATAGCTGTATCTTTGATGAATGCTTGTTGTTCAAGACAAATTTCTTTTAAGAATTTATTTAATCTTCCTGTTGCCATTTTTTCAATAATAGCTTCTGGTTTTGATTTATTGCTTTCATCATTTTTGATTTGTTCTTTTATAACTGTTTTTTCATGTTCAACCATTTCAGCAGGTACTCCGCTTTCATTAATTGAAACTGGGTTCATAGCAGCTACGTGCATTGCAACATCTTTTGCAACTTCTTCATTTGCACCTTCTAATACTACTACAGCTCCGATAGTTCCACCCATATGTTTATATGTTCCAAATACTTCACTATCATTTTTAGTAACTTTTTGGAAACGTCTTAGGCTAATTTTTTCTCCGATTTTAGCAGTAATAGCGATTAATTTATCATTAATTGTCTCTCCATTATCTGTTAAATTTAACACTTCTTCAACTGTTGTTACATCATTATTTAAAATAATATCTGATAAATAATTTACGAAATTTGTAAATTCTTCATTTTTTGCAACGAAATCAGTTTCTGAATTAACTTCAAGAATTACAGTAGTATTTCCTTCTGTTTTAATTTGGCAAATTCCTTCTGCAGCAATTCTATCAGCTTTTTTAGCAGCTTTAGAAATTCCTTTTTCTCTTAACCAATCGATTGCTTTTTCAATATTTCCATCTGTTGCATCTAATGCTTTTTTACAATCAAGCATTCCTGCTCCAGTTTTTTCTCTTAATTCTTTTACATCACTTGCTTTTACCACTTTATTTCCTCCTTTGTGACATTTACATTTTAATTTTACCTTATTTTTTATTATTATACCAGTAAAATATTAAAAAAGAGTGAATTTTTCATCACCCTTTTCTTATTACTTGCTTAATGCTTCTACTAATTCTGCTTTTTTCATTGTTGTTGAACCTTTGATTCCAGCTTTTTTAGCTTCTTCTTTTAATTCAGCAACTGTCATACTTGCAAAATCTTTTGTTTCTTCTTTCTTAGGTGCTTCAACTTTTTCTTCTTTTTTATCTTCTTTTTTAACATCTTTTTTGAAATTTTTGTTTTCTCTTTTTTCAGATTTGTTTTTATCATCTTCAGTAACGTAATCAATTACTTCATTTCCGTTTACTTCAGCGATTGCATTAGTTAATGCTCCGATTAATAATTTAACAGAACGAACTGCATCATCATTACCAGGAATAACATAATCAACTAAATCTGGATCACAGTTAGTATCTACGACACCAAATACTGGGATTCCTAAGATACGAGCTTCTTTAATAGCATTTTCTTCTTTACGAGGATCAACTATTACTAAAGCTTGTGGAAGACGTTTCATTTCACGAATTCCTCTTAAGTTTTTATTTAATTTTTCATATTCTTTTTTGATGTTAATAACTTCTTTTTTAGGTAATAAATCAAATGTTCCATCTGATTCCATTTTATCGATTTCATCCATTCTACGAATTCTTGAACGGATAGTTTTAAAGTTAGTTAAAGTACCACCTAACCATCTTTCATTTACAAAGTACATATTTGTACGATTTGCAGATTCTTCTGCAGCTTCTTGAGCTTGTTTTTTTGTTCCTACAAATAAAACTTTTCCACCTGCTTCAGCAACTGTTTTCATTGCATTGTAAGCTTCTTCTAATTTTTTAGATGTTTTTTGTAAATCGATGATGTAAATATCATCACGTGTTGTGTAGATGTATTCCTTCATTTTTGGATTCCATCTTCTCTTTTGATGTCCGAAATGAACACCAGCTTCTAATAAATAATTCATTGATACTATTGACATATATATTTTCTCCTTCGTTTTTTCTTCTATTAGTTTCTAAAATTCACCACCACTTATGTGGCACTAGATAAATAAATCCACTAATATGATTATTTTGTTAATGCTTCAACTAATTCAGCTTTTTTCATAGAAGTAATTCCTTTGATTCCAGCTTTTTTAGCTTCTTCTTTTAGCTCAGCTACTGTCATACTTTCATAATCTTTTGATGAGCTTTTTTCTTCTTTTTTTACAGTTTCTTTCTTTACTGTTTCCTTTTTAGCTTCTTTTTTAGTAGTTTCTTTTTTACCATTAGATTTAACAGTTACTTCATTTGAACTTTCAACTTTAGCAGCTACTAATTTTCCAGCTTTTCCTTCTTTTGCAACTTTTACAAATTCTGAGAACATTTTTGGATCATTAATTGCGATTTCAGATAACATTTTACGGTTAACTTCAACACCAGCTTTTGTTAATCCTTCAATAAATCTTGAGTAACTAATATCATTCATACGACATGCTGCATTAATTCTTGTAATCCATAATTTTCTGAATTCTCTTTTCTTTTGTTTTCTATCACGGAATGCATATTGTCCTGAATGCATTAATTGTTCTTTAGCTGTTTTATATAATCTATGTTTGCTTCCGAAAAATCCTTTAGCTTGTTTTAATACTTTTTTATGACGAGCTTTTGTTACTGCTCCATTTTTTACTCTTGCCATGTTTTATTCCTCCTTCATATTTTACAGACTAGATAATATTTTTTAATCTATTTTGATCTGCTTTACTTAAATTGCTTCCTTTTCTTGCGCTTCTATTGAAATTAGTTGGTTTAGATCCAGTATTGTGACGTGATCCTGGTTTACCAATTTTAATTGAACCACCTTTTCTAACTTTTAGAACTTTTGCTGTTCCCTTATGTGTTTTAATCTTTGGCATTTTAATTCCTCCTACTATTTATCTTTTTTTGGTACTAGTAATGCACTCATAACTCTTCCATCTAGTTTTGGTGCTTGTTCAAGTTCTGCGATGTCTTTTGTTCTATCTGCAAAACGTTCAATTACTTCTTTTCCTAGTTCAGTATGAGCCATTTGACGACCTTTAAATCTGACAGTTATTTTTACTCTGTCACCTTTTGTTAAATACTTTGTAGCATTTTTTAGTTTAGTCTCAAAATCTCCAATATCAATAACTGGTGATAAACGAAATTCTTTTAACTCAGATGCATTGGCTTTTTGTCTTTTTAAAGCTTCTTTTGCTTTCTTTTGTTTTTCATAACGATACTTATTATAATCCATTAATTTGCAAACTGGTGGGTTTGCATTTGGACTAATTAGTACTAAATCAAGTGATGCATATTGAGCTAATGTTCTGGCATCATTAATTGACTTAATTCCTACTTGTTCACCGTTAGGTCCGATAATCAATACTTCACGAGCTTTGATTTGTTCATTAATCAACAAGTCATTTTTATTCTTTGCGATACTAACACCTCCATAATTAAGAAAAGTGGGCATAGAAACTATACCCACTTTAAAAAACCAGAATTATTTTATTTTTTTTCTTGGCCTTTTACCTATTGCTATTCGCTAATCAGGTGGATATAAATCTCTTTCCTTTTTTTCTTGACTGTTATAATTATATGCTTTTAATCTTTATTTGTCAACACTTTTTTAATTTTCTTTTAAATTATAATATACATTTTGAACATCATCTAAATCTTCAAGTGTATCTGCTAAATTGTGAACCTTTTCTGCTCCTTCTTCATCAAGAGTAATTTCCATATTAGGAATATATGTTAATTCACATTCTAAGAATTCTTTTACTCCTGCATTTTCAAGAGCTTCTTTAACTTTTGTAAATGATTCTTGATCTGTAGTTATTTCATATGTATCTTCACCACTTTCAAAATCAAGTGCTCCAGCATCAAGAGATGTCATCATCATTTCATCTTCATCATATTCTCCTGGAATAACTATTGATCCACGTCTTTCAAACATGTAACTTACTGAACCATCTGTTCCTAAGTTCCCTCCTGCTTTTGTAAAGGCACTCCTTACAAATGATGCTGTTCTGTTTTTATTATCTGTTAGACAATCTACCATGAAAGCGACTCCACCATGTCCATATCCTTCATATCGAATACTTTCATAGTTTTCACCTTCAGATGTTCCTTTTGCTTTGTCTATTGCTTTTTGAATATTATCCTTTGGCATATTTTGTGCTTTTGCTTTATCTACTACTAAACGTAGTGCTGCATTTTGATCAGGATCTGGTGTTCCTTGTTTAGCTGCAACAAATATTTCTTTTGCTAATTTTTGAAATACTTTTCCTCTTGCTGCATCGATTAATCCTTTTTTTCTATGAATTGTAGCCCACTTTGAATGTCCACTCATTTTTATTCCTCCAATCACTTTTCCTATTTATAATAGCATATTTTAACATTTTAGAAAAGATAAATATAAAAAAGAATAGATTTCTCTATTCTAACTGTTTAATTCTTTCATATAAATTGTTTTTTCTACAACACTTTTTACATCGCTTTCATTAAATGGTTTTCCAAGCATATCTACTATTGGATAAACATATGCTTTATCAATTGTTGCTTTTGTAGAATCTCCTGAAATAATTGATACAGGAACATTTGTAAATAATTTATTTTGTTTCATATATTCTAGTACTGCAAATCCATCTACTTCTGGCATATTAAGATCTAATAGAAGACCAACTATCATTCCACTATCTTTATTTGCTTCAATTAAGTCAATAGCTTCTCTTCCATCTTTGGCAGCACCAACTTTATATTTACCTTCAAATATTCTTCTAACAAAATTTCTAACGATATTTGAATCATCTGCAACTAAAATAGTTTTTTCATTATAGTGTTCAACTGCTTGTCCTTCTTCTGTCATAGTTAGTACTTCTTCTTGTGAATCATTTTCAGTTACTCTTTGAGTATTTTCTGTTTGAACAGCCATATTAGTTACAGGTTCTTGTCCCATATATTGTTTGACTAAATGAACAATTCTATTTGCTTCTGTCATTAATTCATCATAATGAGAATATACGTAATAATAATCATTTTCTTTACTTTTCATTTCATGTTCATATGCAAGTTCAGCTAGTTTTGTAAATCCAAAGTATTTAGCATCACTTTTTAATGAATGTACAATAATTGCATAATTTGGCATATCTTTATTATTTTTAAACATTTCAAGTTTAGGAAGTTTTTCGTTTGCTCCTAATAAAAACTCTCCAATTGTATCATTATATGTTTCCATATCTCCAAATAGTTCCAGACTTTTTTCAATATCAACACCATTATTTTTTAATAATTCAACACTTTCCATATATAATGTCCTCTACTTTCCTACCTTATAATCCGATTATAGCACAATTTTTTTTTTTTACAAATTATTTTACTTTTTATTTACAAAAAAAAGAATATCTTTTTCAGATATTCTTAGTCTTTATATTCAAAGTAGAAGTCTAGTATTCTTACTTGGTCTCCATTTTGTGCTCCAAGCTTTTCTAATTTATCATCAATTCCCATTCTGCGAAGTTTTTTGGCAAAACGCATTATTGCTTCATCTGATGTAAACTTAGTCATCTTAAATATTCTTTCTACTTCATTTCCAGAGATATGCCATGTTCCATCATCATCTCTATCAATTTTAAATGGTTCTTCTTGTTTAAATTTATATAGAATATGATTTTCTATTTCATCATCTTCATATAAGTTATGTGCTGGAATTTCACTTAGAAGTTTTGCAAGTCTATCTACTACTGGTTGAAGTCCTTTATTTATTGCTGCACTTACTTCAAATATTTCAACATCTCCAACTTTTTCTTTGAATTTTTCTAAATTTTCTTTAGATCCTTCTACATCCATTTTATTGGCAATAATAATCATTGGTTTTTTCATTAATTTTTCATTAAATTCTTTTAATTCATTATTAATTAATAAGTAATCCTCATATGGGTCTCTTCCTTCTGATGCACTCATATCAATTACATGAGCAATTACTCTTGTACGTTCTATATGTCTTAGGAATTTATCTCCTAATCCTTCACCCTTTGATGCTCCTTCAATTAGTCCTGGAAGGTCTGCCATAACAAAGCTTGATCCATCACTTGCACGAACTACTCCAAGATTTGGTGTTAGTGTTGTAAAGTGATAGGCAGCTATTTTAGGTTTAGATCTTGATACGCACGATATTATTGTACTTTTTCCAACACTAGGAAGTCCGACTAATCCGACATCTGCTAGCATCTTAACTTCTACTTTTAATGTCTTATGTTCTCCTTCTTCTCCATTTTCTGAATAATCTGGTGCGGGATTTGATTGAGTTTTGAAAGCTGTATTTCCACGTCCTCCACGTCCACCTTTAGCAATTATTTCTTGTTGGTCTTTTTTATTTAAGTCTGCAATTACAAGTCCTGTTTCAAGGTCTGTTACTACTGTTCCTTGTGGCACTTTTACAATTATATCTTCTGCGTATGCTCCATGCTGATTTTTACCTCTACCATTTTCGCCTTTACGTCCTTTTATGATTTTTTGATATCTTAAATCTAGTAATGTATGAAGACCTTCATCTACTTTGAAGATAATATCTGATCCTCTACCACCGTTACCTCCGAATGGTCCACCCATTGGAATATATTTTTCACGTCTAAATGCTGTACAACCGTCTCCACCGTTACCTGCTTCTACTTTTATTTCTACCTCATCAACGAACATATTAAGACCTCCTTTATAAATCGTGTTAACTATATCATATTATTTAAAAAATTGCAATAAAAAAGCAGGCTTATTCACCTACTGGGTAAACAGATGCTTGCTTCTTGTCGCGTCCTAAACGTTCAAATTTGACGATTCCGTCTATTGTAGAATATAGTGTATCATCATTTCCTCTACGTACATTTGTACCTGGGAAAATTCTTGTTCCACGTTGACGATAAATAATTGAACCTGCAGTAATGAATTCTCCATCAGCTGCTTTAGCTCCTAATCTACGTCCTGCAGAATCACGACCATTAGATGTAGATCCTTGTCCTTTATGATGGGCAAATAATTGGATATCTAATTTTAAAAATCTCATAATTCTCCTCCTTACTTTACTTCTATATTTGCTGGATAGTTATTTTCTAACTCTTTTAAAAGACTAATCATATTACCAATTAGTATTTGAGTTGTAGTATCATCTGATTTAATATCAATACTAAGTCCTTTACTACTTGACATATATGAAATACTTTTTTTGTCTAATGCTAAGATACCATTTATTGTAGTTGTTACAATCGAACTTGTAGCAGCACATACAATATCTTTTCCATAATCATCATACATTGCATGACCTAATATAGAAATTTTTTTATATTTAGCATTTGCCTTTTCAACTTTTACTTTAATCATAATTAACCATTAATTTTAGTAATTTTAATTTTAGTATAAGGTTGTCTATGACCTTGACTCTTACGGTTAGATCTATCTTTGCTCTTATATTTGAAAATTCTAATTTTCTTTGCTTTACCGTTTTTGATAACTTCACCTTCAACAGTAACGTTTGTAAGATAAGGATTACCTATTTTACTGTCTAGCATTAGTACTTGATCGAAACTAACTGTGTCTCCTGCTTCAGCATCAATTTTTTCTACAAAAATTTCAGTTCCTTCAGTAACATAGTATTGTTTTCCACCAACTTTAATTACAGCGTTCATCTACAAATACCTCCTTTATTTAATCTTAAGACTCGCTCTTAAGGCACAATTAATTGTTTATAACCTTTTCAATGCGGTTTGAGCATGAGGCGTCAAACATAATGATTGTAGCATAAATGTCTTATCGTGTCAACTTTTCAATTAACTTGCCATTTATCTTTTCTATTTCATCTCCAGTTAGGATAGAATCTTTTACAAATGCATATAAAAGTTTATCTTCACCTTTGATGTTTTTACTTTCAAGTTCTTTTAAATTTCTTTTAACTCTATTCTTTGATAATTTAATCCCACTAAGATCATATACTCTTTTATTCTTATTTAAATCTATTTTCTTTAAATATGACTCAATAAATAAATCATCATCAATTTCACTATCTTCTTCAGGTCTTAAAATAACTTTTTTAGAATCATCTGCTAAATATCTATTAATCTTATTATCTGGTACAATAAAAGTTTTACAATCAAGCATCTTATAAAATACATCTTTATCTTCTATTTCATAATTTAACTCTTTTAATAATTTTAATCTCAATAGTCTTTCATCAGAATAATTAAGTAAGTTAAGATCCTTTTCTAAGTATTTTTCATATCCTAGTTCAATTATCATATCTATTTTCTTTTCTATATTTTTATTATTTAAAAAATATAAATTATCTTTATTAGTAATATTAGTTAATAAATTATATTCATCTAATTTTCTTAAAGTAGTTGATAATATTTCTGGTTCTATAACTAGTATTTTACTTGAATTATAAAAATTAGATGGATTAATCTTTCTAGATATTATATTTCTTAAATTTACTTGTAAATTCTTAAAATCATCTGAGTTTTGATTAAATATATTTATTTTATTATCTAATTGTCTAACATCTAATATTTCTTTTTTTGCTAAATCAGTTATAAACTTAACTATTTCTATATTACTCGTTTCTAATATACTTACTATTAAACTATTATCAGTAATTTGTACTTTATTTAATAATTTAATTATTGATTCAACATCTTCTAGAGAATTCTTTTTAATTAGTTCTGCATAATATTCATTTGGTTCAATTCCATAATTATGAAGCATACTTTTATAACTTAATATAGAGTTATTTTTTATATTATTATATTCTTCTAATACTTTGTTTTGATATTTCATATTATGTTCTAATACTAATTTAAGTACATGCATTCTAATTTCTTCATTTGGTATTTTTTTAAATATATCTATATTAATAATTTCATCTTTATCCATTCTTTTATTTAATATAGAAATTACATTATCATATATCATTATTTGTTTATGTACTTTCTTTCTATCTTTTTCATCTTGTTTAATATAATCTGCACAGTAAGAATTTACTTCACTTAAAGCATTATATTTAAATAATAATTTATCTTTTCTAATTTCTTCACTAATTATTTTATCTTTTTCTTTTTCTGAACATTTATCAAATTTATTTTCAAGTTCGAGCTCTCTATATACTTTAAATAATGAAATATAATTAAATAGTGATAACATTACGTCTTTATTTTCTTTAGTAATTTCAATTAATTTTTTAGTGTTTATACCAAGCATTCCTAATATATTTATAGGCTTTATTAATTCTTTTACTTGTTTTTTTGCTTCTTCAGATGAATAGTTTTCACAAATTTTATTTATTTTTCTTACTCTAATAACTGGATTATTTTCACCTACTATATCTAATAATTTTGTATACTTATCACTATCAATAATTTTTTCTAAACACTTTATTATATTATCAATTCTCTTAAAATCTAAATCACAAAGTATTTCATCATATAAGCTAACTTCTTTTATAATATCTTTAAAAGATAATTCAGGAAAGAATTTCTTTATATAAATGGATACTAGATCTTTAATGTTATCATTATCAATATCTCTTAGTTTTGAGATATTCTTATCACTAAAATTTGATATTATTTCATAGTCTTCAACATTTTGTACTACTTCATCTGTTATTTTTTGACTTTCTTTTAATATTTCGTATCTTATCTCATCAAAACTCATTATTTTTGCCCCCTGTTCTTTTTCTTTTGTTTAGGATTTAATTTATTTTTAATTTCTTCAAAAACTTCAGTTTGAAGTTTTCTATATTCTTCTGTTTGACTTAAGTTTTTTATTTTATCTTTTTGATTAACATATTCATTTTTTCTAAGGGCTAACGTATTTAGATATAATTTATCTGTATCTGTTTTCTTAGTAAATACAGATACTACTACATATTCATCTTCACCAATACGATCAAATAAAATTCTAGTTTGAAAATCTTTTACTTCTAGTAAGTAAGATGAAGCATTATTTGTCGATGTGAATCTTTTAATATTTTTAAAAGTAGAATCTTTAATTGACTCTAATAATCCATCAAATCTTTCATAGAATTCTGGTCTTATTTTACTAATTTCTTCTAAGGCTCTTATATTTCCATTAGGAGTTGTTGTGAAATAGATTTTATTTTTCTTAGGTTTTTCTGAATGTTTTTCATCTTCTTTTGCATTTAATTTTTTATCGATATAATTAAGTTTTTTAGATTCTTTTATTATTTCATTTCTAAAGTAAATAATATCTTCTTTATCATTTTCATTATCTAATACTTCTTTTATCTCTAGAATATCTTTTCTAATTTCTGCTTTTATTCTAAGTAATATCTTTTTAAATTTAGGATTTGCTCTTACAGGTAGTGATAAATCAAATCTTCTAAAATATTCATTTTCATCTTCTTCATCTATATTTCTAATTTCACCCATGTAGTAATCAATTTCATCTTCAAAGTCAGCATTAATATTTTCATTTTTTTTATCTTCAGTATTAAGTTGTTTAACAACTGTTTTCTTTGAAGGTTCTACCTCTTTCTTAGTAGTTTTACTTTCTGACTCTTCAATCATTTTTAATTTTTTAATTTCACTTTTTAATAATTTTGTATTTTCAATATTAGCTTTAAAAACTTGAAGCATCTCTTCATAATCATTACCTTCATAATTTTTAATTTCAATATTATCCAATTTCATTAGTATCCCCCCATATTTGTTCACAGATTATAACATATTTTGCTTATTTTGTCAATAATTACAGCTTTTTTATGACTTTAATAAGAAAAAAACAGAACTATTTTTTAGTTCTATTTCTTAAATATTTAATTAATAAAAATGTTAATCCTCCAGATGAATCAATTAAAACATCTGATATGTGAGAAGTTCTACCAGTAAATGATTGATGAAATTCATCACTTGATGCATATAGCATGCAAAGAAGCATACTTAATATAAATAATTTCTTATTTCTTAGTCCAAATGTATAAAACATATTATACAAAAGACAAGTTAAAATTAAATACTCAGTAAAATGCATACACTTTCTAACTGGAAAATTAAGTGCTTTTGATATTTTATTAATTTCTTTTTCTTGCTTCTTACTCTTTTTAGTAATACCTACTTTGTTAGTAGTATTTACAACTGTCTTAATAGTATTTTTTATTCCACCAACACTTTTTTTATTAGATTCAGTACCATTTAGACTTGATAGAGAAAAGATTAAACTCATCCATAATATTACTAATATAATGCTAATTATTTTCTTAAACATTTAATGCACCTCTTCTTTAATAACTTGTATAATTATATCAAATTATTTAAACAATATAAATAGACATCTGGTTTTACATTTTTTTACAGGTATTTTACATTGTTTTTTGTTTTTATTATTTTATTAATTTTACCATGATATACTGAACATATAAGGTAAAGGAGTGTTTTATGTTATGAAAAAATTCAAATTATTCATATTAATTGGATTGTTTGTATTTTTTATGCCTACTCTTGTCTTTGCAAAAGATAAAGATATATGTGAAGATTCAATTAAGATTGAATCAGTTAAACTTACAGATACTAATGGTGGTGCTGAAGAAATTAGTGAAGCTTCTGTTTCTTGATTAAAATTAAACTTAAATATGAAAATGTATAATCCAAATGACTCTTTAGAGTATACTTTAAATGTTAAGAATGATTCAAATGATGATATGTATTTCGATGAAAAATCATTAAACTTTAAAAATGATTATTTTGAATATAAATATAGTTATAATGATGGTTCAAATATAGTTAAAGCAGGAGAAAGTAAAATAGTTAAACTTAATGTTAATTATAAAAATAAGATTCCAGAAGAAAAACTTCAAAATGGTTTATTTAAAAATACTGATGATGTTACTTTAGTTCTAGCAAACAAAGATGGTACTAGTATATTAGATACTATAAAAAACCCTGAAACTATAGTTGATAATCCTATTATCTATTTTGCTATTATATTAGTTTCATTAATTTCTATTGGTTATCTTACAAAGAAAAATAAATCTATTAAATTTATGGCTATTATTTTAGGATTTTGTATTGTTATTCCAACTAGTGTATTTGCTTTATGTGAATGCAGACTTAAACTACAATCTAATATAGTTATTGATCAAAGAGAAGCTACCTTTTTACCAGCCCCTGAATTTAATGTAAAAATTAAAAAATTAGCCGGTGCAGATGATAAAATAAATACATATAATGCTAATTATTCAGATAGTAATATTACTTTGATTATCAAATCTGATACTGAACCATCTGATTCTAATAAAGAAGAAAAAAATATTGTTTCTACTTCAGATTCAGAGTATCCAATTTATATGTGGTTTGAGGATGGTACTATTTACTGGTGGAGTGAAGTTCAAAATCCAAGTCTAAATAGTGATTCAAGTAAACTATTAAATTATATTACTAACCTTACTAATATTGATGGGTTAAAATATTTTGATACTTTAAAGGTTAATAATTTCTATGGATTTTTAACTGAAAATAAATTAACTAATTTAGATAGTCTTTCTAGTTGGGATACTTCTAATGTAACTAACTTAGAAGATGCATTTTGGGGTTGCAACAAACTTGAAAATGTAGATGGGCTTAAGAATTGGAATACTTCTAATGTAACTAATTTACGAGAATTATTTATGTGGGATTATAGTCTTAAAAATATTGATGGGTTAAAAAATTGGGATACTTCTAGAGTTACTAGTATGAGTGGTACATTCTATTACTGTGAAAATTTAACAAATTCAGATAGCTTAAGTAACTGGAATACTTTGAGTGTAGTAGACATGAGTAGTATGTTTAGTAATTGTTCGAAAATTACTGATAATAATTCAATTGTAAATTGGGATATTTCTAACGTAACTAATTTTAAATACATGTTTTCTGAAAGTCCATCTCCTTATCCAAAATTTACTAATGTAAGTGGTACTTGGGATAGTGATGGTACATTTAAAAAGAATTAATAATTTAAAATAAAAATATGTATCAATTGATACATATTTTTTTATTTATTAATTCTTTGCTTTATACTTAGAACTATACCATCATTTGTTTTATCAAACTTAGTATGACAGTATTCACAAACTCTTTGATTTTGATCTACTATTTCAGCTCCACATGATGGACATTTATCTAATTTATTATTTTTACTTATAGTAAATGTCATTATATATTCATTATATACTTTTTTCTTTAAAGTACCTCTTGTAATTTGTTCTGTTTTTGTATCAATTACATAATCGAAGAAACAAGTATATAAGTAATAGTCTATTTCAATAATATCATTTACTTCTCTTATAGATACAACTTTGTTTTTAAGTAATTCAAAATCACTCATAATATTTTGACCATTTTTTAATTTTAATACTTCTAAATCTGTTTTATAACTATTAAATAATTCGTCTGATGTATTTTTTCTTAAGTTTTCATAATCAAAATTCATCCATTCATTTTGAATATCTACAAACTTATCATACAATTCTTTTTTTAATGTCTCTAAAGTATAATCTGGTAAATATTTCTTTAATTCATCTTCAGAAATTTCAACGTGTTCTGGTTCTGCTTTATTTGAAGATTCTAAAGGTAAATATTTAATCGATATTACCAAAAATACAATATATATTATTAATCCTACAAGTGCTGATCCTAGAGAATCTGATGAAGATGATCCAGAACTACTACTTGAGTAGCTTGAACTACTACTAGAAGATGACCAGCTACTACTAGAAGAACTACTGCTTGATGAATAACTAGAGTCCCATCCAGAATCTGCTTTAACTGGTATTAATACTAATAAAAATGTTAATACAACAGATAACAAAATAAATTTTCTTTTCATTTAACTCACCTACTATTAATATGATAACATATTTTTTTTACATTTAAAACGTAAACATTAATTTATTATTAATATTATTTTATTTTGATATGTTATAATTTATATATACCATATAATAAAAATAAAGAGGTTGATAAAATGACAATAGTGGAATATTATGAAATACAATTTAAAAATAAACAAATGAGTTCATTTCAAGAACATAAAGATGAAATAATTAATTATTTAAATAACTGCAAAGATAAATTAGATATAGAATATGTATCTCAATCATTTGATGACCTATTTCGTTTTTCAAAAAACCTTGAACACTATTTTGATGATTATAAAATAAATCAAATAATAAATAATAAATTAATTACTTCTAGTGAATCTATAAAACTAATAAAAGATAGTATGAAAAATATTGATTTTAGTAATTTAGAATATGTTAACATTCCAAAGGAATTATTAGATATTATAAAACCATTTGAATTAAAAAAATTAAAAAAATTAAAATTAGATGGTAATTTTAATAAAGATGAAATTGAATTATTACTTGGAAAAACCAAAGCAGATGAATTAACAATAGATGGGAAAATTGATGATGACATTTTTGATAAATTTAAAGGTATTATATATGTAGGTAAACCATATATTGGAAAATATAATAATAAAAAATTAATTAATGTTCATAATAATATAGGTAATAATACTGAGTTATATAGTAAAGATTATTTAAATGATTTAGATTATTTACTTAATTTATATAATATGAATAATAATGGTGATAGTTTTAATATATATAATGAAGTAAATAATGATATTGGTATTAATATTGTTCCAAAGATCTCTTATAATAGAGTTAAAAAAAATGATTTTGAAACTGACTTTGAGTATTTATCTGATTTTAATAAATTAGTAATAAATGAACCCTCCTCTATTTCTGAGATTAGTTTTATTCTAGATACTATTAATAAAAATAATATACCTGTAGATAAAGTATTAATTAAACTTGAAAATAAGTCATATGATGATTTAGATCAATTAATGAAATTATCTGGTAAATATGATATTAAATTACGTTATTCTAATGAATTTGTAAATGTTTCAGTTAATCAATTTATTACTATGAGAGCAACACTTGATTATTATAAAAATTTAATTGAAGAAGCTGATTTATCTCCACTTGAAAAAGCTACTTATGCATATGATATTATTAAATCATATGTATATAAAGAAGTAGAAAAAAATGAAGATAAATTAACTTCTAGAAAAATATATTCTATTATTGAAAGTGGAAAAATTGTTTGTGTTGGATATGCTAATTTTTATGCTCAACTTATGAAAGAACTTGGAGTTAATGGATATGCAGTAAGTACTATTGTTGAAGATAATGGAAAAGAATTTGGACATGAAAGAACTATACTTGATATTCAAGATTCTAAATACAATATAAATGGTTTATATGCATTTGATCCTACTTGGGATTCTGCGAAAGATATAGTAGTTGTTAAAGCAAGTGATGGAAATAAATATTTAAGAAGTAAAGTTCTAGGTAATTTAAAAGATGATGATATAATACTTCATGAATATGATAATATTGTTAGATATGGTTACTTTTTAATTGGTAAAGATGAATATAAAGATGTATTTAAAAATGAAGCACCTGTTCCTGATATTAATAGAGATTTTAATAATTATTATGGAGATAAGAATGATGAAATAACTACACAATTATCAAATAAAACTTTATCTATAGATAATTTTATTAGACTAATGGCAACTGTAAAAAAAGAAGAAGGATATTCTAAAGATGCATTAAAAAATGAATTAATAGATATAGTAAGTTTTAATAGATTAAGAAATGAACTATATAATGGAAAATCTAAACAAGTAGATGAATTAAATAATATGATTAGTGAATTAGAAGAGCAAAATCGTATTAAAAATGATGATAGTATTAAAAAGCAATAAATATATATCGAGGTAATTATGGATTTAAATAAAGATAAAAATAAAATTATTGAATGTACTAATAAATTAACTCATAAATATGGATTTTGATCATCTTAATGATAAAATAAATAATATTGATAATAAACTTAGTGAATTATGTTGATATTATAGATAGTTATAATAATAAGTATTTATATACAAAAGATATTGTTAATGGAATGCCAGATAAATTTTTAGATGCTGTTCAAAAACCAGTTGAGGAAAAATTAAATAAAATAAAAAAAGAAGTCAATAATAAAGTAGTCAACTAAAAATAGACACTTTATAAAAAGAAACATTAAAACCCTGATTCAATTTTGTATTGAATTGGGGTTTTATAGTTTAATGCATAAC
>CADCIN010000017.1 GCA_902801525.1 uncultured Erysipelotrichaceae bacterium | reverse complement strand
TAACAGTATGCCAAGAAAAATGTTTGACTATAAATGCCCATTTGATATAGAATTAAATCATAAATAAAAATGGTGCGGTTGAAATTACAATAAAGAAAATAACTAGACACCTAGTTATTTTTTTGATTTATTTTTCTAGATTTATATATCTAAATGATATATAATAAAGTAGGAGGATAAAGAGGAATATGAATAAAAAAATAACAAAGAATGAAATAAAATTATTAGATGAATACTTTAGAGTAGTAAATTATTTATCCGTAGGGCAACTTTATTTACTAAATAATCCTTTATTAAAAAGAAAATTAGATTTTAAAGATATTAAACCAAATCCAGTAGGACATTGGGGAACTGCTCCTGGACAAAATTTTATTTATACTCATTTAAATAGAATTATTAAAAAGTTTAATTTAAAAATGATTTATATATCAGGACCTGGTCATGGTGGACAAGCAATGATTGCTAATAATTATGTAGATGGAACATATACTAAGTTTTATCCAAAAATTACTGAAGATGAAGAAGGTTTAAAAAAATTATTTAAACAATTCTCATTTCCAGGAGGAGTTTCATCGCATGTTGCCCCACAAACACCTGGATCAATTAACGAAGGTGGAGAATTAGGATATAGCTTGTCTCATGCTGCAGGTGCTGTTCTTGATAATAAAGATTTAATTGCAGCTTGTGTTGTAGGAGATGGTGAAGCAGAAACAGGACCACTAGCAACAAGTTGGAATATTAATAAATTTATAAATCCTGAAACAGATGGATATGTACTTCCAATATTACATAGAAATGGATATAAAATATCAAATCCTACGGTAATGGGTAGAATGAGTGAAGATGAACTTGAAGACTACTTTACAGGATTAGGATGGGATCCATACTTTGTAACAGGAAATGATCCATTAAAAATGCATAAAGAAATGGCAGAAACTCTTGATCATATTGTTAAAGAAATAGAAAAACTAAAAACAGGCAAGGGAAAAAAATGGCCAATGTTAGTTTTAACAACACCAAAAGGATGGACAGGGCCTACTGAAGTAGATGGAAAGAAAATAGAAGGAAGCTTTAGAGCACATCAAATTCCAATTACCATCGATTCAGAAGAGAAATTAACAATGCTTGAAAAATGGTTAAAAAGTTATCATCCAGAAGAATTATTTAATGAAAAAGGACAAGTAAAAAAAGAAATTAAAGATTTAACACCAACACCTGCTAAATGTATGGGTGCAAGTAGTTATGCAAATGGTGGACTATTAACTAAAGAAATAGTAACACCTAAATGGGAAAATTATGGAATAAATATTTCAAAACCAGGTATTGTTGTAAAACAAGATACAATGGAACTAGGCAACTATGTAAGAGATTTATTTAAACTAAATTCAAAAAGTAAAAACTTCCGTATATTTGGACCAGATGAAGCACTATCAAATAGATTTAATCATATATTTGAATACGAAAAAAGAAATTGGGATTCAACTATTTTAGAGTCTGATGAATTTTTATCAAAAACAGGAAGAGTAATGGATTCATATCTTTCAGAACATGTATGTGAAGGAATGCTTGAAGGGTATTTATTAACAGGTAGATATGGTTATATTCATAGTTATGAAGCATTTGTAAGAATAATAGATTCAATGGTTAGTCAACATGCTAAATGGCTTAAAACAACAAAAGAAATTAAATGGCGTGCTCCAATTAATTCATTAAACTTATTACTTGTATCACATGTATTCCAACAAGATCATAATGGATATACACATCAAGATCCTGGATTTTTAAATCATATTGTAACTAAGAAAAAAGATATTACAAGAATTTACTTGCCACCTGATACAAATTGTTTATTATCTACATTTGATCATTGTATTAAAACAAAAGATAAGATAAATGTAATAGTAGCAAGTAAACATCCAAGACCACAATGGTTATCAGTTGATGCAGCTAAAAAACATTGTAAAAATGGTATAAGTAAATGGACATTTGCAAGTACTGATGGAAATACTACTCCAGATATAGTAATTGCATGTGCAGGTGAAACACCAACTATGGAAGCAATTGCAGCAGCTGAAATACTAAAAAAATGTGTTAAAGGAATAAAAATTAGAGTAATAAATGTAGTTGATTTAATGAGACTAGATAAGAATCATCCACATGGTTTAACAGATGAACAATATGATGAATTATTTACAAAAAATAAGCCAGTTATTTTCAATTTCCATGGTTACCCATCATTGATACATGAATTAACTTATAATCGAACAAATCAAAATATGTTAGTACATGGTTATGAAGAAGAAGGAACAATTACAACAACATTTGATATAAGAGTACAAAATAGAATAGATAGATTTAATTTGGTAAAAGATGCAATAAGAATGATTCCAAAATATCAAAAAAACGCAGATGTTCTTGTTGAATGGTGTGATAAAATGCTAAAAGAACATAAAAGATATATAACTACATATGGAATTGATATGCCATATGTAAAAGACTGGGTATTTAATAAAGATGAAGAAGTTTTATAAAAAAGTGAATTAAAGTAAACATTAAGAAAATGTTTACTTTTTTTAGTTTGCAAAAATCTATCTAAATAGTTATAATTAATTATAGTAGAGTATAGGAGTAAAATATGAAAAGTAAGAAAAAAAACAAAATAAAAACTGTTATTATAGTTATAATATTATTAATAGTAATGAGTGTGTCTGGTGTTTATGCTCTAACAGAAAGTTCTAAACTTAGTACTGAAAATACTTTTTCTACAACTAATGGCGTAGATATCGAATTAGCTGAATACTTAAATTCAGAAGAATATAATGTTGAACAAGAAGAAGTAGAACCAGGTATAGTAAGACCAATAAGTGCAATAGTTGAAAATAGAGGTATGGATGCTTATTTAAGAATAAAAATCAATCTACTATTTGATAATGTAAAACAGGAAGATATCTCATCTTGTGTAACTTTAAATTCAAATTTAGAAAAAGTAGGTGACTATTATTATTTAAAGGATATCTTTAAGTCAAAAGATATTGAAACTATTTTTGACAGCATTAATATTCCGAATAATACAAATGTAAAAGAAAGAGTCGAATTACAAATTATTGCACAAGCTATTCAATCAGAAAACTTTACGCCAGATTATAACAAAACTGATCCATGGGAAAATCAAGTAATTAAAGAAAAGAAAATAGGAATTATAAATAATCCAGATGAAGAAGAAGATATAAAAATTATTTATGAAGGTGATGCAGATAAAGATGTAAATATATCAGATACTTTCTTTAAAGATGTAGATAAATTAGTACCAGGTAGTGAAGTAGTAGAAAAGGTAAAAATAACTAATTCAAGTAAAGAACCTGAAAAATATTACCTAAATCTTAATTTAAAAAATTTCACTCAATCAGAAAGAAAATTATTAAAAAATATAAAATTCTATATAAAACAAAATAATAATATTTTACTAGAAAATAATTTATCAGATATAACTAATTTGAATATAACTAATCTAAAAAAAGGTGAAGAAAAAGATATAGAATTAGTTATTGAAATGCCTAAAGAGTTAGATAATGATTATTCAAAGATCGTTGGAAAACTAGAATGGAAATTTACAAAAGAAAAAGATGAACCATTAGTAGATAAGATAACTGATAAAGTAGTAGATACTATAGCAAATCCAAATACTGGAGATAAAATAAATATATCATTAACAATATTTGTCTTATCAGCAATTTCATTAATAATAATTTTATATAAAGATAAAAAATCTAATGTGAAAAATTTTACATATTAGATTTTTTTAAAATTAAAAATAGTAACAAAATATATACAAAAAAATAATTCTAATTTATACTATGATAAGATAATAGTAAGAAGTATTATCAAAATAGCAAGAAGGAGAAGTAATTAATGAAAAAGAAAAAAGTAATAATAACAGCAGCAGTAATTGCATTAGTTGCAGTTATAGGGGGAACACTTGCATACTTCACAGATGAATATCAATTTCACACATATATATATGCTTTAATGGATGATATTGAAGAAGACGTAAGAGTTTTAAAAAAAGTTAAAGCAGGAGAAACAACTCCAACAGTATTTGATTATGTTCAAGTATCAAATAAAATAGGAAATGGAATGTATGATTTAAAAGAAGATTCATATAACATAAAAGGTAAAGCGTACGCTATTCAATCTGACGGAATAAGTCAAGAAGTTAATTCTGGACTTGTTGATAGTGACGAAATATTATCGTTTTATGACTCTGAAACAAACACTTGGGATTACGCAACTGCATTAAATGCATACTATTTAGTAGCGAAAAATTATATGGAATAGTTCAATAAGTAGAATAGGAGAAGAAAAGAATGAAGAAGAAAAAAAACAATTATTGTAGGATTAACACTTGCACTAGTTGCTGCAGTAGGAGGAACACTTGCATATTTTACAGATTCAGATACAAGAGATAATGTATTTACATTTGGTAAAAATGTATATATAGACTTAGTTGAACCAAACTGGGATGAAGAAAATGGTAAAAATGCAACTTTTGGTAAAAAAATTGTTAAAGATTCACAAGTAATTTTAAAAGAAGGAGCATCAGATGCTTATATATTTTTAAAAGTAGATATCCCTATGATGGAATATACTGGAGAAGAACCATATCAAGATCTATACATAAAAACAACTGGACCAGTTTCTGATAAATATAAACCAATGTTCTGGGTAGGAACAAAATCAGATGATATAAATAATAGTGAATATAGTGATGATTTAGGAAGTATTAATAATGGACCAAGAGGAACTTGCGGGAATATTATTAATTCTAAAAATAATATGGGATGGGAATTAATAAAAGAACAACCTTATCCTGATGATCCAGAATATGAAAAAACTGCTGACTTATTTGGAACAAATAAAAAGTACCATTCATATATAATTGCATTGGTAGACTATGAACAAACAAATACAGGATCAACAAGTAATATTGCATCAAATAAACAGTCATTAATGAAAGGCCCAATACAGAGAGTTTCAATTCAAACATATACATGCAATCTTGCAAAAATGGAAGCAGGAGAAACAACATTTAACTTATTTAACTTTGTAGAGTTAAATCCTATAGTAGGAGAAAAGAATTGGAAAGTACCAGAAGAAAATCCAGAAATTAAAATTACTGCTTATGGTGTACAGGCAAATGGACTAGACAGTGAAAATGTATATACTGAAATTGACGAAGGTAAAAATAATAACAAAATATCTACACTGATGACAGAAAATGTTTTAAAAACATACAAATTAGCTGCACCTGATCTTTCGAACTAAAAAGAAATATCAATATGATATTTCTTTTTATATGTCAAATTTACAATTAAAAATAAAAAATACATAAAAAAATATATGAAAAAAATTAACAATAATTTATAATTAAAATAGATAGTAAGAAAATATTATCTAATAAAAGATAGAAGGAGAAGTAATAATGAAAAAGAAAAAAATGATTATAACTGCAGCAGTACTAGCAATAATAGCAGTTATAGGGGGAACACTTGCATATTTTACAGATGAAGATCATGCAACAAATGTATTTACATTAGGAAATGTAGATATTGAACTTACAGAACCAAATTGGAACGAAGATAATGCAAAAGATTTAATTCCAGGAGAAACTATTGCAAAAGATCCACAAGTAACAGTAAAAGCTGGATCTGCAGATTCATATATTTTCTTAAAAGTTGATGTACCAACTGTACAAGCTAACACAACAGCTATAGCACCATTTAATTTACCTATATTCACATACAATGTTGAAGGTGGAAATAATCAATATTATAGATTAGTAGCAGAGCAACCTGAATCAGATGACCCTGAATATTTTTCTGATGAAAATCAAGAATTATTTGGATCAAATCAAAATTATCATTCATACATTTATGCATTAACTGAATATGCAGGAAGTCCTGAAGAAACAAGTAATCATTTAGCAAAAGTAAAAGCAGGTGAAACAACTATACCAATATTTAACTCAGTTAAGGTAACAGATAAAATTGGTAATGGAATTTATAATCTATATAATGATTCATATAATCTAAGAGTAACTGCATATGCAATTCAAGCTGATGGATTAGATGAAGATTTTACATATAATAATGGAAATATTGATGTTGCATTTGATAGTAAAGATGCTGCAACAACTGAACAACTTTTAAGATTATATAAACTTGTTGCACCAAAAATGAATTAAAAACTTAAAATAAATAAAAACTAAAAAGGAGAAGAAAAATGAAAAAGAAAAAGACAATTATCGCAGCTTTAGTGCTTGCATTAGTTGCTGCAATAGGCGGAACACTTGCATACTTTACGGATTCTGATACAAAAGACAATATTTTTACATTTGGTAAAGGTGTTAATATTACATTAAATGAAGATAATTGGACAGAAGAAAATGGTAGAAATGCTATTGCTGGAAAAGAAATTACAAAAGATCCAACAATTACATTAGAAGATGATTCCGTTGACGCATATGTATTTATGAAAGTTGAAATGCCAATTTTACAAGGAGAAACAACAAGTATAGACCCATTTATCTTACCAGCATTTAATATAGGAAAAAAAGATTCAGAAGGAAATACTCAATGGTTAACAACATCCAATCCAAATGAAGACAGCAAATTCTATATTCGTGAAGATTATAAAGATACAAACCATACTTGGTATATTGATTTATCAAGAAAAATTGAAAATGACAGTTATTGGAGAAACATTGATGAAGGATATGATGAATCTACAGGTAAATATTACTATGTATTTGCATATTCTGATAAATCAGATAATATAAATTACGACACTTTAAAATCACTAAAAGCTGGAGAAAAAACAAAAACTTTATTTGATTCAGTAAAATTAAATAAACACACAGGAAGTAGTGAATATAATTTACTTGATTCACCAAATATTGATATATCAGCATATGCAGTTCAATCAGATGGACTAAATATGGACACAAGAAATTATTACTCATTAAGAATGATATATGATTTGGCAGCTGGAAATGCAACAGAAGAACAATAAGAACCAACTTCTAAGCCAAAGCCAATAATAATACCATAATAAAAAAAAGAAATATTATTTTAATATTTCTTTTTTTTTGATAAAATGATATTATATATATAACATAATAAGAGGGAAAAGACATATGAAAAAAGATGATGAAATTGAATTGTTAGATTTTTTTGAAGAAGAAAAAAAAGAAATAGAAGCTAATAAGAATGATAAAGATATAAAACATATAGATGGTGAAAAAACACAAATTCTTAGATCTTTAAATGCTGATATTAATAAATACTTAAGTATGAAAGATAAAGAAACCAAAGAAAATAGTAAAGTAGTTATTGAAGAATCAAATGAAACAGTTGAAGAAGAAAAAAAATCATTACCAGTTAAAATACTTAAAAGAAGTGTAAGCACAGTAATTACTTTATCAGTTATTATTGGTGCAGTATTCATATTTCTTCTAGCTTATGGAATAAAACCATATATAGTATTGTCAGGTTCTATGGAACCTTATATTCATACAGGTAGTGTAAATTTCGTAAATACAAATGTTAAATATAGTGATATTAAAACTAATGATGTAATATCATTTAGAATAGATACTGGAAACGTAGTAACTCATAGAGCTAAAAGTATAACAAATGAAGGTATTGAAACTAAAGGAGATGCAAATACGGTATCAGATGGAATTACAACAACCAATAAAAATTACATCGGTAAGAGTTTATTTTCAATTCCAAAAATTGGATATGCAGTTAAAAGTTTAAGAACTAAAAAAGGTGCTATTGTACTAGGAACAGTTGTTATTATGATATTATTACTAGCATTTTTCTTAGAAGATGATAGTAAAAGTAAAAATAAAAAATCAAAAAATGGTAAAAAATAATTACTCTTTTTTAGTATAAAAAATTAATAATATAATATAATAAAATTAGTTAGCACTTATACTTGACAAGTGCTAAAAAAGGTGCTATAACAATAATTGAAAGGAAGCTGATAATATGGATTTAATGCCAAGAAAATTTTATTTAGATGATATATTTGATGACTTTATGCCAGCAAAAAAGGAGCGTAATATGAAATGTGATATCTATGAAAAAGATGGAGATTACCATATTGAAATGGATGTTCCAGGTTTTAAAAAGGAAGATATTTCACTAGAAGTAAATGATGGATATCTTACTATAAAAGCTGAAAAGAATAATGAAGTAAAAGAAGAAGATGAAGGTAAAAATTATATTCGCCGTGAAAGAAGTTATGGTAAATATGAAAGATCTTTCTATCTTGGAGATTTAGATGAGGATAAAGTGGAAGCAGAGTTTAAAAACGGAATGCTTGAAATTACCGTTCCTAAAAAAGATATACAAACAACTAAAAAAACAATTGAAATTAAATAACATCTAAATAATAAATGAAAGATACATAAACATCTAGTTTATGTATTTTCTTTGTAAAAATTTGTTGTCTTAATTGAAAATATAAGTTATAATAATATGCGTTGGAGGTATAATATATATGGCAAATAAAAAAGAAGAAGTAAAAACTGAAGAAGTAAAAAACAAAAATACTCATGAAGTTGTTATTAAAATTGACGGGGAAGCTTGGACTAAAGCATTAGATAAGGCTTTTGAAAAGAAACAAAAAACTGCAAAAGTTGATGGATTCAGAACAGGAAAAGTTCCAAGAGCAATTTATGAAAAACATTTTGGAAAAGAAAGTTTATTCATTGATGCAGCAGATTCTGTATTACAAGAAGCTTATGAAAAAGCAATGGAAGAATCTAAATTAATTCCAGTTGTTCAACCAGCTGTAGATTTAAAAAGTTTAGATGAATCAGGAGTAGAATTTACTTTTAAAATTATTACAAAACCAAGTGTTAATGTAAAAAAATATAAAGGATTAAATATTAAACCTGAAAAAGCTGAAGTTACAGATGAAGAAGTAGAACATGAAATGGGACACTTACTTGAAAAGTACACTGAATTAGTTACAAAAGAAGGTAAAATTGAAAATGGTGATGTAGCTATTATTGATTTTGAAGGATTTAAAGATGGAGTAGCATTTGATGGTGGAAAAGGTGAAAATTATTCATTAGAAATCGGATCAAATACATTTATTCCAGGATTTGAAGAACAAATGATTGGTATGACTACAGGTGAAGAAAAAGACCTACATCTTACATTCCCAGAAGATTATACAGCTGAAGATTTAGCAGGAAAAGAAGTTGTTTTCAAAGTTAAAGTAAATGAAATCAAAACTAAACAAGCTCGTGAATTAGATGAAGATTTCTTTGAAGATTTAGGAATGGAAGGAGTTAATGATGAAAAAACTCTTAAAGAAGAGATTAAAAAATCAATATTAGCTCAAAAAGAAATGGATGTCGAAAATGCATACGTTGATAAAATCCTAGAAGAAGTATCTAAAAATGTTGAAGTAGATATTCCAGAAGAAATGGTAAATGAAGAAGTAGATAGATTACTTGGAAGATTCGAAGAACAAATGAAAATGCAAGGAATCAGTCTTGATTTATACTATCAATTTACTAAATCAACTGAAAAAGATTTAAGAGATCAATTAGAAAAAGAAGCTTACTCAAATGTATTATATAGATTAATGCTTGAAGAAATTACAACCTTAGAAAAGATTGAAGTAACTGAAGAAGAAGCTGATAAAGAAGCTGAAGAATTAGCAAAGAAATATCAAATGGAGAAAGAAAAGTTCTTAGCACAATTCGGTGGATTAGATTTAATCAAATATGATATGGAAGTAAGAAGAACAGTTGATAAATTAAAAGAATTAAATAAATAAGAAGAAGTCTAGTTATTAAACTAGATTTTTTTTGTTAAAATACCTCAAAAATATTGAAATTTTTTCATAATATTATATAATAGTAAGTTATAAAAGCTTGGAGGAATTGTCTATGAATAACGAACAAAAAATAGTATTAGTAATAGATAATTTAGTAATATTCCCACAAAACGAAGTGAGAATAGAAGTAGATAATACTTTTAATAGAAAAGTACTTTCTGATATAGATGAAACACAGTCAAAAGAATTAATTATAGTTAATCCAATAGATGTAGGAAGTAATGATATAACTTCACTTCCAAGTATCGGAGTACTTGCAAAATTAAAATTAAAAATAGATATACCTAATAGTAAAAGTAAAATAGTACTTGAAGGAATTAAAAGAGTAAAAATAAATAAGTATGATTTTCAAAAAAAAGAAAATTACTATCTTGCAAAATATGAAGATGTAGAAAATCAAAATATAATAGATTTAAATTATGAAAATATTCTAATAAAAGAACTAGAAAAATATATAAATCAAGATTCATATATGTCTAATGCAATTATTTCACAATTACAAGGTGCAACTAACTTAAGTGAATTATGTGACTTAATCGCTTCATATATACCAATTGATTATGAACAAAAGAAAAAGTATATAGAACTACTTGATCCAATTAAAAGAACTAAGAAATTAATTGAAGATATGAAAGAAAGATTAAAATATATTGATCTTGAAAGAAAAATTGAAAAAGAAGTAGAAAAAGAATTAAATAAGACACAAAAAGAATATTTTTTAAGAGAAAAAATTAGAGCTATTCAAAAAGAACTTGGTGATGAAAACAGTAAAGATAGTGAAATAGAAAAATTAAAAACTAAAGCCAGAAAACTAAAATGTAATCAAAAAGTTAAAGAAAAAATAAAAAATGAAATAAATAGATATGAACTTATGAATCCAAATTCTCCAGAAGTTAGTATGACTAGAGATTATATTGATTGGATGCTTAATCTACCATGGGAAAAAACAACTAAAGATAAATCGAATCTAGAAAGTGTTATGAAAACACTTGATGAATCACACTTTGGATTAGAAAATGTTAAAAAGAGAATAATTGAATATTTAGCTGTAAAACAAAATACTAATAATTTAAATAGTCCAATTATTTGTTTAGTTGGTCCACCTGGTGTAGGTAAAACATCACTTGCTATGTCAATCGCAGAAAGTCTTGGTAGAAAACTAACAAAAATAAGTGTAGGTGGAATTAATGATGAAGCTGAAATAGTTGGTCATAGAAGAACTTATATTGGATCAATTCCAGGTAAAATAATTCAAGGTATGAAAAAAGCAGGAACAAAGAATCCCGTATTTGTTATAGATGAAATTGATAAAATGGCTAAAAGTGTTAAGGGAGATCCAGCAAGTAGCTTACTTGAGGTATTAGATCCAGAACAAAATAGTAATTTTCAAGATCACTATATAGAAGAAGAATTCGATCTATCACAAGTTATGTTTATTGCAACTGCAAATTACATAGAACAAATTCCATATGAATTACAAGACAGATTAGAAATAATTAACTTATCAAGTTATACTGAATATGAAAAATTAGATATTGCTAAAAATTATCTATTTCCAAAAAAATTAGATGAACACGGGTTAACATCTCTTCAAGTAGAAATTACAGATGAAGCATTATTAACAATAATTAGAAATTATACAAAAGAAGCAGGAGTACGTGAACTAGAAAGAAATATTTCATCAGTACTTAGAAAAATAGTAAAAGAATTCTTAATTAATAAAGAATTAGTATTTTTCAAAATAGATAATAATAATTTAGAAGAGTTCCTAGGTAAGAAAAAATATCTTTATATGGAAACTGTAAATAATAAAGAATCAGGAATAGTAAATGGAATGGCATACACAGTATTTGGAGGAGATATTCTTCCGATAGAAGCAAATATATTTCCAGGAAGTGGAAATTTAATATTAACTGGTTCACTAGGAGATGTTATGCAAGAGTCTTGTAAAATTGCACTTGACTATATAAAAGCAAATTCAAAAATATTTGGAATAGATAAAGAACTATTTACAGAAAATGACATTCACATACACGTTCCAGAAGGAGCAGTTAATAAAGATGGTCCATCAGCAGGTACAGCAGTTACAACTACAATAATAAGTCTATTAAAGAATAAACCCATATCAAGTAAAATAAGTATGACTGGAGAGATAACACTAAGAGGTAGAGTACTTCCTATAGGAGGATTAAAAGAAAAAGTAATTGGTGCCCATAGAGCGGGAATTAGAAAAATAATAATTCCAAAAGAAAATGAAAGAGACCTAGATGAAATTCCTAAAGATATTTTAAAAGATATAGAATTTATCTTTGTAGACAATTATATGAGTATATATGAAAAATTATTTAGCAGGGTGGTAGAGTATGAAAGTTAAAGATAGAATAAATGAAAATGTTAATAGTATGTTGGTAAAAAATCAATTATTAGTATTGAAGGAAGATGAATTAGTTAAAAAATATAAAAATAATGATAGAAACTTCCAAGCATTTATTTCGGGAACAAATAGACTTTTAGATATTGAGCCAGAATACTTTCTAATTATGGATGATTCTATGGAAAAAGTTAGAACTATAATCTCTGAAAATAGAATGAATTATAAGAATAAAAAAGAAACTATAGATAAGATGAATGAAGCAATTATTAGTTTAAATAAGTTGTCACATTTAGATTCAAAATACAAAATAGATTTACTAAAAGATTATATAGAAAATCAGTATAAAGTAAGAAGAATAGAAGAACCACGAAAGAGTGATGCATATAATTTAGATTTAAATTTACTTGCCAATGATATAGTTGTTTTTAGTAATATAATTAATCCAAAACAAGAAGACGAAGAAATAGAAGTACAGTATATTTATTCATCTATTAACTATTTAGTAAATGTCATGCCAGAATTATTTGATGAAGACTTAAAAAATAGATTAATAACAATTTTAAAAAGTGTCCATGATGCGATTAAAATAAATAAAGTAATACCACGAAGATACAAAAAATCAATAATTTATCTAGCAGATGAATTAAGAAAAGAAATAGAAGAAATAAAGTCATCTGAGCCAGAAGATGAATTAGAAACTGAAAAAACATTAGTAAAAACTAATTAAGATAATAAGTAAGAAGAATAATAATTCTTCTTTTTTCATACTCTTAAATAGAAAGGAGTATTAAATGAAAAAAATTATTAGTTTTGAAAATGAATTAGAATTTAAAAGTATAATTGGTGAGATTACTTCGATATCATTAGATGAAGATCTACATTTTACTACTCAAAGTGATGTAGAAGGAAATCTATATCTTACAGGTACATATAAGATGACTGAGGCAAGTCAGATATCAGATGATTTTTCATTTAAAATACCAGTTAATATAACAATGCTTGAACAATTAGATCTTTCAAGCTCAAAAATAGAAATAGAAGATTTTAAATATGAAATAGTAGATGAAAATTATTTAAAATATCATATTGATATTAAAATAGAAGGTGTAGAAGAAATAAATATAAAAGAAGAAGAATTAGAAAATCAAAGGGAGTGTGATGGTGATATTAAAATATTAGATGACAACAAAGAAAGTGAAATAAAAGATATAGATATTATTGAAACCAAAGAAGATAAAGTAGAAGAAGTAGAAGAAGAAAAACAAGTTAAAACAGAAGAAGTAGAAATAGAAGCCAAAGAAAAAACTGAAATTAACTCATCATCTCTATTCTCATCACTTAAAGATGAAGATGATACATTTAAAGCATACTCAGTATATATAGTAAGACAAAATGAAACACTAGATTATATAATGAATAAATATAAAGTAAAAAAAGAAGATTTAGAAAACTATAATGATCTATCAAATATAAGTATAGGTACTAAGTTAATAATCCCATCATCAAATGAATAATATTTTAGAAGATTATTCTATAAATAAGAAAAAATATAAAAAAATAAAATCAGCAAGACTATTAGAAATAGATAATAAAAAATATATCTTGAAGAAAAAGAAAAATAATCATAATATTTATGATTATTTAGATAGTAGAAACTTTTCTTATTATTTAAGACCAATCTCAGAAGATAATGATTATGAATTATATGAATACTTAGAAGATGAAGAAAAAAGTAATGAAGACTTAATTAGAGTAGTTGCAAATCTTCATAATAAAACAACAACATATAAAGAAGTGATTCCAGATGATATAAAAAAATTATATGAAAAAATAAAAAAAACTATATCTGAAACAAGATCATTCTACTTTAATATGCAAGATATTCTAGAAACAAAAATGTATTATGCACCAGAAGAGTACTTATTACTTAGGAATATATCTAGTATATATGATAGTCTGAAATACTCTGAGAATAATATTGATAAGTGGTATCAAACAAAAGAAAAATCATCAAAGGAAAGAGTAGTAAGATTACACAATAATTTAGAATTAAATCATTTTATAAAAAGTAAATTAATTAGCTGGAATAATACTAAAGTAGATTATCCAATCTATGACTTTTTAAATTTTTATAGAAAAGAATTCAATGTAGTTGAACCAATTTCACTATATGAAATATATAATAAGAATTATAAATTAGAAAAAGATGAAAAGTACTTATTAAAGTCTTTATTAACGATACCTAAAGAAATAACTTTTAAAGATAATCATTTAATTAATACACAAAAAATTTCAAATGAAATAAAATATCTAAGTAAAACAAGAAATTTTATATTAAAAGAATATGAAAAAGAGCAGTCCATTGATGAAGATAAATTCAAAGAACAAAATAATAGCATTTAATTTAGTTGTAATAAATATTAATAATACTATTTGATAAAAAATAATTATGAATATCATTAAGAGAAGAGCAAGCCATAAAAGACTACTACTTCTTTTTTGTTTGCATACACTGCATCTACAAAATAAAGAATGTTTATTAGGAGTAAATTTCATCTAATCACCTATAAATATATTATGTAAATAACTGTTAAATGTGTTTAAAAAAAATAATTATAATGTTATAATGAATACATATTAAATAAATAAAGAAAGAAGGTATATTATGGAATTAAAAGGAAGTCAAACAGAAAAAAACCTACAAGCAGCTTTTGCAGGTGAATCACAAGCTAGAAATAAATATACTTATTTTGCAAGTAAAGCAAGAAAAGATGGATATGAACAAATAGCAGCAATATTTGAAGAAACTGCAAACAATGAAAAAGAACATGCTAAAATGTGGTTTAAAGAATTAAATGGTGGAGAAGTTCCTACTACAACAGAAAACTTAAAAGCAGCAGCAGATGGTGAAAATTTTGAATGGACAGATATGTATGAGGACTTTGCTAAAACTGCAGAAGAAGAAGGATTTACTTCGTTAGCTGTTAAATTTAGACAAGTTGCAGCAATTGAAAAACACCATGAAGAAAGATACAGAAAATTACTAAAGAATATTGATGATGAAAAAGTATTCTCAAAAGATGGAGATAAAATTTGGATTTGTAGAAACTGTGGACATGTAGTAATTGGATCATCTGCACCAAAAGTTTGCCCAGTATGTGCCCATCCTCAAAGTTTCTTTGAAGTAAAAGCTGAGAACTATTAAAAAATAGTTCTTTTTTTTAACTAAATGCAAGTTCTATATCAATATTACTATCACTAATTGCAATATATAAAAGAATAATACCAGATATTAAAATTAAAGTAGAAGCCATTAAACTAAGTTTATTAAAAAATACTTTCTTATTACTGTCATCAACTGTAAGTGAATTAACGCCATCTAAACTATCTTTAAAATAATAAACGTATGAAACAAGTGCAAGTGAAAAAATAAATATATTTATTTCTCTATATTTTTTCTTTGAATCATTACTTCGTGTAGCATAATAATCTCTTCCAATACTATTACTATAAAAGGACAAACATATAATTATAAGATATAATATCCAAATAGATTCCTCAGTTTTCAGCTTATTAAAAATTTCAAGGTTAATGTTCATATTAAAATATATACTAAAAATTAATATTTATGTCATATAATGTAGAAAAGGTGATTAAATGTCTCTTCCAAATATCTCACCCAAAGCATTTTCATTTAGTGCGATTATAGTAGGTTATATATTAATAGATGATTTAACTGCTGCAGAACAAAATGCTCTCGGTAACTGGTTAATGTTAACAGCGCAAGTTTTATGTACAAATGCATTTTATAAACAAGTACAAATAGAAAAAGAAGAAGCATTGAATAATAATTATTCCAATACTGATAATATAAAAATATTAGAAAAAATGATAAAAGCATTAGAAAAAGAAATAAATAATTTAAAAAATGAAAAGTAAATATCTAATTAGAAATATTTATGGTATTATATAGAAAAAGAGGTGTAAAAATGCATGAATTATTAGTACCAGCAGGGAATTTAGAATGTGTAAAAATTGCGGTAACATCAGGTGCCGATGCAGTATATGCAGGATTAAAAAGCTTTGGAGCTAGAAAATTTGCCAACAATTTATCAGAAGATGAAGTAATAGAAGCTTTAAAGATATGTCATTTATATAATAAAAAATTATATATAACAATGAATACATTAGTAAAAGATAATGAAGTAGAAGAATTTTTAAAACAAATAGAATTTTTACATAAAATAGGAATAGATGCTATTTTAATGCAAGATTTTGGTATGATTTGCTTAGTAAGACAAATGTATCCTAACTTAGAAATACATGCATCCACTCAAGCAAATTCTTCATCACTAGAAACTATAAAAATGTTTTATGAAATGGGAATTAAAAGAGTAGTATTATCACGTGAATTATCACTTGATGAAATTAAAAGTATAAATATACCCGTTGATTTAGAAGCATTCATGCATGGTGCTTTGTGTGTAAGTTATTCTGGTAGATGTCTAATGAGTTCGATGATAGGTGGAAGAAGTGGAAATAGAGGAGAATGTGCAGGAAGTTGTCGCCTTCCATATTCGCTTCTATATCAAGATAAATTAATTGAATCAAATAAATATTTATTAAGTATGAAAGAATTAAATACCTCATCAAGAATAAATGATTTATTAAAAAGTAATATATATAGTTTTAAAATAGAAGGTAGAATGAAATCAAAAGAATATGTATCTTTTATAACTAGATATTATAGACACTTAATTGATAATGATAAGGATTTTGATTTAAAAGAAGAAACAAATAAATTAAAGACTATATTTAATCGTAAATTTACCAAAGGTCATCTATTTAATACTAAAGATAATAATTTAATAAATAATAATACGCCAAATCATATTGGTCTAGAAATAGGTAAAGTAATAAGTGTTACCAATCAAAAGATTAAGATTAAGTTAAATAGAAAATTAAATCAAAATGATGGAATAAGATTCCTAGAATCAGGAAATGGTATGATGGTTAATTTCCTATATGATGAAAAAGGTAAATTAACAAATACTAGTAATGATATATGTTATGTTGATAATAAAATAAATTTAAAAACAAATGATACAGTATCTAAAACATTTGACTATGAATTGTCAAAAGAAATAGAAAATTATAAAGATATAAAAGTACCAGTAGAAATAAATTTATTAGCTAAGAAAAATAATCCTTTAAAAATTACTATTATAGATAATAATTATAAAGTAGAGTTAACTGGTAATATAGTAGATAAAGCAATTAATCAGCCAATTAGTAAAGATAGAATAGAAAAACAAGTATCTAAACTAGGTGATACTCCATTTACGGCATATAAAATAAATATAGATTGTGATGATGATATATTTATATCAATTAAAGAATTAAATGATTTAAGAAGAGAAGCAGTAAATGAGTTGATAAACAAAAAAACATTAACAGATTATAATATAGTTAAGAAAATACCAACTTTTGATAAAGATATTCCAAAATTAAAAAAAGAATTTTGTGTTAAAGTTCTAACAGAAGATTCTCTATTAGAATGCTTAAAATTTAATATAGATAAAATATACGTACTTAATAAAGATCTGTATGAAAAATTTAAATATAAAGAAAATATCTATAATGTTGAGGAAGATTCTAAATTTATTTTTGATAAGAAAACTCTAACAAATAATTATCAAGATTTTAATAATCAAGATGGCGATTATGGACTAAATGTATATAATATTTATACAGCGTATTTCTTATTTAAAATGGGACTAAATAAAGTAACATTGTCCCCAGAATTATCATTTAATGAACAAATGACTCTAAAAGAAAATTTTGAAGATAAATTCGATATAGAACCAAACTTAGAAATATTAGCTTATGGTAGAATAGAAAATATGATAATAAAAGGTAATATATTAAGTATTAAAGAAAATGATTTTAACTATAGTCTTATAGATCTACGTAAAAGAAAGTTTCCAGTATACTATGATGGAAGATTAACACACATCTTAAATAGTGAACCTCTTTCAATAGAAATAACAAATAATATTAAGAATAATTTTAATATAAGAATAGATTTTTCTATTGAAGATAAACAAAAAATAAATAAAATTGTAAACCAGTATTATTAATTTACTTTTTAGTACTAAACTTTTTAAAATTATGATAAAATATTAATAGGGAGTGATAGAATGAGTCAAAAAGAAAAAAAGATTCCAACAAAAAATTATATAATATTAATAGTAGTGTTCCTATTAACATTTGGTTTTATCATATATTTATGTAATTGGTATCGAGTATATGATGAGTATCAAAGACAAACTCCTATAATTAGGGGAACCTTATCAGAATTAACAACTGCAGAAGAATTAGAACATTATATTTTAGAAAATCAAACAGCTATTATTTATATGTGTACTGCAAGTGATTATAAATGTCGTAATTTTGAAAAAGGATTTAAGAAAGTGGTACTAAAAAAAGAATTACAAAACTCAATTGTATATTTAAACCTTTCTAATATTGATAGAGAATCTTTTATAAATGACTTTAATAATAAATATAATTATAAAGTTAAATTAACTAGTAATTATCCAGCTATTGTAATGTTTGAGGATGGAAAAGTAATTAATTTAGTACAAGGTAATGATAAAGATGCATTAACAGTAGAAAAAGCAAAACAATTTATAGAAATAAATAAATTAGGAGAGTAATCTCTTTTTTTAAAGGAGGAAAATATATGAATAACATAGTATTATTTGAACCAGAAATACCACAAAATACAGGTAATATAATGCGTACATGTGTCGCAACTAATACAAAACTTCATTTAATTAAACCACTTGGTTTTGTTTTAGATGATGCTCACTTAAAAAGAAGTGGAGTAAATTATATTGATAAATTAGATTATACAGTATATGAAAATTATGAAGATTTTAAATCAAAAAATCCAGGAGAATATTTTTATTTCACAAGATATGGACATAAACCACATACAAGTTTTAATTATGAAAATAAAGAAAATAAGAACCTTTATTTTATATTTGGAAAAGAATCAACAGGTATTCCAAAAGAAATATTAAAAGATGATTTAGATCATTGTATGAGAATACCAATGACAGAAAACGTAAGAGCACTTAATGTATCAAATAGTGTCGCAATTGTAATTTATGAAGCACTACGACAACAAAATTTTAATGATTTATTAAGAGAAGAACCACATAAAGGTGCTGATTACTTAGAAAGGTAATATATGAAAAAGAAGTTAATAGTTGTAATAGTAATTATATTAATATTAATCACAGGATTATTACTAATAATTAATAATAATAAATATACAAAAGATGAATTAAAGTTTAAAAGAGAATTTGAAAAATTAAATAGTAAATACCTAAAAGTTAATATACCAAAAGATAATAATATTGAATATGTAAATAGTAAAGAATTAGTTAATATTTTAAAGAATAAGAAAGCAATTATCCTAATTGGATCATCTAAAAGTAATAAGACAAGACATATAGTAGAAGTATTAATTCATACAGTAAAATGTAACTGTGAAGATAAAATATATTATTATGATATAAAAAATAGTAATAAAGAAATAACTAATTTATTAAATAAAAAAAATAATAAAGATAAAATAGAAAATCCTTCAGTTATTTTTACTAAGGATGATAATATAGAGTCATTAGAAACAAATAATGATACTAAGAAAATAACTGAAAGTGAAGTAAAAGCATTAACTAAAAAGTATAAAAAACTAATTAAAGAACTTGAAAAAGAAGATGCACCAACATGTTCTATAAAGCCAAGTGATGCTTGTTAAGATATTATGAAAATAATATCTTTTTTTATAAAATTAATAGTAAAGTAATTACAAATTTTGACATTTTTTTTAAATAATCTTATCAAGAAAAAAATATATATTATAATCAATTATAGATAGTAGGAAGGGTGGCTAATATATATAACTATAAATAAATACAGTAAGCGGTGAAAGAATGAAAGATTATACAGTAACAGTAAAAGCAGAAACAGTTTATAGAAGAAAATTATTCAAAAAAATTGTTAAAATAACTTTTTTATTTTTACTTATATTAATTTCACTTATTTATTTATTTTTATATGTATTAAACGATGGCGGAAATTTCACTATTAGAGTTGATAGAGATTTATCTAATAAAAAGAATATCTATTTATCTGAAGATGGTAGTGGATAGAATAAAGCCAAAAGGTTATCAGCGGCTACTATTGATTATATGGATAACATATCCGTTAAATGGTTACCTGAAAACTTAGATACTGAAGCTAATGGTTCTCACAATGGTTATAACTATATAGCATATAGTTTCTATGTGGTAAATGGTGGAAATCAAACTATTAATTATTGGTATGAATTAGATATCGATGATGTAATTAAAGATGTTGATGAAGCTATTCGTATTATGGTATATAAAAATGGGAAACCAATTACATATGCCAAAAAAAGTAGGACAACTGGAAAAGCAGAAATTGGTATGGTACCTTTTAAAAACAAAACAATAGTGTTTATTGGTACGAGTAAAAGATTCAAGCCTAAAAGTCGTGATCATTATACAATTGTTGTATGGATAGAAGGCAATGATTTAGAATGTAATAACGAACTTATAGGTGGAGAAATGAAAATGCATATGGATATGAAAGAAGAACATATTAAGAGAAAATAGTAGTATAAAGATGAAAAAACAAGACAAAAAGAAAAAAAGAAAATTGTTATTCGGAATACTAATGGCAGTATTTACTGGTTTTATCTTAACTGCAAGTACTTACGCATGGTTTACAGCAAACAATACTGTAACTGTTAGTCAAATCGATGTTAATGTAGCATCTCAAAATGGTTTACAGGTATCTGTAGATGGTGATAACTGGAAAACAGTTATTTCAAACGATGATATTACTGGAGCAAGTACAACTTATCTAGGAGCAGTAAATCAATTACCTACAAAAACAAATTCAATGGTTCCAGTTTCAACTATTTGAGAAGTTAATTCAGCTACAGGTTTTGTAAATATGTATAAAGGTGAAATCGGAAGTGATGAAACAGGTGCTTATACATTATCAACTGCTAAATCAACAGAAACTAATGGAACAAGTGGTGACTTTATAGCATTTGATTTATTTTTCCAAGTAAAAGAAGAAACTCAAATCTATTTAACATCAACATCAAGTGTTAAAGCATTAGATACATCAACAGGTATTGAAAATGCAGCAAGAGTTGCATTCATGCCACAAGGAACTATGGCTACAGGTTCTGATTTAAGTGCAATCCAAGCTCAAAAAGCAGCAGATAATACAGGATTTGTATTATGGGAACCAAATTATGACGTTCATACAAATGCTGCAGTTGCAAATGCAAGCAGTAATTATGGCTTATCAACAACTACAACAGGTGCATCAATTCTTGATTACTACGGAGTAAAAACAGATATTGCTTCTAATTTAAATGTACCACTAAATGATAAGAGTTCAGATTACTTTGCAAAAATGACACCTACAATTACAACAACAGCTGCTGGAATCCCATCAACTGCATATGAACAAGTATTTAAATTAGGTGCTGGTATTACAAAAATGAGAATTTACATGTGGGTTGAAGGACAAGATGTAGATTGTGAAAATAATGCATCAGGTGGATCATTATCATACAACTTACAATTCAGTACTTTATCACAAGCTTAATAAAGTTAATTTGAAGGCCTTCGAAAGAAGGTCTTTTATTAATAACGAGGTGTATTATGGACAATGAAGAATTAATTGATTTATATAAAGATATAGAAAGTCATATAGAGTATTTACAAAATAGTATAATAGTAGAAGAGGAAGAAAAAGAGTATGATGAATCAGTTATATAAAGAAATAAAAGATAAAATAGAAATAAATAAAAATCATATAAATAATTTTGTATTAGATAGAGAAGATGGTGTTAATGGTAATATAAGAATGTAGGAAAAATGTAATATAAAAATGTCGGTTTTCCTACATTCTTTTGTTATACTTTTTTTATGTAATATGGAGGTAT
>CADCIN010000016.1 GCA_902801525.1 uncultured Erysipelotrichaceae bacterium | reverse complement strand
TATAGGAAGATTTGAACAATTCCAAAGATACTCATCATTTAATGATTCAAAAAATGAAGATCATGCAAATCTTGGAGTAAAAGTATTAATGGAAAATAAAATACTACTTGGAAATAGTAATTTTATTTATGATAATTTTGAAAAAGTATATGATTTAGCACACAGATTATCTAAAATAGAAAATAGAATTAAATTAGATAAAAATAATTCAAATACTTACAATTATATAAAAACTGATATATCAATAGATAGAGTGCAAGATTTTTTAAGAAAAAATAATTTTAATTTGGATATAAGAAAGTTAGTTAAAAATGGATCAATATTATTTATTGAGGCTAATAATTGGACAAGTAAAACAAGTGATGGTTACAGTTATTATGATTATGAAAATAAAAGAAAGATGATAGATATTAAAAATACTAATGATATAAGAACAATGGAAGTATTAATACATGAAATAATGCATTATATTAATCAACCAGAAAAAGACAATAGATCATTCACATCAGACTTTCTCACAGAAACAATTTCATATACTTATGAATTAATTTTTTTAGATGAGTTATTAAATGAAGAATATAGAGAAGATGTAATTAAAATAATGAAATACAAAATTGACGATATTTTACATGTTATCTATGAAATGTCTTCAATTTTATTAACAATTAAATTATATAAAAAAAATAAATTTAATAAAGAAAAAATTGAAGAAAAAATACAGTTTAATGATTATATAGAAGAAATGAAATTAATAATAAAAAATGATAGGAATCTATTAAAACTAACGTGGTATCTAGTAGGATTTTCTTTATCCATATCAAACTTTATATGTTATAAAGAAGATAATTCATATATAGATAAAATACATTTATTGAATGATAATTTAAATACAAAATCATTAGATGAATGTTTTAAAATACTAGATATTAATAGTTATGAGGAATATTTGGATAAAGTATTAATTAATATAGACAAATATCAAGAGTATTTTAATAAAAGAGTAAAAGAAAGCGATAAAAGTAAAATTTTAGTAAAAAATTGTTTTTAGTATTGTCAAAATTTAAATATTATTGTATCCTTACAATAAGGAGGAATGAAAGATGTATGATGTAAATACTTATGCAACTACACAATCAACTACTTCATCATTTGGTACAGGATACATAGTGTTCATGTTACTAATATGTGTTGTAGCTATCGTTGCTGTATGGAAAATATTTACAAAAGCTGGAAAACCAGGATGGGCTTCTATCGTACCATTATATAATCTTTACAAAATGTTTGAAATTGCTGGATTCAATGGTTGGATGTTCCTATTAACGTGTATCCCTTTTGTCAATTTTGTTATGATGATATTATTATATATCAACTTAGCAAAAGCATTCGGTAAATCAGGTGGATTTGCAGCAGGATTAATTTTATTAAATCCTATATTTATGTTAATGTTAGCTTTTGGATCAGCAGAATACGTTGGAATTCAAAAATAGTTAATGTAAGTAGTTGAACACCATTGAGGTGTTCTTTTTTTGTTCAAAAAAAGAAAAACTTGCAAAAATAAGAAAAATATGTTATAATTACGCCACTTAATAAATGGGGGGTATAAATATGAATAAGGATATAAAATTATTTGTGCATAATGAAAAGGCATATAATAATTTGGTTTCAGTATTAAAAACCAATCAAATGGTTGCAATAAATCATGCAACAGGAACAGGTAAATCATTTATCTTATTAAAATATTTAATAAATAATCCTGATAAAAAAATACTTTTTATGGCACCTACCTATCCAATCATAGATCAATTATTAGAAGAACATATGAATGATTTAGGAATAAATAGAAAAGATCTTCCAAATTTAAATAGTATGATTTACCTAAATATTTTAAAATCTAATATAGAAAATATAGCTAGACACTATGATGTAATTATTTAAGATGAATATCATAGATGCGGTTCCCAAAAATCAGGTCAAAAGGTATAAGAATTATTGCAAATAATTAAAGAAAAATATCCAAATAAGAAAGTAATTGGAACAACGGCAACTGAAATTAGATACTTAGATAATGAAAAAAACATGAATGATATTCTATTTGATGGAGTATGTGCATCAGAATTATCCTTATCAGATTCTATATTGCAAGGACTGCTTCCTGCACCAAAATATATAACAACAAATAAAGAAATGCTTAACGATTTATCAAATACAGAAAGAATTATAGATAGATATTGTTATACAAAAAATCAAAAAATTGAAGCAAAAAAACTAGTAGAAAAATATAAATAATATGCAAGCAAATTACTAAATAAAGAAGATGAATTAAAAGAATTTCAAGATATTAACAATGGTAAATTTATCATTTTCTCATCACAAATAGATAATATTAAAAAAGATGAACAAAAAATAAAAAGTATATTTAATAAATCAGATATTAATATATATGAAGTAAATTCATCAAATTCTAAAGAAAAAAATAAAAAAATACTACAAGAATTTAGAGAAGCAAAAGATGGCATTAATGTACTTTCTTGTATAGATATATTAAATGAAGGTGTACATGTTAAAGATATAGATGCAATATTTATGCTAAGAAAAACAATATCACCAATAATATATTTTCAGCAAATAGGACGATTATTATCTTTTTCAAATAGAAATAATAATTTAAAAATTGTTGATTTAGTAAATAATATTCAAAATCATAAAGTAATTTATAATTTATATAATGATATATATACAAAAGCAAAAGAATTAAAGAAAATTGATAAAAAAAATGAAGAAATATATAATAATATATTGGAAAATTTCAAGATTGCTGATTATGCTGCAACAGCTTATAGAGTAAAAGATGAAATAAAAGAAAGGCTAACTATTAAAAGTCAATAGTTTTTCTAAAAAAATAATATGGAAAAGAATCCCATGCCAAAAGACTTCAAAAACTATATTTTTTAAAATTTTTGAAGTTGATATTATAATTTAATTTATTTTAATAAAGATGGATCAAATTGGATATTTTTAGTTTCAAGAATGTAAATAACTCTAATAAGTTTTTTACAAATATGAGATAAAGCAACTCTATGACATTTGCCTTCAGATATTTTCTTATAGTAATAATCATAAAAAGTATTATTATATCTAATAACTGTTAGAGAAACATTCATAAGTGAATATCTTAAATATCCAGAACCTTTTGATTTGCTAGAAAATGATTTTTTAAGAGATAATTTAATCGAAATTGTAAATAAATTAAAACCAAGAGAAGCCGAAGTAATAAAATTACGTTATGGAATATAAAATGGTGGTATACCTGAATCATTAGAGAAAATAGCAGCACAATTTAATGTAACTAGAGAAAGAATAAGACAAATTGAAAAAAAAGTTCTCCATAAACTTCGTAGTACTAATTATAAAAATAATATTAAGACATATTTATAATCATATTACTAAATATTTAGATAAATATCATTAACAAAATACAAATCAATTATCAGATTTGTATTTTTTGTTGTATAATAAAATAAAAAAATAAATAGGAGTAGTATATGAAAAAATTTTATAATAATTATTTGAATAACAAATTAAATGTAACTAATAAATCCTTATTTGCTATTACTTGTTTAATAGTAGTAATAACTGGTATGTTTGGATTCTTATATGAATATATATTTTATTATTTTAATAGTGGAATGAAAGAATTTTACTGGCGAGGAGCAAATTTTCTTCCATGGATAAATATCTATGCAACTGGATCACTTATGATTTGGATTTTAACAAATAAATATAAAAAGAAACCCATATTTATTTTTTTAATAAGTGTTATATCAACAGGAATACTTGAATATTTTTCGGGATATTTTATGTTAAAAACTACTGGTTTAAGATGCTGGGATTATAATAAGGAAATACTAAGTTTTGGGAGTATTAATGGATTTGTTTGTTTAAGAAGTGTATTAATATTTGGAATATTTTCATTATTACTTATGTATATAGTATTACCAATATGTTATTATTTAGAATCCAAAATAAATAAAAAAGTATTTTTTATCATTAGTCTGTTACTATTTATTATATTTATTTCTGATGAATTATATAATTTAATTATAGCAAGAATTTTATCTCTTCCAAGAGCATCAACTATATACAAATCACTTGGTATAAAGTATATGAAATATAGATATAAATAAAATACTAGTTATTCTCTTATAAAAATGTTATAATATCCTAGGAGGAATCACTATGAAAGGAATAATACTAGCAGGCGGATCTGGCACAAGATTATATCCAATAACAAAAGGAATAAGTAAACAATTAATTCCAATATATGATAAACCAATGATATATTATCCTTTATCTGTTTTAATGTTAAGTGGAATTAAAGACATACTTATAATCACTACTGAGCAAGATCAGCCAAATTTCAAAAAATTACTAGGTGATGGCTCAAGATTTGGAATAAATTTGGAATATGTTATTCAACCCTCACCAAATGGATTAGCAGAGGCATTTATCCTTGGAGAAAAATTCATTGGAGATGACCCTTGTGCAATGGTTTTGGGTGATAATATCTATTTTGGCAATGACTTTGTAAAAATGCTTGATAATGCTAAGAAAAATGCTGAGAATGGTTTTGCATCAATCTTTGGATTTAGAGTAAGAGATCCAGAAAGATTTGGAATCTTAGAACTAGATAAAAATAATAATGTAATAAGTGTTGAAGAAAAGCCGGAAAAACCAAAATCAGAATTTGCAATAACAGGATTATATTTTTATCCAAAAGGAGTAAGTAAACTTGCTAAAAAAATTAAACCATCTAAAAGAGGAGAACTAGAAATAACAAGCCTTAATGAAATGTATCTAAATGATAATAAATTAAAAGCAGAATTATTAGGTGGAGGTTATACTTGGTTTGATACAGGAACAAATGATAGTATGATGGAAGCAAGTAATATGATTAATTTAGTTCAAAAAAATAATGGAAAAATAATTTGTTGTCCAGAAGCAATTGCATATAATAATGAATGGATAGGTAAAGATACACTATTAAAATATGCAGAAGAAATGAAGAAAAACGATTATGGGAAATATCTTAAAAAGATAGCAGAAAAAACAAATTAATAAAAAAATCGGGAGGTTATTATTATGAAAGAAAAATATTTAGTAATAAATGCAGGAAGTTCATCACTTAAATTTTCATTAAATGAAATAAAGGATAATGATTTTAATGAACTAGTAAGTGGAATAGTTGAAAAAATTGGAGAAGATATGAGTATTTATTCTCTTAAAGGTAAAACTAAAATAGAAAAAGAAGGTATTATTAAAGATCATACACAAGCAGTGTCTATTATGTTAAAAGAATTATTAGATAATAATTACATTGAAGATTTATCTGAAATAAAAGGTGTAGGTCATAGAGTACTTCATGGTGGAGAATTATATTCTGAATCAGTTGAAATAACAGATGAAGTATTAGAAAATATTAAATCATTAGAAAAACTTGGACCACTTCATATTCCAGGAGAAGTATCAGGTATTGAAAGTATGAAAAAATTATTGCCAAATATTACTCAAGTTGCAGTATTTGACACAGCATATCATCAAACAATGCCAAAAGAAAATTATATGTATGCAGTACCATATGAATGGTATGAAACTAACGGAGTTAGAAAATATGGATTCCATGGTACAAGTCATAATTATATAGCAGATCAAATGAAAAAGTACTATAATAAAGATGATTTAAACCTAATTATTTGTCATATAGGAAGTGGAGCTAGTATTTCATGTATTAAAAATGGAAAATGTGTAAATACTACTATGGGATTAACACCACTTGATGGACTTATGATGGGAACAAGATCAGGAGCAATTGATCCTTCAATAGTGGAATATATTTGTAAAGAAAAAAATATGTCTGTAGAAGAAGTTAATACAGCATTAAATAAAAAAGGTGGATTACTTGGAATATCAGGTAAAAATGACTTAAGAGATGTTGAAACACTAGCAAATAACGGGGATGAAAAAGCTAAACTTGCAATTAGAATGTTTGAAAAATCAATTGAAAAGTCTATTGCAGAATATTATTTTGAATTAAATGGAGATGTTAATGCAATTGTATTTACTGCAGGAGTTGGAGAAAGTGGTATTAATGTACGTAAACAAATTATTACAGACATTGCAAAACCAATGAATATCTCATTCGATGAATTAGCAAACTCTAAAATTGCAAGAGGAAAAGAGTATAGAGAAGGAAAAATATCCAAAGATAGTTCAAGTGTAGATGTATTTGTAATACCTACTAATGAAGAATATATGATATTAAAAGATACATATAATATTGAAAAATCAAAAGAAAATAGCAAACAAAAAGTAAAAGAGTTATAAACCCTTTTTTTTCATATCTTGAAAAAAAGTTAAAAATCTAGTAATAAAGTAATAGAAAATAGGATAGGGTGATTTTATGAGAAGAACAAGCCATAAATTAAGTTTAATGTTTATCTTAATACTATTAGGATTAATATCAATAGTATCAGTTGTTTATGCAGTGTTACAAGATAGATTATATATAAATGTTAAAACTATGACACAGTCTGAACTTACATTTGATGTAGGCTTTGATACAACACCGCTAACAGTCGTACCTTCTAATGCAAATCTTGACGAATGTTCAAATTCACAAATTACAATAACTAAAACTTCTGTAAAAATAAATCAAATATCGTTACCAACTAAAAATGCAGCCTGTAGTTATCAACTAATTATTAAAAATAATGGAAATATGAATGCAAAAATATCTGCAATTACATCAATAAAACCAGAAGGTGAAACATGTACGACAAACGGTTCAGTTATGACTTGTAATCACATTGAATACAGTATAAAGGAAAGTTACGCCGGAAGTGGAGATAATACAACTATAAACACTGGAGATATTATACAACCCGGAAAATCAAGAACGGTATGGTTTAATATCAAAGTAGTAGGTATATCAGATAATAGTGATGAACCAGAAAATGATATTAATCAAGTTGATGGAGGATTTACAATTACATATTCAGGATATTAAAAAGAGGAATAAATATGAAAAATAAAAAATTAATATATATATTTACAATAATTATAATAATACTAATACTGATAATGGCAATTGCATATAGTGCACTATCAGAAAATTTAAAAATTACTTATGGAAAAGTAAATCAAAATGCAGAAACATGGGATGTGGCATTTAAAAGTGAAATAATTACACCAACATCTTCAGGAACAAGTACTTCTGGATTAAGCTGTGGACAAGCCACTGCATCAGGATTAACAGTAAATATTGAAGACACCGAAATGTCAAAACCCGGAGATAAATGCATATGGAAATTTACTGTAGAAAATAAAGGAACCATAGATGCTGAAATATCATCAATTGATTTTACCCATCCTACAGAGCAAGAATGTACAAGAACATTTGGAAATTCAGTTGATGTATGTGGAAATATAACATATAAATTACTAAAAGACAATTCTGGAAGTACTTCAAGTAGAATAAAAAGAGAAGATCTTATCAATGCATCATCAAGTGAAGAAATATTCCTTTATGCTGAGTATACAGGGGAAGAAATCAATTCAAGTAAAGTAATACATACTTCAACAAAATTCAGTATACTATATAGTCAAAAATAAAGGAGTGATTTAAATGAATCAGTTTCAAAGAATAATTATTGTGGAAATAATATATCTAATTTATGCAATTATTGGTCTATTTGTAAAATTTGATAGTAATTTATTCATATTAGGATTATTAATATTAACCATAATATTTAAATTTCTAATTAAAACAGATAGAAGAGACACAAGATTTCAAAAAGATTATTTATTAATTATAATAATAATTTTACTATTATATTATTTAATTACATATTTTTCAGGATTCTTTATTGGTTTTCTATATAGTACATATACAAGAAGACCATTAGGAATATTAAAAAATGTATTAACAAGCATATTATTCATATATCTACTAGAAACATCAAGAGAAACAATTGTAAAATCAGGTAAATATTATAAAATGAATATTATAATATCAATAATATTATTTACATTATTAGAACTAGTTAATCAATTTAATATACAAAGTCTAACAACAAAAACATTAGTATTACAATTTATATTATCAATTTTTATACCAATAATAATAAAAAATGGAATGCTAACTCTTGTATGTTTATATTCAAATAAAAAAAATGCAATACTATATCAAATATTAATAATTGTACCAAAATATGTATTAGGGGTATTTCCAGATTTAGGAGATTATGTTAATGCAACAATTCAAACAATATTACCTTTAATAGTATTATTCTCAATTTTAAAAATATCTGATACGAAAAGAGAAAAAGTAAAAGATGGAAGAAATATACAAAGAGATAAAATAATTGCAAATACAATTTCAGTAGTTTGTTTTATATTAATAGTTAATATTATGTATTTAGTAAGTGGACTAGGAAGGTTTAATATAATGGCAATAGGATCTGGTTCAATGACAGGAACAATTAATAAAGGTGATGCTGTTATTATTGATAAGAAAGGCAAAAATTTTAAAAAGGGTGAAATAATTGCTTTTAAGATAGAAGGAAAAGTAGTAGTTCACAGAATAATTGAAACTAAAAAAGAAAGTAATGAAACTAGGTATATTACAAAAGGTGATTATAACAATGCAAAAGATGGATGGCTATTAAATAAAAATAGTATAATAGGGCATTGTAAACATAGGATTATGTTTATTGGATGGCCATCAGTAGTATTAAGTGAATTATTAAAGTAAGGTGAAAAAATGAAAAGAAATAACATAAAATATAAAATTATATTTTCAATACTTATAATTTTTGTAACATCATTTATGAGTATTGGCTATTCAGCACTTAGTACAAATTTAAATGTAACATCAGACGTTGTATATAATGTCAAAAAAGGAATATATATTTCTGATTTAAAAGTAAACGATGCTAATGGAGTAACAACAAACTCATATACTGATAATATAGTCACACAAAATTTTGTTGGTTCCGGACATATAAATTATAATGTAACCATAAGAAATAAAACAGATGATATTAAAGTCATAAAAGATGTTATCACAAACAATTCAAAAGTAAGTGCATATGTCACACAAGATGGAGAGAACTTTGAAGGTCAAAAAATAATGCCACACACAACAATTGTAATAATTTTAGAAGTAGATGGGGCATCGTTAACATCATCAGAAACAATTCCTGCAACATTAGACTTTGAAAATTATGAAAAATATTATTTAAAAAGTAATCCAACATCAACTACGGAGGGATATTTTGGTTGTAAGGATATTCCAAAAGGAATGGTTAAATCGGTTGTTATGGAGACAAATAAATATAAACCATTAGAAACTCATTTTAATCAAGACGGGCAGTCGAATTCTACAGAGTATTGCGATGTATCGGCAAATGGTGATGGATCAGTATTTATTGAAGCAGATAAAGATACAGACGGATATTATAACGTTGCAATTAAATCAGTTGATAATAAAATATATGTAACTGGAAACAATAAAATAGGCTATGGTCTAAATAATGTTAAAACATTTTCAACAAAAAATATAAATTCAGATGAATTAACATCTACAAGTTCAATGTTTCAAGGAGATTCAAGTTTAAAAACACTTGATCTAACAGATTTAACAACAAATAATGTTACTACTATGGCAAGTATGTTTCATAGTTGTAGCAATTTAACAACACTTGATTTATCTAACTTTAATACAGCAAAAGTAACTAATATGAATAGAATTTTTTATAATAATGTAAAACTAGCAAATCTAAATATTTCAAGTTTTAATACTTCAAAAGTAAAAAATATGGCATATATGTTCTATAATACAAATAAAATAACAAGTTTAGATTTATCAAACTTTAATACAGCAAATACAACTAATATGGATTCTATGTTTGCTTATGCATCATCTTTAAATATGATATCGTCACAAACTGCAGGAACATATAATTTAACTAATTTTGATACTGCAAATGTAACTACAATGAAAGATATGTTTAATTCAAATACAGCTGCAGTTAAGATTGATTTATCATCATTCAACGCAAAGAAAGTTACAGATATTTCAGGAATGTTTAATAGTTGTACAAGCCTTACTAGAATTTTTTCAAGTCCATTATGGAGAGGCGTAGAAAACTATGATGATTATATATCTAGCGGAATAAGTTCAAATGTTTATGATAAAACAGTAACAGCATTCCAAGGAGATACAAAGCTAGCTGGTGGTTGTAATAATTCATGGACATATAGTACAAATAGACAAACTGCTGATCAAGCAAGTCTTTATATAAATAGTACCTTTATGCAAGGTACTGGATCAAGTGGATATTTTACTTGCAAAAACTATGGAACATATTTATGTAAAAAGAAAAATGATACAGCAATGGACACACAATGTAACTAAATATAAATCTGAAAAAATAATTCCAAATTTTTTAATTATATTAAATTATTTATCTTGAAAAATCTTTAAAAAAAAAGTATTATATATTATAGAGTAAAAGAATAAGAGAGGGATTGTTTATATGGCATCAAATAATAAAAAAATTAGTAAAAATAAATATAAATATATGAACAAGCAGAAGCAAAAAAAGTTAGCGAAGCAAGAAAGAAATAAAAAATTAAAAGAAAAAGATCAAATAATTGAAAAAATAGAACCTAAAGAAGAATTTATTAATAATAAAGAAATTAAAGATATAGTAGAAGATGAAAATAATGTTATAAAAGATACTAATATAATTGATGAAGATATTGAATTATTAGATGATGACTTTATAAGTAATAATAAACAAATAAATAATATTGAAGAAAATGACAAAGAAAAAAAAGATGTTAATTTAAACAAAGAAATAATTCCAAAAGAAAAAGAAAGTAATATAGTTTCAACCGATGAAGTATTAAATGAAGAAACTAATAATGTTGTAGATGAAATAACAGAAAAATCTTTAGAAATTGAGCAAGAAGATAATAATGATAAAATATCAGATGTTATAGATTATAATAATGAAATTAAAAATATTATAGAAGAAAATACTGATTTAAATTCTAATGAAGAAGTAATTAATAAAGAATCTGATAATAAATTAGAAGAGTCAAAAGATGACAAGGTTAAAACCTCTGAACTTGATCATATTAAAGAAATAGATAATAATACTGATATATTTATTCCAAACGAAATAAAAATGCCTAAGGCTGAAATAGAAAATAGTTCTAAAGAAGAAGAAAAGATTCAAATAAAAGAAAAAATACAAAATACAGGTAATTCAAAAAGATACGTTAGTTTCGAAAAAAGATTATTTAAAATAATAATAGTCTTAATTATATTTATATCTATTCTTATATCTTCAGCTATACTCTTATTAAATTATGTTAAAAATAATAAAGTTATATTTAATGAAAATTCAAGTTCGACTTATTCAGTATGTCTAGAAAAAAATGATTATTATAAAGATGAGTGTCTAGGAGAAGACAAACAATATCTATCAAGTATAGTAAATAATATTAATTATGTTTTTACATATAACGCATTATATCAGGAATTTGTAGATAAAACATATGAATATTACGTTGATTCTGATTTAAAAATATATTCAGAAGACAATGAAAAACAAGTATTATTCGAAAATAATGATATAATTCTTCCAAAAAAGAAGGTTACACTAAATTCAAATGTTGCAACTGTATCTGATAGTGTCAAAATACCATTTAAAGAATACAATAGATTAGTTAATGAATATAATTCAAAATATGGAGTATTAACTAAATCAGAAGTAGATATAAATTTCTATTTAAACGGAAAAGTAGTATCATCAATTAAAGTACCACTTGGAGAAACAACATTTAATATAACAAAGCAAGATACAACTAATAGAAAAACATTTGATAAGAAAATATCAGAAAGTATTAATTCATATACATTAACATATATACTATGTTTTATTGTTTCATTAATAATAGTCATTATTTATGTTACAAAATTAATTAAATTTATCTTAAAATTTACAACTAAATCAAATGAACAACTAGATTATAATAAAGAATTAGAGAATATTTTAAAGACATTTGATCGTATTATAGTAGAAGTAGATAATATTGATAGTCTATTAGAAAATAAAAATATAATACAAATAAATAATTTTCTAGAATTAGTAGATGCTAGAGACACACTTGATAAACCAATAATGCATGTTAAAATTAACAGTGTTAAAGATGGATTCTATGTAGATGATGATGATAAAATATATACATATATAATGAAAATATCTGATGAAAAGAAAGACTAGAAATAGTCTTTTTTATATACAAATTTGACACATAAATTTTAAAAAAATTAATCCATATATTATTAAAGTGATATAATTTATATGGTGATAATATGGAAAGTAAAAAAAATATAGAAAAAGATATATATAAAAAGTATTTAAGATTATCAGATAAACCTATAGCAGAGTTATATAAAAAATTTAATTCATCAGAAAAAGGTTTACCTCCAAAAAAAGTAGAAAAATTATTAAAAGAAAATGGTAAAAATAAATATATAAATGAAAAGAAGCATACATTTCTTTATTTCTTATTAATATCATTTAAAGATCCATTTATAATTATTTTATATTTTCTAGCAATAATAAACTATTTTTTAGCAGATATAATCGGATCAATAATAATATTTTCAATTGGATTAATTAGTGCGCTAATTAGATTTTTTCAGGATTATGAAGAATATAAATTTAATCAGAAATTAAAATCTAAAATATATAGTACAGCAGTAGTAGTTAGAAATGGCAAAGAAATAAAAATTAAAACAGAAAATGTTGTAATTGGAGATATAGTTAAGTTAAATGCCGGTGCCATTGTACCAGCAGATTTAGTATTAATTGATTCTAAGGATTTATATATAAATGAATCAGTATTTACAGGAGAATCTGTTCCAGTAGAAAAAGGTCTTAACAAATTAACATCTACAGATATATTTGAAATAAATAACATATTATTAATGAATTCATCAGTAATTAGTGGAGAAGCAACAGGACTTGTTATTAACACAGGTACAAATACATATATAGGATGTATGGGTAATGAATTAGTAAAGAAAAAGGCTGAAACATCATTTGATAAAGGAATGAAGTCAGTTACTAAATTATTGATTAATTATATGATAGGAACGGTAATATTTGTTCTAGTAGTAGATGGAATAATAAAAGGAAATATTAAAGAATCAATTCTATTTGCATTATCTGTAGCAGTAGGAATAACACCATCAATGCTTCCTATGATTGTAAATGTAAATTTAACAAAAGGAAGCAAATCACTAGCACGTAAAAAAACATTAGTAAAAAGAATTGAATCAATAGAAAATTTAGGTGCCATAGATACACTATGTACGGATAAAACAGGAACATTGACAGAAAATAATATTACACTACAAAAATATATAAATGTACAAGGAGAAGAAGATATAAATATTTTAAAATATGCATACTTAAATAGTATTTATTCAACTGGAATTAAAAATATAGTAGATAAAGCAATTATTAGTTATGCTAAAATAAATAAAATGACTAACTTAGATGTAGGATATGAAAAAATAGATGAAATTCCATTTGATTACAATAGAAAAAAACAAAGTATAGTTGTTAAAAGTAGTGATGGTATAACTATGTATACTAAAGGAGCTCTTGAAGTAATTTTAGATGACTGTGATAGAATTAATTATAAAAATAATGTTAAAAAAATAACTAAAGATATTAAAGATAAAATAATTAAATCAGCTAATGAATTAGCAAGTTCAGGTATGCAAGTAATTGCCTTATCTGAAAAAATATTAGATAAAAGTGCTGTAACTAAAGATGATGAAAAAGATATGATTTTTGTTGGATTTGTAGGTTTCTTGGATCCTCCTAAAAAAGATGTCAAAAAAACACTTAAATTATTAAAAGAACATGGTATAACTATCAAAATATTAACGGGTGACTCAAGTGAATCTACTAAAGCAATTTGTGACTGTGTTGGTTTAGAATCAGACAAAATAATAACTGGAGAGCAATTAGATAAATTAAGCGATAGAAAGTTATCAAGTATTGTAGAAGAAGTAAATGTATTTACAAGATTAAATCCAATTCAGAAAGAAAGAGTAGTTAAGATATTAAAATTAAATAATCACGTAGTAGGATACATGGGAGATGGTGTAAATGATGCCCCATCACTACATATAGCAGATGTTGGAATAAGTGTAGATAAAGCAACAGATATAGCAAAAGAAGCAAGTGATTTAATATTATTAGAACAAAGTTTAAATGTTATATATGATGGAGTAATAGAAGGAAGAAAAGTCTATGGAAATATTATTAAATATATGAAAATGGCCTTATCAGATGACTTCGGAGATGTATTTTCAATTATGATTGCATCAATATTCTTACCATTCCTACCACTTTTACCAATACAAATGTTATTTCAAGACTTTATCTATGACTTTTCCCAAATAGGTATACCATACGATAATGTAGATAAAGAATTCTTAGAAAAGCCTAAAAAATGGAATATATCAGGTATATCTAGATTTATGTTTGTAATGGGAATAGCATCATCCATAGTAGACTGTCTATCATTTATTGTATTCTATTTTATATTAAAATATAATAATATAAGTATGCAAAGTTATTTTCAAACATCATGGTTTGTATTATGTCTATTAACAGAATTATTAGTAATACACAATGTAAGAACAGCACATAGACCATTTATTGATTCTTGTGCATCTAAAAAATTAACAATATTAACAATAGTATCAATGATACTTACAATATTTACACCAATCTTATTAAGTACTATTCCATCATTTGGATTTGTCATCTTACCATTAAAATTCTATTTATGGTTAATTATTTTACTAGCTTGTTATATATTTATAGTAAGTATAATAAAACATTTCTATATTAAAAGATATAAAGAATGGTTATAAATAACTCTTACAAAAAAAATATAATTATGTTATAATACAAGCACTAAGAGGTGATACCATGAACTACAATTTATTAATGGAAGAACAAATGAAACACATTAAAGAAGGCACTAAACTTTTACTTCATGCATGCTGTGCACCATGTTCATCAGCGGTACTTGAAAAACTTTCTGATTTCTTTAAAATAAGTATTTTATATTATAATCCAAATATAACAGATGAAGAAGAATATTTAAAAAGATTAAACGAAATAAAAAAATTCACTAGTAATATTAATTCAAAATATAAGGTAGATGTTATAGATGGAAGATATGATCCAAAAGAATTCTTTGAAATTGCAAAGGGACTAGAAAATACTAAAGAACGTGGTCCAAGATGTTTTAAATGTTACAAATTAAGACTTGAAGAGACAGCTAAACAAGCAGAAATTTTAGGATACGATTATTTCACAACTACTTTATCAATAAGTCCCTATAAAAACTCAATATGGATAAATACAATTGGAGAAGAATTAAACAAAGGGTATAAAGTAAAATATTTATATTCAGACTTCAAAAAAAATAATGGATACAAAAGAAGTATAGAACTATCTAAAGAATATAATTTATATAGACAAGACTTTTGTGGATGTATTTATTCTAAAAAAGAAAGAGAAGAAAAAATAAAAAATGAATTAGTTAATAATAATTGATTTAGTTAAAATCATATGATAGAATTAATATGAACTTAAAATTAATATATTGTACAATCTTTCTTAGTTATTTAGAAAAATTTAAAGTATTTAAAATTAAGTCCAAAATAATTAAGGAGGATATCTCATGGAAGAATTTCAAGATAAGACTTTAGTATGTCAAGATTGCGGTAAAGAATTTACATTTACTGCAGGAGAACAAGCATTATACAAAGAAAAAGGTTTAACTAATGAACCAAAAAGATGTAAAGAATGCAGAGATAAAAGAAAAGCTGAAAGACAATCTTACAAAAAAGAAAACTAATTTTAGAATTAGTTTTTTTATTGCCTAAATATTATAAATATAATATAATACAAATAGAAAGAAGGTAATAATATGAAATATTATTGTATAGGTATTAAAGGAACAGGTATGTCAACACTAGCTCAAATATTATTTGATTTAGGACATGAAGTATCAGGATACGATGATGCGAAAGGACATAAATTTACACAAGATGGATTAGATAAAAGAGGAATTAATATATATTATGGACATGATCATGATATAGATAAAGATACAATAGTAACATACAGTGTAGCATTTAAAGAAGATCATCCAGAAATGAAAAGAGTTAAAGAAATGGGGTTAACTATAAAACCATATGGGGAAATTATGGGTGAAGTAGTTAGTGAATTCTCAACAATTGGTGTAAGTGGAACACATGGTAAAACATCAACTTCATCAATAATAAGACATATTTTAGAAGATACTGTTGGATGTAATTATTTTATAGGTGCAGGAGATGGAATGGCAACTAGAGATAATGAATATTATGTTGTAGAAAGTGATGAATTTAATAGACATTTCTTATATTATAAACCAAGATATTCAATAATTACTAATGTTGAATGTGAACATATGGAAATATATAAAGATATAGATGATATTAGAGAAACATTTGAAAAATTTGCTAATCAAACTAAAAAATTAGTAATAGCAAATGGAGATAATGAGGAAATAAGAAAAATTAATTTTAAAACTAAAGTAATGTTTTATGGATTTAATGAAGATAATGACATAGTAATTAAAAATTTAAAACTTAAATCAGAATATTCTAAATTTGATTTATATATTAATAAAGAATTAATTGGAACATTTGAAATACCATTATATGGTAAACACATGGTTATGAATACTGCAGCAGCTATTGCAATGTGTAACTATATAAATATTGATATAGAAGATATTAAGACATCTTTAACATCATTTCAAAATGCTAAAAGAAGATTTGAAGTTACTAATATAAAAGATACAGTAATAGTAGATGATTATGCACATCATCCAACTGAAATAAGAGTTACTTTAGAAGCTGCACATCAAAGATATCCGGATAGAAAAATAGTAGTTGTATTTAGACCAAATACTTTCTCAAGAACAAAAGATTTTACAGAAGAGTTTATTGATTCATTACAAGTCGCAGATAAAGTATATATGACTGAAATACTTGCTAATAGAGAAAAACAAGAAGATTATCCAAATGTAACATCACATTTAATTGCTGATAAAATTCCAAATTGTGAAATGGTTGAAGAAGAAACTATTGAAAAATTAGAAAAAGAAAAAGGAAATATTGTAGTATTTATGGGTTGTGCAGACAATTCACATTTAATAGAAGGATTTAAAAGTCTCTTAAAATAGGGACTTTTTTATTTTCCCATAATTTCCCATTATTATTTCATAATCTAAACATATTTTTTATATATACTTAATATATCAAAGGAGGAATGATAATAATAAGTAGATGTAAAACAATTAAAAATAATAAACTTTAATATATATAGATGGGAGGATGATTGAAATAAATAATTTAACCATAAATAATATAGAAAAGAAGGTGGAATTTATAAGATAGATAAATAAAATGTGTTATACTATTGGTAGGTGATGTAAATGTATAATATATGCTATGTAGAAGATGAATTAGACCTACAAGTCTTAGTAAAGATGTATTTAGAGAAAGCAGGATATAATGTAATATGCTTTTCAAAGGGTACAGATGCAATAAATTATATAGGTAATGAAGTTCATTTATGGATATTAGATATAATGTTAGGAGATGATGTTAACGGCTATGATATAATCAAAAAAATAAGAGAAAAAGATGAAACTATACCAGTTATCTTTACTTCAGCAAGAGATCAAGATCTAGATAAAATATTAGGTCTAGAACTTGGAAGTGATGATTATATAACAAAACCGTATTCTAGTAAAGAGTTAATATTAAGAGTAAATAATATTATTAAAAGAGTATATAAAAACATCTCAAATAATATTAAAAAATATGAAAATTATGAAATAGACATTAATAAAAGAGTTGTAAAGGAAAATGATAAAGAAATAAAACTTACAACATTAGAATTTGATTTATTAATGCTATTTATAGAAAATTTAAATAAAAGTTTTTCAAGAGAAGAAATACTTAATACAGTATGGGGAAATAATTATTTTGGTAGTGATAGAGTAGTTGATGATTTAGTTAGAAGACTTAGAAAGAAAATGTCCAAGTTAAATTTAAATACGATTTATGGATATGGTTATAGATTATCATGAACTACGTAAAAGATAAGTTAAGTAAACAACTATTAATATTAATTGCAATTGCCTTTTTAATACTCTTCATTTCATTAGGCATAATACTTCCCAAGATGATAATTCCTGTTGCTGAAAAAAACATCTATAATTACTTGAGTGAACCATTAAAATTAATTAATAAAGACCTAGATAAAAATATAAAAAATAAAGATATAGCATACATATATATAATTGATAACACTACAGTTGCAAGTGATAATTTTAAAGATGTAATTAATGCAGACAACCCAAAAAACATATTAAATAATTTAGATCATACATACGGAAAATTTGATTATAAACATAAAACTTACTATTACTATACTATAAAAAATGAAAACATTATAAAAATTGCATTAACAAATAACAATTATATAAATAGAATCAAAACGTCGATGCTTGCAACAATATTTCCAATAGTATTAATAACATGTCTCTTAATTGGATTATTATTAACTATATGGTCAACAATAATAGTTAAAAAAATAGAAAAATTAAAAGAAAAAATTGATAATATTGATAATCAAGATTATAATCACAATATTGATTTCGAAATAGATGATGAAATAAAATCTCTTGCTTATGCCATTGAAGACATGAGAATGACTTTAATTAATCAAGAAGAATATCGAAATCAAATGTATCAAAATATTTCACATGATTTTAAGACACCGCTAACTGTTATAAAATCATATATTGAAGCTGTTCACGACAACATAGAAACCGAAAGTGAAGCATTAAAGGTAATAGAACAGCAAACCAATAAACTAGAATTAAAAGTACACTCACTTCTTTACTTGAATAAGCTTGATTATTTAAAAGACTCTAAACATGTTAAATTAGTTCCAGTAGATATGGAAAAGATAATTAACTCTGAAGTTGAAAAATTCAAATTTCATCGTAAAGAAATAGAATTTGAAGTAGAAATAGATAAAAAGTCCAAATATTATGGAACTGATGAACATTGGGAAACCATATTAGATAATTTATTAAACAATTTTATGAGATATACTAAAAATACAATAAAGATAACTGCAAAACAAAACAAATTAATTCTTTTTAATGATGGAGATAAAATAGAAGATAGTCTATTAGAAGGTATATTTACACCCTTCAGAAAAGGGATAAAAGGAGAATTTGGTTTAGGATTATCAATTGTAAAAAAAACATTACAAATTATGCAATATGATATCTTTATTAAAAATGAAAAAAATGGAGTATCATTCATAATTACAAAGAAATAGAACATTTTTATGTTCTATTTTTAGTATAAAATAATAAAAATTCTAAAAAATAATAAAAAAGTATTGAATTATTCATTTAATTTTGTTATACTTTATAAGTATTACAAATGGCGCTGTAGCTCAGTTGGCTAGAGCAATCGGTTCATACCCGATAGGTCGTGAGTTCGAATCTCTCCGGCGCTACCATAGGGAAATTAGTCGAACTAATCGACTTTCCATATAGAAAGGTTAATTTCGGTTAACCTTTTTTATATGCTTTGAAAGGAAGTGATTAGTTATGCATTTAATAAAGGAAAAACTAGATATTGAAGAAACACTACATAAAAGAATTAAAAATACTCTTATGTTTCTAAATATCAAAGAAAAAGTTAAAAAAGGAAATATTATAAGTATTCCTAAAACTAATCTTGCTTATATTGAGCCACATAAACTAACAATAAACGATATAGACTATTTATTCTTTAACGAATGTGATAATGTTTATATCAATACACTTGAAGAACATATAAAGATAAGTGAACTTGAAAACTATATAAAAGCACATAAAAACTAGACCTATTGACATATCTTGTATTTATGCTATTATAAATAACCAATAAATGACAAGCAGTATCCGTCTTTATTAGAAAGGTAGGTACTTCTATGAAATATCAAAAATATATTAAAGAGTTTATAAATTACCATATAAAGTGTTTGCTTTATACAAATTTTATAGATAAAATGGTTATAATAAGTCAAAGGTATTAGTTATTACTAGTATTTTTGACTCTTTTTTATGAAGGAGTTGATAAATATTGAAGAAAAATGCAGCAATATATTGTAGAGTTTCAACCGAAGATCAAGCACGAGAAGGTTATAGTTTACCCGAACAACAAGAAAAACTAAAAGATTTATGTAAGTTTAGAGATTATAATATTTATAAAATATATGAAGATGCTGGAATAAGTGGTAAAGATATGGATCATAGACCAGCATTTAAAGAAATGTTAGAAGAAGTTAAAAATGGTAATGTTAATGTAATAGTTGCTTATAAATTGGATAGATTAACAAGAAGTGTTAGAGATTTAGAAGTACTTATTAGTGAGTTAGAAAAATATAATTGTAGTTTAGAGTGTGCTATGGACGATATAAACACCTCTACTGCAAATGGAAGATTCTTTGTAAGAATGCTTACTGTCTTATCACAACTAGAAATTGAAAGAGTATCAGAAAGAACAAAGTTCGGTATGGCTGGAGCAATTAAAGATGGACATATTCCAGTAAGTAAAACATTAGGATTTATGAGAGATAATAAAAAACTAATTATTAACCCTGCTGAAAGTGAAATTGTAGAAAGAATATTTGATTTATACTTAAAAGGAAAAAGTTATCAAGCAATCGCAAATATATTTAATGAAGAAAAAGTTTTAAATAAAAAGTGGTATGATACAACAATACAAAAAATTCTAGGTAATCCACTTTATAAAGGTGATTTTATAAGTGGTGCAAGAACTGGGAATCCTGTACTATATGAAAATGTTGTTGAGCCAATAATAAGTAAAAAATTATGGGAAGATTGTCAAGAACAATCAAGAAAAAACACTCGTAATTATACAAGAAGAAATGATTATATATTCTTTCAAAAAATTGTATGTCCTCATTGTAAACGAATAATGGCTTGTAAAGCTCCAGGTGGAAAGAAAAAGAAATATATTTATTATCAATGTAATGATTGTAAAATGTCTATTAGAGAAGATTATTTAGTAGAATTATTAATAGAACAAATAACAACTATAATAGATTATGATATAACCGTTAGAAAGTATTTTGCACCCCTTTTAAAGCATAAAATAGAAAATACTAACGAATTACTTAAAAAAGAGAAAAATGCCTTAAAAGATAAAATAACTAGGTTAAAAGAGGCATATTTAAATAAGATTATTGACATGGAAGAATATAGCGAAGATAAAAAGTATTTAGAAAGTAGAATTAAAGAAATAGAACAAAAACAAAAGGAAGAACAAGAACTTGAAGAGTACAATTTTACTTTTGAAGATATAATGTTTGTAAGAGATGGTGAAAGTATAAAAAGTTTAATGAATCCACTTTATCAAAGTAATTTTGAAGTAAAATGGAACGAACTTGAACTAAATGAGAAACAAGATTTAATTATGAGTTATATTGATAGTATTGAAGTATTAAAAAAAGATAATGATAAATTAGAAATAAAGAATATTAATTTCAGAAAAACATTTATTGAAGAATACGCAAATCTATTTAATAAAGGTGCAGTTAATAGATTACAAGATGTTTTAGTAAATGGTGAGAATATACAAATTGAAGTATGTGCACCAATGACTAAAAAAGAAGCACAAAAACATATTGAAAGATTAAAAGAAAAGTTTCCTATAAGTTATCATGAGATAAAAAAAGAAAGATATAATAAAAACCAATTTTATTTAAAATATACAAAAACAAATATATTTAATGAGCCACTCAAAATGATACCTTTAATAAATAAAAAAGGAATAAATAAAGTTGATAGTTATGGTGTAATTGAAGTACCAATTTCACCAATAAAGATAATAACTGAATTGAAGAATTAATGATAAAAAATTAATTCTTTTTTTAATAATCTCGAGTGGGCTAAATTGGGCTTACATGACCCACAATTTCGCTATTTTTAATGTCAAAAAAAACAAGAGCATAAGAAGTTGATATCATTTAAGACAAAAACTTCGATAAAACCTCGCTTTGTCATGATATCAAACTGATTTTGCACTTGCAAAATTATCCCACAATCGTGGGATAAAAATATAGTAAAAGCATTACTTTGTCCTGTAATTAAAGCAAAAAATCGTGGGCTCGTTTTTGGGCTAAAAACGATTAAAACAATTCAAAATATTTATACGAGTGGGCTTCGTAGTTTTTATAAAATTAACCAAAAAGGGACACAGATTTGTGTCCTAAAAACTACAATAATTAATAAAAAAAGGTTCTCTATTATTTTAATATTAATAATTAAAATTATTAACAAAAGGTTCCAAATTAGCATTTTTTAAGGCTCATTTGTTATAACATTTGACTGACAAACAACCATTTTAAGCCACTTTTTGATAATTTAAACAAAAATTTTGTTATAACAAATGTCAGCAAAACTTTGAAATGTCTGACAAACTCAAATCTCGCAAACCCTTTATTTATGGGAATAAACTAACCACTGGTTAGTTGTTGTCAGCCGTACTTATCCTGATAAAAAGTGATTTTAAAGTTGTGTCCTATTTTTAATGTTTTTTTTAAGTTTTTAAGTACTTATAAAGGAACTTTGTTTGTAAGAAAAAAGATTAGTTTTTTTGAAATGAACTTGTCAATAAAAAGTAGACAGTAAAAAGATTCTATTTAAACCCTAGTTGAGTTCTATACTCAATTGGGGTTTTATAATTTAATGCATAACTTG
>CADCIN010000015.1 GCA_902801525.1 uncultured Erysipelotrichaceae bacterium | reverse complement strand
TTAACAGTATGCCAAGAAAAATGTTTGACTATAAATGCCCATTTGATATAGAATTAAATCATAAATAAAAATGGTGCGGTTGAAATTACAATAAAGAAACTTACTTTCTTAAAAAAAAGTAAGTTTTTTTATACAAAAAATCCGTTTAAGTAAATTGCTATTATATGTTTTTTATGTTATAATCTACGAGTAATGGAAGTGGCTTTATGAAAAAAGAATTAGATAAGAAAAAAATAATAATTATTATATCAATAATTGTAGTAGTATTAACTGTTTTTCTAACAATAATATTAGTAAATAAAAATAGTAAAGATAAGTTAAAAGAAGTAAATAAAGTTGAAAGAAAAAAGATAAAAGACTTAAATAAAGTAAAAGAAAAAGAAGAAGAAAAAAAAGAAACTAATAATGATGTTGTTAAAACAGAAGATGAAGAGACTCTAATAAATAACTATGAAGAATCTGAGTCTAAATCAAGTGATGAAGTAAAAACAGAAGATGATTTAGTAAATTACATAAGTAACTATGAAGTAGTAACCAATAATTATATAAATGCAGAAACATCTGCTGAAAATAAATCTAAATTAAAACAAATATTTATAACATTAACAGATTTTATTTTCTATAATGGCACAATTAAAGGAAAAACTTTTAATGAGTTATCTGATGCTTCTAAACAAAAAGTAATGACTACATGGGAAAATATTGATTCAAAAATAAATAATAAATATCCAAACTATAAAGAGACAATTTCAGAAAATGGAAGTAAAGTCTATTCAGGTATTAAAGATAAAGCATCTGAGTTAAAAAATATTATAGTAAGTAAATATAAGGAAAATACATCTATTGAAACTCAAGATAAAGCATCCAAGAACTATGAAATAGTAAAAGATGAAACTGGAAAAGCGCGTGATGGTATTAAAAGTGAAGCCTCAAGTATTAAGAATATTTTAATTAATTGGTATAACAATTATAAGGAAAGTGGTGAATAAATGAAGACTGCAGGTATATATACATTAGGTTGTAAGGTAAACACATATGAAAGTGAATATGTTGCAAATGAACTTAAAAAAAATAATTATATTATAAAAGATTTTAATGATTCTTGTGATGTATACATAATAAATACATGTACAGTAACAAATAATAGTGATTCAAAGTCAAGAAAAATAATACGTCAAGCAATTAAGAGAAATCCCAAGGCTTGTGTAGTTGCTATGGGATGTTTTATCGCAGCTAATAAAGATTATCATGAACAAGGACTAGATATTATTTTAGGTAATAAAGATAAAAATAAAGTAGTTGAGTTAATTGACGAATATTTTAAATATAAAAAACAAATAATAGATTCTTATAATAAAAGACTGGATGAATTCGAAGATATGAAAATAATAGAATTTCCTGGAAGAACAAGAGCATTTGTAAAAATCCAAGATGGATGTGATAATTTTTGCAGTTACTGTATAATTCCATTTGCTAGAGGAAAATGTCGAAGTAAAAAAGAAGAAGATGTTTTAGATGAAGTAACATCTCTTGTGAAAAATGGTTATAAAGAAGTTGTATTAACTGGTATTCATACAGGTGGATATGGAAATGACTTAGATACCAGTTTTGCGGATTTATTAAATAAATTAGTAAAGATAGAAGGATTAGAAAGACTAAGAATATCATCAATTGAATGTACAGAATTGAAAGAAGATGTTTTAGATGTATTAAGAAACTCTAAAGTAATAGTAGATCATCTCCATATACCAATTCAAGCTGGAAGTGACGAAATACTAAAAGCAATGAATCGTAAATTTGATTTAAAATCATACAAAGAAAAAATAGAAGAGATTAGATCAATCAGACCAGATATTTCAATATCTACAGATGTTATTGTAGGCTTTCCTGGAGAGACTGATGAGTTATTTGAAAAGACAATCGAAACATGCAGAGAAATGAAATTTTCAAAATTACATGTTTTCCCATATAGTGAAAGACAAGGAACAAAAGCAAGTAGAATGTCTGGTAAATTACCAGGAGACGTAAAAAAAGAACGTGCACGTAAATTAATAGAAGTATCAGAAGAGTTAGAAACAAAATATATGGAAAAGTTTGTTGGCAAAGAAGTAGAAGTTCTAACTGAAGAAAATAAAGATGGTTTCACACTAGGACATACAGGTAATTTCTTACATGTTAAAATACCTAGAGAAATTAATCATAATGAACTTATAAAGGTTATAATAGACAAAGTAGAATATCCATATTGTATTTCTAAATAAAAGGAGCAAATATGGAAACATATATAAAGGGTAATTTTAAAAAATCAATTTTCTCATCTGAAGCAGGATATATAATAGGCTTATTTAAAGTCAAAGAAACAAATGATGAATCACTTAAAGATTATGTTGATAGAACCATTACATTTACAGGTTATTTTCATGAATTAAATGAAGTAGATACTTATAATTTCTATGGTAAACTAGTAAATCATGCAAAGTATGGAGAGCAATTTCAAGTAGATAGTTATGAGAGATGCAAACCAGAAGAAAAAGATGCCATAGTAGAATTTCTAACAAGCGGACTATTCAAAGGAATAGGTGAAAAAAAAGCAAAGAAAATAGTTGATACACTAGGAAAAGATACTTTAAAAATAATACTAGAACAACCTAATAACTTAGTATTAATACCAACAATTACTAAGAAAAATGCAGACCTATTACATGAAAAATTAAAAGAATATGAACTTAGTTATTCAACTATTATTTATTTACAAGAACTAGGATTTCAAACAAAAGATTCAATGTTAATTTATAATTACTATAAAGAAGAAACTATTAAGTTACTAGAAAAAAATATTTATAGAGTAATTAGAGATATTAATGATTTAACATTTAAAAAAGTAGATATAGTCGCATTATCATCAGGAATAGAAAAAAATGCATTAATTAGAATTGAAGCTGCAATTATTTATATTATGAATGAATTAAGTAATGCATATGGACATAGCTTCTTTCATAAAGAAGAAATCGCATCATTCCTAAGAAGAGTATTAAATACTACTATAACAGAAGAAGAATACGAAAAATCACTAAAAGAATTAGAAAAGAACTTAGAAATAATAAGAAAAGATGATAAATATTATTTAAAAGAAATGTATGAATCAGAAACTATTATTACTAAAAGAGTAGTATCATTAAATTCCAGAAAAATAGAAGAAACGCCTAAACTACAAATAGAAATTGAAACTGTTCAAAACAATTTAAATATTACATATAATGAAGAACAGCTAAATGCAATTAAACAAAGTTATCTAAATGATTTTCTAATAATAACTGGTGGACCAGGAACAGGTAAAACAACAATAATTAAAGCTATTGTAGAACTCTTTAAAGAAATGAATAAATTATCATATAGAGAACTTGAAGAAAAAATAGCATTACTCGCACCAACAGGAAGAGCAGCTAAAAGAATAAGTGAATCAACAAACCTACCAGCATCAACAATTCATCGTTTTCTAAAATGGCAAAAGGAATCAAATAAATTTCAAATTAATGAGTATAATAAAAGTAAAGTAGAATTTATACTTATAGATGAAGCAAGTATGGTAGATACTTACTTAATGGCAAATCTATTTAAAGGTATAACAAGTAAATGTAAAATAATCATGATAGGTGATGACAAACAACTTCCAAGTGTTGGACCAGGACAAGTATTGCATGACTTAATCTCATCAGAAAAAGTAAACACTATTAAATTAAAAAACTTATATAGACAAGCAAATGATTCAAATATTATAAAACTTGCATATGACATAAGAAATGGTGAAATTAATAAAGAAATATTTAATACAGAAGAAGATTTAACATTTATAGAATGCCCTGATAATGAAGTAATATCAAATATAAAAGAAATAGCAAATACTTATAAAGATATTTCGTATAAAGATTTTCAAATACTTGCACCTATGTATAAAACATTATATGGAATTGATGAAATAAATAAGAACTTACAAAGTATTTTTAATAAAAAAGATAAAACTAAAAAAGAAATTATGATAGGTGATACTCTATTTAGAGAGCAAGACAAAGTAATAGAATTAACTAATATGCCAGAAGAAAATGTATATAATGGAGATATTGGTATTATTGAAAAAATATTTCTTTCCCCAAAGAAAGAAATAACTATTAATTTTGATAATAATATAGTTAAATATACACCTGCTAATTTTAATAAATTTAGACTAGCATATGCCATATCTATTCATAAATCCCAGGGTAGTGAATTTGATATTGTAATTATGCCCGTAGTAAATGGATATAGAAAGATGCTTTACAGAAAATTAGTATATACTGGAATAACAAGAAGTAAGAAAAAATTATATTTAATAGGTGACGTAGGAGCACTAAAAAAAGCAGTAGCAAATACAGAAAGTGATATTAGAAGAACAACAATTAAAGATAATTTAATTAATGGTATATTTTAGATAAATATTATCATAATAACTTTAGAGGTGATAATATGTCTAAAACTAAGTTGATGGCAGCCTTAGGAGCAGGCATGACTATTATGGGATATATGTATATGAAAAATAATCCTACCATGAAAAATGCTCTTAAAAAAACAGCAAAAAAAGCCATGAAAACAGTTTATAATAAGTTAGATGACTTAGACTAAATAGCAAATATTGCTATTTTTTTATTGATAAATAAAGCTAATTTCTAATTTATTTTGTCAAAATCAGTAAACTTTCGTTGAAAAAAAATTTTATTTTCGTTATAATAAAAAATAGTTGAGTAATGGAGTGATAAAATATGGCATTAAAATACGATGATTCATCGATTAAAATACTTGAAGGATTAGAAGCAGTTAGAAAAAGACCAGGTATGTATATTGGTTCAACTGATAGAAGAGGTCTTCATCATCTTGTATGGGAAATTGTAGACAATGCAGTAGATGAAGCAATTAATGGTTTTGGTGATTATATCAAAATTACAATTCATCAAGATAAGAGTGTAAGTGTAGAAGATCATGGACGTGGAGTACCAGTTGGAATGCATTCATCTGGTAAATCAACACCTGAAGTTATTTATACAATCTTACATGCTGGAGGAAAATTTGAAACAGATGGATATAAAGTATCTGGTGGACTTCATGGTGTAGGATCAAGTGTTGTTAATGCCTTATCTAAATGGATGGAAGTAACTATTAAAAGAGATAAAGGGGAATACTACATTCGTTTTGAAGATGGAGGAAAAGTAGTAGCTCCACTAAAAAAGATTGGAACATCAAATAAAACAGGAACAACAGTTAGATTCATGCCAGACGATACAATATTTACAACAACTAACTTCTCATTTACAACTATATGTGAAAGAATGCAAGAAAGTGCTTTTCTTCTAAAAGGAATTACAATCGAAGTAGTTGATGAAGAAGATGGAAGAGATGCAAAATTCTGTTATGAAAGAGGTATCGAAGAGTTTGTAGAAGAATTAAATAAAGGTAAAAAACCACTTAATAAAGTATTATCAATCTCGGGATCAAGAGATAAAATTGAAGTAGATATTTCAATGCAATATACAGATAGCTACAGTGAAAATATTGTAAGTTTTGTAAATAATGTTAAAACAATAGATGGTGGATCACACGAAGTAGGATTCAAAACTGCTCTAACAAGAGTATTTAATGAATATGCAAAAAGTAATGGATTTATTAAAGGAAAAGATAAAGCTCTAGAAGGTAGTGATGTCCGTGAAGGATTAACTACAGTATTATCTTTAAAAATACCAGAAGAAATATTACAATTTGAAGGGCAAACAAAAGGTAAACTTGGAACACCACAAGCGAGAGTTGCAGTGGATGCAATTGTAACAGAACAATTAAGAGTATTCTTAGAAGAAAATAACGCAATCGCAACTGAAATAATTAATAAGAGTTTAAAGAGTAAAATAGCAAGAGAAGCAGCTAGAAAAGCACGTGAAGAAGCAAGAAAAGGTATAAAGAAAACATCAAAAGAAAGAGCCTTATCCGGAAAACTTGCACCAGCACAAAGTAAAGATAAAGCTAGAAAAGAATTATTCTTAGTCGAAGGAGATTCTGCTGGAGGTTCTGCAAAACAAGGAAGAGATAGAAAGTATCAAGCAATTCTTCCTCTTCGTGGTAAAGTACTTAATACAGAAAAAACTAAAACAGAAGATATTTTAAAAAATGAAGAAATTAACACAATGATCTATACAATAGGTGCAGGATATGGTCAAAACTTTGATATTAAAGATTGTGAATATTCAAAAGTAATAATCATGAGCGATGCAGATGAAGATGGTGGACATATTCAGTGTTTATTATTAACATTCTTCTATCGTTATATGAAACCTTTAATAGAAGATGGAAGACTATTTGTTGCCTTACCACCACTATTTAAAATACAGTCAGGTAAAAATATTGATTATGCCTACACAATAGAAGAAATGAAAGAAAAATCAAAAGGCAAAAAATGTGAAATTCAAAGATATAAAGGACTTGGTGAAATGAACGCAGATCAGCTTTGTGAAACAACTATGAAACCAGGTTCACGTACATTAATCAGAGTTAATATTGAAGATGCTCAATTAGCAGAAAAACGTGTATCTATTCTTATGGGTGATGATGTACCACCTCGTAAAGAATGGATTGAAGAAAATGTAGAATTCTCACTTGAAGATGATTATCAAATACAAAATTAGAAATAGGTGATGTAAATGCCAAGAAAGAAAAATGAAACAGAAGAAATAATTGAAAAGATAAGAGATTATACACTTGAAGATATTATGGGTGAACGCTTTGGAAGTTATTCAAAATATATCATTCAAGAAAGAGCAATACCGGATGCAAGAGATGGTCTAAAACCAGTTCAAAGACGTATTTTATATTCAATGTATAAAGAGAGAAATACATATGATCATGGTTATAGAAAAAGTGCTAAGACTGTCGGAGACGTTATAGGAAATTACCATCCACATGGTGATACCTCAATTTATGATGCCATGGTAAGAATGTCTCAGCCTTGGAAAACTCGTCTTCCATATATTGATATGCATGGTAATAATGGATCAATAGATGGTGATAGTCCTGCCGCTTATCGTTATACTGAAGCAAGACTTTCTAAAATATCTAATGAAATGATAAGGGATATTGATAAGAATACAATAGAATTTGCTCCAAACTTTGATGATACAACAGTAGAGCCAACAGTTTTACCAGCAAGATTCCCAGCACTATTAGTATATGGAGCGCAAGGTATTTCAGCAGGTTATGCAACTAATATCCCACCTCATAACTTAGGTGAAGTAATAGATGCAACTATCTACCGTATTGATAATCCAGAAAGTTCCCTAGATGAATTAATGAAATTTGTAAAAGGACCTGATTTCCCAACGGGAGGAGTAATTGAAGGATTATCAGGCATTAAAGATGCTTATAAAACTGGACGTGGAAAGATAATCATAACAAGTAAATATCATTACGATGAAAAATCAAATTCCATAATTATTGAAGAAATACCATTTGAATCAAACAAAGCTCATATGGTTAAGAAAATAGATGATATTAGAATAGATAAAAAAGTAGAAGGAATCTCAGAAGTTAGAGATGAATCTGCATCAGATGTTAGAGTAGTAATTGAATTAAAGAAAAATGCTAATGTAAGTTTAATAACAAATTACTTATTAAAAAATACAGATATGCAAATAAGTTATAATTTTAACGTAGTTGCTATAGTAAATAAGTGTCCAAAACTACTTGGGCTATCACAAGCACTAGATGCATTTATTGCTCATCAAAAACAAGTAGTTAAAAGGCGTACAGAATTTGACTTAGCACATGCCAAAGCAAGACTTCATATAGTAGAAGGTTTAATTAAATGTTTATCAATACTAGATGAAGTAATTAGAGTAATACGAGCATCTAATAATAAAGCAGATGCTAAAGAAAATCTAGTAAAAGAATTTGATTTTACTATGGAGCAAGCTGAAGCAATCGTTATCATGCAACTTTATAGGTTAACAAATACAGATGTAGTTGCCCTTGAAGAAGAAATGCAAAAATTAAATAAAATAATAGGTGGCCTAACTGCTATATTAGGAAACGTAGAAATATTAAAATCAGTTATGAAAGATGAACTTAGAAAAGTAAGAGATGAATATCCTACACCAAGACTTACTAAGATCGAAGAAAACATCAAAGATATTAAAATTGATATGACTGAAATGATACCAAAAGAAGATGTAGTAGTACTAGTAACTAAGGATGGTTATGTAAAAAGAACATCATTTAGAAGTTATACTGCATCTAATCCAGGTGATTTAACAATTAAAGAAAATGACTATATTATTGGTCTTTATGAAATGAATACAACAGACACACTTCTAGTATTCACAAACCAAGGTAATTATTTACATATACCTGTGCATATTATCCCAGATTTAAAATGGAAAGATATGCCTAAACATGTAAGTAATGTTATTCCAATTGATCCAGAAGAAAATGTAATCTCATCAATACCTGCATATTCATTTAATACAGATGAAAATGTTATAATTGCATCAAAAAATGGTATGATTAAACGTAGTAAATTATCTGAATTTAAATTACAACGTTATTCTAAACCAACAAGTTGTATGAAATTAAAAGATGATGATGAAGTAATAGAAGCCTTTGTAGAAGAAAAAACTCATGTTTTCTTAACAACGGATTCAGGTATGGGACTATCATTTAGTGATGAAGAAATTCCAGTAGTAGGAGTTAAAGCTGCAGGAGTTAAATCAATGAAATTAAAAGATGATCACATTGTATCAGTAAACAATTATAATCCTGAAACAGATGAATACATCTCAATAATTACTGATAAAGGAACTGGTAAGAGAGTAAGACTTTCTGAATTCGAAATATCCTCACGTACAAGGAGAGGACTTCAAGTAATTAGAGAAGTTAAAACTAATCCACATCATATTATAAAAACATTTATTACTGAGTCTAAAAACTATATTGGAATTAAAAATAATGATATAAATGAAATTAAATTGACTGAATTATCAATCGCAGATAGATATTCAACAGGTACTCAAATTTCTAAACATAATCTAGATACAGCGTTTATTATCGAAACACTTAAAAAAGATAGAAGCCAGCAAGAAACTTTAATTAAAGTTGAAGAAACAAATGAACCAGCAAAAGAAGAAGTTAAAGAAGAAAAGGTACCAAAAAAAGAACAAGTATCATTAAAAGAAATAGATGATAGATTAATGACAATTGATGATTTTCTAAACTAAGAGGGTAAACATACCTTCTTTTTTTTATTTAAAAACATATAATTAAGTGGTGATAATATGTCGAAAGAAAGTTTTAAAGTATTCGCCCGTCTTAATCCTTCTCTTGCCAATTTCGTAATAAATAATGATATATCATGGCAAAAAATATATGAATTATATGAAATATACGGAGAAAATAGTAGTATCTGGAATAATTATATTGAAAAAAATAATGTAAAAGATGAGAAAATATCAAGAAATATACCACTTAATGATTTATTTAACTCTGTAAAAAATATGGATTTAAACTCAGTACAAAAAGGAGTAAATAATATCCAAAAAACAATAGATATGTTAAAAGATCTTGGACTAGGTTCGCAAACAAATGTAAACAACTATGTAGAAAGACCAATGTATAAGTACTTTGAGGATTAAAAATGACACCATTTTTAGTTAATTATATTAAATCTAATCCAAATATTTATAGATATCTAAGAGATAATTCATATTGGTATAAATATCTAAATAGAGATGAAGGATTAATAAAAGAATTAGAAAAGAACATGAATGAAGATTATAAACTTAGAGTAGAAGATAAAATAAATAATATTTCAAAAAGTTTAGAATTAATAAATACATTTATGGATGTATTAAAATAGTTTTTATGATATAATAAAACTATGAATGAGTTATATGAATTAATAGACAATTTAAAAAGAAATCTTGATAAAGATAAAACTATAGTTGAAATAAAAAAAGAGATGGATATCTTAAATAATGATTTAGCTTTTAATGAAATATTAAACAAGTATAAAGAATATCCATCAGATGATTTAAAAATGAAACTTTATGAAAATAAAAATTTTAAAAGATATAAAGTACTAGAAAATGATTTAAATCTAATTATATTAAGTATTAATAGCGAACTTAAGAAAATATCAAGTAAAGGAAAGTGTGGAAGATGAAAGTAATTAGTGGCAAATATAAAGGTAGAAATATAATTGGATTTGATATAGATGGTACAAGACCTACAATGGATAGAGTAAAAGAAAGCCTATTCGCAATGATCCAAACTTATATACCAGAAAGTACTGTATTAGATTTATTTTCTGGAAGTGGTAATCTTGGAATAGAAGCCTTAAGTGAAGGAGCAACATTTTCATACTTAGTAGATAAAAATAGTAAAGCATGCAATATAATAAAGAAAAATCTAAGAGAAATAGGCATTGAAGATGCTGAAGTAAATAATTTAGAGTATAATAAAGCATTATCATACTATAAAGAAAATAATATTACTTTTGATATAATCTTTTTAGATCCTCCATATAAAACTAATTATATAGAAGAATCTATAGATAAAATATCAGAATATAATTTATTAAAAGATGATGGTATAATTATTTGTGAAAATAGCAGTTTAGATAAAATTGTATACAATGATCAAGAATATACAGAATATAAGTCTAAGAAATATGGAGATAAGTGGGTAGTAATACTTAAAAAAATATGTTAAAATTGTCATAGAATAGATGGTGATTAGTGTGATAAAAAATAATAAAGGTTTTGTAGTGTCTACAGTTTTATATGGAGTATTAATAGTATTCTTTCTAGTAGTAACAGTTTTAATGAGCATAATAATATCTAATAGAAATTCTAATGTTAAATTATCTAAACAAATAACTGAGGAGTTAAATGATTATTCTAAAGGAAGAGAAAGAAAAGCAGAAAAACCTGAATTAATTAATGGAATGGTACCAGTTTATTATGATGCTTCAGCAAAAGCTTACAAAAAAGCAGATGAGTCATCTGATAACTGGTATGATTATGGAAATTTAGAGTACGCATTATCAGTAACATTAAATGAAGAAGCGATAAAAAATATATCTGTTGATGAAATAATAGGTGAAGAAGATATTAATGCATTTTGGGTTTGGGTTCCAAGATTTTCATACAAAGCAAATGGCGAAAGTTATGATATTAAATGGATAAATAATAAAACTACAGATATAAGTAATGAATTATCATCTTATAATACACCATTTAGTTTTTGCACTGGAAGTAGTTGTAGTACAAATAGATTAGGTGGTATCAATGCCAAAGAATTAAACGGTATCTGGATTAGTGAATACAAAGTATCTTTATCAGGAAATGATCAAAGCGAGTGTAACCCTGGAGAAGAATTATGTGATGCTATTCTTAATTCACTGCAAGGTAAAACACCATGGATGAATGTATCATATGATAATTTAAAAAAAGCAGTTAATGATAATGTAAATACAAATGGACTTACAAATTATAATTTAAGTGGAAATTATGAAGCAAGTATAATAACAAATAATGAATGGGATTTAATTGCGATACTTGCTAAAAATACAATGCAAAAAGGTAAACAATTTATATTTAACGATCTTCAAACTGATGTAAAAGAAATTGTATCAGGTACTAATAAAGAAAATGTCCAAAGATCAAATGAGGCAAAAACAACGGAAGAAAAGCCATACATATTAAGAGGAATAAAAGGTAAAGGTCTTTTTGACAATGAAATATCAGACGGGAAAGAATCTACAGAATTTACAACAAGAATTTCAATACATGAAAAATAATAAATTTATAGTATAAATTAGCACAAATTATTGACAAGTGCTAATTTTTTATTTATAATTATTTTAGCACTGAGATAATAAAAGTGCTAGGGAGTTGATTTGATGTTGACAGAAAGACAAAATAAGATATTAAAACTGATAGTTGAGAGATATATTAAAGATGCAAAACCAGTAGGTTCAAAGATCTTAAGTAATAAACTTAAATGTTCAAGTGCAACTATTAGAAATGAAATGGCAACATTAGAAAATAGAGGCTTATTAGAAAAAACCCATACTTCATCAGGAAGAATTCCAAACGAAGAAGGATATAGATATTACGTTGATAATTTAATGGAATTAAAAAAGATGAATGCTGAAGATATGTTGAAACTTCAAATAGTATTCCATAATCAGCAATTAGCTTTATCTGATACAATTATAAAAAGTTTGCAAGTAATATCTGATATGACTAATTATACTACATTGGTACTCGGTACAACATCTCATGAGAATCTTCTAAAACAAATAGAAGTAGTTCCTATTGATGATAAAAGTATAGTAGTAATAATAGTAACGGATCATAGTCATGTAGAACATAAAACTATGAATCTCCAAGATGTATCTATGGAAGATATTAAAAAGACAGTAGGCTTAATCAATAACCTAATAGTAGGTACTCCAATTGATGAAGTAAGTCAAAAATTAGAGTATGAAATAAAACCAATAATCGGTCAATATGTAAAACAGCATGAACAAATATATAATGCTTTCTATCATGTGTTTAATGATTTCACTAGTCAAGATGTAAATATTGTTGGAAGAAATAAGATCTTAGAGCAACCTGAGTTTTGTTCAAATGTAGATAAAATAAAAAAAGTTTATAATAAATTAGAAGATAAAGAAACTCTAAAAAACATAGAAGCTGATGGAGAAAATAATATTAAAATCTATATTGGAGATGAAAGTAATATAGACAGTGATGTAACAGTAATTAAGACTAGATTTAAATCAGGTAATGAAGAAGGAACATTAGCTATAGTTGGTCCAAAAAGAATGGATTATGAAAGAGTAGTTAACATGCTAGAATACATGAAAGAAAACATAGAAGGGTAGGTGTGTTATGGAAGAAAAAGACATAACAGTAGAAAACACAACTGACCAAGAAAAAGTTGTAGATAATACAGTTGAAGAAGTAAAAAATGACCAAAAAATAGTTGAAGAACAGGATGCTCAAAATAATGAATTAACTGAAAAATTAACTAAACTAGAAGAAGAAAATAAAAACTTAGTTGAAAAGGTTAAATTAGTTCAAGCTGAAATCATTAATTATAGACGTCGTAAAGATGAAGAAACAGAATCATTATTAAAATTTGCAAATAAAGATTTAATACAAGAATTAATTCCTGTAATTGATAACTTCGAAAGAGCAATTAAACTTGATGATAATGATTTAACTGATGAACTATCAAAATTCTTATCTGGGTTTAAAATGATGTATGCATCATTAACAGATATCTTAAAGAAATTTGGAGTTGAAGAAATTAATAGAGTTGGAGAAGAATTTAATCCAAATGAAGAAGAAGCCTTAATGACTTGTAGCGAAGAAGGATATGAAGATGATGCAGTTGTTGAAGTATTATTAAAAGGTTATAAATTAAAAGGCAGAGTAATTAGACCTGCCTCAGTAAAAATTAATAAAAAATAATAAAGGAGAGTGTTAATATGAGTAAAATTATAGGTATAGATTTAGGTACAACAAATTCATGTGTATCAGTAATGGAGGCTGGAACTGCTAAAGTTATTCCAAATCCAGAGGGGGGAAGAACAACTCCATCAGTTGTAGCATTTAAAAATGGAGAAAAAATCGTTGGTGATGCTGCTAAACGTCAAGCATTAACTAACAAAAATACTATTATTTCTATTAAAAGAAAAATGGGAACTAATGAAAAAGTTGAAATTGAAGGAAAAAAATATACTCCAGAAGAAGTTTCAGCAATGATCTTAGGATATATGAAAGATTATGCAGAAAGTTATTTAGGAGAAAAAGTAACAAAAGCAGTTATCACTGTTCCAGCATACTTCAATGATTCACAAAGACAAGCAACTAAAAATGCAGGTAAAATTGCAGGCCTTGATGTAGAAAGAATTATCAATGAACCAACTGCAGCAGCACTTGCATATGGTCTTGAAAAAGATGAAGGACAAACAATATTAGTATATGATTTAGGTGGAGGAACATTCGATGTATCTATTCTTGAACTTGGAGATGGAGTATTCGAAGTTAAATCTACAAACGGAAATAACCACTTAGGTGGAGATGATTTTGATGAAAGAATCATTGATTATCTAGTAGAAGAATTCAAAAAAGAAAACGGTGTTGACTTATCAAAAGATAAAATGGCAATGCAACGTTTAAAAGAAACAGCTGAAAAAGCTAAAAAAGATTTAAGTGGTGTTTTAACAACACAAATTTCTGCACCATTTATCGCACAAGGTAAAGATGGAGAACCACTTCACTTAGATATGTCTCTAACAAGAGCTAAATTTGAAGATCTAGTAGGAGATTTAGTAGAATCTACTCTAGAACCAGTTCGTAAAGCCTTAAAAGATGCTAAAATGACTAAGAAAGACATTGATAAAGTTATCTTTGTTGGTGGATCAACACGTATTCCAATGGTATATGATTTAATCACAAAAGAACTTGGAAAAGAACCATCTCGTGAAGTTAATCCAGATGAAGTAGTATCTATGGGTGCTGCAATCCAAGGTGGAGTATTAACTGGAGATGTTAATGATATCGTTTTATTAGACGTTACACCATTATCACTTGGTATTGAAACAATGGGCGGAGTAATGACTACACTAATCCCAAGAAATACAACAATCCCAACTTCTAAGTCAGAAGTATTCTCAACTGCAGCAGACAATCAACCAGCAGTAGATATTCACGTATTACAAGGTGAAAGACCAATGGCAAATGATAATAAAACATTAGGTCACTTCCAATTAACTGGAATCCCTGCAGCACCTCGTGGAGTACCTCAAATCGAAGTTAAATTTGATATTGATGCAAATGGTATCGTAAACGTTACTGCAAAAGATTTAGGAACAAATAAAGAACAATCAATTACAATTACATCTTCTACAAACTTATCAGATGAAGAAATTGAAAAGATGAGAAAAGAAGCAGAAGAAAATAAAGAAAAAGATGAAAAACGTAAAGAAGAAGCTGAAGCAAGAAATGAAGCTGAACAATTAGTATTCCAAGCTGAAAAATCAATTAAAGATTTAGGAGATAAAATTACTGACAAAGAAAAAGAAGAAACTGAAGATTTAATTAAAGATCTAAAGAAAGCACTTGAAAGTGATGATATCGAAGAAATTAAATCTAAGAAAGATGCTTTACAAGAAAAAGCAATGGCTCTAGCAACTAAAGTTTATGAAGAAGCTGCAAAAAATAGACAATCATCAGATCAAACAGAAGAGACAAAAGATGATGATAAAAAAGATGATGTAAAAGAAGCAGACGTAGAAGAAGAATAAAATAACTAAATAAGTTCTAGGAAACTAGAACTTATTGTTTATTAATAAACTTAAGAGGAGAATATATGAAAAAACAAAAGACTAGAAGTGAAATAAGTGACAAGTATAAATGGGATTTAACAAGAATATATAAAACAGATGAAGATTGGAATAATGATTTTAATAAATTAAAAGAATTATCAAAAGATATTGAAAAATATGAATATAACTTATTTGAAAGTAAAGATAATCTAGAAAACTATTTAATATTAAGTGAAAAACTTGAAAAATTAGAAAATAAACTAGAAAGTTATGCATCACTTCATCAATCAGAAGATGCAACAAATGTAACATATCAAAAAATGACTAATGACATAACTGACTTAGTTATGAAAATTAATGAAAAAGATTCATTCTTTGATGAATTGTTCTATAAAACTGAATTTAGTAAAATAGAAGAATATGCAAAAGAGTCAGAAATAATTAATTTATATTTAGAAGTATTTAGAAGAAAATTAAGATATAAAGATCATTATCTACCAAAAGATAAAGAAAAACTTGTATCTAAAATTTTAAAACCGATGTATGCATCAGGAGAAATATATTCTATGTTAACAGATGCTGAATTTAAATTTGGAAATATCAAAGATGAAGAAGGTAATGAAGTAGAATTAACTGAAAGTAATTTTTCTAATTATTTAGCATCTAAAAATAGAAGAGTTAGAGAAGACGCTTTTAAAGGAATCTATAAAAAATATGGAGAATTTAAAAACACAATTACACTAACTTATACATCAGATATAGACGCATCAATTGCTTTAAATAAAGTATATAACTTTGATTCAGTAAGAAAGTCATCTTTATATAGTGATAATATAGATATCAAAGTATATGATAATTTAATTGATAGTGTTCATAATAATTTAGATAAGTTATTTAAATATTTTGCACTAAAGAAAAAATTACTTAACTTAGATGAAATTCACTTATATGATTTATATACAAAAGTTATTGATGAAGACGAGAAAAACTACACTTACGAAGAAGCAAAAGAATTAGTTTTAAAAGCTCTTAATCCTCTTGGAGAAGATTACTTAGAAAAAGCAAAATCAATCTTTGATAATAGATTAGTTGATGTTTATAACAATATAGGTAAAAGAGGAGGAGCATTCTCAAGTGGTACATATGATACTGAACCTTATATGTTATTAAACTATGAAGGAAAAGTAAGAGATGTATCAACAATTGCTCATGAGTTAGGTCACTCAATGCATACAACTTATTCAAATCTAGCAAATCCTCGTCCATATAGTAATTATCGTATATTTGTAGCAGAAGTTGCATCTACTGTAAATGAATTATTACTTGCATTCTATATGCTTGATAATTCACAGTCAAAAGTTGAAAAATTATTAATATTAAATGAATTATTAGATAATTATAAAGCAACTATATATAGACAAACAATGTTCGCAGAATTTGAAAAAGAAATGTATAGAAGAAGAGAAAATGAAGAATCTCTAAGTCATGAAGATATTGAAAAATACTACTATGATTTAAATAAATTATATTTTGGAAAAGATGTAGTAGTAGATGATGAAATAAAATATGAGTGGGAAAGAATACCACATTTTTATACAGCATTCTATGTATATAAATATGCAACTAGTATGTCAGCTGCAACTTATATAGCAGATAAGATTTATAATGGAGATACTAAGTTTAGAGATAAATATATTGAATTCTTAAAATCAGGAAACAGTAAATATCCAGTTGACGAATTGAAAGATTTAGGACTAGATATGACAAATGAAAAAGTAGTTAATGAAGCACTTGATAAATTTGCCGAGTTAACAGAGAAGTTTGAAGACTTATTAGATAGTCAGAAAGATGGTGAAGTAAATGGCAACAAAGCGTGATTATTATGAGGTTTTAGGTGTTGAAAAAACAGCAACTCAAGCAGAAATAAAAAGTGCCTTTAGAAAACTTGCAAAGAAGTACCACCCAGATTTAAATAAAGATAATCCAGATGCAGCAGAAAAATTTAAAGAAGCATCAGAAGCATATGAAGTATTATCAGATGAATCTAAAAGAAAAATGTATGATCAATATGGTCATGCAGGAGTAAATGGAGCATCATCTGGTGGATTTAATGGCTTCCAAGGAGGCTTTAATGGAGCAGATTTTGATTTTGGAGATATCTTTGATTCCATATTTGGAGGAGGAGGATCATCATTCTCTGGATTTGGAGGATTTGGAGGATTTGGAGGAAATTCATCTCCTCGTGCAACAAGAGGTGCCGATGTTCTAATGCATATGAGTGTGTCTTTTGAAGAAGCAGTATTTGGATGTGAAAAGAAAATCAAATTAGACGTTACAGAAGACTGTGAAGAATGTGACGGAAAAGGTGGATTTGATCCAGAAGAGTGTAAAACATGTCATGGAAGTGGAACAGTAACAAGAGAGCAACATTCAATACTTGGAGCATTCCTTTCAAAAACAACATGTCCAGACTGTGGTGGAATAGGAAAAACATATAAGAAAAAATGTACAGCATGTCATGGAAAAGGTAAAGTTACTAAAAATAAAACACTTACAGTTAATGTACCTGCCGGAATTGATACAGGTAATAGATTAAGAGTAAGTGGTAAAGGAAATCCAGGATCAAATGGTGGACCAAATGGAGATTTATATCTAGAGTTTAGCGTAGAAAATCATGAATACTTTATTCGTGAAGAAAATGATATTTACTTAGAAATACCATTAACTATTACTGAAGCAATACTTGGATGTAAAAAAGAAATTCCAACACTTTATGGTAACGTTAAAATAAATATACCTGCTGGAACAGATAGTGGAGATAAACAAAGAATCAAAGGAAAAGGTATTGATAATAAAACAAATCATCAAAAAGGTGATATGTATTTAATTATGAAAGTAATTACACCTAAGAAATTAAATAGAAATCAAAAGAAATTAATTGATGAACTAAATAAAACTTTATTAGAAGACAAAGTTTTAAGTGAATTCGATAATTTCACAAAAAAGAATGCAAAATAATGCATTCTTTTTTAATATATCATCGTATGTAAAATTCTATCAGTATTTTTAAAATTAACTTTAGCTATTTTTTTTAGCATATCTTCACCATATTTTTCAACAACTTCTTCACCAATTTTATCAACATCACGTCCAGCACCTTTTGGAAGAGGCATATGAATATTATCACAAATTTTATCAAATTCTTTTAGAAAAATATATCTACTAATAATTGAACCACACGCAACAGCCATATTCTTGTCTTCTGCCTTAGTCATAAAAGTAATTCCTTTTTGAATATTTCCTGCATCCTTAATATAATCATAATATCTAGCTTCTCTTGCAAATTCATCAACTATAATGTAATCAACTTCTGGTTTTTCTTCGGTCATTAATTGATATAAAACTTTATTATGTAAGATAGCTTTAATCTTATTCATATTAAGATCCTTATCATGTCTTTCATTATATTCAGTATTTGAAAGAATCATACTACGATATTTAATTTTTTTAGCAATTTCAGGTGCAATTTTAAGTATTTTATCATCATTAATCTTTTTGGAATCACATACACCAAGTTTTTCAAGGAATGGAATATCTTCTTTTTTAACATATGAAGCAGTTACTACAATAGGACCAAAATAGTCACCTGTACCAACTTCATCAGATCCAACTGAATCACAAGCATAATATTTTTTATCTGCTTCTTTTCTTTCTTCTTTTTTCTCTTTAGTGTTTTCTAGTGCAACACCCCACATAGCAGCATCAACATCTGCAGAAGTACCTTGAAACATAACTTTTCCTGATTCATACATAGTAATTACAGTATCTTCATCTTGTGCTTGAAATACGACATAAGGAATAACTTTATCACGTTTTTTATCTTTATAATATTCAATCATTTTATTTTTTATTTCATCATTTACACGAATAACAACATTCATTGTTCCACCTCTTTCATAATATAAAATATTATAGCATATTTTTTTAAATTAGTTTATAATAAAATAGAGGAGTGATTAGAATGAATATGATAGATATAATCATAATTTTATTATTTTTAATGACTGCAACAGTAGGATTAAAAAGAGGTGCCCTAAAAGAATTAGTATATTTTGTTGGAACAATATTAATATTTTTTATAGCATTTAAATTTAAAGATTCACTAGGAACAATGCTTTGTAAGTACTTCCCATTCTTTGAGTTTGGTGGCAAGATAAAAGGCCTAGTATCACTAAATATCTTTATATATGAATCCCTTGCATTCTTAATAATAATAACAGTACTTTATGGAGTATTTAATATAGTATTATCAGTTACAGGTATCATGCAAAAAATAGTAAATATAACAGTAATACTAGCTATACCATCAAAGATAATTGGTTTTATTATAGGATTTATAGAGTGTTACTTTATTATGTTTATAATATTAGTATTATTTGCAGTACCATTTAAACAATTACCCGGCTATACTGAAAGCAAGTTAGTAGACAAAATTATGAATGATAGTCCGGTAATGACAAAAGATATAGATAATGTCAAAAATGCTGCAATAGATACTTATAAATCAATAGATAGCATTACTAAATCTAATAAAACAGTAAATGAAATTAATTTAAATAATATTGATATAATGTTAAAATATAAAATAGTAGATAAAAAGACTATTGAGGAATTAGATATACTTGGAAAATTAGATACAGTAAGTAATTTAAAGAGTGTTTTAAATAAATATTAAAAAAGAAGTAAATCTTCTTTTTTTTTATTTAATAAAATTATAATATATGTTATACTAATATATAGAATAAAGGGAGTGTCAAAATATGAAATACGTATATTCATTTAAAGATGGAAATAAAGATATGAGAGACTTACTTGGAGGAAAAGGTGCTAATCTTGCAGAAATGACAAATATTGGTTTACCTGTTCCCCAAGGGTTTACAGTAACTACAGATGTATGTAAAGAATACATCAAAAGTGAAGGGAAATTGTCATCTGAAATACTATCACAAATAGATGATGAATTAAGAAACTTAGAAAATATATCAGGTAAGAAATTTGGTAACTACAAGAAACCATTACTAGTGTCAGTAAGAAGTGGTTCCCCTATAAGTATGCCTGGTATGATGGATACTATTTTAAACTTAGGTTTAAATGATGAAATAGTAGAAAAATACGCAGTTATATCAGAAAATGCAAGGTTTGTATTTGATTCTTATAGAAGATTAATTCAAATGTACTCAGATGTAGTAATGAATTTGCCAAAATCATCTTTTGAAAGAAAATTAGATGATTATAAACAGAGTCATAATATTGAACTAGATACTGAATTAACAATAGATAATTTAAAAGAAATAATAAATATATATAAAGAAGAATATAAAAAACTAGTAGGTAAAGAATTTCCTCAAAGTCCATATGAACAACTACTAGAAGCTGTAAAAGCAGTATTTAGAAGTTGGAATAATGAAAGAGCAATAACATATCGTAAATTAAATAATATTAGTGATTCCCTAGGAACAGCAGTTAATGTACAGGAAATGGTTTATGGAAACATGGGCGATGATTGTGGAACTGGTGTAGCATTCACAAGAAATCCTGCAACTGGTGAGAAAAAATTATTTGGTGAATATTTAATTAATGCTCAAGGAGAAGACGTAGTAGCAGGTATTAGAACTCCCGAGTCTATTGATAAATTAAAAGTAAGTATGCCAGAGTGTTTCAAAGAATTTGAAAGAATCTGTAATGTATTAGAAAAGCATTATAAAGATATGCAAGATATGGAGTTTACTATAGAACATAATAAATTATTTATGCTTCAAACAAGAAATGGTAAAAGAACAGGTCAAGCAGCAGTTAAAATTGCAGTAGATCTTGTAAGCGAAGGAATGATTTCAAAGGAAGAAGCATTATTAAGAGTTGAACCAGAAACATTAAATCAACTTCTTCATCCAACATTTGATAAAACTTTGATTAAAGATAAAAAAGAAATTACAAAGGGATTAGCTGCGTCACCTGGAGCTGCAACAGGAAAGATTTATTTTGATGAAAAATCATTAATAAAAGCACATGATACTGGAGAAAAAGACTTAATATTAGTTAGACTTGAAACATCACCTGAAGATATTGAAGGCATGACTATTGCAAACGGAATTTTAACAGTAAGAGGAGGAATGACATCACACGCTGCAGTAGTTGCAAGAGGAATGGGAACTTGCTGTGTGTCAGGATGTAGTGAAGTTAGTATAAATGAAAAAAATAAAACAATGACAGTTAATGATATAACATTAAATGAAGGTGACTGGATTAGTTTAGATGGTTCAACAGGATTTGTATATGGAGAAAAACTTGAAACAAAAGATGCTGAAATATCAGGGGACTTTGGAACATTCATGAGCTGGACCGATGAATTTAAAAAATTAGATATCAGAGCCAACGCTGATACTCCAAAAAATGCAATAGATGCCTTAAAACTTGGAGCAAAAGGAATTGGACTTTGTCGTACAGAGCATATGTTCTTTAGTAAAGAAAGAATATTTAATTTTAGAAAGATGATATGTAGTGAAACAAAAGAAGAAAGAGAAAAAGCACTAGATAATATCTTACCATTCCAACAAAGTGACTTTGAAAAGTTATTTGAAACAATGAATGGATTCCCAGTAACAATAAGATACTTAGATCCACCACTACATGAATTCTTGCCAAAGACAGAAAGTGAAATTGAAGCTTTAGCAACTAGCCTAAATATTACTTATGATAAATTAAAAGCAAGAATTGATTCATTAAAAGAATTTAATCCAATGATGGGACATAGAGGATGTAGATTAGATATTACATATCCGGAAATTGCAAAAATGCAAACAAAAGCTGTAATTATGGCAGCAATTAGTTCTATAAAAAAAGGTATTATTGTAAAACCTGAGATAATGATCCCACTAGTTGGAGATATAAATGAATTAAAATTTGTAAAAGATATTGTTAATCAAACTGCAAATGAAATACTTGAACAAGAAAATATTAAATTAGATTATAAAGTAGGTACTATGATTGAAATACCAAGAGCAGTAGTAATAGCTGATAAATTAGCAGAAGAAGCTGAATTCTTCTCATTTGGAACAAATGATCTAACACAGTTAACTTACGGTTTCTCAAGAGATGACTCTCCTAAATTTATTAAAGATTATTTTACAAATAATATCTTTAAGACTGATCCATTTAAATCAGTAGATGAAGAAGGAGTAGGTGCATTAGTTCAAGTTGCAACTAATCTAGGAAGAAAGACAAGAAAGGATATTGAACTTGGTGTATGTGGAGAACATGCAGGAGATCCACAAAGCATAGAGTTCTTTAATAAAATAGGACTTGACTATGTATCATGTTCACCATTTAGAGTACCAGTAGCAAGACTTGCAGCTGCAAGATCAGCAATAAAACAATGCAATAGTAAATAATAATTAAGACTTGAGAGTAATATCAGGTCTTTTCTATTGAGTGCAATGTAAACATATTGCGAGCATCGTGAAAAATAAAAAAATATTATAAAGAAGGATATTTTATATCTTTCTTTTTTGATGATTTTGAATATTTATACGTGTGATTTATAATAATTCCATTCTTATTTAAAGGGGGAATTATTATATGAATGAGAATGTTATTAGAACTATAAGTTCAGAGATGAATACGTACTTAAATAACTTTCAAATGAAGAAATTATATTCAGTTTTATATAAGAATATAGAACTAAAAGATGAATCATTTGATAATAATGTATGTATGAAGAAATTTTATGATTCAAAAAGATTGGAAGGATGTTCACAAATTACTTTAACAAATTATAAATATTATTTAGATATGTTTATAAATGAAGTTGATAAAGACTTAAGAATAGTTACAACTGATGATATAAGAAAGTTCTTATCAGATCATCAAGAAAAAACACATTGTAATAATGCAACTATAGATAATATTAGAAGAATTATATTATGTTTCTTTAATTTCTTAGAGATAGAAGAATATATAGTAAAGAATCCAGTTAAGAAGATTCATCAAATAAGAAAAGAGCAATTAATAAAAGAAACTTACTCAGATGAAATGATAGAAAAATTAAGAATGAATTGTAATAATATAAGAGATTTATCTGTTATTGATTTATTATATTCATCTGGTATTCGTGTTGGAGAATTAGTTAAAATCAAAATAATAGATGTTAATTTTGATAATCAGTCATGTATTGTATTTGGTAAAGGTAAAAAGATGAGAGAAGTATACTTTGATGCTAAAACTAAAATGCACTTAAAAGAATATTTAGATTCTAGGAAAGATAGTAATGAATACTTATTTGTTAGTAAGTATCAACCTTATAATAGATTAGGTATTAGAGGAGTAGAACTATTACTTCATAGATTAGGAAATGAACTCGAAATAAATAAAGTATATCCTCATAAATTCAGAAGAACATTAGCTACAAAGGCAATAGATAAAGGAATGCCTATAGAACAAGTTCAAAGACTATTAGGTCATAGTAAAATAGATACAACTATGCATTATGCAATGGTAAATCAATCAAATGTTAAGATATCTCATAGAAAATATATTTGCTAAAAAGTCATAAGGTTTAGTTAGTGTAAAGAGTTTTGGGGTAAGTTTTTAAGAAAGTTGAGTTTAATAAACTTGATTTTCTTTTTATATTGCTTTATTTCCATATATTAATTTTAAT
>CADCIN010000014.1 GCA_902801525.1 uncultured Erysipelotrichaceae bacterium | reverse complement strand
CAAGTTTTGCGTTAAAATATAAAAACCCAGTTGAGTATAGAACCCAGCTAGGTTTTAAATAATGTTTTTTTAGTGTCTACTTTTTATTGACAACTTCATCATAAGATTCTTTTTTTTTGTTAGAATTTTCTATATAGACCTATTGCTTTTCCTAGAATAGTTACTTCTTTTAAAATTATTGGCTCCATAGTATCATTTTCTGGTTGAAGTCTAAAGTATCCATCTTCTTTATAGAATGTTTTAACAGTTGCTTCACCATCTTCATTCATAGCAACAACTGTTTCACCATTTCTTGCAGTATTTTTTCTTTCAACAATTAAAATATCTCCATCATGAATACCAATATTAATCATTGATTCACCACTAACTTTTAAAGTAAATATTTCATTTCTTGTATTAAACATATTTACTGGTAATGGGAAGTATTCATCAGGTGTTTCTATTGCTTCAATTGGTGTTCCTGCAGTTACTTTTCCTAATAGAGGAACTTGCATAACATCATCATCTTTTTCTAGATATTCGTTTGGAACAAGAATTTCGATAGTTCTATTTTTACTATTTCCTTTTTTTATATAACCCTTTTCTTCTAATTTTGATAAGTGAAAGAAAGTAGTTGCTGGAGAACTAAGATGTGCTTCTTCACCAATTTCTCTAACAGTAGGTGGATAGCCATTTTTAGCAATAAATTTTTTAATTATTTTTAAAATTATCTCTTGTTTACTAGTTAATTTCTCCATATTTCCTCCTTATGTATTGAGTTTAACATGTAATGTGTAAAATGTCAAACAAATGTTTTAAAACTAATTGACATTGAACAAGTGTTCGATATATAATTAACTTGTAAGTTGAAGGGAGATGTTAATATGGCAAGACTTGAAAATATCATTAAGAAAGGTGTAATTTTATTAATTATATATCTTATTGTAGGTCTATTTATTTTTATGGCTTGTGACAGAATGGAGGAACTTGAAAAAGGCGAGAGTAAGAACGTAATAGTTTATAACTATGATAAGTAGTTTTTATTATTAATTTCTAAAGAATTATGTTATACTAGATACTAGGTGATTAACATGAAGAAAATAGTTTTAGTAGATGGTAATAACTTATTATTTAGAAGTTTTTATGCAACTTCTTATCAAGGAAATATCATGAAAAATTCTAAAGGATTTCCTACAAATGCATTATATGGATTTATTAATATGATGAATAAAATTATTAAAGAAGAGAAGCCTTCGTATTTGCTTGTAGCATTTGATAAAGGAAAGACTTTTAGACATGATAAATATGATGATTATAAAGCTGGTAGAATGGCAATGCCAGATGAATTAAAATTACAATTTCCTAAAGCAAAAGATGTTTTAGATGCGATGGGTATTAAGCATTTTGAAATTGATAATTATGAAGCTGATGATATAGTTGGAACACTTGCTAAATTGGTTGATATTGATAATGATTTTATTGCAACTATTGTTAGCAGTGATAAAGACTTATTGCAGTTAATTAGTCCAGATGTTGTAGTTAAATTATTAAAACAAAAAGATTATATTATGATGACAGAAGAAGAGTTTAGAAAAATTTATGGAGTTGATCCTATTAAAATGATAGATTTAAAAGCTTTGATGGGTGATGCTAGTGATAATATTCCTGGAGTAAAAGGAATTGGAGAAAAGACCGCAATTAATTTGATTTCTAAATATGGTAGTTTAGAAGAGTTATACAATAATATTGATTCTGTTGGCGGGAAGACTAAAGAGAAATTAATTAATGATAAAGATGCAGCATTTATGAGTTATGATATTGCAACTATTTATAGAGAAGTTCCACTTGGATTTGGACTTGAAGATTGTAAATATGATGGATATGACAACGATAAATTATATGAATTATTAAATGAATTTGAATTTCATTCATTGCTTAAAAAACTTAGTTTAAATACAGGAAGTACAAATAATACTAATTTAAATAGTGAAAAAAATAATATTGAAGTAAGGGATATTAGTTTATTTGATCAAAATAAACCATTCAGTTTTTATGTTGAAGTACTTGGTAGTAATTATAGCAAGGGAAGGCTTATTGGAGTTTCTTTATATGATGGAGAGTATTCTTACTTTATAGATGAGAGTGATATTAATAAGTATTCTTATATATTTGAAAATAATATTCAGAAGTTCACTTATGATTTAAAGAAATGTATTGTAGTACTTAATAAATATAATATTAGAATTAATAATTGTGTATTTGATACTATGGTTGGATGTTATATGCTTGATTATAATTTAAAAGATGATTTAGCATTTGTTGCTCAAGCTTTTGATTATAATATTCCTTTATATGAAGAATTTTTTGGTACTGAAAAAAGACCTAAAGAGTTTTCAGTTGAAGAGCTTAAGAGTTTCTGTGGATTAAAAGCTAAGTTTATTTATAAAAGCCGAGGAGAAATTCAAGATGGCATTCATGACTTTAATGAGGATGATTTATTTTATAATGTGGAAATGCCTTTGATTAATGTTCTTGCAGATATGGAAATGACAGGTATAAAACTTGATGTATCATATTTAGATAATGCTCAAGCCGAACTTGAAGAAAAAATGGATTTAACACTTAAGAAAATATATAGTTTAGCTGGTATGGAGTTTAATGTAATGTCTCCAGCACAATTATCTAAAGTTTTATTTGAAGTACTTGAAATACCTTATCCAAAAAGAGTTAAGAATGGTAAATATTCTACAAGTAAAGATATTCTAGATAAAATTATTAATAAACATCCAATTGTTAGTGAAGTACTTGATTATCGTGCATTAACTAAGTTATATACTAATTATGTAGTTGGTTTAAAATCAGAAGTTAGGGAAGATAGACGTATACATACAAGTTATACTCAAACACTTACTAGAACTGGTAGACTTTCTAGTGTTAGTCCCAATTTACAAAATATTCCTGCTAGAGATGAGTATTCTAGACTTATTAGAAAAGCTTTTGTACCTGATCCAGACTCAGTTCTTTTATCAAGTGATTATTCACAAGTGGAACTTAGAGTATTTGCATCTATGTCAGGAGAAGAACATTTAATCGAAGCATTTAAAAGTGGATTAGATATACATACTAAAACTGCATCTGATATTTATCATGTACCAGTTGAAGATGTTACTAAAGCAATGAGAAGAACAGCAAAAGCTGTAAACTTTGGAATAGTATATGGAATTAGTAGTTTTGGTCTTTCAGAAGATCTTGGTATTGATATTAAAACTGCTAAAGAATTTTTAGATAATTATTTAAATACTTATTCAGGAATAACTGAATATATGGAACAAGAAAAAAAAGATGCTTATACTAATGGATTTGTTACTACTTTAATGAATAGAAGAAGAGTTATTGAAGAACTTAAAAATAAGAATTATTTAATTAGAAGTAGTGGGGAGAGAATGGCTCTTAATACTCCTATTCAAGGTACTGCAGCAGATATTATGAAAAAAGCTATGGTAGATGTTTATGATGAATTAATTAAACGTGGGCTTAAGAGTAAAATATTATTACAAGTACACGATGAAATTATTTTAAATGTTATTAATAGTGAACTTGAAGAAGTTAAAGAAATAGTTAAAGATAAGATGGAGAATGCATTTAAATTAAAAGTGCCATTAGAAGTTGATATACAAGTTGGTAACAACTGGTATGAAGCTAAATAGGGGGAGATAATATGCCTGAAAAACCAGAAGTAATTACTGTTGTTAATTCTTTAAAACCTAGACTTATTGGTAAAAAGATTACTGGATGCAATGTATATTGGGATAATATAATTGCATTTCCTGCAACAGATAAGTTTAGAGAAGGGGTAATTAATCAAACTATTAATGATATTAAAACTAGAGGTAAGTTTTTAGTATTTAATTTGAATCGTGATGATTTATTAATTCATTTAAGAATGGAAGGTAAGTTTTTATTTAGAAATATTAATGATGAAATACTTAAACATGAACATGTAGAATTTATATTAGATGGTGATACTAGTTTTCGTTATCATGATGTTAGAAAGTTTGGTAAGATGTATTTAATTAATAAAGATATAGTAAATGATGTTAAGCCGTTATGTGATTTGGGTTTAGAATACTATGATGATAATCTTACTAAAGAATATTTGTTTGATAAAATTCATAAGAAGAATTTGCCTATAAAAACAATATTACTTGATCAAAGTATAATTACTGGTATTGGTAATATTTATGTAGATGAAGTTTTATTCTTAAGTGGAATTGATCCGTTTAGATGTGGTAATTCTATAAAGTTAAGTGAATGTCAAAGAATTATTGATAGTACAAAAACAACTCTTGATAAAGCTGTTAAAGCAGGTGGAACAACTATTAAAAGTTTTACTTCTAGTGAGGGCGTTCATGGCCTTTTTCAACATGAATTATTAGTTCATGGTAAAAAGAATGATAAGTGTCCTAATTGTGGAAGAGATATTATTGTATCTAAAATAGGTGGTAGAGGTACTTATTACTGTAAATATTGTCAGAAATAGTTAAAAATTAGCAATTTATGTTGTTAATTTTTTTTATTTGAGTTATAATTTAGTAGTTAGTTTTAAAGGAGTGAATATTAATGAAGAAAACAAAAATTATTTGTAGTATCGGTCCTGCTTCTAACCAAGTTGAAGTAATGAAACAAATGGTTGAAGCTGGAATGAATGTTGGAAGAATTAATTTCTCACATGCTACAGAAGAAGAAAAAGAACAAGCTTTATCATCAATTCGTGAATGTCGTAAATTGACTGGTAAATCAATTGCTATTTTATGGGATACTAAAGGACCTGAATTCCGTGGTGGAAAGATGGAAAATGATGGTATAGATTTAGTTGAAGGAAATACAATTAGAATTGTTAAAGAAGAAGTACTTGGAACTGCTGAAAGAATTTCAGTTAATCATCCGTCTGCTATTGATTCTTTAAATGTTGGAAATATTGTTTTACTTGAAAATGCTAAAATGAAAGTAGAAGTAATTTCTAAAGAAGAAGATGGTGTTACTTGTAAAATTATTACAGGTGGACATTTAGGAAACAGAAAGAGTTTTTCTGCTCCTGGAATTAAACTTGATATTCCATTTGTTGGGGATGCAGATAGAGAAGATATCGAATATGCTTGTGAACATGGTGGAGAATTCTTAGCTTTATCATTTGTTAATACAGCCGATGATGTTTTAGAAGTTAAAGAAATCTTAAAAGCTTATAATCGTGAAGATATGAAAATTATTTGTAAGATTGAATCTAAACTTGGAATTGATAATTTAGAAGAAATCTTAAAAGTATCTGATGGCGCTATGGTTGCTCGTGGAGATCTTGGTACTGAAATTCCTTCAGAAGAAGTTCCACATGCTCAAAAGAAAATTATTAAAACATGTAGAAGAATGGGTAAAATTGCTGTTACTGCAACAGAAATGCTTGAAACTATGATGGATAATGCTCGTCCAAAAAGAGCTGAAACTTCAGATATAGCTAATGCAGTATTAGATGGTACTGATGCAGTTATGTTATCTGGTGAAACTACTATGGGTAAACATCCAATTGAAACAGTTAGAGCAATGGCTAATATTTGTGCAGTTGCTGAAAAATATGCTGAATATGATTATATTTCAAATAACATTACTGATGTTACTTCAGCAATTGCTGAAAACGTAGTTGAAAGTGCTAATAGATTAGATGCTAAAGTAATTTGTGCAGCTACTATGAGTGGATTTACTGCTCAACAAATCAGTAACTACAAACCAAAAGCTTTAATTATGGCAACTGTTCCTACTGAAAAAGTTGGATTACAACTTGCATTAAACTATGGTGTATATCCAGTTGTTACTGGAGAATATGGTTCAACTGATGAACTAGTTAATGACTGTGTTAAGAGAGCTCATGACTTCACTTTCTTAGAAAATGGAGATAGAGTTATTATTACTGGTGGATTCCCAAATACAGGTAAGAAAACAACTAACTTTATGAAAATTGAAGAAATCTAATTAGATTTCTTTTTTTGTATAAAAAAAATACTAGGTATTCTAGTATTAATTTATTTTTATATCATTATTAATAAATTCTTTTTCATCTTCTAATATTAATTCATGTATTTCTTCTTCTTGATTATTTAAATATAATTCTTCAATTCTATCTACACGACATTTTTCAGATATTAAGATTGAATTAATTTTCTTTGCAGCTTTTTCAACTTCATCATTTACTATTACATAATTATATTTATTAACTTCGTTTATTTCTTTATAGGCTGTTTTAAATCTTTCAATTATTTTTTCTTTTGAATCAGTTTTACGACTAATTAATCTTCTTTTTAATTCTTTCATGCTTGGGGGTAGGATAAAGATAAATAATGTTTCAGGAAGTATTTCTTTAATTTTTAATGCACCTTGAATTTCAATTACTAATATTACATCGATTCCTTCATTAAGTTTGTTTTCTATTTCACTTTTTGGTGTTCCATAATAGTTTCCTGCATATGATGCATATTCAAGTAAGTCATTTCTTTTAATTTTATCTTCGAATTCTTCTTTAGTTAAAAAGAAGTAATCTTTTCCATGTTCTTCTCCAAAACGTGGAGCTCTACTTGTACATGATACTGATAACCATGTATTTTTATTGTTTTTCATTACTTCTCTTACAACTGTATCTTTACCACATCCACTTGGTCCAGATATAACTATTAATGATCCTTTTTCTTTTGTTTTTATTAACATTTTAATTTTCTCCCTTCATTGGATTGTTTTTATATTCTTTTTCTATTAATTCTTTTTTATATTCTTCATTAAATATACTTGCATATACACAAGTTGATTTAAATTCTATTTCTAAGGCTTTTGGTTTTTCTCTTTGAAAATTTGTAATTAAAGGAATATCAATATCTTTTTTTATACTATTTATATATTCTCGTCCTTTTTTAGAAAAGCCTAATATTCTGATATATTCTAAATTTTTAACTTTTTCTTTATCTTCTTTGGTAAAATCACATAAGATATGAGTTAGCATTCTATTTATTTTATTATAAGTATATCTTTTTGTTTTAACTCTGTTAATTAAGTCTTCCCAACTAACGGCGTTTATTATTTCCTTTTTAATCTTTGAACCAAATCCTTCATCAACTGTTTGATACTTATCTAAATTATCTTCAAGCATTATTTTATATTTTAAAAATTTAAAATAGTTTTCTTGGAAGGATAGAGGAGTAGACTTTACCTTTTCATATGTGTAATTTGGTACATAATCTTTAATATCAGTATTTTTTTCTAAGGCTTTACGAATAGATGTTCCACTTGGAATATTTTCAATTTCTTCATTATGATAATTATTTTTTCTTTTTATACATACCGGGTTTATTTTATAATTATTTTTCATAATAGATTTTATGTAGCTTATACCTAGTAGATCGTTTGGTGCGGATATATTCTCATTTGTTAAATCCAATAAAGATTTAGATAGAGCAGTTGGATAATTTTCACCCATTTTTAAATATATTTGTACTAGGGGAGTAAACTCTTCATTATTAAGCTGGGCATCTACTATTTTTTTAAATAAATCTATATTATTTGTCTCACTACCAAATACAAAGTTTTTAACTTTTAATTTTTCTAAAATTGTTACTGCGGCATCTGAATAAATATCTGCAGATTCGGTTGCGAATACATAGGGCATTTCAACTACTAAATCAATTCCGGCTTCTAGAGCAATATTTTTTTTTGCCCATTTATCTATTACTGATGGATTTCCTCTTTGATTCCAATTAGGAGTCATTACTAAAACAGTACATGCATTTGGATACATTTTTTTAACTTTTTTCAAGTGATATAGATGTCCATTATGAAATGGATTATATTCACCAATTATTCCAACACTATCCATATATTTCCTCTTTTCTTGTTTATTAATTTTAATACATTTTATAGTTATTTTCAAGATATATATTTTTTAATTTAGACTTAATAAATATTTACATAATTTTTAAATTACGATATAATTTATCTATGGTAAAGTTTTTTTACCTAGTCTTTTTATGAAAAAAATTACATATAATTTTATATGTTTGATAGGGTGTGATTTAATGAGAGTTATTGTTGCGGCAGCTGGTACTGGAGGTCACATATATCCCGCTATTGCTATTATAGATAAAATTAAAGAAAATGATAAGAATAGTGAAGTTTTATATATAGGTACAACTGATAGAATGGAAAAGGACATTATTCCTGGACTTGGAATTGAATATAGAGGTATTCCAATGGCTGGGATTGATAGAAAAAATATTTTTAAAAATGTTAGTGTCTTTATTAAATATAAAAAAGCAATTTCTAGTGCTAAAAAAATTATTAAAGAATTTAAACCTGATGTAGTAGTTGGTGTTGGTGGTTATATTTCTGCACCTGTTATTTATGCTGCACATAAATTAAAAGTAAAAGTAGTTATTCATGAACAAAATTCTATTCCTGGAATGACAAATAAAATGATGGCTAAATACGCAAGTAAAATATGTGTTTCGATGCCAGATGCTGCTAAATACTTTGATTCTAAAAAAGTAGTTTATACTGGTAATCCTAGAAGTCAACAAATTATTGATGTGCCTAAAATTAGAAAAAGCGCATTCAATATTAGAGATAATAAAAAGTTAGTTATTATTGTAATGGGTAGTTTAGGATCTACTACTATATCTGCTAAATTAAAAGAAATGATTTCATCATTTAGTAAAAAAGATTATGAAGTTATGATAGTTACTGGTAAAAAATATTTTGATTCATTTAAAAAATTAAATTGCCCTGAAAATGTTACCTTAGTACCTTTTTTAGAAAACTTTATTAATCTTTTAAAAGATACTGATTTAATAGTATCTAGAGCAGGAGCATCTACTATTGCTGAAATTACGGCAATTGGACTTCCTTCAATACTAGTTCCATCTCCTTATGTGACTAATAATCATCAATTTGTTAATGCTAAGGAGTTAGAAGATGCAGGAGCTTGTAAAATTCTAGAAGAGAAGGATTTTTCTAGTGAGACTTTAGTTCCTATGATTGATGAGGTATTAAATAATACTGGTTTATATAATAGTATGAAACTTGCAGCAAAAGGACTTGGTGTTACTGATTCAGCAGATAGGGTTTATAATGTAATAAGTAAGTTAGTTGGTGAAAATAATGAATAATGCAATTGAAGAAATTGAAAAAAATGATATAGGTAAAATAGAAAAAGATGTTTTTCTTAGTAAATATACAACTTATAGGGTTGGTGGACTTGCTAAGTATATAGTTTATCCTAAAAATGCTGAAAAATTAGTTACTTTAATTAAAATACTTAAGAAGAATAATGTTATGTTTAAAATATTAGGTAATGGATCTAATTTGTTATTTAGTGATAAACAGTTTCCTGGTATTTTAATTAAATTAAATGAGTTTAATGATGTAGAATTCATTGGAAATAAAGTTTTAGTTGGGGCTGGATATCCAATTATTAAACTTTCTCTTTTGTGTGCGAAGCATTCTTTAACTGGTCTTGAGTTTGCATCTGGTATTCCTGGTACTGTAGGTGGTGCACTTTTTATGAATGCTGGTGCTTATAATAGTGATATGGGATATGTAGTACAAAATGTTAAAGTTTTAACACCTGATTTACGTATTATTACTTTAGAAAATAAAGAACTTGATTTTCATTATAGAACATCTTTCTTTAAAAAACATCCTGACTATATTTGCTTAGAGACTCTTATTAGACTTGAAAAGGGTAATAAATCTGCGATAGAAGATTTAATTAAAGAAAGACGTAAGAGAAGAGTTATTTCACAGCCTCTTGAATACCCATCAGCTGGTTCCGTATTTAGAAATCCTCCTGATAATTATGCTGGTAAATTAATTGAGGATTTAGGATTTAAAGGACTTCGAAAAGGCGGAGCAATGGTTAGTGAAAAGCATGCTAATTTTATTGTTAATGCTGGAGGAGCATCTAGTAAAGATATCAAAGATTTAATAGATTATGTTCATGACAAGGTATTAGAAAAATATAATATTGATTTAAAAGTAGAACAAGAATTTGTAAATTTTTAAGATAAATAAAAGAATATAATGGAGTAGGTATATGGCTAAAAAAATAGTGAAAAAGAAAAAACTTAAAATATTTAATTTATTAATTATCTTAACTGTACTTGGTGTTATTTCATTTGGCGTTTATTTGGCACTCGAATCTCCAATTAGAAATATTAATGTTAGTGGGAATAGTTATTTAAATGATGATTATATTTTATCAACTGCAGGTATAATTGATTATCCTGGTTTTTTAGCTACTACTGATTCTTCAATAGAAAAAAAGTTAAAGAAATCACCATATATTAATAAAGTTATTATAAAGAAATCTTTCTTTAATGTTATTGATTTAAAAATAGTAGAAAATACTCCTTTATTTTATAATAATTCTAAACAAAATGTAGTTTTTTCAGATAAGAGAGAAGTACCTATTAGTGAATGCAGTTATATATTTAGAGTACCTAGACTTATTAATTATGTTCCTGATAATAAATATAATTCTTTTATTAAACATATGAATAGTATTAATCCTGAAATACTTGGTAAAATATCTGATATTGAGTATCTGCCTAATGGTTTTGATAAAGATAGATTTTTACTTTATATGGATGATGATAATATGGTTTATTTAACTTTATCTAAGTTTAAAAATATTAATTTATATAATGATGTATTAGAACAGCTTGATAATAGAAAAGGAATTCTTTATTTAGACAGTGGTAATCATTTTCAAGTTAAGGAGTAATTTTTTATGACTTTTTTTAGGAATAATGCAAAATACTTTTTTCTTTTCTGTCTTTATATGATTTGGTTTTCATTTATTTATCCACTAAATATTAATATTGATGAAATTTGGTCTTATGGTTTTTCATTAAATTTGTTTAATTGTGAAATTCCATATTTAGATTTTAATATGATTGTAACTCCATTATATCCACTTATTTCATCGCTTCCTTTTTATATATTTGGAAAAAATATTATTTTTTTCCATATTGGACAAGCTTTTTTATTCTGCTTTGGATCTTATTTTTTGTTTAAAATATTAGATAAAAAAGCCTGGATTATTATTATTTTTATATTTTTCCCTGTTTCTTTATTTTTTCCTGGATATAATATTTTATGTTTATATTTTTTATTCTTAATAATATACCTTGAAAAAAATAATGGAAATGATTTTTTAATTGGGTTTATTGTTGGTTTAATGATACTTACTAAACAGTCATTTGGGTTACCTTTTCTTTTACCTTTACTAATTTATATAAAAGATATAAGAAAGATAATTAATAGGTTATTAGGTAGTTTTATTCCTTGTTTTATATTTTTAGTTTATTTATTATTAACTAAGTCTTTGTTTAAATTTATTGATTTATGTATTTTAGGGCTTTTTGATTTTGCAGGTTCAAATGGGAGAGGTTTTAATATTTATTTCTTTTTATTTCTTATTTTATTTTTTATTACTATTTATATTATTTTCAAGAATAAAAAGGATAGAGTTCCTATATATATTTTAATGTCATATAGTTTAGTTATTCCTTTATTTGATATTATTCATTTTCATTATATTTTAATTCCTTTTTTGGTACTGATTTTAATTTATAATATTAAATTTAATATTAATTGGTTTTTAATTTTTTCTTTTTCTATTTGTGTATTTGGTTATAATATATATATAACTGAACATTCAAAATTTATTGCTTATCCTAATGTTATAAATAATTTTAATTATAGATATATAGATTATAGAATTCCTTTAGAGGTTGAAAATAAGATTAAAAATAAATATAATGATTATGATTTTTATTCAATGGACGTTAATAGTTATTTTTTCAAAATTATGTTTAATAAAAATACTAATTATTTAGATATGATTAATAAGGGTAATTGGGGGTATAATGGACATAAGAAGTTTATCAGTATGATAAATAAATGTAGAAATAAAAAGGTATTGTTTTTAATTGATAAACGTTTGTTAAATGGATTTAATTCAGATGATCAGTGTGATAGAGAAGCTATTAAATATATAATTAATAATGGTAAGAAAATTGATCATGTATATATATACGATATTTATATTTTAAATGATAATTGAGGAGATGGTTTAATTGAAACTAAAAAAATATAGACTGGATATTTTATTTGTTATATTTCTAATTTCTATTATTTTATTTTTTCTGAATTTTTTTCAAATGGGATTTGATTCTTATTGGCATATTTCTGCGGGTAAGTTTATGGTTAAAAATCATACTATTCTTACAAAAGATGTTTTTTCTTGGTTTTTATATGGAAAAAAGTGGTTTTCACATGAATGGTTATATGAAATTATTATTTATTATTTTAATTTAATATTTGGGAAAACTGGTAATTTAATTTATGTATTTGTAAATATTTTAATATTATTTTTAGTTATGTATTTTAGTAATAGAGAAAATATAAAGAAAAACATTAATTTTTCATTTATCTGGTTTATTTTATCATTTATTCTTATTTCTTTTTTAACTCCTAGACCACATTTAATAAGTTTTATATTTATTTATTTAACTACTTATTTACTTAATGATTTATATTATAATGAAAAGTCAAATAAGATATTTATTTTGCCTTTTATTCAATTACTTTGGTCTAATATTCATGGAGGAAGTAGTAATTTAATATATTTATTAATTATTATGTATTTATTTATCGGTATGTTTAATTTCGATTTTAAAAAAATTCAAAATCAAAGATTAAGCTTTAAACAAGTTAAGAAGTATTTAATATGTATGATACTATGTATTTTGTCTATATGTATTAATCCACATGGATTTAGTATGATTACTTATCCATATATTAATATGGGAAATTCTTTTATGATTAGTACTATTAGTGAGTGGCAACCTACTAATTTTAATGATTTTGGTAGTTATATATTTTTAATTGTATTTTCTTTTGTGTTATTTATATTACTATTCAGTAAAAAGAAAATAAGACTTTTAGACTTATTGATTTTTGGATTTAGTGTTTTCTTAGGTCTTAAGAATATTAGATTTTGGGCTTTTGTATATTTATTTAGTTTTAATAGTATTTTTTATTATGTTGATAGTTATAAAGTTAAAAATATTTTTTATATTAAGTTTTCAGTAATTATTACTTGTTTTTTGATTATTTTTGTTTTTAATCATAATAAAATTTATAAAAATTTAAATAATAAAGTTATTAGTGATTCTGCTATTTCTTATTTAAAAGATCATAATCCTAAAAGATTATATAATTATTATGGATATGGTGGTTACTTAATTAGTGAAAATATTAAAGTGTTTGTTGATGGTAGATGTGATTTATATTCAGATTATAACTATCGTGATTATTATAATATTTCTATATTAAATTTTGGATTTGATAAATTAATAAAAAAATATGATTTTGATTATTTTATTATTCCTAGTGATTTTGGATTATCTACTTATTTAAGTAATAATAATTCTTATCAATTAGTTTATAAAGATAAAAATACGGTTATTTTTAAATTATTAAATAACTAAAATATCTTGGCTAATTTTTATATTTATAGTATAATGTATCTAGAATAGGAGATGCGAAATATGAATAATATTTATACTGGTATTGAACTTGGATCTGATAGTATTAAGATAGTTGTTAGTGAAAAAGTTAATAATAAGTTTCATGTTTTAGCATCTGTAAGTGAGAATTCAATGGGTGTAAGTAGGGGATTTATTTCTAATACTAAGTTATGTGTTGATTCTTGTAAAAGAGCTTTAAAGAAAATTGATGAAATGCTTGGAATTAAGATTACTCATGCTGTTCTTTGTATTCCTGGTGATAATTGCAAGATGGATATTGTTCTTGGAAGTGTTGATGTTGTTGATCCTTTAGAAATTACTGGTGAAGATATAGTTAATGTATTAAATGATGCATTAAAGGGACAAAGTCAAGATAATTATGAAATAGTTACATCTATTCCTATTAATTTTAAAGTTGATGATCGAGATAAAATTGTTGATCCTAAGGGCATGAAGGGTAATACTTTAGAAACTAAAGTTATTATTACTAAGGTACCAAAAGAATCTCTTTATAGATTACTAGAAGTTTTAAAATTAAGTGGAGTTGAGGTTGTAGATATTTGTTTTAAATCTACTGGTGATTATTTTACTATTAAAAATAAAAAATATGACTCTCAAGTAGGTGCGATTATTAATATAGGTAAAGAGTGCACTAATGTTTCTGTATTTAATAAGGGAATTCAAATTAAGAATTCAATTATTCCTGTAGGTAGTATTAATGTAGATAATGATATTTCTTATATTTATCATACTGATTTTGATACTTCACGTAAAATTAAAGAAGAATTTTGTGTAGCAATGAGTAGTTATGCAGATAGTAATGAAGAACTTGATGTTACTTTAGATGATGGTACTCAAAAGAATTTAAATCAATATGATGTATCAAATGTTGTTGAAGCAAGAGTTAGTGAGATTCTTAAACTTGCTAAAAATGAAATAAAAAACTTAACAAATAGAGAAATAAGTTATATAATTGTAACAGGTGGACTTAGCGAAATTGCTGGTTTTCAATACTTAGTAGATGAATTATTAGGTAGAGAATCAAGAGTTTGTAATATTACAAATATTGGAGTTCGTCATAATAAGTATAGTAGTGTACTCGGTATTATTAAGTATTTTGATGATAAGCTTTGTTTACGTGGTAGAAAATATAATATGTTTGATGAAGATGAAATTAGAGGATTAATTTTCTCTGGTGAGAAGACTATTAATAATGATAATATTATTGGTAAAGTATTTGGACATTTTTTTGACAATTAAGGAGGACTAGGTATGGTAGGAGGATTAGAAATGGATCAATTAGCAAAAATAAAAGTTATAGGACTTGGTGGTGGTGGTGGAAATGCCATTAATCGAATGGTTGAGTCTGGAGTTAAAGGTGTAGAATTTATTGCTGCTAATACTGATTTACAAGTTTTAAATTCTTCCAAAGCAGATGTGAAAATTCAAATTGGATCAAATTTAACTGATGGTTTAGGAGCTGGAGCAAAACCTGAAATAGGACGTGAGGCTGCTGTTGAATCAAAGAAAGAAATAGAAGATGCTCTTGCTGGTGCTGATATGATATTTATCACATGTGGTATGGGTGGAGGTACTGGAACTGGTGCTGCACCTGTTGTTGCTGAAATTGCACAAGGACTTGGAGCATTAACCGTTGCAATAGTTACAAAGCCATTTTCATTTGAAGGTAAGAAGAGAATGAATAATGCTTTATCTGGTATTGAAGAACTAAAGAAACATGTTGATACTTTAATTGTTATTCCAAATGATAGATTAAGAGAAATTATTGACAAAACAACACCAATGCTTGAAGCATTTAAAGAAGTTGATAATGTATTACGTCGTGGTGTTCAATCTATTTCTGATTTAATTGCTGTAGTTGGACTTGTTAACCTTGACTTTGCTGATGTTAAAGCAGTTATGGAAAAATCTGGTCGTGCCATTATTGGTATAGGTATTGGTATGGGAGAAGATAGAGCAATCGAAGCTGCTAAACAAGCTGTTTCATCTCCACTTCTTGAGACATCTATTGATGGAGCAACAGATGCTATTATTAATATTACTGGTGGAGTTAACTTAACTTTATTTGAAGCTGAACAAGCTGCTGAAGTAGTTAGAAGTGCATCTGGTACTGATATTAATACTATTTTTGGTTCTGTTATTAATGAAAATTTAAATGATGAAGTTATTGTTACAGTAATTGCTACTGGTTTTGATAAAACAAGTAATACAGTTGAGGCTACTAGTGATCCTGTATTTGTTAATCAAAATCCAACTCCTCGTAGAAGAGAACATAATTCAATGAATTATGTTTCGACTCCTCATATTACTGAAACATTGGATTTAGATGATGATAATAGTTCTGCTTCATCAAATGGAGATTTTGATTTGCCTCCATTCTTAAGAGATAGAAATTATTAAAAAAGTTTAAAAAAGATTCTTGAATATTCAAGAATCTCTTTTTTTATTTATCTGCAGTTTCATTAATTTAATTTAGCTTCTCCATTAGGATTTTCTAAACCTTTATTTATTTTTTGATAATTTTCTACAGCTCTTATTGTTTGAGCTAATATATTTACAGCTATTTGTTCTGTTTTTCTATCTTTATCTCTAAGTGGGTTAAATTCTACTAAATCATATGATGTTACTTGATCTAAGTGATTTAGAATAACTTCATTTATTTTCATAGCTTCTTCTTCATTTATTCCATCAAGTTCTGGAATTGAAACACCTGGAGCAACTTTTGGATCTAGTACATCTAAATCATAACTTATATGAACACTTTTTGTTCTTCCCCCAGCTATTTCAAATGCTTTTTCCATAATTGCTTCAACACCTTCTTTTTTAATATCTTCAGTAGAGAAGTATGTAATTCCAGCATATCTTAAATTATCTTTTTCTTTTTCATCAATAGATCTTGCCCCAACTATTACACCTTTAGATGGTTGAATAGTATTACCTTTATGATAATATCTTAGCTCATCACATTTGTAACCACAAATTGCCGCAAGTGGTAGTCCATGAATATTTCCAGTAATTGTTGTTTCAAAAGTATTAAAATCAGTATGAGCATCAATCCAAATAATGCCTGTTGATTCATTTACCATTGCATCTGCAAGGGCACTAGGTATTGCAACTGTATGATCACCACCAATTAAAATTGGAAAATAATCTTCTTTCATTTTTTCGACAATAGTATTATATAATTTAGTATTAAATTTATCTATTTCATATTCATTTTTTCTTCTATCTGATAAATTACGACTTTTTATTATATTTTCATCTTGTATAAATGAGATAGACTCACCTTTATAAAAATCTTTTAAATCGTTCATCAATTGAGTTGGTCCAAGATGTGATCCATCAATATGAACTCCAAGGTCGCTTCCTGCGCCTATTAATATTGTTTTCATTTCTTTCACCCTTAATAATTTTATCTCATATATGATTTGATATCAAGTAAAAAGACTTTAATTTTACTTTGTTTTACGATATAATAACTATGGTGGTGTAAATATGAAATTAAATAAATTATATCCTCAATGTAATAGTGAGGTAGAAATAAAAGATATTAAAATCAATTCAAAGGAAATTACTGATGGTGATTTATTTGTATGTACTATGGGTGTAAAAGCTGATAGACATGATTTTATTGATGAAGCTATTAAGAATGGTGCTAGTGCTATTGTAGTTAGTCGTGATGTTGGAGAAAAGAGTGTTCCAATTATTAAAGTAGAAAATACAAATGAAGAACTTAGAAAAGTGTGTGCTAGATTTTATGATTATCCAGATAAGAAAGTAACTTTAATAGGTGTTACTGGTACTGATGGTAAAACATCTACATCAACTATTCTTCAAACTTTAATTGGTGATGATAAATGTGGTTATATTGGTACTAATGGTAGAAGCTGTCGTGGTTTTGTAGGAGATAATCCTAATACTACACCTGATGTTCATTTACTTTATAAATATTTTAATGAATTTGTAGAAAAGGGTTGTTCTTATATAGCAATGGAGGCATCTAGTGAAGCTTTCTTTAGAGGACGTTTACAAGATCTTAGATATGATTTATCTGCATATACTAATATTACTTCAGAACATTTAAATATACATGGATCTTTTGAAAATTATGTTGAATGTAAATTAAAATTATTTAGACAAACCAAAAAAGATGGCTATTGTGTATTAAACTCTGATGATAAATTATTTGATAGAGTAAAAGATGCTTGTAATGGTAAAGTAGTTACTTACGGTATGAGAAAAGATGCAACTCTTCAAATAGTTAAATTTGATGTATTTCCAACTCATACAGTTATCGATTTTAAATATGAAGGAAAAACTTATAATATTGATAGTCCATTACTTGGTGACTTTAATGTATATAATTTAGCTTGTGGTATATTAAGTGCACTTTGTTTAGGAGTATCATTTGAAGAATTAATTCCTAGAATTAAAGATATTAAAGTAGATGGTAGACTTGATTTATTAGATACTAATACTCCATATTATGTAATGGTAGATTATGCACATACTCCTAATGGAATTGCTAAACTTCTTAACTTTGTACATACTTTAGATATTAATCGTAGTATTGTAGTTATTGGTCAAGCAGGTGAGAGAGATTATTTGAAAAGACCTAAGGTTGGAAATGTAGTTTGTGATAATGCAAGTTATGGAATATTTACTTATGAAGATCCTAGAAGTGAAGATCCAAAGGATATTTGTGAAGATATTATTAAAGAGATAAAAAAAGATCATGATAATTATGAAATTATAATAGATAGACGTGAAGCTATTAGACATGCAGTTAATATGGCTAAAAATAAGGATATGGTTTTAATACTTGGTAAGGGTAATGAAACATATGAAAAGTTAAAGAATGAAACAATTTATTTTAACGATGTTGAAGAAGCATATGAAGCTGTTAGACTTAGAGAAGGGAAGAAGGTTGCATAACTTGTAACTTTCTTTTTTTTGGTAAATATGTTATATTATTTATGTGTTTAAAGGGGAGATTTAAATGAATAAAAAGAAACAACTTATGAAAAATACTATTATTATTTTTTTAGGAAAAGTATGTACTCAGCTTTTATCTTTCTTCTTACTTCCTTTATATACTGGTTATTTATCTACTAAACAATATGGTATAGTTGATTTAATTCAAACTTATGTTACTTTAATTGTACCTATTGTTACATTAGAACTTGAGATGAGTATATTTAGGTATTTAGTTGATTCTAGGGGTAAGTCTAAAGAGACTAAGAGGCTTATGAGTAATAATTTTTTTATGCTTGGTACTGGTTTATTGATATTTAGTTTATTTTACATTTTGATATCAAGTTTTATTACTATTAAGTTTAGATGGCTTGTTCTTTTTGATATTATTGTATGTACATTATCAGGTAACTTTTTACAGGTTTCTAGAGGATTTGGTAAGACAGTTGATTTTTCAATAAGCTGTATTATTACTGGACTTACTACTATTATTTCTAATATAGTTACTATTGTATATCTTGGATGGGGATCATTTGGAATGATTTTTTCTATGGCAATTGCTAATTTGATGTGTGCACTTTACTTATTTATTAGACTTAAACTTTATAAAATGATTGATTTTAGTAAGATTGATAAAAAAATAATTGTAAGTATGAATAAGTATTCTATTCCTTTAATACCTAATGGTGTTAGCTGGTGGATAGTTAATGTATCTGATAGAACTATTATTTCTATGGTACTTGGAGCATCTTTTAATGGTATATATGCAGTTAGTAATAAATTTCCTACGATAATTTCTAGTTTACTTGGAATTTTTAATTTATCATGGTCTGAGTCAGCCGCGCTTCATGTAAATAGTCCGGATAGAGATGAATTCTTTTCAGATATAGTTAATACTGCAGTTAAATTATTCTCTGCACTTTGTATTGGTATGATTGGTTGTTTACCATTTGTATTTCCTATACTTATTAATGATAAATATAATGAAGCATTTAAATATATACCAATATTAATACTTGGTGCTTTATTTAATGTAGTTATTTGTTTATATAGTGGTATTTATATTGCTAAGAAGTTAACTAAACAAGTTGCATCTACTGCAGTAATTGGAGCAATAATAAATATTGTGGTTAATATTTTATTTATTAAAAAGATAGGTTTATTTGCAGCAGCACTTTCTACTGCAATTGCATATTTATCAATGATGCTATATAGATATCTTGATTTAAAAAAATATGTTAATATTAAAATTGAAAAATGGTTAATCACAAAAATATTGGTAGTTTTAATTTTTTCAATTACTTTATATTATATAAATAATATTTATCTTAATATATTAAACTTTATTGTTGTAGTAATTTATGCAGTTGTAATTAATAGAGATTTTTTAAAACAATCAGGAGATGCAGTACTTAAAAAATTAAATTTAGGAAAGTAGAAGACATTATTCTACTTTTTTTTTATTTTCATATATTTGTAATGGGTGATAGTATTTTAATAAGTTTATTTTCAATATTAAGTGGTTTATTTCCATTTATGGGATCTTATTCTAATGAAATATTTCCTAATCCTTTGAGTAAGAGTGAAGAAGATATTTATATCAAGCTTTTAAAAAATAATGATAAAGATGCTAGATCTAAGTTAATTGAACATAATTTGAGACTGGTCGCACATATTGTAAAAAAATATGAAAGTTCTAACTATGATAATGATGATTTAATTAGTATTGGTACTATAGGCTTAATAAAAGGAATTGATTCATATGATGATAGTAAAGGTGTTAAAATTACTACTTATTGTGCTAGATGTATAGAAAATGAGATACTTATGTATTTTAGATCTAACAATAAGTTTACAAGAGATATTTCTATTAATGAAGCAGTTGGTTTTGATAAAGATGGGAATAAAATAGAAATACTTGATGTTTTAAAAGCGGAAAAGCCTGATTTTATAGAAGAGGTAAATTTAAAAGATAATATTAAATTACTTGGTAAATACTTTAATGTACTTAATAAGAGAGAGAAGGAAATAATTATTAGACGATATGGACTTGATTGTCCAGAGCAGACTCAGAAAATGATATCTAAAAAGTTAAAAATAAGTAGAAGTTATGTATCTAGAATTGAGAAGAGAGCACTTACTAAATTACTTAGAGAATTTATAAAAAATAATCAATATGATACTTTAGACTAGACTTTTTTTTAAAACTAGATATAATATTTTTTGAGAGTGATAAAATGAGTAGTTATAAAAGACATATTAAAAGACGTGTAAAAAGTGATGAATATTATAAATTTGTTTTATTAAAACCAAGTAATATACTTTATTTTTTATCATCTATTATTAATTTATGTCTTTTTATTATAACTACTTTTTATTTTATTTTTATACCTAAAATTGATTTAGACAGTGTTGTTTTCTTAGATTATGGGAATAAATTCAAATATAATTATAAATCTTATTATAGATTTAAAGACTTAGATGATAAAGTTTCTATTAATGGCTTTATTAATAATAAAAAAGTTGGTTTATATAAATTAAAATATAGGGTATCCAATAGATATTTTACTAATACTAGGTATCAATTTATTTTTGTAGTTGATAGAATTAAACCTAAAATAACTTTAAATGGTAATAGTTTAATTTATGTTTGTCCAGGTAAAGAGTATATTGATACAGGATTTAAGGCAGTAGATGAGTATGATGGTGACATAAGTGATAAAGTTATAATTAAGAAATATAAAGATAAAATTAAATATTTAGTTAAAGATTTATCAGGAAATAAGAATGTAATTTATAGAAAATTAATTTATAAAGATAAAAGTAAACCTATCATTAATATCAATAAGTCTACATTAGTACTTAGTGTTGGAGATAAATTTCATGATAGAGAAGTAAGTGCTTTTGATAACTGTGATGGGGATATTTCTAAATTTGTTAGAAGTAATTTTGTTGATACTAGTACTCCTGGTTTAAAACAGATTTTATATAGTGTAAGTGACTTAGCGGGTAATGTTAGAGAAGTTAAAAGGGATGTTGTTGTATCTAATAGAGAGATTCCTAAAACTATTTATTTAACTTTTGATGATGGCCCTAGATATGGAATTACTAATGAAATATTAGATATTTTAAAAAAAAATGATGTTAAAGCTACCTTTTTTATAACTAATAAGGGAGATGATTCACTAGTTAAAAGAGAATATGATGAAGGTCATTCTATTGGTATTCATTCAGCTAGTCATGATTATTCTGTTATATATTCATCTGTAGATAATTATTATAAAGATTTAAATATTGTTTCAGAAAGAATAAAAAGAATAACTGGTATGGATAGTCGACTTGTTAGATTTCCTGGAGGATCTAGTAATACAATTAGCATTAGATATTCACCTAATATTATGAGCTTTTTATCTAATGATTTATTAAAGAAGAATTATAGATATTTTGATTGGAATTTAAGCAGTGGAGATGCGGAATATGGTCGTCATACTAGTGATGAGATATTTGATAATGTATCTAAAAGACTTAGAAGTGACAGATCAAATGTTGTTTTGATGCATGATATTAAACCATATACAAGAGATGCGCTTGAGAGAATTATTATCTTTGGAAGAGAGAATGGTTATGAGTTTAAAAAACTAGATATTGACACTTTTATGACTAATCAGAAAGTCAATAATTAGACTTACAAAATAATTCATGTTATAATTAGTTTGGTGATGTGTTGTGATTTTTAAACCAAGTATGTATAAGAAAGATATATTTTCTATATCATATGATAAATTAAAAAAGATGGGTAAAAGAGTTTTAATATATGATTTAGATAATACTCTTGCTTTAATTGATCAAAAGGAGTGTCCTAAAAAGACAAAAGATTTGATTAATAAATTAAAGAAAGATTTTGATATTTATATTATTTCAAATAATAATTATAAAAGAATTCTTCCATATATGAATGAATTAGGTATTAATGGTATTTCTAATGCGATTAAACCTAGTACTAGAGGACTTAGAAAGATTATTAAGGAAGAAGGCTATAAAAAATCAGAAATGGTTATGATTGGAGATCAAATGGTTACTGATATTTTATCTGCGAATAGATTTGATATTACTAGTATCTTGGTTGATCCACTTGGAGTTAAAGATTTAAAAATTACTGGATTAAATCGATTTATTGAAGGTATTATTATTAAAAAATATACAAAGAAAAATGTATTTAAAAGAGGTAAGTATTATGATAGAGGATAAAAAATGTCTTGGATGTGGAGTTGTTTTACAAGATGAAAATGTACTTCAAGATGGTTATACAACTAGTTTAGATAACGATATTTGTCAAAGATGCTTTAGACTTAAAAATTATGGAGAATATACAAAAGTATCAAAGACAAATGAAGAATATTTAGAAATATTAAAACAGGTTGGTGAGACTAAAGATTTAGTTATTTATATTACTGATTTATTAAATTTAGAGAAGAATATAGAAAGCATTAGAGAATATATTCCTAATAAAATGATTTTAGTACTTAATAAAAAAGATGTATTGCCTAAGTCAGTTAAAGAAGAGAAGTTAATTAAGTATTTAAAAGATTTAAAAGCTGATTTTGATGATATTATTGTCATATCTGTTGAGAAGAATTATAATATAGATTATTTACTTAAGAGAATTAAATTCTTCCAAACTAGTAAAAATGTATATGTATGTGGACATACTAATGCAGGTAAATCTACATTAATTAATAAATTAATTAAAAATTATTCTGAAAATACTCAAGAATTAACTATGTCTCCACTTCCATCGACTACTTTAAATACAGTTAATATTGAAATTAATGATCATTTAACTTTAATAGATACTCCTGGTTTAATAGATAGTGGGAGTATTACTAACTTTGTAGATGGTAAAATGCTTAAGAAGATATCTCCTAAAAAGGAAATTAAACCAAAGACATATCAAATAAAAAAGGGACAAAGTATTATTGTTGAAGACTTCTTAAGAGTTGATTATGTTGAAGGAGAAAGAAATAGTTTTACTGTTTATATGTCAAATGACTTGAAAATAAAAAGACTTCTAAATTCTAGAAATCCTGTTTTAACAGATATGAATAAAACTAGTTTAGATATAGGTTATGAAGAAGACTTAGTTATTAAGGGACTTGGATTTATTAAAATAGTTAATAAAGCATCTGTATATATATATATTAATAAAGAAGTAGAAGTATTTAAGAGAAAGTCACTTATTTAGTTTTTATTCCATATATTTTATCATTAGTATCATAAAATAGACTTGTATGAGGTGGGAAATAAGTTAGATAAGTTAATAGGATAATATCTATAATTAAAAAGGTAACACTTAATATATTTAATATATTAAAGTGTTTTTTTATACTTATTTTAGATATCACTATTTCAGTTAATAATATAGATATAAATAATATAAATATAGTTACTGGCATATTTTCACCTATTAAGTTATATATAGGTAGATAGATTATACATAAGAGAGTTGTTGATAACATACTTCTTAGATATATTTTAAAGTATAAATTATTAGTGTTTTTTATAAATGGTATTTCAAATAAAGAGAATATTAGAGTTGTCATAAAAAGCATTTTAAAGTGTTCATAGATACTTTCATTTACTGGTGAGATAATACTTGTTATAAAGTTTGGTAATACTTGATATGCAAAATGAAATATAAAACACATAGCAAATATAATACTTGAATTAATTATTATTTTTTTCATATGTTTCCTCCTACTAATATTATGAATTTATATTCTTAAAATATGTATTTTGTTTATTACATATTTTAAATTTATAAAAAAAATGATATAATTAGTTTAGTTTGTCGGGGTGTTTATATGAATCATGATTTGAGTCAAAGAATTAGAGAAAAAGTTGATATTGTTGATATTGTTGGTGAGAGAATTCCATTAACTGCAAGGGGTAAGAATTTTTTTGGAGTTTGTCCTTTTCATGAAGATCAAAATCCATCTCTTTGTGTATCACGTGATAAACAAATATATACTTGTTTTTCTTGTCATGCGACAGGAAATGTTTTTACTTTTTTAATGAATTATGAACATAAAGATTTTAAAGAGGTATTACATTATTTAGGTGAAAAGGTTGGTATTGATGTATCCGGTGTTAAGATTAGTCATAAAAATACTAAGTATGATAAATTATATGATGCATATAAATTCAGTGTTAAATACTTTAATAATAATTTACTTTCTAGTGGTGGAAGAGAAGCCAGAAATTATCTAAAAACAAGAGGCTTTGACAGTGATGTAGTTAAAGAATTTAATATAGGTTTATCTCTTCCTACTAGAGATGATTTGACTAAGTTACTTATTAGTAAAGGTTATAGTATTGATTCACTTAATTCAATAGGTCTTTCATCACTTGATCATGATATTTATGTAGATAGAGTTATGTTTCCACTTGATGATGTTAATGGGAATATAGTTGGATTTAGTGGACGCATATATAAAGATGTTGATCAAAATAAATATTTAAATACTAAAGAAACAGAAATATTTAAAAAGGGTCAAATGCTTTATCATTTTCATAAAGCTATGGATGAGTGTAGACTTTCTAAAAGTGTAATAGTTATGGAAGGGTTTATGGATGTTATTAGAGCATGGACTGTTGGTGTTAAAAATACTGTTGCTTTAATGGGAACTGCTATGACTAGTGAACATATTAATTTATTAAAAAGACTTTCTAAGAATATTATTTTATGTTTAGATGGTGATAATCCTGGACAAAATGCTATGCTTAAAAATGGTCAAATGCTCGTGGATAGTGGTTTAGATGTCAAGATTATTAAACTTCCTAAAGAAGATGATCCAGATACATTTATTTTAAATAATGGAAAAGAAAGATTTGAAGGAATTATCTCTTCAGCAATTAATTTTAGTGATTATAAAATTAATCATATGAGAGAGGGAGTAGACTTTAGAAGCGATGCAGAAAAAGCTAAATATATTAATGATGTTATTATTGAAACAGCTAAATTAGATGATGATATTAGAATTGAAATTGTATTAAAAAAACTTGCAAAAGAATTCGATATAGGTTATAATACACTGGAAATGCGGTTAAAAGATTTGAAAGAGTCTAAACCCGTTGTACAACGTGTGATAGTTCCTGAAAAAACACATACTCGAATAAATAAATATCAAAAAGCAGTTTATGCTATTTTCTATTTTATGCTTAATAATGATTGGGTTATTAGTCTTGTAGATCAAGAAAAATTATTATTTCCTACAAGTGAAGAGAGATTACTTTCTAGTGAAATAATCTATTATTATAATAAATATGGATCAATTAGTGTAGCTGATTTTTATACTTATGCACAAGAAAATGAAGAGATTATTTCTTTACTAAATAGTATTTTAGCAGGTGAAGAGATGTCAGTTGTAACCAAAGATGAGTTATTTCAATATTTTAAAGTTGTTAGAGAATATAGTATGAAACAAGAAATTAAAAGGTTAACTGAGTTAATGAAAAAAGAAGTAGATCCGCTAGAACAAGCTAAAATTGTAGAGAGAATAAGAAAACTTAGAATAGGAGATAATTAGAATGGTTGGAGAAATTAGAACATTAGATGAGAGAAAAAATAAGTTATTAGAACTTGGTAAGAAACAAGGATATGTAACTTATGAACAACTAGCGGAAGAATTAAAAGGATTAGATGTTGATAGTGATTCACTTGATGATTTATATAATTTTCTAGTTGAAAATGATATTGAAATTACTACAAATGATGGTGAAGATGAAGTGTCAGGTGAGGAAATTACTGAAGATACATCAATTGAAAATTTAACTTTATCAAAAGATGTTAAGATAAATGATCCTGTTAGAATGTATTTAAAAGAAATTGGGCGTATCAACTTATTAACTTCTGATGAAGAATTTGAATATGCTCAACGTGCTGCTGAGGGTGATGAAGAAGCTAAAAGAATGCTTGCTGAATCTAACTTAAGACTTGTTGTTAGTATTGCTAAGAGATATGTTGGACGTGGAATGCTTTTCCTTGATTTAATACAAGAAGGTAATATTGGACTTATGAAAGCAGTGGATAAGTTTGATCCAGTTAAAGGATTTAAATTCTCTACATATGCAACTTGGTGGATTAGACAAGCAATAACTCGTGCTATTGCAGATCAAGCTCGTACTATTCGTGTACCTGTACATATGGTTGAAACTATTAATAAACTAGCTAGAGTTCAAAGACAATTAACACAAGAATTAAATCGTGAACCAACTGATGATGAAATTGCTAAGAAACTTGGAATAACTATTGATAAAGTACGTGAAGTTTATAAGATTTCCCAGGATCCGGTTTCACTTGAAACTCCTATTGGTGAGGAAGATGATTCACATTTAGGTGATTTCATTAAAGATGAGAGAACAATGGGACCAGAAGAATATGCTACTATTGAAATGCTTAAAGAAGAACTTGCAAGTGTTCTTGGTACATTAACTGATAGAGAAGAAAAAGTATTAAGACTTAGATTTGGTTTGGATGATGGACAATGTAGAACTCTTGAAGAAGTTGGACAAATCTTTGGCGTAACAAGAGAGCGAATTCGTCAAATTGAAGCTAAAGCACTTAGAAAACTTAGACATCCATCTCGTTCTAGAAAATTAAAGGATTTCTTAACTGACTAATGAAAATTAATAATAGATTAAAGAAAATAGGGGACTTAGTTGCCCCTAATTCTATTTGTTTAGATGTTGGATGTGATCATGCACTACTAGATATTTATTTAGTTAAAAAAAAGCAAAATATAAAAGCAGTTGCAAGTGATGTAAAAGAAGGACCACTTGATGCTGCTAGAGAAAACATAAAAAGGGAAAAACTAGAAGAGAAGATTGAGGTTAGACTAGGAAATGGCTTAGATACTTATAAAAATGAAGATACAGTTATTATTTCTGGTATGGGTGGTAGAAATATAATTGGTATATGTAAAAATGGACTTAGTAAATTAAAAAATGTTGAAACTTTAATTCTTAGTCCAAATAATTATCAAGTAGATGTTAAGAAATTTATTACAAAAAATGGCTTTTATATTGATAATGAAGTATTTATTAAAGAAGGTAAATTTATTTATCAAATAATTGTATTAAAAAAGGGAAAGAGAAGATATAAAGAAAGTGAATTATTCTTTGGACCTATATTTTTACAAAACAAGGATGATAAGTTATTTAAAGAGTATTATAAAAGAGAATTATCATCTAAAGAGATAATATTAAAATTATTACCTAAGAATTTTTGGTTTAAGAAAATATTACTTAAAAGAGATATTAGGATGATAAAAAAAGTATTAATATAATTATGAACTTGTCAATAAAAAGTAGACAGTAAAATGATTCTATTTAAACCCTAGTTGAGTTCTATACTCAATTGGGGTTTTATAATTTAATGCATAACTTGGTCGTAAATAATTATGATCATATATAATTGCAT
>CADCIN010000013.1 GCA_902801525.1 uncultured Erysipelotrichaceae bacterium | reverse complement strand
CTGATTTCTTATCTTTATATAAATTTATTTTATCCTTATAACTTAATTTACCCATATAAAAACCTCGTTTCTATGTCCAAGAAACGGGGTTCATATCATTATTTAAAACTCTTTTTATATTGCACGCATTTTATCTTTATTTTTATATGGATCTTTTTTATCAATATGATCTATAAATAATATACCATTTAAGTGATCTAATTCATGTTGGAACACAATTGCTAGATCTTCACGAGCTCTTATGTGAATTTTTCTTCCTTCTTCATCATATGCTTCCATTGTTACTCTTGCATATCTTGGTACAATACCTTCAACATATCTATTTACAGAAAGACATCCTTCACCCTCATCAACATATATTTGTTCAACTGAATTACTTATTATTTTTGGATTAATAAGAACATAAGTTTCAAATTTTCCTTCTTCATATTCATATTCAACAACATAATATCTTTTTAATACACCAATTTGAACAGCAGATAATCCCATACCAGGTCTTAAATCATATTTTTTAGCTATTTCATCAATTTGACTATTATGTAAATACTCAATCATATCATGAATATTTTGTTTATCTTCCTTTGATAAAGGAAATGTAACTTCTTTACTAACTTGTCTTAATCTTTTATCTTTTTCATCGATAATATCTTTCATCTTTAACATGTACTGCCACCTCTTTAACGCTTATATTTTAACATAAATTGGTGGATTTAACAAGCATTTATTTTAGTTTGTAAAACGTGTTCCAATGACAATTACTAATAAAATAAATAATACTAGAATGATAGAATATGAAGAACTTGATTGTGGATATGATCCTACATATGAACCACAGCAGTTTCCTCCATTATAATAATACATAAAGATTCCTCCTTTTTTACTAATCTAATAATAAGATATGTTTATAATTAAAAAGTGTTAACCTTTGAAAAAGTAATTATTATTTTATTCAAAAAAATAATAAATTATGATATTATTAATAATAGGATGGAGATGGTTATTTGCAGAAAAAATTTAAATATTTGGATAAATCTTTACTTATAGTGACTGTACTTTTATTTTTAGTTGGTCTTGTTATGGTTTTTTCATCATCTAATGTTACTGCTTATATGTCACATGCGGTTAGTCCATATAATTATTTTATTAAACAAAGTATATTTTTAGTAGTAGGACTTTTTTTATCTCTGGTAATGATTAAGATGACAACTAAAGCTTATGGGATGATATCATGGTTTTTACTTTTAGTAACGGGTGCGAGCTTATTTATATTACTTATTATAGGTAAAGCAAAAAATAGTGCAATAAGTTGGTTTGATTTGGGATTTGTTAGTGTTCAACCTAGTGAATTTATTAAAGTTATTATTATTATTTGGATGTCATATTACTATGATATTAAGAAGAAAAAACTTAATAGTTATTCAACTATATTATTTCCAGTTGGTATTGCCATGTTAATTGCTGGACTCATATTTTTACAACCTGACCTTGGTACAACAATTATTTTTAGTTGTATTGTTTTTGTTCTTTTTTGGGCAGCTCCAATTAATAAAATTATAAAGTCAAAGATAGTATTTGGAGGAATTGGTCTTATTTTATTTGCTTCATTATTACTTGTAGGATCTGGTAAGAGTTTAATTCTTTCTAGACAACTTGAACGTTTTAATTTTACAAGACCTTGTGATAGATTACTTGATACAGGTTCACAAGTTTGTAATGGTTATATTGCTATTAATAATGGGGGACTTACAGGAGTTGGTCTTGGTAATTCTACTCAAAAATATTTATACTTACCTGAGCCATATACTGATTTTATTTATGCAGTTATAGTTGAGGAACTTGGGGCAGTATCTGGTGTTACAATTATTCTTGCTTATATGTTTGTACTTTATAGAATATTAGTTGTAGGAAGTAAATCTAATAGTAATTTTGGTAGAATGATGTGTTATGGAGTTTCTGTTTATATTTTCCTTCATATTACAGTTAATTTAATGGGTATACTTGGTCTTATGCCTATGACTGGTGTTCCTCTTCCTTTTATGAGTTATGGAGGTAGTTTTACAATTTGTTTAATTGCTGCATTAACAATTGTTCAAAGAGTTAGTATTGAAAATGGTTTGAAAAATGAAAAAAAATAAAAAAATAAGAGAAAAGTTTAGGACTTTTCTTTTTTTTGTCTAATTATTATTTAGAGGTGATATTGTGACATTTAAATATAGATATAGAAAACAAATTATTATTGGATCTATCTGTTTTATTTTATTAATTAGTTTAATTACTTTAGTAATATTATTTAGACCTAAAAAGAAAATTAAAAAGAAAGATGAAAGTATTGTTTTAAAAAAAGAGGTAAAGAAGAAATTATCTTATAATAAGACTACTCTGAAGAAATATTTTAAAGTTGATATTAAGGGTGAAGTTGTAAGACCTGGAATATATACTTTAGAAGAAGGTCTTCGAGTTAATGATGTTATTGAAATGGCTGGGGGGCTTTCTAATAATGCAAATACTTCAGTAATTAATTTAAGCAAGAAAATAGAAGATGAAATGGTAATTATTATATATAGTAATTATCAGGTTAATCATTTTAAGGATACTAAGAAGGATTTAGAAGTCGAAGTTAGTAATTGTAAGAAAAACAATGAGACTGATTTAGAAAATGATGCATGTATTAAACTTGACTCTAATGATAGTAATTCTTCTGGGACTATTTCTATTAATACTGGTACGGTAGAAGAGTTAATGACCATTTCTGGGATTGGTAAGAGTAAAGCAGAAAATATTATCAAATATAGAGAGGAACATGGTCAGTTTAAGGAAATAGAAGAAATAAAAAATGTTGAAGGAATAGGAGAAGGATTATTTGATAAGATTAAGGAAAATATTACTGTGTGATTTTATCTATTATATTTTTTTCTTATTTACTATTTTTTTAGTTTTTCTTAGAGTAAATTATAAACATATTAGTTATATTGATATTCATAAGAATAATTATTTTAAAATTGTTAATTATAGAGTAGAAGGTGACAAGTTAAGTATTAAATTATGCAGTAGTGATTGTGTATCTGGTACTTACTATTTTGATACTAAAGGTGAAGTAGATAGTTTTCAAAATAACTTTTATTTAGGAGACATGGTTAAGGTATATGGTACTTATAGTAAAGCAAAGACTAATAGTGTATTTGGACTATTTAATTATAAAAAGTATTTAGAGAGAAACAATATTTATTATTTAATTAAGATTGACAATTTGAAACTAATTAATCATAGTTTAAATCCATATTATCTGATTAAAAATAAAATTAATAATATGTGTATGAAAAATCCTTATTTAGAAACTTTTATATTTGGCAAGAATGAGTATATTTCTAAAGATGTTTTAGAAAGTTTCAGAGAAAATGGAATTAGTCATTTATTTGCTATCAGTGGGATGCATATTAGCCTGCTTTCTGTGATTATTTTAAAAATATTTAAATGTTTTAAAGTTAGAGAAGAGAATTCTTTTATCTTTACATCTTGTTTTTTATTTTTTTATTTAATACTTGTTGGTTTTTCTGCATCTATTCTTAGAGGAGTTCTTTTCTTTATTTTATTTGGTATTAATAATATTAAGTATTTTTATATTAAAAGTATTAATTTATTTTTAGTTATTATTTCAATAAGTCTTTTAATTAATCCATTTTATATATATGATGTTGGTTTTTTGTATTCTTATGTGATCAGTTTAAGTTTAATAATGATGGGTGACTATATAAATAGATTTAATGGGTATTTTAAAAAATTATTTCTTACTTCTTTAATTTCTTTTATAAGCAGTATTCCAATTAGTCTATATAGTTTTAATCAAATTAATTTACTTAGTATTATTTATAATTTATTTTATGTACCATATGTAAGTTCAATTCTTTTTCCTATTTCTTTAATACATTTGTTTATTAATGTTCCTTTTTATAATTCTTTAATTTTAATTTTAGAGAAGAGTTCTTTATATTTATCTAAAATTAATAATTTTAAATTTATTTTTAAAAGAGTTAATTTTATATTTTATTTAATTTATTATTTTTTTATTATTTTATTTTTTTATGGACTTAAGAGCAAAAAATATTTTTGTTTATGTTTTTTATTTATCTTTATTGCTTTTCATTATTCTTTATCATATATTAGTAGTTATTATGTTGTATTTATAGATGTTGGTCAGGGTGATTCCATATTAGTTCATTTGGGAAGAAAAAATATTTTAATTGATACAGGTGGGGCGATAGAGTATAAGAGAGAGACTTGGAGAGGTGAGAGAAAAAACAGTATTGTAGATAATACAACTATTCCATATTTGAAGAGTTTAGGTATTAAAAAAATAGACTATTTTGTTGCCAGTCACGGAGATTATGATCATTTAGGAGAAGCAATTAATTTGGTTAATAATTTTAAAGTAGAAAAAGTAATATTCAATTGTGGAAGATTTAATTTTTTAGAAAAAGAATTAATTAAGGTGTTAGATAAGAAAGGAATAAAGTACTATTCATGTATAAAAGAATTAACTGTAGACGAAGTGCAATTACAATTTTTGCAAACAAAAGATTTTGGTAATGAAAATGATAATAGTAATGTTATATATACAGAACTCGATGGTTATAAGTTTATGTTTATGGGTGATGCATCAATTAAAACAGAAAAAGAAATATTAAAAGAGTATGAATTACCAAATATAGATATTTTAAAGGTAGGACACCATGGATCAAGAACAAGTAGTAGTAAAGAGTTTATTGATGAGTTAAATCCTAAATATGCACTTATTAGTGTAGGAGAAAATAACAAGTTTAAACATCCAAATAAAGAAGTGTTAGATAATTTAAAAAATTCAAAAATTTATAGAACAGATCAAGATGGAAGTATTATGCTTAAAATTAAAAATGATAAATTAAAAATAGAGACTTGTAGTCCATAGGAAGGAGTATTATGAATTATTATAATGAGATTAAAAATAAAATAATAGATAATGAAGTATATTCAAAAGTAAAAGACTATTCAAAAGAAAGATATAAAGTTATCACATATTTTGAAATAGGCAAATTATTAACTGAAGCTGGTGGTAAATATGGAGATAACATTATAGATGAATACTCTAAAAAATTAGTTATTGAAGTTGGAAAAAAGTATAATCGAAGAACTTTATTTAGAATGAAACAATTTTATAATATGTTTAAAGATGAAAAAGTGTCGCCACTGGCGACACAATTGACTTGGAGTCATTATTCTGAACTGTTATCAATAAAAGATATTAACAAATTAATGTATTATATCAATATTGCAATAAATAATAATTTATCTAAAAGAGAATTAAGAGAAAGGATTAAATCTAATGAATATGAAAGATTACCAATTGAAACAAAGAATAAGTTAATATTGGAAGATAAAATTGAAGTGAAAGATTTAGTGCCTAACCCAATTTTAATTAGAAACAGGAATAATATTGAAATTGCCACTGAAAAAGTATTACACAATTTAATATTAGAAGATATTGAATCGTTTATGAAAGGCCTTGGTAATTCATTTAGTTTTATAGGTAGTGAGTATAAAATTAAGATAGGAGATAGAAATCACTATATTGATTTATTACTATTCAATATAAAATATAATTGTTATGCAGTAATTGAGTTAAAAGTAACAGAATTTAAAGTAGAATATATTGCACAAGTTCAAAAATATATGAATTATATAGATAAAAATGTAAAAGAAATAAGCAATAATAATACAGTAGGAATATTAATTTGTAAAAGAGAAAATAAATTTGTAATAGAATATTGTTCAGATGATAGAATTGCTGTTAGAAAATATGAATTAGTGTGATATAATAATTATATAAGAAAGTAGTGATGAAATGTGTTAGTAAAAGATGTGATATATATTTTATGCTTCTTTATTTTTACAGTTAGTATTCTTAACTTGATATATTCTATAAAAAATAAAAATAAGAATTCTTCTAAATATATTATATTATTATCTATTATATTTATATTATATTCAATTATTGATGTTTTAATTTTGCCGAACATTTTAGATTTAGATGTAGGTTTTGAATTGCTTCTTTTCTATGGCATTTTGATAATAGCTGGAGTTTTATTCATAATTTCAATTATAGTAGTATCAACAAAAATAAAAAAATTAAATACTATAGAAAAGACTCTAAAACCCAATATTGTTTTTACCTTTTTTGTTTTATTGCCAATACTAATGTTTTGTTTTTCATACTTTAGAGAAATGTATTATATCAATAATAGTAAATTAATACTGATATGTTCAAGTGGTGATGGATTTAATGAAAAAGATTACGGTTATGCTATAAGCAATGACTACAGTAAAACTATTTCGGTTGGAGCAGATTTTAGAGGATATGCTATGGAAAGACATTTACCAAGTTCTTTTCATGAATTAAAATATACTTGGAGAACAGATAAGATAGAAATTACCGATGATAATATAACTATCTTTAGAAATGATAAAATAATATATAAAATAGATGTAGCTAAGCAAATTTCGTATTGTAAAGTAGAAGAAGTATTTTATAAACAATAATATAAACATTGTAAATGTGTAATAAGGAATTACCAATTTGGTAATTTTTTGTTTGAAAACAATTATATTTTATTCGACTTACTTTTTGACAATCACCACACGGGGATGCGGATCATATAGGGGAGTCTATTAATTTAGTTACTAACTTTAAAGTAGAAAATGTAATATTTAACTGTGGAAGTGATAATTTTTTGGAGAGAAAATTAGTGGGTTTATTAAATCAAAAAAATATTAATTATTATAAGTGTGTTGATAAGATTAGTTTAGATGATAATACTTTATATTTTTTAAATACTCGGGAATTTAATGATGAGAATAATAATTCTAATGTTATTTATTTAGATATTTATAATTATAATTTTTTATTTATGGGTGATGCAGGAGTAGATAGAGAATATGAACTACTTAAAAATTATAATTTATCTAATATTGATTTTTTAAAGATAGGTCATCATGGCTCTAATACAAGTAGTAGTAAAAAGTTTATTAATAGTGTTAAACCTAAATATAGTATTATTTCAGTTGGAAAAGATAATAAATTTGGACATCCAAAAGATGAAGTGTTGGATACTTTAAAGAATAGTAAGATTTATAGAACAGATTTAGATGGTTCAATTGAAATTAAAGTTAATAATAACGGATATAGAATTAGTGCTTGTTATCTAAAAACAATTTATTTTTCTTGATAATAAATGCAATTTGATGTATTATATATAAAAAATATGGGTGGTTTTATGAATATAGAGCAAGAATTATTAAGAAGATATTTATATTTAACTTTTAATAAAGATATTGCATTATCTTTTTGTATTTGACCAGGAGATAGAAAAAAATATTGTAAGAGTCAGATTAGAAATTTAAAAATCTTAAGAGAAATTATTATTGATTCAAAAGTAAAAGATTATGATGCTCTTACAATTATTAATCAAAATATTGAACATTTTATAGAATTATCTAAAGAAACACAACTATATTTATATTCTGATGTTTCTGATGAAGTTGTTTGTATGTTTGAAGAATTCTTATTAGGAGATTTACCTTTAAAAGAGACTAATCTGTACAGAGAGATTGAATTAGTTAAGAAAAACAAAACAAAGTTAGATATATACACAACTAAAGTAGTTAATTTAATGAATAGAAGAGATAAAAATATTTTAAAAAAAGATTTACCAGTTTTTACTGTTTGGAAAATACTAGATTATGTTAGACGAAAATACAAGAATAATTTTATAGTACTTTCAGCACTTGATAAGTATTATAATTTAGAGAGATATTTCATTACTGAAGAAGAGTGCAATTATGGTTATTTTTTACCATCTGATAATATATATGTTTCAGATAATTATCCAAAAACTAGTCATTTATATCGAGATACAGAAGATAATGAATATGAAGTAGAAGATTCTTATTTAGAAGTTGGTAAAAATAATACTGAAGGAATTTTTTATTTTTCTAAATTTGCAAATTATCTTGTAAACAGTTCTATGGTTGAAGATAAGAAAGATAAATTTTGTGAAAATATGAAAAGTTATTTTAAGACAACTAGATTTTAATAGTTGTTTTTTTGTGTTATAATTTTATTAGATTAATATTTCATAATTTTGGAGGCAGTATGAAGAATTACATGAAATCAGATATTATTAAAGGGATTAGATCATATGTTAATTATAATAATGATTTTTATGGTTTGAAATTTACTGAATTTCTTCTACATAATGCTAAAAATTATGAAGATATTTATATTAGTAGTGAGGTTATTTCTAAATATTTATTTAATCAGAATGACAATACTATTAGAAGTAGTGTATTCAATATTTTGAAGATGATTAATGCTGATATGAGTGGTGTATGTTTTGATGGTTATATAATTAGAGGACTTGATTTTAAAGGCCTTGAAAATGTTAAAATTGATCTTAATAAAATACCTAATAAGGATTTATCATATACAAATTTTGATAATGTAGAATTAATAGGTAACTTAGATAATGCAATTATTGATTGTACTAATTTCTGTAGTTATAAGGGAGAAGTTAAATTAGATCCTCAAAAAATTCATAATAAAGAAATATATAATTCTAAATTGTCTGGTTTAGTTATAAATGGCTCTTTTGACTATGTTAATATTAATATGGTAAATTTTGATGGATTAATAGGTGATGTAATAATTAATCCTCAAAAAATATCTAATAAGAATCTTCATGGACTTGATTTTTCGGGTGTTCGCTTTGTAGGCGATTACGATGTTACTTCAAATAGTTATTTAGCTCCTTCATTTTATGGCTGTAAAATAAGTAATTGTAAATTCCATAATTTAAAAGAAGTTGTTAATATTGATTTAAATGAATTACTTTTTGATTCTCCAGGATCTAGATTAATTCTTTGTGACGTTACAGATGTCATTTTAACTGGAAATGTTATTTCTCATTATTATCCAGCTACTTTGATGGGAATTGATGGATCACTTCTTTTTTATGATTATAAAGATGATTTGTTTGGATCTTATTATAAAAATGATAAAGGGGAAACTATTCATATTCATTTATTTAAATCAGTTAAGTATAACTATAATTCAAAAACTTGGGAATATGTTAATAGAAGTCTAGAAGATAATATTAAGATTAATGTTAGTTATCCTAAAATAAATAGTGACAATAAAAAAGTTAAAATTTTATCTATTTTTAATAAAGATTTTGATTAGTTTTTTTGTTAAAAAGTTGTCTATACATAATTATTATATGGACTTTTTTATTAATATTTTGTACAATAAATTTAGATTTAGGTGGTGATTTCATGAATAATATAAATGATACAATTGGTAAAGTTGATTTAACTGCCTTAAAACGTTCTTTTATAGATAGTTTAAGTAATAAAGAATTTAAAGATTATGTAGATTCTTTAAAGATAGATTATGATATTTTAATGAAATATACTTCTTCTTTAGAAGACTCTTTTTGTGAACAAAAGAAGTGTTTGAAGTGTAAATCACTTACTATGTGTAAAAATGATGTAGCAGGATATAAGTATAGTCCAATATATGATGGAAAAGTAGTTAATTTTTCATATGTTATGTGTCCTTATAAAAAACAAAATATTGAAAGACTTTCTTATCAAAATAATTTAGAAATGTTTGAAATGCCTAAAGAACTTAATGAGGCATCTTTTAAAAATTTATATGTAGATGATAAAAAACGAATTCCTGTGATTAAATATTTCAAGGAATTTATGGAAAATTATAATGAAGATAATGATTCCATTAAGGGATTATATTTAAATGGATCTTTTGGAGTAGGTAAGACTTATTTAGTTGCGGCACTTTTTAATGAGATGGCTAAGAAGGGTGTACATAGTATATTAGTTTATTATCCAGAACTTTTGCGTAGTTTAAAATCTTCTTTTCAAAATAATAGTGAATTTAGATCAAGATTTGATTCAATTAAAAAGGCTCCTTTATTATTACTTGATGATATAGGTGCAGAAAACTGTAGTCCATGGTCAAGAGATGAAATACTTGGACCAATACTTCAATATAGAATGGAAAACCATTTGGTTACATTTTTTACATCTAATTTAGATATAAAAGAATTGGAAGTTTTCATGGCAATTACTAATTCAGGGGTTGACAAAATAAAATCTAGGCGTATTATAGAGAGAATTAAACAATTAACTGTTCCTATGGAACTTGTTAGTAAAAATCGAAGGGGTTAGATTTTATGGGAAAAGCGGTTATTACAGTTAATTATGAACTTGAAAAATATTTAAAACAGAACAATAATTATTCTTTTAGTAGATTAAAAAAGAATTTAGGATTTGATGACGATTATGTTTTTATTAATTATTTAATTAATTATGAATATGAAATTATTAAAAACTTTAATTATAATTCTGATCCAAATACATATAAATATCTTTCTAAATTAAATAGATATTATAATTATAGTTTGGGTCAAGTTGATATTTCTACAGAAGATAAAATAGGAAATATTATTGTCAAACTTAGATTACTTTATAATTTAATAGAGGGGAAATGCGAAGAATATTATAATCTTCCTAAAAGTAGATTACCTGTAGTAGCTAATAATAGATTTAATAATTATAATTTTTTATGTAATAATTCAGAAAACTTAATAAAAGCAATTACTAAATTATCAAGTAAATATAATTATACTGATTCAATATATGATTTTGATAAGGAACAGTTAGTTAAATATATTGTTAATGATTTAAAAAATAGTCAATATTTAAAAATATTACTTAAGAGTTATCCTGACTTAGTGTATTTAAAGTTAAGTGAAGATTATTATTTCTTTGAAGATGTTATCACAAGATATTTTAATTCTTTATTAAATAAAAATGATCACTTTGAACATATTTTTTATAATAAGATAATAGATTTATATTTACAATATGATAAAGATAAAATACTTAAATATATATTTAATTCTAAAGTTAATAAATTTATAATGAGTATTGATTCAAAAGAAATTGATTTAGACAAGGAAAAATATATTTATGCGACAATTAATGAAAGAGTTTATAAAACTAAAGATCAGAGTGATTCGTTAATATCTGGTAGAAATAATAAAGAATATTTTGAACATATTAATTTTGATTTATTAAAACCACTTGTTGGTGAGAAAGAGAACTTTGTAAGATCTGATTTTAAATATAGATATACTTTTTCTATGGATAGTGATGAGGCTAAAGTTTTAGAACAAGCAATTTCAATAATAAAAAAGGGAGATAAGTATTTACTTTCAATATATGTTCCGGATGTAGTTAATTCTATTGCAGAAAATAAGAATTTTGAAAAGAATCAATATCAAAATGCAATTAATAATCCTTCTAAAAGTAAAAAAATATTTAGTTCTAATAATGCTAAATGTCAATTTTCATTGGACGAAGGTAAGGAATGCAATGTATTTGCATACCAATATTTAATAGATAAAGATTTTAATTGTTATAATTTTGATTTTAGAAGAACAGTAATTACTGTTGATAAAAATCTTAAGATGTCTGATTTTAAAGATTTAGATGTTAATGTACATGATGAGTTATATTATAATTTAAATACACTTTTAGAACTTTCTTTTCCAGGATTAGAGATAAATGATATGGATGCTAGAAGTGTAAATATAATTAATTCTGTAGTTAATGGTTTTGCTACTAATTTTATAGTTAATAGATGTATTGATTTAAATTTACCTTTAATATTTTTAAGAACTGATTTTGATTTAATTAATTCTAATATTAAAGATAATAAAGCATTTTCTAATTTAAAATTAAAAGGTTATTTAAATACTATTGGTAATGATGGAGTATATGATGAAAACAATTTTTCTATGAGTTTGTTTTCTCCACTTAGAAAAGTATCATCTTTGATTAATCAAATTCTTGTATGTATATATTTTGTTAATCATGATACTGAAATTGATCCATTTACATTAAATTACTTAGAAACTCATATTGACACTATTGCAGATAATATTAATAATATTGTTAAAGATAATGTTATTGTTAATGATATAAGTAAAGAAAAGAATAAAGTTAAGGTTTTAGGAGGAAGTAAAAATGAGTAAAGAAAAATATTTTGATAAATATTCAGATACAATTTCAATTGGTAAGTTTGTTAATTGTTATTTAGGAATAGATGCTGATTGTAGAAATTTAAGGCATATGGGTCTTAAAAGTTTAGAATCTCCTTATGAAGTTGGAATTAGTAATGCATATGCAGATAAGAATCCAGAATATGTAAAGAATGGAATGATTTTATTAGTTTTAGATTCTAGAGGAGATAGGGCATCATATATTAATCCAGTAGTACTAAAAAAACTTGCAAGTGGAGAAGAAGATAATCTTCAAAAGATTATACGTACATCAAAGATCCATAGTTTTAATGAACTTAGTGAATTTCATAAAGCTATGCAGGTTTTAATGAATCAATTAGAAATTATTGATACTTATTCAGAGTTTATTTCTGATGTTGGTAAAGAGGAAGCTGTTCAAAAGATTAAATGTTTAAAAACACTTTGTCATTAAGACTTTTCCTTGACTTTTTATAGTCTTTATGATATTATAATCCTCACTTTTAGGGGGTTTTTTTATGGATTATAATACATATTTAATCAGAGGTAAATGTATTATTTGTATTGCTGTATCTTTTTTATTAATATCTTTTGGCCTTACTATTCAAAAAAAAGATATTTTTGCTAATAGTAAAAATAATCTTCTTAATAAGAAAAATAAAGAAGTTAGTATTTCTAATGTTAAAAAACGTGAATATGCTTCAAATAATAGTGCAGAGTATGCTGCTAAAATGGCATATGATTATATAGAGGATGATAGATTAATATCTGACTTAGTAGAAGAGGCGCCTTGGCATAGACCTGTTGAAATTGGTAATGTTTCTACTTTTATAAATGGTGGACATATTGCTTATGATATTACTAGTCCAAGAGGGGCAAATGAGGTTATTTATCCAATTGCAAATGGTGTAGTTGCAAGTATTTATACTGATGCTGCTGGGGCATTAACTGTTATAGTTAATCATGAAGTAGATGGGGTTAAATATTCATCTATGTATGTGCATTTATCAAGATATGCAGATGGTTTATATGTTGGGAAGGAATTAAGTTATAAAGATCCAATTGGGATGATGGGAACTACTGGTTATTCTACAGGTGTTCATTTACATATTAGTTTAGCAGACTGTGAATTTGGTAGTGGAAGTTGCAAAAATATTAATGAGTATTTTAATTATCTTAGAGTTAGATATAATCAAGGATTTAATGGTATTTCTTCAGTTATAAATATACCTAGTAGCTGGAGTAGTCGTGAGGATTAGAAATTAATTAACAATTTCTTTTTTTATGATTTTGTGTTATTATGTTATAGGTTTTTGGGAAGGTGATATAAATGAATTTATTAGACTATTTAAAAGTTCAATTTGATAGTAATATTAATAAATTAACAGATGCTGATATATTAGTATTTTCTAAACTTGTTTATTTACCTTTTGAATATATTATGGATAGTGATGAGACTATTACTATTAGTGAAGCTTATAGTAGAGTTGGGGTATTAGATCATAATTTATATATTAGTAAAAAAGATATTTCTTTCTTTAAATTAGTTAGTCAAAATGACAGATATAAAAATTTAAAGATAGGTAGAGTTATATCTAAGATGTCTGATAAGTTATATGAACAATTTATGGCAATTACTATTTTCTTAGATGATAATGATATATTTGTTTCTTTTAGAGGAACTTCTAAAGAAATGTATGGATTTAGAGAAGACTTTATGATGCTTTATAAAACTGTTTTAGCTCAAAATGATGCGATTAATTATTTGAATCAATGTTGTAGTTTTAAAAGCATATATGTTGGTGGACATTCTAAAGGTGGTTATCTTGGAATGTATGCATCAAGTAAAGCACTTCCTAGTGTTAAGAAAAAGATTAAAAAGATATATAACTTGGATGGACCAGGTTTTATGGAACTAGATAAAGATTATTATTCTATCAAAGATAAGATAATTACTTACTTGCCAAGTACATCTATTATTGGTAGACTGTATAAGAATGATTGCAGAGTAGAAGTTATTTCAAGTAGTAAGAGACTTATTAAACAGCATGATTTATATTCATGGATTTTAAAAGATGGACTTTTTATATTAAGTGATCTTGATGAAGATAGTGATAATATTAAATATATGATAGATAAAATTATATTTAAAGATGATTCTCTTAAAATAAATGAATTAATTGAATATATATTTGATAGTATTTCATCATCTGGAGTAAGTTATGTTAGTGAATTTCATATTTCTGATTTATTAACAATTATTTCTAGTTATAATTTTAAAAATGATAGTAGTAAGATTAGAATATTAAAAGTAATTAAGTATTTATTTAGTGCTTAATTTTTTTATTTGTATTTATCTATTTTTATTGTATAATTATCTTTAGAAATATAAATGATAAAGAGGTGTTTTAAATGAATAGTGAAAACAATAATGAGAATAATCAAACTGTAGAAAACTTAGAAGATAATTCTAATAATGTTGTTAATAATGAAGTGATTAATGAACCAGTAGTAAATGAACCTATAGTTAACGAGTCAGTTGTTAATAACAATAGTAATAATATTAATAATATTAATAATTTAAATAACAATAATAAACCTAGCAAGAAGGGTGGATCTAATTTAGTACCTTTAATTATTATTGGAGTAGTATTAATTTTATTAATTCTATTAGGTGTATTTGTATTTAATAAAGTAAAAAAAGTATATGTAAATGTTAAAGATACTGTAGATGAAGTTAAAAGTGTTATTCCATCTAGTGATGATGTTAAAGTTAATAAAAATCTTCCAAAAGGGCTTAAGAATGCAGTTAATTCTTTTGGAAAATTAGTTACTTTTGATTATGATGCAATTATTACTGTTCAAATTGCAGGTACTAGTTATAAAACTACACAAGACTGTAAGCAAGATACTAAAAAAAATCTTTCTTATTGTGTAACTAATTCTATGGATATATATAAAATAGAAGAATATAAAGATTACAATAATAAAGTAGTTTATACTAAAAATAATTCTAGTTTAGTTAATACTGGAGATAGTGGATGGACTAAGGGTACTTTAAATGATAAAGATAGTAACTTTAAAACAAATAATTTCTTTACACTTTCTAATTTTATGACTGATGTAGAAGAAAGTGAAGAAAATGGATTTAAAAAATATTTTGGTAAAATTAGTTTATCTAAAATTAATGAATCATTAGGTAAAATATCTAATACTAAAATATCTGATACAGTTAATGTTAGTGTTCCAATTTATTACTTAGTTAATGATAAAAATTATATTGTTAAATTAGTTTGTTCATTAGACGTTGCTGGTCAAAGTGAAAATATTGAAGTTAATTATTCTAACTTTAATGGATCTAATGATATAGTTATTCCAAGTGATGCATTAAATTCATAATATAGGAATTAAATACTTGATAAAATTACTTAGAAGTGATATTATTTATTTATATTTATAAATACATTGACAAAGGACAAGATTGTTTAATTTCTTATTTAGAGAGTTTGTGGTTGGTGAAAACAAATTAAGGGTTATTTAATTACTACCTTTTGAGTAGAATTATTAAAAGTAATTCCGGCATAAGTCGTTAAATTAATTAAGTTAAAACTAAGGATGGTATCGTGCTTTGCACTCCCAGTATTCCTTAGTTTTTTTGTTAATGTTAGATAGGAGGATATATGATAAATATAAAAGAAGATAAAGGGTTAGATGTTTTAAATCACTCATGTGCGCATTTGCTTGCTCAAGCATTAAAAAGACTTTATCCAGATGTTAAATTTTGGGTTGGTCCATCAATAGAAGAAGGATTCTATTATGACATTGATATGGATGAAAAAATTACAGAAGAAGATTTTCCAAAGATTGAAAGAGAAATGAAGAAATGTTCTAAAGATAATAAGAGAATTGTTAGAAGAGAATTATCTAAAGATGAAGCTATGAATTTATTTAAGGATAATCCTTATAAGATTGATTTAATATCAAGAATGGATAAGAATGAGATTATTTCTTGTTACACACAGGGAGATTTTACTGATTTGTGCCGTGGACCTCATGTTGAGACAACTAAAGAAGTTAAATATTTTAAATTATTAAAAGTTGCTGGTGCATACTGGAAGGGTGACTCTAAAAATAAAATGCTTCAAAGAATATATGGTGTTTGTTTTAAAACTGAGGAAGATTTAAATGAACACTTAAAAGCATTAGAAGAAGCAAAGGAAAGAGATCATAGAAAACTTGGAAAAGAACTTGGTATTTTTATGATTGATCCTTTAGTTGGTAGAGGACTTCCTATGTGGCTTCCTAATGGATTTATGGTTAGAAGACTTTTATCTGATTATATAATGGATAAAGAAATTAAACTTGGTTATAAGCATGTTATGACTCCATCACTTGGAAATGTGGATTTATATAAAACATCTGGACACTGGGATCATTACAAAGATGATATGTTTCCTGCGATGAATTTAGATGAAGAAGCATATGTATTAAGACCAATGAATTGTCCACATCATATGGTTATGTATAAAAATGGACTTCATTCATATCGTGATTTACCATTAAGAATTGCTGAAGTTGCTAATGACTTTAGATATGAATCAAGTGGATCTTTAACTGGTATTGAAAGAGCTAGAAGTTTTACTCAAAATGATTCACATATATTCTGTAGTCCTGAACAAATAAAAGATGAATTCCAAGGAGTAGTTAAATTAATACTTGATGTTTATAAAGACTTTGGTTTTGAAGACTATGAATTTAGATTATCTTTAAGAGATAAAGAAGATAAAGAAAAGTATTTTGATAATGATGAAATGTGGGATATGGCTGAAAATAAACTTCGTGAAGTGTTAGATGAACTTGGAATTAAATATTATGAAGCTAAGGGTGAAGCAGCTTTCTACGGACCAAAACTTGATGTACAAGTTAAGAGTGCAATAGGACATGATGTTACACTTTCAACATGTCAATTAGATTTTCTACTTCCTGAACGTTTTAATCTTGAATATATAGATAAAGATGGATCTAAAGCTAGACCTGTTGTAATTCATAGAGCAATACTTGGATCACTTGATAGATTTATTGCATTTTTACTTGAAGAGACAAAGGGAAGCTTGCCACTTTGGCTTTCGCCAGTACAAGTTGAAATTATACCTGTTTCTAATGAACATCAAGGAGAATATTCTTATAAATTATTTGATATTTTAAATAATGCTGGAATTAGATGCCATGTAGATGATAGAAATGAAAAACTTGGGTATAGAATGAGAGAAGCTCAAACTAAAAAGATTCCTTATTCACTAGTAATTGGTGATAATGAAATTAATAATGATACAGTAACTTATAGAAGACATGGATCTACAGATAAGTTTACAGTTACTACACAAGAATTTGTAGATATGATTAATAAAGAAGACAGTGAAAAGTGTAAATAGATTAGTCTATTTATAGAAATAAAAAATTATATATGTTATAATTGTAGGGGTGTAAATTATGAAAATAAAAATTAATGATACTTCAGTTAATTACATACAATATGGTGAAGGTAGTGATGTTGTTTTACTTCATGGATGGGGACAAAATATTGCTATGATGAAGCCTATTGGTGATGCTTTATGTGATAAACATAGAGTTACAATTATTGATTTTCCTGGATTTGGTGAAAGTGATGAACCAAGTACTGATTGGACAATTGATGATTATTCTTTACTACTTGAAAAATTAGTAAAAGAATTAGAAATTAAAAAACCAATAATTATAGGACATTCATTTGGAGGTAGAGTAGCGATTAGATATTCTTCTTATAATTCAATTGAAAAACTTGTATTATTTGGATCTCCATGTATTAGAGTAAAAGGTAATTTACCACTTTATGTTAGAATACTTAAAAAATTAAAGACATTACCTGGAATGAATTATTTTGGAGAATTTATGAAAAAATATATTGGTTCAAGAGATTACAAAGCTGCAAGTCCTATTATGCGTAAAACATTAGTTAATACAGTAAATGAAGACTTATCTATGTATGCTAAACAAATTGAGGAACCAACATTGTTAATCTGGGGAGAGAATGATGGAGAAGTACCAGTTAGTGAAGCAGAAGATATAGAAAAGATTATGCCTGATGCTGCGCTTATTGTTTTACCTGGAACACATTATGCATATTTAGAAAATTTATATCAAGTTGTAAATATCTTACATAGTTTTATAGATTAGGAGGTTATTTATGTTAATAAAAATAATTTTAATTTTTTCTGCTTTTATAGCTGTTATTTATAAAAGTAAAAGATCTCTGCATATGTTACAACATAATTTATATAATGAAAATAATAGATACTTAAAATGGATTAAGAAGAATTTTAAACTATTCTTTGATCATGATCTAATTGGAATTGCTATTTCATTAATAGGGTTATTTGTTTTATATGATCTAAACAAGATATCTAATATTTTGATAGTTTGTTTATCTCTTTTATATATATTTGTTGGATATGTATTTAATAAAAGAATAGTTAATGATCAAAATAAGAAACCATTAGTTGTTACTAAGAGAGTTAAAAGATTAATTGTTACTGTTTCTATTTTATATTTAATACCTATTTTATTATTAGTATTAAATAGTGATGGTAGCAGTACTGACTGGTTGTTTATTTTTATTCTTTCACTTATGATTTATTTTAATAATATTGTTGTATTTATTGCAAATATTATTAATTATCCAGTAGAGAGAATGGTATATAACTATTATAAGAGTAAAGCTCAAAAAAAACTTAAGAGTATGTCTAATTTAAAAATAATTGGTATTACTGGTAGTTATGGTAAAACAAGTAGTAAGAATATTTTGAGTGATATATTAAATGTTAAATATAATGCTCTTCCTACGCCTAGAAACTTAAATACTTATAATGGTTTAATTATGACTGTTAATAATCATTTAGATAAATTTGATGATATATTTATTGCAGAAATGGGTGCTTATGTTAAGGGTGAGATTAAAGGACTTTGTAATTTAGTTCATCCTAAGTATGGTATTTTAACTAAGATTGGTACTGCTCATTTAGAATCATTTGGTAGTCAGCAAAATATTATTGATGGTAAATTTGAACTTATTGAGTCACTTCCAAGTGATGGATTTGCTGTTTTAAATGGTGATGATGAGAAACAAGTTAATTACAAATTAAAAAATAAAGTTAAAACTATTTGGATTGGTATTGATAATGAAGATGTTGATGTTAGAGCAGTAAATATTAAATGTTCTAATAAAGGAACGGACTTTGATGTTATATTTAAAGGTGATAAAAATAAATATCATTTTAGTACAAGATTACTTGGAAAACATAATGTTTATAATATCTTAGCTGGTATTGCTTGTGGTCGTGAATTTGATATTGATATTCCTGATTTAATTCAAGCAACATCTGGCGTTAGAGCTGTTGAACATCGTTTAGAAATTAAGAAGATTGGTAATTTTTATCAAATAGATGATGCTTATAATTCTAACCCAGTAGGTGCTAAAAGTGCTGTTGAAGTTCTTGGTATGATGCTTGGGGTTAAAGTTGTAGTTACACCAGGTATGATTGAACTTGGAGATAAAGAAGATTATTATAATAAAGAATTTGGAAAACAAATTGCTGAAGTTGCAGATTATGTTGTTTTAGTAGGTGAGAAACATACTTTACCTATTAAAGAGGGATTAATTACTAATGGATTTGATAAAGACAAAATTGTAGTATTTAATGATGTTAGAGATGCATATCCATTTGTTAGTTCTTTAGTTAAAAATAAAGATGTATATGCTTTATTTGAAAATGATTTACCAGATACATATAATGAATAGAGGAGATGTTAATTATGAAAATTAGAGTTGGAGTTATATTTGGTGGAGAAAGTGTTGAGCATGAAGTAAGTATTATTTCTGCTAGTCAGGCCATGAATAAAATGGATCAAGAAAAGTATGAAATTATTCCTATTTATATTACAAAAGATAGAGAATGGTATACAGGAGATATGCTTAAAGATATCGAAGTATATCAAGATATGTCATTAGTTAAAAAATATGCTAAAAATGTAGTTTTATATTATAAAGATGGAAGATATGTATTACAAAATAAAAAATTCCCAAGAGGAATTGTGTCTGAAATTGATATTGCTTTTCCAATTGTACATGGTACAAATGTTGAAGATGGTGTATTACAAGGTTATTTACAATCAATTGGTATTCCATTTGTAGGTGGAGATGTTTATGGATCTGTAGTAGGTCAAGACAAAGTATATATGAAAGATATCTGGAAAGATGCTGGAATTAATATGTCTGATTATACTTGGTTCTATGATGTTGATTATAAACAAGATAGAGAAGCTGTATTGGAAAAGATTAAAAGGATTAAATATCCAGTAATTGTTAAACCTGCAACTACAGGAAGTAGTGTTGGAATATCTGTATGTAAAAATGATGAAGAATTAATTGAAGGTATAGATGATGCTATTCAATATGATAAAAAGATATTAGTTGAAGAAGTAGTTCAAAACCTTAAAGAAGTTAATATTGCTGTTATGGGTAATTATGAACATCAAAAAGTTAGTGCTATAGAAGAAGTAATCTCTGGAAATAGATTCTTAACTTATGAAGATAAATATATTGGTTCTGGTAAAGGTAAATTAAAGGGTGGAGTAAAAGTTCCAATTAAAGGTGGTTCTAAAGGTATGCTTTCTACTAATAGGAAACTTCCTGCTGATATTTCTGATAAAGTCAAAAATGAAGTAGAGGATATGGCTGTTCGTGCATTTAAAGCATTAGGATCAAGTGGTAACTGTAGAATTGACTTTTTAATAGATGATAAGAAGAATAAAGTATATATTAATGAAATTAATTCTATTCCTGGTAGTTTAGCTTTCTATTTATGGGAAGAAAATAATATTAAATTTACTGATTTATTAGATAATATGATTAACATTGGAATTAAAGATTATAAAAAACGTGTTGGTAAAACACATACATTTGATTCAAACATCTTACAAGGATTTGCTGCTCGTGGAGGAGTAAAAGGAATGAAAGGTGGAAAATTAAGATAGTTTTGACTATCTTTTTTTATATTAAAACATAAAAAAAATCAATCTTTGGATTGATTTATGATTCTATAAATGGTGGGCTGTTAGGGATTCGAACCCTAGACCCACTGATTAAGAGTCAGTTGCTCTACCAACTGAGCTAACAGCCCATTTACTGAATGCATATTTATTTTATAATAAATTACTTATAAATTCAAGTACTTTTACAATTTTTTTTAAAAAATATAAAATTTATATTGACTTTATTAGTGAAAATATAGTATTCTAATTTTGCAAGTGAGAAATAAAATAAAAAAAATTAAAGAAAAATAAAAAAAATGCTTGCATTATTATAATATTTAATGTAAAATGAAAAAGTACTGGTTATTCAAATGGACCTGTAGCTCAGTTGGTTAGAGCACACGCTTGATAAGCGTGGGGTCATAGGTTCAAGTCCTATCAGGTCCACCATAATGCCTCAGTAGCTCAGTTGGTTAGAGCACTTGACTGTTAATCAAGGGGTCCTAGGTTCAAGTCCTAGTTGGGGCGCCATTATGGCCAGGTGGTGAAGTGGCTTAACACACTGCCCTTTCACGGCAGCATTCACGGATTCGAATTCCGTCCTGGTCACCATTTTGAAATTAAAAGCTCTTTATGAGTTTTTTTTATTTTTTATTGACAATGTATTAAAATTAATGTAATATTATATTTGCGGAAGCGATTACTCGTATTTCATCAAAGATGGAGCAGTACTCAAGAGGCTGAAGAGGCGCCCCTGCTAAGGGTGTAGGTCGGGCAACTGGCGCGAGAGTTCAAATCTCTCCTGCTCCGCCATTAAGAAACAAACTATCAAATTATTTGATAGTTTTTTTATTTCTTTTCGACTTTTAATATATATTATGATATACTTTTTATAGGTGATACTTATGAATAAAAATAACTTAAAGACTTTTATTATTGCTATATGTATAATTATCTTGGTTTTATGCTTATCCATATTAGCATCAGAAAAGAGTCAATCAAATAAAAAGAGTAAGTCTTCTGATTCGGTAAGTTCTAGTGAAGATCTTTCTACTAAAGTTGAGAAGGAAGCGAAAGCTGTGAAGAGTAGTGAACAAAAAGATTATAAAAAAATTTCTGTTGATGATTTTTTTGAACTATATAATGGTGATTCTTACTCATTAGTATTAATTGGAAGAGATAGTTGTCAATATTGTAATTTAGTAGAGCCAATCCTTAAAAATATTTCATATGAAAATAATTTAGATTTTAATTATCTTAATACTGAAAATGTTAATGAAGATGATAAAAATAAATTAATTTCTAGTAATTCTTACTTTAGTAATTTTGGTACACCAACTTTGTTAGTTGTCCAATCAGGAAATATTGTTGATAATATAGAAGGTATTACTACTAAAGAGAAGTATGTTGAATTTTTAAAGAAATATAATTTTATTAATGAATAGGAGAAGTTTATGAGTAAAAGTATTTATGAAATGGCTTTAGATTTTAAAGCTAAATATCCCAATACAGTAGCATGGAGATTAAAAAAAAATTCTGAGATTGTTCAAAGACATTTAAATCCAGATGAAAAACCTTTATATGTTTTTGCAGCTCAAAAGAATGATAATCCTTTAGATTTTATTGAAACATGTGTAGTTACACTTACTAATCAAAGAATTCTAATTGGACGTAAGAGAGTAGTTTTTGGCTATTTCTTAGATTCAATTACACCAGATATGTTCAATGACTTAAATGTTAAGAGTGGGATTTTTTGGGGTAAAATATATATCGATACAATTAAAGAATTTGTTACTTTGTCTAATATAAGTAAAAGTGCTTTAACAGAAATTGAAACTAAAATAACATCATTTATGATGTGTGAGAAAAAAAAATATGGAATAGCACCTCATACACATAAACATGATCATGCAGATTAAGACTATTTTATAGTCTTTTTTTTTATTTCTTAATTTGATATACTAAAATAGGTGAGAATATGAAAAAGATGTTTAAAACATTATGCGCGATTATTATTTTTTCTTTAGCTTTACAATTTATTATTAATTTACTAATTAAAAAACATAAAATAAATTATACATTAATTAGTGATAATAATAATTATAATATTATTGAAAAATATAATAAGTACGGATATTATTTTTCTATTACTGATAAGTATAAACATAAAATTAATATTTATGATGATATTAACTTTAATAAACAGGAGAAAATTATAAAAAATATTTACTATTATCAATCTGATGATTTAAATTGTTTTTTACCAGTTTATATACATAAAAAGACGGGAAATATTCAATGTATTTTAAATAATGAACAAGTAAGTAGTTCATATCTTAAACAAATTAATAATATTTCTTTTAAAAATATTGTTAACAAGATTAAAGATGATAATTTTAATATTTTAATAGATAAAAAAAATACATTAAAAAATGAAAATGGTATTCTTGTTAATAGAAGTGATTATCCAAGTGATTTAATTTATACTGTTTGGAATTATAAAGGTATATATATTTTTAATGAAAAAGAAGTAATTAATAAACAACTATTTGATAGTGATGTATATGAAAATATTAATTCTAGATTAGTTGGTAAATATTATGTTACTTTTGATAATGATAGTTCAAGTAATTACAGTTATAGTAAAATAATTGCTTATAATATTATTGACAGTGGATTTAAAAATATTGAAGTAGATACTTTTTCTAAGAATAGTTATGTGAATGGAGTATTTGAAAATAAGTATTATTTTACTGATCTTGATAAAAAGATTCAGTATGTGGTTGATCCTTATAAAGGTACCTTCAATAAAGTAGATGGATATAGAACTGTCGTTAATGGCAAATTAGTTAATGTTTCTAAGAGTGATTTTTTTACTGGTGAGATTGCTTTTTCTGATTATTTTGAAAATAATAAAATAAATTATAAATATAATGGTTCTTTAATTTATTATGATAAGAATATATATTACTTTTTATATAATAATTCTATTTATGAAATTATTAATAAAGATTATGATCATCCAATTAAAATTGCATCTTTTGATAAGATTAGTAATTTTACTGAAAGAGAAGGGGTTATTAGTTTTATTAATGATAATATAATTTATACATATACTGATAAAAATGGTTTAATTCCAGTTATAAAAAATGATGAATTTAAATATAATAATAAAAACATTTATGATTTTTTGAATATTTAAATTTTTTTTATTAAAAAGTTGTATTTAGTAAATTTTTTTGATATAATTATTTTTGTAACGGGGCTTTAGCCAAGTGGTAAGGCGTGGGTCTGCAACACCCTGATCGTCGGTTCAAATCCGTCAGGCCCCTCCAATTGCGGATGTAGTTTAATGGTTAGAATACGGCCTTGCCAAGGCTGTGATGGGGATTCGATTTCCCTCGTCCGCTCCATTTGAAGACAACTTACGGACTAATTAAAGTTTGTAAGTTTTTGTTTTACTTACTAAAAAGAGGAAAAAATTATCAAAATAATTTAATCCTCTTTTTATATTTTTTAGAATTTGAGAGTAAAACCTTTGTCTAACCAGCACTGAATTTATACTCCCGTATAAATTCTTCTATGGGAATTTCCATACCCTTAAATCTAAGAAAGAACAATTTAAATTATGAAAATAAGAAATATAAAGTTACTGTATTTTTAATCTTTTAAAATATCTTTTATATTAAAGGTTGTAATATTACCCATAATATTTATTCTTACAATACTATCTTCATCTTCAACTACATAATGACCTTGTTCTTCTGAATACTTATAATTACCTGCTAAAACATATCCACCATAACCATTATACTGGTCAGTATAATTGTTTACTCCTAACTTTGTATAATCGTATTTATATCTAAAATACTTGCTAGTTTGTGAATATGTAATATTAGAGGTATCAAAATCTTTTATGAAAAATTTTGAAAATTTTACCAAATAATTTAATAAGTCATCTTTTGTTTTTAAATCTTCTTTTATTTCAATTTTAGGATCATGTAATTCTACAAAGTTTGACAATTCATCAATAGTAGGAATTTGTCCATAATTTGTATCTGAATAGTCTTTCATAAAGATATTATTAAAATCTATTTCAGCATTAAAACTTTGAGATATTATTTCGTTAAGTTTTTTAACCTTATAGTCTTTCAGATAGTTTTCCAAATCTGTTATTCCTAAGTTTTCTTTATAATACTCACTTAAAAAATCATTTTTATAGATTTCAAAATTTTCTTTTGTTAAACTAACTACAAAGTTTTTGTCTAAGTAATCTGTACTAATTGTAAATTCGTAACCATCAATACCTGATCCCATCCAAGAACAACCGTAACAAATATCTTTCTCACTCATTTCTACTATTTTAAAATTGCCATCCCCGTATTGCTGATTTAAAAGAATAATTATTTGTTCTTTTGCATTGTTTTCAGCAATTTTATATGGTAAATATTCTATAAAAAGAGCTATTAAAAAAGTTATAACTATAGTTAGTATATTAATTATTAAGCCCTTTTTTATTGAATTTTTTTCAGATTCATTTTCATCTAATTTTTGTACATTATTTTTCTTATTTTTTATTACTTTAATAATGATACTAATAATAAGCATTAAAAGATATAATGCCCCTGCAATAATACTAATTATAAGATAGGCTATAATGTTCCATCCTATGTAATTCATATTTACCCAAGAATATGTAAAGAACACTATTAAAAGTACAATAGATGTTATTATTGTTGATAACAACAACGACCAATTCTTTTTATTAGTTTTTTTAATTGTTTTAACTAACATAACAATTTGAACTATTAAAAGCAAAAAATAAAAAATTGTAATACTCATTTTATCACCTCATATTTTATTGTAATTTTATCATAAATTTTAAAAATTTACTATGCTCACATTGATATTTGATGAAGATTCATATATAATGTTTTTAGAAAGAGAGCGTTATAGTTCGCAAGCTGTTGCTTAATCGCTCCATTTATGAAATAGTTAAGATATTATTAATATCTTTTTTTTGTTAAAAAAATAACCCTTAATGGGTTATTTTTATTCTTTTGTATAAGTAATACTGTCAAACATATTAAATATATCATTTGTTGATATTATATTTTTTAAATTATCTGAATCTTTCTCACTTGAAATATCAAATAGTAAGACAATAATTTTGTTATTTTTTTCATTCAATTTAATATTTATATAAATGTGATTTTTATTATCATTATCATCATCTTTACTATAAGTATATGCTGGATAATTACCATATTTTTTTGCTTCATAATATTTACTTGTTTTATATTTATCTAGTTCTTCTTTATATCCATCTTTACTTATTTCATAGAAATATGTTTTCATTTTTAATTCTGTTTTAGTATTGTTGTTTTTATAGTTTATTACTGGATAATCTTCTGATTTATTATCTATTGTTACATTATATACTTCATTACTGTTATCATAACTAAATGATGCTGTATATCCTGATTTATTATCGGATATCTTTATACTTTCTATTGTTTCCATTTTTTCTTGCTCAGCATACTGTGTTTTCTTTTTGCCACATCCAGTGATTGTTACTAATAAACATATACATATTAATATCTTACTTATTTTTTTAATTTTATATTTCATATTTTATTCTCCTTTTATCTTTTTTATATCATATTATTATTATTAATTCAATATTTTATGTGTAAACATTTTGTTTATTTATGTTATAATAATATCATAGTTATAAAATAGGAGGCTTTTTATGAAAAATTTTTCTGATAATAATATTAAAAGAAAACATAGAAAATTAGTAGTAGAATTGTTAATTGGAATCACATTCTTTATATGTGCGGGACTTTGTTTAGCTTGGAGATTTTCAATTATTAATAAATATGATTCAAATATAAAAGATTTAAATGAAATTATTACTAATAATGATACTAAACTTACTAAAGCTTTTTTAAATGCTAAATCAATTCCTCTTGAATTTGCATATTATAATAGTAAAGGTAGTTTTTACATTGTATCTGATGGTGATTATCTTTATACAGTTTATATGAATGATGATGATTATAATAAACTTAATACTGAGAGTATTTATAATAATCCTATAAAAGTTTATGGTTATACTTCCAAGGTTAATAATAGTATTAAGAAGTCAGCTATTAAAGCATATAATAGTAAAGTTACTAATGATTTAGATAAACTTACTTTAGATGATTATGATAGTTATTTTGGGAAAGTTTATCTTAATATGGAACTTTCTAATACTGATATAACACTTGTACAATCTTATTTATTTTTATTTTTTATATTATTTGGTGGGATTATCTTTGTTATATCATTATTAAAATTATTACAATTTAACAGTTCTTTAAGAGATTATAATAATGAAGAGTTAAAAATAATAGATAGTGAGATTAATAGTAAAAATTCGATATCTTATGACAAATTATATTTATATCTTACAGATAATTATATTATTAATTATAAGAATAAGTTAAATGCGGTTAAATATTCTGATTTATTATGGATTTATCCAATTGTTCAAAAAAATAATGGTATTAATTCTTCCCAAAGTATTAAGGGTGTATCTAGAAATGGTAAAACATTTTTAATTGCAACTGTTAAATTTTCAGGTACTAATAATAAAAATGTATATGATGAAATTTGGAAGAAGATTGTAGAGAGAAATAAAGATTTATTAGTTGGTTATACTAAAGATAATATTCAACTTGTTAATAAGCTTATTAAGAAATAATTGACATAAAAGTAATATTGATGTATAATATGTATCACTTTGGGGGGATGTTATATGAGTACATTAATTAATAAGAAAGATGAATTGTTTAGTGAGCAATATATTATGTTAGTTAAAAATGATAGATTGGGTCCTGAGATTGTTAAATTGTCTTTCGATGAAAAAGAACATTGTTTATATCTTAATCATGATTTAGATAATTCTAGTAACAATTATATGTATGAAGAAAAACGTTTTCAAATAATTACAAAAGCAAATGAAAGTGATTACTATAATGAACATGAAGACGCACCTATTTTTGAAATAGAAACTTGTGATGATTATATTGTCAGTGATAGATGTATAAATGGATATGATGTTTCAATAACTGAAGTTTTAGCATATTCAGAGAATCCTAATATTCATATGCTTGTTAAAATGAGATAAGGTGATATATTGAGTTTTTATAAAGATCAAGTTAAACTTATTAGAAGGCTTGATCCTTCTTTAAAGAAAAATTTTGAGGTTAAATTCTATCCATCTTATATTGCTTTAAAATATTATAGAATATCTCATTATTTATATAAGAAGGGACATTTCCTTTTAGCAAGATTAATTTCAAATAAAGCTAGAAAAAAAACAGGTATTGAAATACATCCTGGTGCTAGTATTGGTAAGAATTTATTTATTGATCATGGATTTGGTGTTGTAATAGGAGAGACTGCTGTTATTGGTGATAATGTATTAATTTATCATGGAGTTACTCTTGGGGCTGTTACAAATAATAAAGAAAAGAGACATCCGACAATAGGTTCTAATGTTATGATAGGAGCAGGTGCTAAAGTACTTGGAAATATAACAATTGGTGATAATGTTAAAATTGGGGCAAACTCTGTAGTTGTTAAGTCTGTACCTGATTCTTGTGTAGTAGCAGGAATCCCAGGAAAGGTTATTAAAAAGTTATAGATCTATAACTTTTTTGTTTTTTAGGAGGTATTTATGAAGAAGAATGATACTTTATTTATTCATTTAAATAGTTGGATATATGTATTCTTATTTTTATCATTAAATGTATTATCATTTACATTACTTAGTTATACATATTATAAATATAATATTTCATACAATATATTTGTTTTTCCAATAATTATTTATGTATTTAATTTGATAATGTATAAATATAATTATAATAAAGGTGTATTTTCTTTAGTACTTGGTTTATTAGTTAATATATTATTATTTATTATTAATGACTTAGTTTTTAAATTTAACATTAATATAAATATTTATTATATGTATTTTTGTTTATATCTTTTTACTGTTTTTATTTCTATTTTAATATTTAGTTTATTTAAAAACAAGTTTAGACCAATAGTTTCAACTTTTATAATATCTATTATTTATTACATATTAATTCTTTTATTTATGAATATTTAAAAAGACAGGATTTTTGTTTATTGAACTTGTCAATAAAAAGTAGACAGTAAAAAGATTCTATTTAAACCCTAGTTGAGTTCTATACTCAATTGGGGTTTTATAATTTAATGCATAACTTGG
>CADCIN010000012.1 GCA_902801525.1 uncultured Erysipelotrichaceae bacterium | reverse complement strand
TATTTTATATATTCCTTTATAAAGACCTTCTTCCAAAGAAATATAATAATCATTTCCATCTATATTTTGAAATCCAAATTGCATCACACCATTAGAATCAGAATAATATTCTTTTTTATCTAATGTAATACTCCATCCTCTTTTTAGTTGAGCAGTATTTTCTCCAAAATGATAATAATTATCACCAATTTTATGAATACCTTTAAGTCTAATACCATTTTCAAAATAATAAGTATTACCTAATTCATTGTACCATCCAAGTAAAAGTTTACCATCAGATGTAAAATAATAATCTGTTCCATCAATAACACAATTGGATTTCTGTAAACCATTTTCTAAACTTATATAATATTTATAATTATCTATATTTTGAAATCCAAATTGCATTACACCATTAGAATCAGAATAATATTCTCTTTTATCTAATGTGATACTCCAACCTCTTTTTAGTTGAGCAGTATTTTGTCCGAAATGATAATAATTATCACCTATTTTATGAATACCTGTCAATTTTATATCATTTACATAATAATAAGTTGCACCATCTTCATCATACCAACCATTTTTTTTATTAACAAAATTAGAATTATCTGATGGCTGATCATCAGCAAAAAAATTATTTTTAACACTCAATTCATTTGTTTGCAAAGAATTTTCAGCTTTAATATTTTCAGTTACATCATTTTCAACATTATCATTAATAATAAATTTACCAATAAACTCAATAGAACCATCTTCATTTTTTTTAACATTCTTTGATAACCAATCTACACCACCAACATTAACATCAAATTCGTCATTAAAAACAAAATCTTTTTCTGGAATTAATTTCATATCAAAAGTATACAACGTATTTTCTAAAATAATTTCATCATCTGATAAGATTTTATCATCCAAATACCAATTCTGAGTAATAGAATAATTAGAATTATCATTTTTTACATAATTAAATTTATTACCTGATTCAATATTATCTATATTAAAATTTATTTCATCCTTAGCAAAAACAAAAAAAGGAAATGATAATAAAAATATTAATAATAATAATTTCTTTTTCATATAAAATCTCCATTTCTGTAATATTATTTTTTTAAAATATGACACATCTTATTTAATAGTTTCCATCTTTTACTATTAATAATATCTTCATAATTTTTAGTTAAAACTTTATTCTCATTTTTTAAATTATTAATTATATTTACCAATTTATCATTTTCTAAATTAGCTTCATATAATTTATCTTTATAAATTTCATTAGAATAAATATTTAATATAAAAGAAATAATGTTATATTTTATAGATGTATCAAATTTATATTTTTTTAAAGATATTTGCTTTAATGTTTCAAGTAATTTATCAGTGTTATTACTGATACTATCTTTTTGTCTATAAAGATTAACTAAAGCTTTATTGCTGAAGGAAATTTTATAATCAACAGACAGCCTTAAGATAAAATCATAATCCTGAAGTCTAGGTAATTTTTCATCAAACTTCAATTTCAAAAAAACATTTTTTTTCATAAGAATTGATTGAGTAGAAATAAAATTGCCATTACTTAAAGTCAATAAGAAACCATTTTTTTTAAAAGATTCAATAGTATCTTCATTTGGTAAAATAACACTTTCTTTATTATCTAAAGAATTAATAGTAAATTTACAAAAATCTAAATCACTGTCATTTTTAATTAAATTTTTTATTTGAAAACTTAACTTGTCAGATAAAAATTCATCATCAGAATCTTGAAATGCAATGTAATCTCCGCTACATTTCTTAACACCATAATTTCTTGCATAACATGCCCCATAATTACCATTTAATTTATAATATTTAACTCGTTCATCATTAATATTTTCTATAATATTCTCTGTATTATCAGAAGAACCATCATCAACAATTATTATTTCTATATTTTTATAAGTTTGGCCTAAAACACTATTAATTGATTTCAAAATAGTTTTTTCTCTATTATAAGTAGGAATAATTACTGAAATAAGTGAATTATATTCTTTATTCATAAAACCTCCTAATTTTTCAAAAAATTATATATAAATTATAACACAAAAAAGCATATTGTAATTATTCTTCAATATACTTTTTTAAATTACTAGTAACAACTTTATAACCTTCTTTAGATAAATGTAATCCTTTATCAGAATATTTACCATCTAAATTACCATCTTCATCTACTAATTGATCATACATATTTATATAAGTAATCTTATTATTATCACAATATTTTTTTAATTTATCATTTAAAGAAATTATATTTTTATTTCTACGTAATTCAACTTCGTTATCATCGTCATCAAGTAAAGACTCATTAACAGGATAAACACTTTCTATATATATTTTAGTCATATTTCTGTTTTCTTTTATATTAGAAACAATTTTTTTAATATTATTAAATATATCATCAACATCAGGATTTCTTTTATTTAAATCATTCACACCGATTAATAAGAAAACTTTAGAAGGATTATAATCATATACACGATCTTTCATATTCTTTAATATATCAGTAGTTTTATTACCATCAATACCACTATTAACTAAATGCTTATTATCATAAAAATCATCTAAAGGATATCTATAAGAAATAGAGTCACCAAGAAAAACAATATTTTCTGGAACATATTCTTCTTTAACAATTTTTTCTTTAGTAACAATCTTGACTTTAGGTTTAATAAATAAAAAATAAGTACTATAAAATGCATAACCAGTTAAACAAATAAATAATAATATTAACAATACTTTTACAATGATACTCTTTTTACTTTTTCTATGTTCTGACTCTTCAATTAATTTATTATTATTCTTAAAAAAAGTTTTATCCACAAAAGTTGTATCTAAGTTATTTTCATTTAAAAAGTCTTCAGTTTCCAAATAAATATCCTTATTTTTATTTAATCTACTAAATTTAACAGTTCTAATACTACTAGTTTTAATAAGAGCATCAGAAGAAGCTTCAAATTTTTCTTCTTTTTCTACTATAACTTCTTTATCTCCAGAATCAATATCATCATCACTAAAAAAATCTTTATCTATTTGATCCTTTTCCTTTTTGATTTTAACTTTAACATCTTTATTATTCTTTTTCTTTTTCATATTATCTACCTCATACTTAATCATTATAACACGACACAAAAAAACTATAAATTATTTTTTTTAAAAATTTATAGTTTGATATATTTTTTTGTAAACAAATTAGTACATAACACCACTCATAGAATCTAAATAATTGTTAACAAAAAATTTAATAAAACTAATTTTATCAATACTACTATCAATTATTAAATCGCTAGATGAAACAATTCTACCATTATCATATACATTAATCTTACCAATCTTTTGACCTTTTCTTATTGGATATTTTAATTTATTTTTATAAATAATATTTTTATATTTAAAAGATTTTTTTGTATTAGTTTTATCTGAAATAACACCTAAATTATTTTTTAGTATTAAAGACGCAAATTTTTTTGTACCATCATTAAAATAAATATTTTTAATCTTACTTCCTTTCTTTTTAAGTAGACTATAATTTATAGTATTAAAACCATAATCTAGTAAACTCATTGCTTCACTATTACGTATTTTGCTACTTTCTTCTCCTAGTACCACTCCAATAAGTCTTAAACCACCTCTTTTAGCAGTAGCAGCTAAACAGTATTTAGCTTTATCTGTATGACCAGTTTTTAAACCATCAGCCCCATCATAAAATCTAATTAATTTATTAGTATTAACGAGCCAAAATTTATTTTTAGTATTTTCTCTTAAATAATCTTCATATTTAGATGAAAATTTAAGTATTTCTGGATGATTAACAACAAGTTCTCTTGCTATAACAGCCATGTCACCTGCTGAAGAATAATGACCATCTTCATCAAGACCAGTAGAATTTTTAAAATGCGTATGTTTTAGTCCTAGTTGTTTAACTTTTTTATTCATTAATTTAACAAAAGCTTCTTCACTTCCTGCAATGACCTCTGCCATTTGAACAGTAGCATCATTTCCACTAGCCATAGAAATACCTTTCATCAAGTCTTCAACTGATATTTTATCACCCTCACTAATATAAATTTGAGATCCTCCCATATCAGCTGCATTACGACTAACAGTAATCATCTGATTCCATTTTATATTACCTTTTTCAATATTTTCTAAAATAATTATTTGAGAAACCATCTTAGTCATAGATGCTATAGGAATTTCCTCATTAATATTTTTTTTGTAAATAATTTTCCCACTATTTGCTTCAATTAAAATACCACTCTTCGCATTACTAATTAAATTATCATCTAATCCAAAAACTTTTAAAGGAAAAACAAAAGATAATACAACTAATAAAAAGAAAAACTTCTTCATATAAACCTCCTATAAATTATCTATGTTTTTGACTTTTTTTTATTCATAATTAATCAAATTAATGGTATTATTATATTAGGTGATAATATGACTAAAGTAGTAAAGAAAAAATATCGTCTAAAGAAAAAGCCATTAGTTATTTTACTAATTTGTATAACTTTATTAACAACAACTATCATATCTAAAGATAAAGAAAAAAATTATAAAGAAAATAGTAAAGTTGTAACAAAAAAGACAAGTAATAAGAAAATGACAAATAAAGAAAAAAAACTAAATGAATTAGAAAATATTGATAAAAAGATTAGTTATTTCAATTATTCATATCTAAATAGATATCTAAAATATCATAAGAAAAATCCAAATCTTAAAATAGAAGATGTAATAATAAGAGTAAATATAGGAATAGATAATGACTATTATACTAATACTAAAAAAACGCCATATTTAAATAAAAGCTATATATTAATTAATAAATATTATTATGCAGGAGAAACATATATACCAGAAAACCTAGAAACAATCGATAAAAAATATGCAAGAGATGGTATGAAATTAGTAAGTTATGCAAAAGATGCTTTTGAAAAAATGGCAAGCGATGCTAAAAAAAAAGATTTAAATATAATTGCAATGTCAAGTTATAGAAGTTATAATTACCAAGTAAATTTATATAATAAATATGCTAAATCAGATGGTAAAAAAGCCGCAGATACCTACTCAGCTAGGCCAGGATTTTCTGAACATCAAACAGGACTTGCAACTGATATATATAATGGAAAAGAGGATTATACAAACTTTGAAAAAACGAAAGAATTTGAGTGGATGCAAAAAAATGCACATAAATATGGATTTATATTAAGATTTCCAAGTGATAAAACAGATCTTACAGGATATGTTTATGAATCATGGCATTATAGATATGTAGGGACAAAAATAGCAACATATATGAAAAAAAATAATTTATGTTTTGAAGAATATTATGCAAAAAAAATAGAGAATCAACTTGAATTTTGATTCTCTTTTTAATCGAACTTTTTCTTAAAAAAACCATATAAATAATAGAATATAGTATATATAAACCAAAAAATTAATATAAAATTACTAGTTTGAACAACAGATAATAACATATCACTATCATAAATAGTTCTCTTATCAAGTAAATTAATATTATAAGTCATAGCTAAAAATACAAAACTATAAAATAAAAATAATATAAATATAAAAAAAGAATAGTTAAATATCTTCTTGAATTTAGTAAGTTTCCTAGTTAATATAGAATACAAAAGTAATAATAAAACTAACATAATAGATGTAAAATACATAACTGTTGATGGGAATATTAAAACTTTAACTAAGTTCTTTAATAACTCTCTTAAACAATAAAGAAAGTATTTATTCCCACTTAATACAATTACAATAAAAGAATAAGTTAATAATACAGAAAAAATTATCTTATATAATTTATTATCATAAACAGTATTAAGTATTAAAATTATAAATATTAAAATACATATCAGCATTAATTCAATTGATAAGAAAGAAGAAAACATTAAACGAAATACTTCTCCTAACTTACCAAATAAGTTTAAATCCATTAATATCACACCTTTTTATTCTATACACGTTCAAATATATAAACACTTTGATGATAATCATCATCTTTAGTACAAGTAATTAAAGTTAAACAGCTTTTATCATAGTTTCTATCAATAGTTACTGTACCATTCTTATCAACATCATACTTTTTAACCAGTCTATAATTATATTTGACATTGTTATAAGTTACATAAGCAATATCACCTTCTGATAATTTATATAGATATGCAAAGTAAGAAATATAAGAATCTCCAGAATGTGCCATCAAAATTAAATTACCATTAGTAACATCAGGAGTTTGACTTCCATCTACTAAAGTAACATTATACTTAATATTATTATATTTTGAATCTAAATTATAAAAACCTCTTTTTAAACTAATTCTAGGAATCTCTAAAACACCAAAATACTTAGAATAATCTATTTTCTTTGTTTCACTCTCATCCTTTTTAGCTTTAATAGTTGATGAATTGGAAGTACTATTATTATCACTAATAACATCATTACTATCTTCAACAGTTTCCATCATAGATAACTTCATTTCTGAATATAATTCATCTTTTAAAACCAAAAAAGCATTAAAAAGTAAAATACATACTCCAAAAAATATTAATAAACTACCCGATAAAAGTATCTTACTATTTTTTATATTTTTTATTTTTCTAATACTATTTCTTTTTAATCTTTTTACTTTTTTTGCAAACTTTCTCATAAAAAATACCAATTCCTATTAAAAATAATATAATTCCTAGAATATACATAACATAAGAAAAACAAACTAAATAATTAACAAATTTATGATTAATATTTAACTCAATACCAGAATTAATAAAACTATTAGTTTTATATGCACTAAACAAATGACTGTTATTAGATTTATATGTCAATCCTGAACTACTATTTAATTCTGCATTAATATTTATTTTAATATCTTTATTATCATTATTTAAACTTTTAATTGGAATTTCCAAATAGAACTTATTATTTTTTTCAATAACATTAGATTTAAAATCAGACATAGATAATATATTTTTAATTTCTTTTTTATCTTTTGAATAAACTTTAGTACCTAAAGGTAAATTCTTAATAAAGATCTCATATCCTTGATAATTATTTGGTTTATCATATGAAACTTTAATTAATCCACTTCTATAGATTTTTTTATCTAAGTCAAGAGTAAATTTAGAAGAATCCATAGAAATAATAATATTGTTATTACCTTCAGTTACATTATAAGTTAAAGGTTTAATATAATTTTGATATAAATTATTTATCTGAATAGAATCTTTACTATTGGATTTTATTAAAGTTATATTTTTAGTATTAATTAATTTACTAGTATCACTACTATCTATTATAGAACTACCATTATCATCTAAATAAAACCAAATAGCTATTTGAGTAATCCAATATTTAGTATCATCATCTAATTTAACATCATTAATAGTTAAATCAGTAAATGGATAACCATTAGTTATAATTTCATATGGGAATTTATCAAGTGTATTCTCTTTAATAAATTTGCTATCAGATATAATATTATTATTATTTGCTCTATAAAGAGGAATACCATCATCAGTAGTATATTTATACATTTTATATCCAGTTATATTATCTTGAATATAATATGAAGACACTTTTGAATTAAAAATATCATTAGGAATAGATGAATCTTTAATAGCATATGAATTATTAGTATTTCCAAAAGAAGAAAAAGAAATACAAAAAATAGAAATAATACTCAATAAAAAAGAACATTTAACTGAAAATGAAGATTTAAAAAGCTTTTTTAAAGGGCTAATATTCTTATTATTAATATAATTTTGATCATAAATTTTTTCCATATTAAATCCACCTTACCTTATAAAATATATTATAACATAAAAACAAAAAAAAAGAATCTAAAGATTCTCTTTTTAAATAGTTTTCTTAGTTACATATCCAATAGAGCCTACACCAATTACAATAATTAAGAATGCAATAATATAAGTACTAGAAGAAACATCTAAAGCTGTATCTTCTGATTTAGCAGTATAATTAATTAATAAGTCTTTACTATTATTAACAGCTAAATTTTCTTTTTCTAGACCAACTAAGCTTTGTAAATTATTAGCAGTAAATGCTCTAGCAACATAATGATCAAATTGACCAATAAATTTAACAGAAATCTTTTTATTACTTTCAGTAATTGAAGCAACTGGAACTTTTAAATAAAATTTAGTTCCCTTTTGTAAATTATTAGCTTTAAATACAGCTGCATCTTCACTTTCATTTTTAATTTCATTACCATCAGCATCAATTAATACTGTATCTTTAGGAATATTTGGAATTTCAATTGAATAAGAAAGATATTGATTATCAGGTGATCCAACAACACTTAAGAAAGAAGTCTTTAAGTATTTTTTATCAGCATCTAATGTAACTTTTTCATCATCAATTCCAACAGTTAAAGTTAATGAAGAATCAGAATATTTTTTAGCACTATCAACCATAGGTCTAATAATTTTAGTATAAGCATCACCAACAGATACTTCTACACCATTATTAATTATATCAACAGAATCAGTAGTTTTAGCTACTCTAACTTTTGTTTCATTAGATAACTTAGTAGCAAAATCTGAACCAATAACATTTGAATCAAATAACTTTGCTCTTGTAGCATCATCAGAAGTTTCATATTGATATAACCATACAGCCATTTGTGCTACCCAATAATTTGCAGCATCATTATAATCTTCATTATCAGAATATTTTTGTCCACCAACTTTAGGATATAAATTTCCTAATAAATAAGCAAGACCTGAATCAAGTTTTTTACTAGAATCAAGATTATAAGAATTAGTAGCAACTTTTCCTTCACTATTTAAACCATTATATGCTCTTTTTTCTTCAATACAATAGTAAATTAATTTATTTTCTTTAATTACATATACAGGAAAATTATAATTTTTACTTTGAGCAACATAATCAGCAGAAGAGTTAATCTTTGTTGGCAATCCCTCATCTGGTAATGCATAAGACACAGAATTTCTATTACTTACAAATGGAGTATAAAGTATTGAAGCCATTGTAACAATTGCTAGTAAAAACGAACATTTAACAGAAAAACTTGAACTTATAATTTTTTTGAAAGCAGACTTATTTTTTTTGCTTTCAGAATATATCTTTTCCATATAAACACCTACCTTATTATGTATTATAACACATTTTTTTTGAAAAATTAGATAATTTTAAATAAATTTAAAATTTCATTGCAATTTACACTATCATATGTGTAAATTGTACACAATAGATCATTTTCCTTTATTATAGAACCTGGTTTTTTATTTAAAACAATACCTACTCCATAATCAATTTTATCAGTAATATTTTCTCTACCAGCACCTATTTTAACTGATAACTTACCAATACCTAAAGCATCAATAGATTCAAGTTTTCCACTTTTCTTAGAAAAAACTTTAACTTCATTATTACAAACTGATAATTTTAATATACCGCCTTGACACTTAACAAATTCTAAGAATTTTTTATATGCTAAACCACTATCAATACTATTATTAACTAAAGAAATGGCTTCATCTTTACTAATATTCTTACCCATACTAACCATTTCAGATGCTAAATCTACACATAATTTTCTAAGATCAGAGTCTTTCTCTCTACCATTTAAAATATGTATTGCTTCAATAACTTCCAAACTATTTCCAATATTATATCCTAAAGGATTATTCATATCGCTAATAATAGTTCTAACTTCTTTATTATAAAATTTACCAATTGATACTAATAAATCACTAAGTTTAACAGCATCATCATAATTAGTAAGTAAAGCACCATTTCCATATTTAACATCTATTAGTATTTTATCCGCACCACTAGCAATCTTTTTACTCATAATACTAACAGCAATTAAAGGTATAGAAGAAACAGTACCAGTAACATCTCTAAGTGAATAAACCTTTTTATCCATAGGTGCCAAATTCTTAGTTTGACCAGTAACAACCATACCTATTTCATGTACCTGTTTAATAAACTCATCATCTGTTAAGTCAATTCTAAATCCAGGAATTGATTCTAATTTATCAATTGTACCTCCAGTATGTCCAAGTCCTCTACCACTCATTTTGACCACAGTAACACCAAGACTTGCAACTATTGGAGCAACAATTAAAGTAGTTTTATCACCAACTCCACCAGTTGAATGTTTATCAACTTTAACTCCAGGTATATCAGAAAAATCAAGTACATCTCCACTATCAATAAATATTTTAGTTAAATCAAATATTTCTTTTTCACTCATGCCCCTAATACAAATAGCCATAAGTAAACTACTCATCTGATAATCTTTAACTTCGTCATTTAAATATCCATTAAAAAAATATTCAAGTTCACTAGTACTAAGTTCAAGACCTAATCTTTTTTTATTAATAATATCTACAATCATGAATTACCTCCAAAATAACAAGATATTATTCAACCTCCCCTAATTATTATATATATAATTATAACACGTAAAACAAAATAAAAAAACTTTTATAAAAAAGTTTTTAACTAGTCCTAGATTTTTTTAATACTTTATTACTATCTAACTTACCATTACTATTATTTAATCCATAAAACTCAAGTGTTTTATCATATAAATTATAAAAGTTTAAAAATAATTCATTATACTCATCATAATTAATCTTCTTATTTAATAATAAATCATAATTCTTAGAATCTAAAAATTTATAAACCGTATCTAAATAATATTTAATTAAATTTTTAGAAATTACATTTTTCTCTAACATATTATCTAATTTAGTACATAAAAATTTAAAATTACCAGGTGAAGTATATTTATCAAAATATCTTTCAAAGTGTAAAGGATCAACAATAAATCCATACATATATTCATTATTAATATTATTGTCTTTATCTATAATTGAATGAAGTAATCCTTTTTCTAAAGAGTCATTATAATCAATAGGCTTATTTTGGCATGCAAGCATTAAAATACGACCAAGTGGTATATATTTAGAATAACCACTATTAAATAAATATCTAATATTTGTAAATAAAATCTTATTATAATCAGATTCTTCTTTAGAATTATAAGTTAATGCTAATTGACATAACATATCAACCATTGTTTCTAAAAATAAAACACCATAAAAATTATTATTGTCTGAATTATTTAAGTCTTCCTGATAAATACCACCAAAATGAGGTTTAGTAAGAATATTATTATCAATTATATTATTATCATATAAAATATCACCAAAATAAGCTTGAATACAATGAAATAGTTCATGCATCATTCTATATACTACATATATTTCATCCTCTTTTTCATCATTTTTTGCATATACATTAAGTATGATTTTATCATCTTCATCTCTAGTACAATAGCCTAAACAATCTTTCTCAAAACTAATTGGTCCAGAATTATATTTATAAATATTAAAACTCTTTATATTATTAAGAACATCTACTCTTATTTTTTCCATCATTGCTTTATTATCATTACATAAAAGTTTTAAATCTATGTAAAATGCTTTTGCCAAAGTATCTAATGATTCCTGATTATAAGCCAAAATTTGATCATTAACTCTATACATAATAACCCCCTTAATAGGAAATATATTATATCACAAATATCAACAAAATCAACAAACAAAGAAAACAGACTATTCATCTGTTTTCTTACTTGATAAAAATGTTACCTTCTCTGCAACAATTTCATTGATAGTTTCCTTCTTCTCTTCTTTTTCAATAGTTCTGGATTGAACACGTCCCTTTATTCCAACAATATCTCCCTTTTTACAATATTCTTTTGTATTATCAGCTACGCTATCAAATAATATACACTTAATAAAATCAGTATCATATACTCCTTCAGAATTTTTAAAACTTCTAGGAATAGCTAAAGTAATATTAGATACTTTTCTCCCCTTATCACTCTTATTAACTTGTAAATCATAAACAAGTCTTCCAACTAATACAACTTGATTTAACATATAACACCTCCTTTCTGACCATATAGTAATAAATATAATAATTAAAATCAAAAGACTAATTCATAATAAAATACTATGATAAAGAGATTAAAAATTAAAAAATATCAATATAAAAGATTAATTTAAAGGCAAAAAAAGTACTAAATTACAAATTTAGTACTTTTTATATTTATTTTATTTTTTCGTATAAGTAGTTCAAAGGTCTTTGACTTAAGTAATTATCCAAAGTCTCATTCATTAAAATATTAATATATGTTTTCTTTAAATAATTAATTTTCATAATTGGTAGTGGAATATTTTTTTCATCATATCTTAAGACTAATTCTTTACTATTCCATTTAATATTATCATAATTAGTAGATCCATCACTATTGAGTTCAAGTATTTTATATTTAGTATCAAGCATACTCTTTTGCTTATTAGGATTAGCCATATATTTAATATCAGGTAATATCTCACGTATTTTATAAGTTCCAATCAACTCTTTTTCAATCTCACTACTTGGCTTGTAATTACTCAAATACTGTATTTGATCTTCATTTATGATATTTAAATCAAAAGCTTCAACATATACAGTAACTTTGTTATCGTAATATATCTCAGAATAATATCCCCTAATTTGAATATTATTTTCTTTAGAAAATTTAATCATATCTTGATAAAGATTTGAAACATCACTCTGTTCACCCTCACCAACCAAATATTTTATATTCATAGATTTACCAATTAAAGTAAAACCATCAATTTTATTAATCTCTTTTATAGTAAATCCAATAAAACAATCAATATTTTCTTCTTCATAACCTAATTCAAAATTACAAAATACAGGATCAATAATAGAAACATTTTTTTCTAATAACTCTTTTTTTATTTCTTTTAATTTAATTTCAATTTCATCTCTACTAGAAATAGTAAACTTTTTACCTATTTTATATTCTTCTTCAAAAGGTTTATATTGTACTCTCATTTTATTTCCCTCTAACATATTAGTTAATTTACTAATCCTTTTTTTATTATTAATTATTTGAGAAGTTAATTCATTAATTTGATTATGTATTAAATCATTAGAATTATCATTACTAATTAGCATCTTAATTTGTTCTAAACTAAAGCCTAAATATTTATAAGTAGTAATTAAATCAAATTCATTTAGCTGATTTTCACTATAATATCTATAACCACTAAATTCATCAACAACCTCAGGCTTAAATAAATCAATACTATCATAATATCTAAGTGTTTTAATTGAAACACTTTTTAATAAAGAAAATTCACCAATTCTGTACATATAATCTCCTCCTCACATACAAAATAACACTACAGTTAAGGGTAGAGTCAATACCTAATTTAATTATAACAAAAAAACAGATAAATTTATCTGTTTTATAAATTTCTTTTAATAAGTTGATTTAACTCAACAGCATAAACCATAGGAAGTTCTTGTCTAAATCTATCTAAGAAACCAAGTACAATTAACTCCATAGCTCTTTCTTTTGAAATACCACGACTCATTAAATAAAATAAATTATCTTCACTAATTCTAGATACAGTAGCTTCATGTTCAATACTACTATTAACATTATAACAAGAATTAGTAGGAACAGTATCACTCTTAGATTTATCATCAAGAATTAATGTATCACATTTAACACTAGCAAAACTATTCTCTGCTTTTGGATCAATATAAACTTTACCTCTATAAGTAGCATTACCACCATTTTGAGAAATACTCTTAGAAATAATATTACTTGTGGTATTCTTTCCAAGATGAATCATTCTAGCACCACTATCTTGATTTTGATCATGACTCGCAACACTAATCGTAATACATGTTCCCTTTGAATTATCCCCCTTTAATACACAACAAGGATATTTCATAGTAACATAACTACCAATATTACCATCAATCCATTCCATGGATCCACCATCATCAACTAAAGCTCTCTTAGTAACTAAATTATAAACATTAGTTGCCCAATTTTGTACAGTTGAATAACGACATTTACTATTTTTTCCAACATAGATTTCAACAACAGCAGCATGAAGTGCAGAATCACTATAAGTAGGTGCTGTACATCCTTCAACATAATGCAAACTACTATTATCATCAACAATTATTAAAGTACGTTCAAATTGTCCCATATTACGACTATTAATTCTAAAATAACTTTGAAGTGGTCTATCTAAAGTAGTATTTTTAGGAATATAAATAAAACTACCTCCACTAAATACTGCTCCATTTAAAGCTGCAAATTTATTTTCTGAATTAGAAACAATCTTACCAAAATATTTTTTAACTAAATCAGGGTGCTCTTTCATAGCAACTTCTATAGAAGTAAAGATAACGTGTTTATCTTCAAGTTCTTTAATCATATTATGATAAATAACTTCACTCTCATATTGAACACCAATTCCATCCAGATGTTTCTCACTTTCTAAAACACCTAAATCATCAAGTTCATCAACAACAGGTTTTAAAACTTGATTCCAATCACTTTTAATTTTTTCATCTTTATCATTAGATTTATAATAAATTATCTTAGAAAAATCTAAATTAATTTCAGGCCCAAAATTAGGCATTTCTTTTTCTAAAAAATAATTATAACTTTCTAATCTATAGTCAGTTATCCAACTATCTTCATGTTTATGATCAGATATTTTTTTAATATTATCTTGATTTAAACCAACTATTTCCATTTTATCACCAATTTCTATTTTATTTATTTTCCAAATATTTACTAATCATATTAATAACCGCATTACTAGGTAACAATGCACAAGTCTTACGATTTGGTTGTTTAGCTATATCTTCATAAACAATAAGTTCACCAAGTAAATCTTTATCATAATCCTTCTCTTCAATCATATTTTGAAAATTTTTAATAATTTTTAAAGCTTCATCAACACCTTTTCCTATTAAACTTCTAATCATAATAGAAGTCGCACTAGTACTAATCGCACAAGCTTCACCATCAAAAACTATATCTTTAATAATATTATCTTCTATCTTCATCATCATATCAATATTATCTATACAACTTTCATTATTAGTATTTTCTTTTAAATATGAACCATCTTCTACAAGACCTCTATTCATAGGATCTTGATAATTATCTAATATTATTTCTCTTTTTAAATTATTATCCACTTAAATCACCACTTTAAATATATTTTCACTATCACTTAAAACATCAACTAATCTATCAACATCTTCTTTTGTATTATATAAATATAAACTGACTCTAACAGTATTTTTAATCTTTAAATCATCTTTTAACATCTTAGCACAATGATTACCTGCTCTAACATAAATATGATAATGATTTAAATAAACAGATGTATCCTGTGCAAAAACACCACTCACATTAAAAGCTAAAATCCCACTATTTGAATTTTTATTATACATAATTATATTAGGAATCTTACTTAGTTTATCAATCATATATTTTTTTAAACTACATTCATGTTCATATATTTTATCCATTCCAATATTCATTAAATATTTAATTGCTTCACCAAGACCAATTACTTCAGCAATAGGAGGTGTCCCAGCTTCAAATTTAATCGGTGGTTTTTTTAACTCATATGAATTATCGTATTCAAAAAATTGATTCATTCCTCCACCATAACATATAGGATCCATTTCTTCTAATAAATCATATTTTCCAACTAAAACTCCAACCCCAGTAGGTCCAAGCATTTTATGTCCAGAAAAACATAAAAAATCCATATTTGATTTTTTAAAATCAACCTTCATATGAGGAACACTTTGTGCACCATCTACACAAAATAAAATATTATCTTCATGACATATCTTACCTATACTATCAACATCTCTAACATCACCAATAACATTAGTAATATGAGCAATTGAGACAACTTTAGTATTAGGAGTAATCATCTTCTTTAAATTATCCACGGTTAATTCATAATCTTCATTAAGTGGAATATATTTAATTTTAAATCCAATCTCTTCAGAAAGCTTAATCCAAGGAAGAACATTAGAAGCATGTTCTGCTTTAGTAAGTAATACTTCATCACTACTCTTTAAATACTTTCTCATAAAGCCAAAAACTACTAAGTTTAAAGAATTAGTTGCACCACTAGTAAAAACAACTTCTTTAGAACTATTACAATTTATAAAATCACTAACTAAATCACGTACACCATCATATAAATTATTAGTAATAACAGCTGCTTCATAATCACCTCTATGAATATTAGAAGTATATTTAGTATAGTAATCATTCATTTTATCAACAACACATCTAGGTTTCAAAGTAGTTGCCCCATTATCAAAATAAATAATCTCACTATCTAACATAGGAAAATCTTCCTTTTTCATAATATCACCTCCTATATATTATTAATTTCATTAATAAACTTATCTATCTTTTTAATATTTACTGAATCAGAACTTATTAAAAAACCATTAACAAGCAATTTATAACACATATTCCTAGAAATACCACGACTCATCAAATAAAATAAAACCTCATCCTTAAACTTACCTATATATGCTCCATGATTAGCATCTACATCATAATTATCAATAAATAAATTAGGCAAAATTGTACTTTTACCATTTTCTATATTAATAATTTGATTATCTTGATTACAAATACACTTATAACTATCTTTTAATACAACACCATCAACAATAAAATTTAATCTCTTATCTTTAACATTAACTCCATGATTAATAACTTCACTATGAGTATTACTCTTTAAATGATTTACTATAATATTAAAATTATTATCATCATAATTAATATCACTATAGTAATAAAATAAAGTAACTCCATCTTTAATCATATTAATTTCTACATTACTACTACTATTAATACTAAAGTGATAAATAATTGTATCTTCATCTATATTATATTTATAATCCTTATTATCATTTTCATCTATTATATATAATATTTTACTCATCTTTATCATTCTCACTTATTATAGAATAACCATATTTTTCAATTTTTTTAGAAAGTTCTAAATCACCAGTTTGTTTAATATTACCATTCATCATAATATGAACAAAATCAGGTTTTAAATATTCAAGTATTTTAGAATAATGAGTGATTATTAATATTGAAGTATTTGGATTATCTTTTATATAAGAATTAATATTATCACAAATTATTCTTAAACTATCTACATCAAGTCCTGAATCTAACTCATCTAAAATTATAAATTTAGGCTTTAAAGTTTTCATTTGAAGAATTTCATTCTTTTTCTTTTCTCCACCACTAAATCCACTATTTAACGATCTATGAAGCATACTACTATCTAAACTTACTTCTTCCATAGATGATTCAAGTCCTTTAATAAAACTAAATAAATTAACTTTTTCACCAGTAATCTCTCCTAAAGCAGTTTTTAAAAACTCACTATTAGAAACACCTTCAATAACAGTTGGATCTTGCATACATAAGAAAAGACCAAGTTTAGCTCTCTCATCTGTAGTTAATTTATTTATTTTTTTACCATTAAAAATAATATCTCCAGAAATAACTTCATATTTATAATGACCCATAATTACTTTAGATAAAGTACTCTTTCCAGTACCATTAGGACCCATTATTACATGAATTTCACCATCATTAATATTTAAAGAAAAATCTTTTAAAATATTCTCACCATTATCTTTAATTTTTACATTTAATTTATTTATTTCAAGCATAATCTCATCTCCATCCATATTATAATACAAAAACACGTATTTATAAAACAACCATATTTTAACACAAAAAAGTTTAAAAAAAAAGAACCTATAGTTCTTTTATCTTAATATTTATCAAAATATAATTTATTATCGAAGGATTCTTTTAAATTTTCACTTTCATTAAGTATTTCCATTGCTTCTTCAACTGTACTTCCAAGTTTTTCACGACCAGCGATTTGAGGTTCTAAAACATCAAGTCTTTTTTGAAGATCAGTAATAGTTTTACTTTGCGAATCAACCTTATCTGTTAAAGAATTTAATCTCTTAACATATTTTTCAATAATATTTTCATATCTTGAAACTTTTCTAAGTAAATCATCATTTTTATTACTTACTTCTTCTAATTGAGCGTTTAATTCTTTATTTTCTTCTTCTATTGTTTCAATATGTTCATCTTGTTCAGTAATAATATCTTTTTGATGTTTATTTTGATTAATTAATTCTTTCATAACATTATTAGCATATTCAATTACTACATCTGGATCATCAAACTTAAAATTAAATTCGTCAATCATATTATCTTGATTATCTGAAGATTCATTAATATTTTCATCAACTTCACGGCTTTTTAAAATATTATCATCCTCTTTCTCTGTATTAATATCAATATCTTTAGTAACATCATATTCAGAAGTATCTTCATCTTCACTTACATCTTCATCATATACAGGCATAATATCTGAGTTAACTACTGGATCAGATTTAGGAATATCTAAAGTATTATTTGATTTATCTGCATCCTCACTTTCAACATTATTAGATACAGACATATTATTTTCACTAACTACTGAGTCCGGATTAGGAATTTCTACAAAATCATTTGAATTGACAGAATCATCACTTACTTCTACATCAGATACAGCAGTATCTACAGTTTTATTAACATCACCAGTATTATCAGAAACTACATCAGGAGTAACTGTAGTAGATTCTGGCATAGAAACCACTTCATTCGTAATAATTTCATCTTTAATATTATTAAATTCATTTTCAACACTATTCATTGCTACACCTGTATTAGTAACGTCTAAGTTAGAATCACTAGCAGTATGAACATCATCATTATAAACTTCTTCAGTATTAGCTTCGCCATTTAAAGAATAATTAAGTACTGGAAAATCCATAATATTTTTACAGAAATATAATTTATCATCATCAATTGCAATATAACTATAATAATCATTCATTATATTATTACCATCATAATCAAAAACAGATGCTTCTGAAAATTGATTATTAAAAATAAATTTTCCATATTGACCAATCTTACTATTAATTTGATTTTTAACATTTGCGGCAGTTGTAACCAATCTATTTGCTGATAATGGATCCATTCTATCTTTTTGAGCTGCAACAACACTTGGAGTTGATGGATTTGTTTTTTCAACTAATAAATATTTATCATTAATTAATTTAATACTTTTATTTTCAAATGGAATTAAAATTCTTCCTTCACTATTAATAAGCCCCAATGAAGTATGAGACTCAGTATGTCCAATAGCCTCTTTTAAGTTAGAACTAGCAATAATATTACCATTACTTAAAACACCATTTTCAATAAAATAATAAATATTTCCATCTTCACAAGTTCCATAAGTCAAAGTAGTATCAGCAAAGCCTTGATCTTTAACTAAACCTTTTTGAATTTTCATGCTCATCACACACACCACCTATTATGAATAAATAATAACATATTTACTCATCTAAAACAAGTTATAAATAAAAATAAATTGATTTTTTTTTACCATTAATATAAAATTAAATTGGTGATAATATGACAACAGAAAATAAATTAAAATTAGAAATGTCAGTTTTCTTTTTATTTGTCTTTGTAGCATTTGGTTCAATAATAGCAATAGAAAAACTTGCACCTATTAATAATAAAAAAATACAAAAAAAATTAGAAAGTTACATAAATAAGAACTATAAAAAAGAAAAAGAAAACTTTGATATAGGAGATATCAAATACAAAAATACGAAATATGAATTGAAAGTATATAATAAAGATAATCATAAATTATATTTTACTCTATTCTATAATAAAAATAGAAAGATAGAATCAACATATAAAAAGGATTACTTAGAAGGAAATAATTATCTAAAATATTTAAACAAAAAATTAACAAATGAAATTAATAAAAAAAAACATGAAGACTATGAAGTAAAATTTGATAAGTTAAATTCCTACAATAAATATAATAAAGAAAAAATAATAAATGAAAAAAATTTATTAAATTCAAATTTATATAATTTAAATATTGAATATGTAGTAAAAGATTACAATGAAAAAGAAATAAAAGAAAAAATAATTAAAACAAATACAAAGTTAATAAAAAATAAAATTAATCCAGATAAATACATATTTACTATATATTCAGAAAAAGATAATAAAAATGAATTAATAATTAAAAATTTAAACCAAGAAATAATTAATTCAAATGAATTTAATCAAATAATTAGTGATATAATAAATAAGAGAAATACAAATTTAATTAAAAATCACAAAATCAAATATAATTATAAAGGAGAATAAATATGAACGATTGTATATTTTGTAAAATAATAAATAATGAAATTCCATCTAAGACAATACATGAAGATGAACTAGTAAAAGTAATAATGAGTATTGATCCAGTAACAAATGGACACCTATTAATATTACCAAAAAAACATTATACAAATATTTTAGATATTAATGAAATTATAGTTACTCATAGTTTAAAATTAACTAAAGATAAACTATATCCACTATTAAAAGAAAAATTGAACTGTGATGGGTTAACAATTTCTGAAAATAATTTTCTAGGACAAGAAATAAAACATTTTCACATACATTTAATTCCAAGATATAAAGATGATAACATTGATTTTAATATAATAAAAGAAAACATAAATGATCTTGATGAAGTGTTTAATAACTTAACAAAATAAAAGTAGACAATGTCTACTTTTTTTAATATCTGTAACTTCCACCTAAAATAATAGTTAATAAAATATATAAAACTACTATTATTAGAAAGCCTCTACCATGATGACAATTATTATTTTCTTGATTATTCATAATACACCTCCAATTAAATATTTGCGCCTAAAATAATAACTAAGAGAATAAATAAAACCAAAAGTATGGAATAAGATGAACCGCAATTATTCATATAACAATCCTCCTTTTTAATGCTTTCAAAATATTTTATGGAAAAATTAAAATTATGTGAATATATTATTCTATTTTTGTTGATAAAGCATTAATAATTTGTTATTATATATAAGTATACGGAGGAGAATAATTATGAATAAGAAAAAAATTATGATAACTGTAACTGCTATATCTTGTTTAACTTTATTAGCAACAGGGTGTGGAAAAACAGCAAAATTAAAAAATGGAGAAGAAAAAGCAGTTTCACTTAAATCATCAAGCATATCTGCAAATAGTTATTATGATGAAATAAAAGAAAATAATATTTCAAAATTAATATCTATGGTTGATCATAAAATATTTGATAAAAAATATAAAACAACTGATGAAGAAACAAAACAAATTGATGAACAAATTAAACAAATAAGAACATACTATAAAACTGATGATGAATTCAATTCTGCAATTAAACAATATTTTGGAGTAAATACTGAAAAAGAATTAAGAGATGAAATGGAACTAGACTTTAAAAAGAAAAAAGCAATAACAGCATACATTAAGTCAAATTTAACCGATAAAGAAATTAATGATTACTACGAATCAAATATTACAGGAGATATTAAAGCTAGCCATATCTTAATAAAATTTGATGTAAAAGATGATGTCACAGATAAAGAAAAAGAAAAAGCTGAAAAGAAAGCTCTTAAAAAAGCAAAAGAAATAATTGAAAAACTAAATAAAGGTGAAAAATTTGCAACACTTGCAAAGAAAAATTCAGATGATACCGCAACAGCAGCAAATGGTGGAGATTTAGGTTACTTTAAAGTTGATGAAATGGATTCAGATTTTGTAACTGCCGTTAAAGGGCTAAAAGATAATGAATATACAAAAGAACCTGTTAAAACAAAAAGCGGTTATCATATAATTTTAAGAGTTAATGAAAAAGATAAACCAAAATTAAAAGATGTTAAAAGTGAAATCAAAACAACTCTAACAGAAAATAAATTAAATGAAGATCAAACAGAATACTATAAAGCATTAGTAAAAATAAGAGAAAAGAATGGATTAAAATTTAATGATTCAAAACTTAAAAAAGCATATGATGATGCAATGAAGAAATTAACTACACCTGCAGAAACAAGCAGTACTGACTCAGCTGAATCAACAAATGAAGCAACTGAATCAAGTACATCTACTACATCATTAAAATAAAAAAGTAATTGAATAAATCAATTACTTTTTTTTAAACCCTTCAAATATAATTTTTGTTTTATAATAAATTCTAGTTCTTCCTTACTATATTTTTTACTATACTTTTTAAATAACTTATTATACTCATTATCATAAATTTTATTATCATTTAAATTAAAATCAAATTTAGAAAATTCTTGATTAATTAAGTTTGAAAAAAATCCTAATTGAACTAAATAATTAAAAATCTTCTTTCTTAAAAAAGAACCACCTTTATTTCTATTACTTTTAATAAATTTATTAATTAACTTATCAATCTTTTCACATTGAATATCATCAGTATAAATATCTTCTAAATTACTATAAATAATTTGATCAGATACTCCTTTTTTTTCTAAATTAATTTTAATCTTCCCTGGCCCACAATTAGTAGTAATTAATTGATTATTAATGTATTGCTTGCAAAATAAATCATCATTTAAATAACCCTGCATAGTTAACTTATCAAGAATAATATTAATTTGATCAGAACTATATTCCTTATGAAGTAATAAAGAATATAACTCCGTTCTTGATTTAAAACGACTCTTTAAAGATTTAATTGAATAATAATATATTTCCCATAAAGAATTATCATAATCCATACTTTTTTTTAATTGATCATTAAATTCTTTAGTAATAAGTAAATTATACTTTAAGATTACATCTTCAAAAAAAATATACTCTTCATTATTTTCTATATAAATCTTATATCTATTATTACTTAACTTTTTATATTTAATTATTTTCATATAATCCCTCCAAATATATATTAGAAGATAAATAAATAATTCTTCAAAAATATTATATCATACATTTGTTCAATTAATAAATAAAAATAAAAAGGTTTAACCTTTAATCCTTTTTATATTCTTTAATTATTAAAAATCCTTCACTAACCTCTTCTAATGCTCTACCTATATTTTTAGCACATTTATATTTTTGTATTGGCATTTGAAGATGACCACCTCTAGATATTTCTTTACTTCTTCTTGAAGCAATATGAACAAGTTCATACTTTGAATCAACAATATTTAGAAGTTTATCGATAGATGGATAAATCATTAATATCACACTCCCTATCATAATGATAAACTGAAAGCTTAAAACATTCAATAATTAAGATAAAATTGGACATTGAATTTACAGAATAAAAAAAGTAAACAATTAAGTTTACTTATAATATTATCTAAATTGTTGACAAGAACCACATTGAATATTACTAACTGTATTTTCTTCACTACATGTATATTTTGGACAATAAGTATGTTTATAAACATGATGATTAATAATTCTAGTATGAATTGGACAAACATGAGGAACTTCATGAATAAATGTTCTATGAATACATTTTTCTTGTACAGGACCAGAACATCCACCCATCTTTGTCTGAACCATACTATTACTATTAAACATATTAATATCTACATTCATATCATTATCAACGACATTATTATCCCCAGTAACATTAGAATTTAAAGAAGTAGTATTATTAGTTTCATACATAAAAAAACCTCCTATCTAATTTATATTATGAAAAAGATAGAAGATTGTTAAATAATTATTTAATATATTGATAAGAATTATCTGGTAAATTATTTATAAAATCAGTAAATTGAGAACCTTCAATAAAATCTATTGGTCTATTAATTAAATTATGATTAATATCAACATCTAAAGTACAGAAAGTAATTTGTTTATATAATGAAAAGAAATTTTCATATTCAAGCAATTTTTCTTTTTGAAGATTACTAATATGCGATGGTAAAATAAATAATCCAACATGTTTATCATATTGACATTTATTGTCTTCATTATGCAAAGTTACATCTTCAAAAATGAGATCATTAATTTCATGAGTTAAATACATTTTTACAAGTAATACATTAAAAGAATAATCATCCATTAAAATATTTTTTAAAAAATCATCATCTGAATAATTCTTTTTTAAATAATCAAGAAAAATAGTTGAATTATAATAATCAGTTACAACACTATTATTACATACAACATCCATACTACCATCTTTGAAATTTTCATTAGATAATTTTTCATCTAAACCATGAAAAATTATATATCTAATATCAGTATTTGGATTTATTATTTTTTTTACACTAAATTCACTCATAAAAACACTTCCTTCTAAAATGGAAATTTCAAATTACCATTTGTCATCTGTTTCATCATTTTCTTCATTTGATCAAATTGCTGTAGTAATCTATTAACTTCTTGAACTGAAGTACCACTACCATTTGCAATTCGAGTTTTACGACTAGATTTAATAATTTCAGGGTGTCTCCTTTCCTGAACAGTCATAGAAAGTACGATTGCCTCAACTCGAGCCATTTGTTTAGGATCAATATTAATATTATTTAAGCCCATTTTTTTAGCACCTGGAATTAATTTCATCAAATTTTCTAAAGGACCAAGTTTTTTTATTTGTTTCATTGTAGAAAGAAAATCTTCTAAATCAAATTTTCCACTTTGCATTCTTTTAGCAGTTTTTTCCGCTTCTTTTTCATCAATTGCTTCTTGCGCTTTTTCAACTAAAGAAACAATATCACCCATTCCAAGAATTCTACCTGCCATACGTTCTGGATCAAAATAATCAATACCATCTAATTTTTCAGAAGTACCAATAAATTTGATTGGAATATTAGTTAAATATCTAACTGATAAAGCAACACCACCTCTAGTATCACCATCAAGTTTAGTAAGTACAACACCAGTTAAAGGTAATTTATCATTAAATCCAGTAATAACATTAATTGCATCTTGACCCATCATTGAATCAATAACAAGTAAAATTTCATTAGGAGTAACATTTGTTCTAATATTTTCAAGTTCTTCCATTAAAGCTTCATCTATATGAAGTCTACCAGCGGTATCAATTAAAACATAATCATAGTTATTTTCTTTAGCATATTTTATAGCATTTTCACTAATTTTAACTGCATCTTTACTATCTTCGTGATATACAGGAATATTTAACTGCTTACCTATTTGAATTAATTGATCGATAGCAGCAGGTCTGTAAATATCACAAGCAACAAGTAATGGTTTTTTAGAATGTTTTTTTCTAAGTAAATTAGAAAGTTTACCAATTGTAGTAGTTTTACCACTACCTTGTAAACCAACAAGCATTAAAATTGCAGGATCACCATCTATGTTGAGTGGAGAACTTTCCCCACCAAGTAGAGAAGTTAACTCATCTTTAACAATTTTAACAAATAAATCACCAGGGTTAATACTAGATTGAACTTCTTCTCCCAAAGCTTTTTCTTTAACTGTATTTGTAAATTCTTTAACTACTTTATAATTAACATCAGCTTCTAATAAAGCCAATCTAATTTCACGCATCATATCAGAAATATTATCTTCTGTAATTTTCCCATAACCTTTTATCTTATGTAATGCATTTTGTAATCTATCACCTAAAGTTTCAAACATAAAATCACCTACATATATTATAACAAAAAAAAATAATAAGTAAATAAAAAGTAACAGGATATAAAATCTGTTACTTTTATTCTGAATCTAATGTTGAAAAAATACTTTGTGCCGCATCTGTATTATTTGCCATATCAGAATTTTCTGTTGGTGGTACAACTCTAATAGATCCCGATTCAACAGCGTTAATTTTATCCTCTATAGTAGGAACTAAAGCAGCTTGATCTTTTGCATAATCCATCTCATTCGGAATATCAACACTATTATTTGGAACAACCAGCTCACGGTTATTTAATTGATCAGACATATCTAAATTAGAAGCAACACCGTTTTTAGAAATCATATTTTGACTAATAAAAGAATCATTAGAGTTACTTAAATTATTTAGAATAGAAGAATTCGGTATTCCATTATTTCCTTGTAAATTACCATCACCTTCTGAATTAGAAATGCTATTAAGTAAATTAGAATCTGGAATTCCACTACTAGATTCTTCATCTAATTTTTCAAAAGTCATATTTGAACTACCATTATTATTTGACATTAAATTATTTAACAAGTCATTTGACATTGCAGTATTTGAATTATTTTTATCTAACATAGAAGTATTACTATAAGCATTTAGCATTTCATTTGAATTACCATCACTAGAAAGTAAACTATCTAAAATGTTATTTGCATTAGCATTTGAATTATTATCATTTGAATTTAACTGATCACCAGAACCAAGTAATTGATCTAATATTTGATTATTGCTTTCAGCACTTGGAATTGGTTCTATAGAAATATTTTTATCGCTACTATTAGAAATCATAGTTTCATAGTTATTATTACTAAAATTTTCTTTTAAATCATGATTTAAATTAGACATTACATCAACATTTGAAGTAGAAACATTAGTATTATTTACACCATTGTTTTCAATATTATTAACAAATGAGCCATTGCTTTCAACAGTATTAACAAATGTACCATTAGTTACGTTTGAAGTATTAACAACTTCCTTCTCTTTTTCAACAGCTTGAAATGTAGGAGCTACAAAATGTTGTCTATCATCTTCTTGAATATTATTCTTTTGAGGCATTTTATTACCACCATTCCAAATAGCTACCACATTAGCATTACCACTATAAGGAGCAGGATTAGGCATTTCAAGTCTAACAATTAAAGGAATCTTAAATGAACTTCCAAATCCTAAACAAGTTCCGGATTGAAGAGTTTTTTGCTTTTCAACGATTTCATCACTAATATTAGGAACCATTTTTCTAATATAATCAACATCTGTAGGATGATTCATTTTAAATATTAAAAAATTAGAACATTGAGAAATAACAGTATCAGAAAGTTCAACAGGTCTTTGAGAAATTAATCCTAAAATAACACCATATTTACGTCCTTCTTTTGCAATTCTTTCGAATATATTATAACCAATCAGGAATCTATCAGTATCATTTTGGATATATCTATGTGCCTCTTCAACAACTATATGAAAAGGAATACTAGCTCTTTGCTTTAATGCTTTTGCAAAGTTAAAAATTAGTCTAGAATAAATTTTAGTAATTACTTTAGCAAAATCATCATCAACATCATCTAAATTAATATTTATAATTTGATATTTATTTCCATTATCAAGTAATAAAGAAGATAAATAGCTTTCTAAAGAAATATATTGAGGATAATCAAAAAATTTAGCATTAGGACCAACAATTAAAGAATGAAGTCTAACTCTTAAAGTAACTGCATCTCCATATGTATTTTCATTTCTAAGCCATCCTTCACTAATTAAAGTAAAATTAAGTGCCTTTTCTAAAGTGTCCAAAGTATAATATTCTCCACCCTTTGGTTCATAATTATCATATTCTTCATTAATAAAGGAAGAAACATAATCATTTAATAAAACACTTTCAGAAAATTGACCCTTACTGTCAATTAAGAAACATTCACGAAATTTTCTAGTATAACCAATACCTTGTACAACAGATTCCATACTAAATTCAGCTGTAGAACAGCTTTCTAATATAGAAAAAATTTCATTTCTCTTATTTGGTGAAGTTTCATTAGTATATAAAATAGCCATTATTGCTTTAGCAATTAAATGATTTTTAAATTTTTCTGAATCAACTTCTTCTTCTGAAAAAATTTTAGCAAGTTTTAACATTCTTTCAATAATTGGAATTTGAGAATGTTTATCAGCTTGTAATAACAAAGTTAAATCATTTGCATTTAAAAGCCAAATTGGAAGTCTTAATTGTTCACCTAATCCATCAGTTTCATTAGTAGTAATAAATCTATAATGATAACTATTATTTATAGTATTTAAATTTTCAAAAGCATTATAATATTCACCAGAAGAATCAAATAAAATTATATTAGATTTATAAGGAAACAATCTTTGATCATGAAACATATTTTGAAAAAGTCTTGAAATACCACAACTCTTACCAGAACCACTGTTACCAAAAATAGCAAAGTGATTACTAAAAAAGTTATTAACATCTAAATAGACAGGAAAATTATTATAAAAAGGACTTAAACCAAATTTCATGTATCCATCGGTATCACTTCCAACAATCATTGGTATTTCATTTTGTTCAATTACACGAACTTTAGCATCCAATGAAGGTTTTCTAATAACACCACCAATTAATTTGCCATTAATAATTTCACCAAGTAGTCTAGCTTTTACTAAATCACCATCTAAATCATCAACTTCTCCTAAGACTTTTTTATCACTATCTTCAAAAATTAAATGAAGATTCATTAAGTTAACTGCAAGATTTTCACTATCTTTTAATTTAACAGTAACAGTTTTATCACCAATATACACAATTCTATCAAACATATATTTCCTTCTTTCTAGACCAACCCTATCATAAAAATAATTATACCTTTAAAACTAAAAAAACACAATAAAAAAAAGTATTTAATCTAAAATACTTTCTAATTTATTTTTTAATTCTATATCAGTTATATTATCAATTATTTCTTGTAATTTATTATTCTTCTCAAATAATTTAAGTTTTTCTTCATAATCATCTAATTTATTAATTGTAATATGTATTTGTTTAAAAACTGCATTACGCGAAATATTATGTTTTAGAGAAATTTCACCAAGACTTAGATTATCAAAAAAATAATCTTTAAAATATAAACATTGTTTATCAGTAAGTAATTTATAATATAAATCATATAACTGATTATAGTAAATAGTATTTTCTATATCCATTAAAAAACAACTCCCATAAATCCAAGTATAGAAATTAAAATCATAATAAGACCAAAAATCAAATAAATAATTGTAAAATTCTTTCTAAAAAATAAGATATGATTATTATATGCCATTACTAATAAATCAAGACCAAGAAATAACTCAAAATAATGAGTAAAAGAGTATTTAAAAACAGTTAAAATACAAAGTATAACAATTAAAATAGTAAATATAAATTGTAAAGTAACTGGAAATATATTATATTGATTAATTACTTTAGTATTTTTTTTATTATTATTTTTCATATTATCACCTACATCATTTCTTTAAATAATCCATAAACATATTTTTCAATATCAAATACACTTAAGTCATCAGCAGTCTCACCAAGTCCAATATATTTAACTGGGATATTAACTTCTTCTTTAATTGCAAGAACAATTCCACCTTTGGCAGTACCATCAAGTTTAGTAAGAACAATTCCACTGATATTAGTAATTTCTTTAAATGCTTTTGCTTGTGAAATTCCATTTTGACCAGTTGTCGCATCAATAACTAATAAAGTCTCATGAGGAGCATCTGGAATAATATTACCAATAACTTTGTTTATTTTTTCAAGTTCATGCATTAAATTAACTTTGTTTTGAAGTCTACCTGCAGTATCTATAAATACTAAATCATAATTTTCATTTTTTGCTTTTGTAACTCCATCAAATACAACACTAGCTGGATCTGCACCTTGATCTTTTCCATAAAAATCAACATCAACTTTTTTAGCCCAATCCTCAAGTTGTAAAACAGCACCTGCTCTAAAGGTATCAGCCCCAACTAATAATACCTTTTTGCCTTGATTCTTAAATTTATGTGCAAGTTTTCCTATTGTTGTAGTTTTTCCAACACCATTTACACCTACAAATAATACAACAGTAGGTCTATTTTCTTGAAAATTAATTTTATTTACTAAAACAGAATCATTAACATAAATGATAAATAATTCATCAACAATGATTTCTTTTAAAACTTCTGGATCAGTAATTTTTTCTTTTCTTACTCTGTCCCTAAGTCTATCCATAAATTTAACAACTGTATTCACACCAATATCAGCCATAATAAGAATTTCTTCTAATTCATCAAAATATTCATTATTAATATTTTGATATTTACTAGATAAATTAACAAGTTTAGATACAAAACCCTCTCTAGATTTAGTAAGTCCTTCTTCATATCTTTTAACATCACTTTTATTTTCTATAGAACTGTCTTTTTCAATAAAAATATTTTCTGTTTGTTTATTTTTTTTATTATCATTTGAAAAAGCATTCTTTATTTTATTAAATAATCCCATAATATCACCAAATAAATTATAACAAAGAATTATAAAATATACTAGAAAAACAATAAATATAGACAAAAAAAGAAAAATATTGTATAATGTACTAGTTAGTTCTTTATATATTAAAATTAATTTAAAAAGAAAGGAGATTTTATGGAAAAACCAAACAATACAAAGATAATTGTTTTGGGAGGTTTAGGAGAAGTCGGAAAAAATATGTATTGTGTAATGCATAAAGACTCTATTGTTATAATTGATGCCGGTGTAAGTTTTCCTGAAAGTGAATTAATGGGTGTAGATTATGTTCTACCAGATTTTACTTTCTTAAAAGAAAACGAAGATAAAATTAAAGCTTTACTTATAACTCATGGTCATGAAGATCATATAGGTAGTATTCCATTTTTACTACAAAGTATAAAAATACCTGCTATCTATGCTCCTAATCATGCCAAAGAATTAATCGCAGTAAAATTAGAAGATAAAAATATAAGATATGATAATTTATATGCATATACAGAGGATACTAAATTAAAATTTGGAGAAATTGAAGTAGAATTCTTTAGAGTAACACACTCAATTCCAGATTCACATGGTATTTGTTTAACTACTCCCGATGGAACAATAGTAACTACAGGAGATTATAAATTTGATTTAACTCCAATCGGACCAATGGCAAATTTATATAAAATGGCTTGTATCGGAGAAAGAGGAGTTGACGTTTTAATAAGTGATTCAACTAACGCTTTAAATGAAGGATTCTCAAATAGTGAATCAGTTGTTGATGAGACACTTGGTGAAATGTTTGATAAATGCAAAACAAATAGAATTATAATAGCAACGTTCGCATCAAATATTTATCGTGTAAAACATATTTTCGAAACATGTTATAAGCATAATAGAAAGATTTGTATTTTCGGAAGAAGTATGGAAAACAATATTAATATTTCAATAAAGGCAGGATATATAAATCATAAAGAACTACTAATATCAGCAGAAGAAGCAAATCAATTGAAACCAAGTGAAGTAACAATTCTATGTACTGGATCACAAGGTGAACCACTTGCAGCATTATCAAGAATTTCAAATGGTACACATAAACAAATAAAATTAAGACCAGATGATGTTGTAATATTCTCATCAAGTGCCATTCCGGGTAATGCACTAAGTATATCAAAAACAATTAATAAACTTTATTTAAAAGGTGTTAAAGTATATACCAATAAGTCACTTGCAGACCTACATACATCAGGACATGCAAATGAGGAAGAAATTAAATTAATGTTTAGATTAATTAAACCTAAATACATAATGCCATTCCATGGAGATTATAGAATGCTTAAAAGACAAGCAGATATTGGAATAAGTTGTGGAATACCAAAGGAAAATACTTTTATTTTAAAAAATGGAGATAGTCTAGAATTAGAAAATCACGTTATTAAAAAAGGTAAATCTATACCTGGTTCAGACATCTATGTAGATGGAAACAGAATTGGAGAAATAGGAAGCGCTGTTATTAAAGATAGAAAAATAATGGCATCAGATGGTATATTAGCAGTTATTATTAATCTAGATATGAAAAATAGATCATTATTAGTAAAACCTAATATAACTACAAGAGGATTTATATTAGTAAACGAAAATGAAGAATTGATTAGAAAAATTGAAAATAAATGTGAATATATTATAAAAACACAACTTGCTAATTCAAAAACTAATTTCCAAACATTAAAAACAAATTTAATTGAAGAATTATATCCATATATAAATGGTCAAACAGGAAGAAAACCTATTATTTTACCAATTATATTAGATATCAAAAAAAATACTAACAAATAGTTAGTATTTTTCCTAAATTGAAATTTCAACCGCACCACCCGGTGCGGCTTTTTGATACAATAAAAGGAGCCAAATCCCGGCAAGGAGGCTCCAATATGAATTATAA
>CADCIN010000011.1 GCA_902801525.1 uncultured Erysipelotrichaceae bacterium | reverse complement strand
CATAATTATTTAAAAATTAAATGCAACTTTTTGTAATAGTATTTTAATCAATTGTTTTCTTTTTTTGAGATTATTTTATTAAGAGTTTATAACTCAAATCAACTTCATCTTTGGGGATATATTTAAGATGAAGTTTTTTTGTGATTTTTTCTCCATATATTGAACTAAAAATTTCATATGGCGTTTTATATTCCATACTTCTTCTTTTCACGTTGTTTATATTATTCATCATATCTATTAAGTTTTTATTTGTTAGCTGATCAAACGATATTCTTTTAGGAATAATATATCTAATAAATTCATGATTTATCTCAATTCCACCTTTTTCCCATGAAGAGTAAGGATTACAATAAAAAATGTTAATTAATTTTTCTCCAGTATTGTAATCAAATTCAATATCATTTGGCTTTGAAAACTCCCATCCATTATTTGTAAGTACAATTTCACACATAAATTTAAATGTTTCATATCCTAATTCTTTTCTTAATTTTTTAAATATACTTGAAACTGAGTTGGTTTTATATTTATCAATTAAGAACACGAGCATTAATTTACTATTTCTAAAATATAGAGTTAGAATACATTTTTTATCTTCTTGTTTACCAATAACAGTATCCATTTCTACAATATTTGCTTTTGGATGTACTTTTAAATATTCTTTCATATTATCTAAAGTTCTTCCTTTTCTAATTGAATTATCAATACGTATTTTGTTTTCTTCTCCAGTTCTTTTTCTAGGTTTATAGCTATATGCTCTGGCAAGCATTTCATCATTTAAACTAGGAAAATGACCATTATGAATATATCTATAAAATGTAGGAATGGATTTAGGAAATGAATTCTCAATATTTTTAAAAATATGAGTAATAGGCTGATTTTTATTCTTTAGTTTATCTTTAAAGTACTCATCTCAATAATATAATTCATCAATTGTAATATCAATTCCAGTTCTTGAAACTTTAAGAATATATTCATAATGTTTCTGTGCTTTAGAATAACTATAGTAATATTTTTTCATTCTACAGTGTGTTCTATCTTGACATCCATTACAAACAAAAGGGAATCTTTCAGTTTTATTACATATTTTAAATTGTCCTTTATCAGTAATCCTTCTTTTTTTAACTTCTCTAGAAATGGTAGATGGTTCACATTCAATTAAAGTGGAAATATCTTTTAACTTATAATTTAGTTTTAATAATTCTTCAATCAATATTCTGTTTTCAATAGTTAATCTTTTTTTCATTCTTTAACCTCCTTAAATCTCTATAGAAAACAATTGATTAAGGTATATTAAAAAAGATTATTAGACTAAATGCAACTTTTAAATATTAATTAAGATAAATTGCATTTAACTCTTTAAGTAATAAGTAGTAGTTCTTTTTTTTGACTTTTTTAGTGTTTTATGATATAATATGCGAAGTTTAAGGGGGTTAATTTATGATGAAATGTTATGAGAGAGATTTATTAAAATTACTATGTAATTATTCATATGATGATAAATATGCAGATGATAAGTTTATATTTAATTCATTTTCTTTTATTATTAAAGAATTAGACTTAGATGATTTTATTAAAAATATTTATTTAGAATCTAATTGTTTAAAAGACAAAGTAATTGCAGAATATTTTTTTAGAGATAAATATGTTTCATTTTATATGAATAGTAAAGATTATTTAGTTAATCATCAATTTAAATTATTTGATAAGTCTAATTCCAAGGAAAAGTTATTTTTTAAAAATTGTTTAATACTTCAAACTATTTTACATGAATGTGAACATGCAAATCAGATGAAGAAGATTGATAAAAGTAGTAATTTAGAGTCAGATGTTCTTAATATTTCTTTTTTTTCAAATAATAAACTTATTGTTGATACTTTACGTGGATTTAATTATAGTGATCAAGATATTAAATCTTTTTATTCTACTATTTGTAAGATAAAAAGTAATAATTATTATAACAATTATATTCATGCTCCTGAAGAGAGACTTGCTGAAATTAATTCTATAATTAGATTAATTAAGATAATTGAACCTGTAAAACATATATTTGTTGATACTTATAATGCTTTTATGATTAAATTATATTCTAATTATTTAATTGGTTATAAAAAGAATAATGATAAATATAGTCCAACTATTAATTATTTAAAAGAATCTGGTTTTGAATTTGTTTTACCTGGATATAAATGGTTTAATAATAATGATAATATGTGTTTTAATAATATTATATATAATTATAGTTTTGATGATAGAGTTAAGACTGGTTTATATATTACTGACTTTGAGTATAATAATTTATTAACTAAGAAAAAGTTATTTAAGAAGACTTTTTATAGATAAAAGTCTTTTTCGTATATTTTGTTTTATTATTGATATGTGTTATAATTAATACATAAGGAAGTGATTATCTTGAATATACCAAAGAGAGATATTAATGAAATTAATGAAGAAAAAATAGTTGATCAAATTAGATCACTTGGTATTGATACTATTGTTGAAGCAGGGGAAGGACATACTGGTATTGTTCTTGGATCAGCACCTATTTTATATACTTTATATGCTCATCATATGAGAATTGATCCTGATGATGCTAAATTCTTTAATAGAGATAGATTTATTTTGTCTTGTGGACATGGATCTGCACTTTTATATTCTGTACTTCATATGGCAGGATTTGATATTAGTATTGATGATCTTAAAAGATACAGAAAGATAGATTCTAATACACCTGGATATCCAGTTACAGGATTAACTTCTGGAGTTGATGCATCAACAGGTATGCTTGGACAAGGTTTTGCAACTGCTGTTGGTATGGCTATTGCAGAAAGAAATTTGGAAGAGAGATATAATAAAAATAAAGTTGATATAATTGATTTTAATACTTATGTGTTATGTAGTGATGGGGACTTGATGGAAGGTGTTAGCTATGAGGCTGCTTCTCTTGCAGGTACTTTAAAACTTAATAAACTTATAGCACTTTATGATTGTAATAATTTAATTGGTGATGGTGATGCATCTGTTACATTTAATGAAGATATTACAATGAGATTTACTAGTATGGGATGGAATGTTTTAAATGTTAATGATGGTAATAATATTTCTGATATTAATGATGCAATTAATGCTGCTAAAGAGTGTAATGATAAACCATCTATTATTATAGTTAAAACTTTAAATGGAAAATTCTCTAAGTTTAATAATATTAATATTATTAATGAAAATAATGCTGAAGATATTGATGTTACAGAAGTTAAGAGTGATTTAGATGTTAGAGACATTCCATTTACTTTATCTAAGGATGCAGTTGATGACTTTAGATTATTAATTTCTACAAGATGTAGTAAATTAGTAGATAAGTGGAATAAGAACTTAGAAAAATTAGATGAAAATGATCGTGTGGAAATTGTTAAATTTAGTGAAAATAAACATAATTTTGATTTTAAAGATTTAGTATTTGAAGCATCAGAAGATGGAATGGAGTCTCCTGTAGTAACTTCTACAAAAGTTTTAAATTCTATTTCTAAACTTTCTCCTTTTATAATTGGTGGATGTGCAGATTCTTTTGAAGCTAATTCTTCGTTTATTGAAGATGGTGGAATTTTTAGTTCTAATAATTATCTTGGTAAGAATATCTCGTTTGGTATGAGAGAACATGCTATGGGTGCAATTTTGAATGGACTTAGTTTATGCGGTTTTATTCCATATTGTGCTACTTATTTGGCATTTAGTGAATATATGTTTCCTGCAATTAGATTTGCTAGTATGATGAATCTTAAAAATATATATTTATTTAATCATGATTCTATTAGTATTGGAGGAGATGGAGCTGCACATCAACCTAATGAACAATTAGCACTATTAAGATGCATGCCTAATTTAGAAGTATTTAGACCAGCTGACTGTAATGAAGTTCTTGGAACTTATAGAGCAATAGTTGAGTCATGTGATGGCCCAGTTGCTATATCACTTTCTAATGAAAATTTAAAAATACTTGAATCTACTAAAGTTGGAGAAGTTAGTAGAGGTGGATATGTTGTTTATGACTGTGATAGAAAGCTTTCTGGTATATTAATCGCATCTGGAGAAGAAGTTCATACTGCGATTGAAGTTGCTAAGAGATTATTTTCTAAAGGAATAGATGTTAGAGTTGTTTCAATGCCTAATATAGATAGATTTAAAAAACAAGATAGTCAATATATTGAAAGTGTCTTACCAGTAGAAGTTAGAAAAATAGTTATTGAAAAAGCTAGTTCAATGTCTTGGAATAGTATTGTATTTAATGAAAAATATTTGATTACACTTGATCAATTCGGTGTTAGTGGAGATAGTTCTGATGTACTTAAAAAGTATGGATTTGATGTTGATTCATTAGAAGAAAAAGTAGAAGATTTATTTAAATAGATTATTCGACATAAATAGACTTTTGTATTTATTACAATGTAATTGGTGATAATATGAGAGTCTATTTTATTTTTGATATTAAAAAACAATATATTAATTTATATAAAGATAATAAATTTGTTTTATTTAATATATTAAAGGGTTTATATAACTATTCATATGATGATGTAGAAATGGGATTTAACTTATTTAATCAATTAACTAATAAAATTGAAAAAGACTTAGTTGATAGATATTTATTTGTTAAATTACATAGATATTTTCCCTATTCTAAGAAGAATAATATTCACTATATCAATAATTTGTATAAAGATGAAGTTAGCAGATTATGTGTTAAAAATTCTTATATTAGTGTTGAATGTGATCAGATTACTTCTTCTTTTTTTAAGATACTAAGTGAATATTATGGTGATTTTTTTGTGTGTGAGTTTAAATATGGTGATTATTTCTTTTTATCTGATTTAAAAACACTTGTCTAAATTACTTATTTCTTGTAAAATAATAGTGTAGAGGAGATGAATGAATGTTACATGATATATTATTAGTTGTCATTGGTCTAATTATTGGAGCTGTTATTGGTTTCTTTTTAGCAAGACATTTTATGGAAAAATATTTAAAGAAAAATCCTCCTATTAATGAGGATATGATTAAAACATTAATGATGCAAATGGGCAGAAAACCAAATCAAAAACAAATTAATCAAATGATGAAGGCTATGCAAAAGTATCAATAAAACTTGTAAAGAAATTATTATTAATTTCTTTTTTATTTTACATTTTTTTTAGTTTATGTTATAGTTTATATATAGAAAATAGGTGAGCTTTATGAAGATAAAAAAGAATGGTTTTACTTTAATAGAATTACTTGCAACTGTAATTATTTTAGGAGTTTTAGGTTCTATTGCTCTTATATCTTTTAGGTCTATATATAAAAGAAATAGAAATAATTATTATTTATCACAAGAGAAAATGTTAATGCTTTCAGCTAAAAATTATGTAAATGATCATCCCAATATTTTACCTCGTAATGTAGGTGGTCTTTATAGCGTTTCTGCTAAGACTTTGCATGATAATAAGTATGTTTCTAAAATTACTGCTTATAATAAGAAGTCATGTGAACTTGATAAAAGCTATGTAAGAATTAATAAAGTAAGTAATAGTAAATATAATTATGAAGTTTTTCTTTCTTGTCTTTCTGATGATTATCAAACTGGTCAAATTAATAATGGTAAAGATACTATTAATATTTTTTATGAATTTACTATGGCTAATAGTGAATCTCCTGATAATAAGTCAGTTAAAAAAGTTAAAATTAACTTAGATGATGTTGATAAAAAAATTGGAATAGCAAGTTATGAATATCGTATTGTCTCTTCAACTTTTAACAAAGAGGCATATAGTTCTCGTAATATTAAATTATCTAAAAACACTTTTAATTATGAAAAAAAAATAGTTTTAAGTGATGTATTAAATAAATCTGGAAGATATTATATAATTACTAATGTTTACGATGGACATGGTAATAGCTATACTAAAAAATCTAACATTTTTGAATATAATATTGATATTTCTTGTGGAGATCATTTTACTGTTGATGGGGTTAATTATTATTCTGTTACTGAAAATGCTGAATATAATGATCCTAACAGTATTGGTTGGACAAAAGAAGATAGAACAGTTTCTGTTTACTGTATTGGTTCTTCTTGTAGTAAATCTAGTTTTTCTAAAACTTTTGATAGTGGAAGCAATAATACTAGTTACGTTGAAATTAAAAGTAAATCTGGTTCTACTGTAAAATGTCCTGTTACTGTAAAAGTTGATAAAGTTCCACCTAAATGTGAAACTAAATCTTATGTTTCTGATAAAGATGATAATTTTACTATAGATGATAAGTTTAAATATAATTCTGAGTGGACTAATAAATCAGTAAAAGTAGTTTCTTCATGTATTGAAGATACAAAGAATGGTAGTGGATGCAGCGGTGATTATATAGCTGATAGAGATACAACAATAAGGCATGATTTTAATGATAAAATTAGTGGCTCTGAATCTGTTGAAGATTCAGTCGGCAATTATACTAAGTGTAAGAAGGTTAGTGTTAAAATTGATAAGACAGCACCAATGATTGATCAAGGATTTTTAAATTCTATTTCTAAAGACTCTGATAAAAGTCAATTTCAACTTAAAAGTTATGCAAGTTGTAAAGATTCAAATAGTACAAAAGTTAGTATAGATGGTAATACTAATAGTATTTTTAAAATTGAACTTTCACAACTTGATAATATTAAGGTTCTTGATCAAATTGTTAAAAATTCTACTAGTGGAATTAAGAATGTTAAAATTGTATTTGGACCTCTATTTAAAAATTTTTATTCACATGCCACTCTTCCTTGTACTGATTGTTTTGCTGGTTATGGATCAGGTGATGCTAGAGTTAATAATTTTTTTAAAATTTATTCTTTTGATGTAGAAAATCCTAAGATAAAACTACTTACGGATGTAAATGGTACTATTTCTCCTAACTGGAATACAACAGAAGAACCATATGATTTAGGATATAGTTTACCTAATGTTAATATTAATGAGTATAATGTTTTAGATTATAAGGGATATAAATTTTCTCTTAAATCAAATGACAGTAATAATAATGTTTTACTTGCTACTTCTACTAAACCTTCTATGTATGCAAAAGATAGTGGAATTACTGGTGAATTTAATATGTGTGGTATGCTTAGTTTTGCGATACAAGCTAGTGATAATGCGGGTAACTGGACAGAATATCTATTATATGATTATAATGAAGAAGATATTAAGTGTGGTGAATCTACTTATAATAAAGATCAAAATACTTATGTGTCTACTTCTGATATGAAATGGACAAAAGAAGATAGAACAGTTTCTGTTAACTGTATTGGTTCTTCTTGTAGTAATTCTAGTTTTTCTAAAACTTTTGATAGTGGAAGCAATTATACTAGTTACGTTGAAATTGAAAGTAAATCTGGTTCTACTGTAAAATGTCCTGTTCTTGTATTTGTTGATAAGGATAAACCAACATTATCTGATTTTAAATATACTTATTATGTAGCTTCAAGCAATTTAAATAGTTCTCCTATTGAATATCATGATTATAGAGAATGGTATAATAAGGATGTTAAAGTTGTAACAACTGCTTCTGATGCTCATTCTGGATTTGATCATTTAGAATATCGAATTGCTTCTAAAGAACTTACTGCTCCTTTTGATGATAGTAGCAAAGTCATTAAATCTTATTCAGCAAAATTTGAGATGAAATTTAGTAGTGAATCTATTAATTATTTATATGTTAGAGCATTTGACAAAGCTGGAAATATTTCTGATACAAAAAAAACTGTTATAAGAATTGATAAAACTGCTCCTATTGTAAATTCTGATTTAAATGCTTCAGTATCTAATATTATTAAAGAAAAAAGATTTAATCTTATTCTTAGTGATAAGACAATATATAGTAAATATTTAAGTGATTTTAATGAAAATAGACAAATTGAAATTTTAGGTGATAGTAATTTAGGCACAGCTAAAAGTCGTAAAGCAACATTTAAATTCTATAATTTAGGTGGAATGGATCCTAGTACAAATGGTATATCTAGTGGTATTGATTATATAGATATTCAAATTAATCCTATTTTTTATCATTATGTAGTACCTAATAAAGATAAGACAAATGGTGTTTATGATAATTTAACTGGAAAGAAAGAATTTGTTTATCATTTTAATATTAATGGTACTAATAAAAATATAAGTGGTTGTAAAAGTGGACTTTCTGATGCCAATGAACGATATCAATGTAGAACAGCAGCAGATGAGTATGGTAATGCACTTGGATTCGGTAAGTATTTTATAGTTAATACTCGTAAAACATATACTTATAAAAATAAAGATGGTGCTCAAGTAACTGATAGTAATTGTTATCCATTAATTAAAGCTGGAACAGATGGATATTATGATTATATTAAGAATAAGACAGATTCTTTAACTTCTACTGATAATAGAGATAATAATAATTATATTATTCAATGTATGGATTTTAGTTCTTCCTATGGTTCTTGGAGATTATTTAACTATGGTGATGATGATTTAAGACTTGATAGTTCAGTTGATGATAAAACTGGAAATAAAAATATTTCTTATGACTTTATATTTTACTATACAATATATGACAAAGCAGGTAATAGTGTAATGGCTAAGTCAAGAGATAAATATTATGATAAATATAAAAAAGAAGTTGTACTTCCAGGCTATGGAACTGGAGTAAAAGGTTCTTATAGAGGCTTTGATCCTAATGATGGATATTAAAATTTAATTAAAACTTATTAATACGGTTAGTAATGTATATTATTAACTGTATTTTTATTTGTTTAATTTTTATAAATACAAGACTTTTTTTAAGATATTTGATACAATTTATATAGGTGAGGGATATGAAAAACTTTAAAGAAAAATTAGCATTAGTTCCTACAAAACCTGGTAGTTATCAAATGAAGAATAAAGATGGGGTAATTATATATGTTGGTAAAGCTAAAAATCTTCAAAGAAGACTAAGAAGTTATTTTACGAGAACTGTTACTGGTAAAACTCGTATGCTTGTTGAAGATATAGATGATTTTGAATATATAGTTACTTCTTCAGAACTTGAAAGTTTAATATTAGAAATAACTTTAATTAAGAAGTATGATCCTAAATATAATATTTTACTTAGAGATGATAAATCATATCCATATATAGAAGTTACACATGATGAGTATCCAATAGTTAGAGTAGTTAGAAATGCTAAAAGAAAGAAGATTAAATCTAATTTATTTGGTCCTTATCCAAATGCAGCTGCAGCTCGTATGACTGTTGAAATTATTAATAGAATTTATCCTCTTAGAAAATGTGCTACTTTAAAGAAAGACTTATGCCTTTATTATCATATACATCAATGTCTTGGATATTGTAAATATAAAGTATCTAAAGAAGAAATGGATAGTATGATAGATGAGGTTAAAAAATTTCTTAGAGGGGATGCTTCTATTGTAACTAAAAAGCTTACTGAAGAGATGGAAAAATCATCACAAGAGATGAATTATGAAAGAGCTTTAGAATTTAAAGAAATGCTTCAAAATGTTAATACGACTCTTAAGAAACAAAAGATTGATCTTAATAATAATAATGATTTTGATATGGTTAATTTCTATCATGATCAAAATTATTTAAGTATAGAAATATTCTTTATTAGAGATGGTTTACTTTTTGGTAGACATAATGAAATAATTCGGACTATGAATAATGCATCTGATGAAGTTTTAGAATACTTAATTAAGTTTTACGATAAACAAGGTGTTCTTCCTAAAGAATTATATGTTCCAGATGATTTGGATTCTAATTTAGTTAGTGAATATTTTTCTATTAAGGTATTTAGTCCTATGAAGGGTAAGCTTAAAAAACTTATTGATTTAGCTAGAGAAAATGCTATAGAACAATTACATATTAAAGAGGAAGCCATAGAAAATAGTGATAAAATGAGAATAGGTGCAATTAATGAACTTAAAGAACTTCTTAATTTAGATTCAGTAAGTAGAATGGAGTCTTTTGATAACTCACATTTATTTGGTACTTTTTATGTAGGTGGTATGGTTGTATTTGATGATTTTATTCCTTTAAAAGATGAATATAGAAAATATAAAATATCTAGTGATGTTAAAGATGATTTAGGTGCGATGAGAGAAGTACTTTATAGGCGTTATTATAAAGTACTAATGGAAAATTTAATTAAACCTGATTTAATAGTTATGGATGGTGGGATGACTCAAATAGAAGTATGTAAAGAAGTTATTTCGTCTCTTGGACTTAATATTCCAATTATTGGTCTTGTTAAAGATGATAAACATAGAACTAGTAGAATTATGAAGAGTGATTTTACTTATTTAGATGTTAAGCGTGATAGTAATTTATTTTTATTTCTTACTAAGATTCAAGATGAAGTACATAGATATGCGATTACATATCATAGAAATATTAAAGCTAAGGGAAGTTTAGCTAGTATTTTAGAACTTATTCCTGGCGTTGGTGAGGTTAAGAGAAAACAACTTCTTAAGACTTTTGGTTCATTAAAGAAAATTAGAGAAGCTTCAGTAGAAGATATTGGTAAAATAATTGGTAATAGTTTAGCAATAGATGTTAAAAATTATTTAAATGAAATGGATAAAGAGGAGAATTAATTATGAAAAAGAATGGATATACATTAATTGAATTACTTGCAGTTATTGTTATACTTGGTGTAGTTGGAGGAGCTGCAATATTTTCTTATACTCAGTATAGTAAACATGCTAGAGATAAGGCATATGAAAATTTAGAAGAGACTTTATTTGAAGGTGCACAAAATTATTATATGGATCATATTGATAAACTTGTATCAGGTGCAAGTATTGATTCGAATACTTTAATTAATGGTAATTATATAGATAAGTTAGCTGATCCTGGTGATAATAATGGATCATGTAATGGTAGTGTAAGATTGGAAGAAAATGCTGGTTCTTTTGATATTGCTGATTATAAATATTATGTTAGTTTACAATGTAAGAGGTTTAAAATAAATGATGTAGTTTTTCCAAAATAGGAGGAGTTTATGAGTAAAATACAAGTAATGAGTGAAAACTTAGCTAATAAGATTGCAGCTGGTGAAGTTGTTGAAAAGACAATGAATGTTGTAAAAGAATTAGTTGAGAATGCTATAGATGCTGGATCTAGTGAAATAGAAGTTATTCTTAAGGATTCTGGTGTTAAAGAAATTACGGTTATTGATAACGGTATTGGTATGGATAGAGATGATGCAGTCCTTGCTTTTTCTAGACATGCAACTTCTAAATTAAAAAGTGTTGATGATTTGTTTAATATTTCATCTTTGGGATTTAGAGGTGAGGCACTTCCATCTATTGCATCAATTAGTAATATAAGACTTAAAACTTCAGATGGAAAAGTTGGAACACTTCTTACTATGTCTGGTGGTAATGATTTAAAAGTCTCATCTTGTGATTTACAAAAAGGTACATCTATAACAGTTACTGATTTATTTTATAATACTCCTGTTAGACTTAAATATTTAAAGAATTTGTATACAGAACTATCTAATATAGTAGAGTATTTAGATAAGATGGCACTTGCTCATTCTGATATTAAATTTACTTTATATAATAATGATAAATGTTTATTAAAGACTGATGGAAGTGGTGACTTACTTAAAGTTATTTATTCTATTTATGGAAGGAATATTACTAAAAAGATGATTCCTATATCAGGAGAGAATGATGATTATTATGTAAGTGGTTATATATCTTTTCCTGAGGTTACTAAAAGTAATAAAAGTAGTATAAATACACTTGTTAATGGACGTGTTATTAAGAATAATGAACTTAATAGAATAATTAGTGATTGTTATCATACTTATGTACACAAGGGTAGATATCCTGTAGTTGTTATTAATATAGATGTTGATCCAATACTAATAGATATTAATATACATCCAACTAAGATGGATATTAAGTTTTCTAAACTTGATGAATTAACTAAATTATTAAAGGGATTAATTGATGATAGATTAAAGACTTTAACTTTAATTCCTGATGCGAATACGAGAGAAGTTTCATCTTTCAATGAGGTTTATTCTCAAATTAGTCATGATATAGATGACGATGAAGATGAAGACATTATTACTGAAAAAATGGATAAACAGTATGAAGAGTTTACACTTGATTTTTCAGTACAAGAAGAATCATTAAATATAGATGATAGTATAGCTGATGATCTTCCATTTGAAGTAGATGCTGAACCACGTATTAAAAAGATGAATGTTATTGGTAATATATTCATGACTTATATTATATGTAGTAATGAAGATGGTATGTATTTAGTTGATCAACATGCTGCGGCAGAGAGAATTAATTATGAAAAGTTTTTAGATAAACTTACTAATTCTAATAATACTATTATTGATTTATTAACACCTATTAGAATAGAAGTTTCTAATGTTAATTTTATTAAGATAAGAGAGCACTTAGATGTATTAAAAGAAATAGGTATTGATACTGAAGAATTTGGATCAAATACTTTTATTGTTAGAAGTCATCCAGCTTGGATTGGAGAAGATATTGCAAATCGTGAGATTAATAATATTTTTGAACTTATTGCTAAGGAAGGAACTTTTAGTAAAGAGAAGTTTATTGATACAGCAGTTATGTCTATTGCATGTCATTCTTCTGTTAAAGCTCATGATTATATTAGTATAGAAGATATGCAATGGATTGTAGATAATATTAGATATTGTAAGAACCCATTTACATGTCCACATGGGAGACCTACTATTATTACTTATACTAAAGATGATATAGATAAAATGTTTAAGAGGGATTACAATGAATAAAGATATTATTGTTATAATTGGACCTACTGGTGTAGGTAAGACAAAACTTTCAATTGAACTTGCTAAAAAATTAGATGCTGAAATAATTAATGGCGATTCAGTATCTATTTATAAAAGACTTGATATTGGTAGTGCTAAACCTTCTACCAAAGAGAGAGAGGGAATAGTTCATCATTTAATAGATATTCGTGATGTAACTGAAGAATATTCTGTATTTGAGTATCAAAGAGATGTTAGAGAGTTAATTACTGATATTTTAAGTCGTGGTAAACGTGTTATTATTGTTGGTGGGACAGGTCTTTATATTAAAGCTGCTTTATATGATTATAAGTTTAAGAGTGGGACTACTTATAATACTTATGATAATTTAAGTAATCAAGATATCTATGATAAAATTATGAGTATTGATAATAATATAGAAGTTCATGTTAATAATAGAAAAAGACTTGTACGTATATTAAATAAAATGGAAAATAATGAAGAAATAACTAATAATAAAGATAATGCTCTATATCCATTAAAAGTTGTTGGTCTAACTTGCCTTCGAGATGTTTTATATAAAAGAATTAATATGAGAGTTGACAAGATGATGGATAATGGACTTTTAGATGAGATTAATTCTTTAAAAGATTATTATAAAGATTCTAGAGTTTTAAATACTGCGATTGGTTATAAAGAGTTTTATGATTATTTATTTAATAATTTAGATTTAGATAGTGTATTAGAAAGAATTAAATTAGATTCTAGAAGATATGCGAAGAGACAATATACTTTCTTTAAGCATCAATTTAATACTAATTGGTTTGATGTTAATTTCGATGACTTTGATATTACTATTGATGAAGTTTTTAACTTTATAAAAAAATAAACAAGAAAATTAATTTTCTTGTTTTATTTCGCTATAAATTTCTTGATTAAAGTCATGTTGTGTATTTTCTTTACTTAGTAGTGTTCTAGTATTTATCATAAAATAATCATGTTCTAATAGATTTGAATGATCTGATGTTACTGGATCATCCCATGTTAAGTCTACGTTATACCATTTATTATTTAAATTTACAGCATTCCAAATATGATTATTACTTGATACTTTATAGCTTTTAATATGCATTTTTTCTAAGAATAATTCAAATGCATCTGTATATCCACTACATAGGGCATATCCTTCAAATAGGGGACCATATGCTGTATCTGACATATAATTAATAATATTATTGTCAGCTCTTTCTGAGTCATACTTACTATTATTTATTATATAATCGTGTACAGACTTCATATTTTCTTCATCACTTAAATTTTCATTTATAAGATTTTGTGATAATTCATCTACTTTATTTTGGATTTCTTCTATTTGTTTTTTAGTATATAATTTTTTAATATTAATTGTAACTTTACCAGTAGTTGTATATCTTGTTTCTATATGTTTAAAACTATTAAATGGATGTACAAAATTATTTATATGTGAAAGTGATTCTTGATCATTTGCAAGTTCTTTAACGTCATCTAGACAGTTTTTATAGTTCATTGGACAGAAGAATGAGAATTTATCTTGACCACTATCAATTACTGTATAAAAGATGTTTCTTATATCTTGTTTTGACTCAGGTGAGAAACTAGATGTTTTTTGTACATAGTTAAAGTCATATCCTCGGTAATATTCATTTTTATCTTGAAGAGTAGGTTTAGCTTTTTGAGCATTATAATACTTTTCTATATTTATTACTATTGTTTCTCTATAATAATAAATAAATCCGACGGCAATAATTAGTAATATTAAACTTATATATTTTTTCATGTTATCTCCTTATCATACTAGTTTAATTTTAACTTATTATTTCAAATTAGTAAATAAAAAGACTAATCATTTGATTAGTCTTTACATTGCATTTTTCATTTTTGTTAATCTTGATTTTAAACGAGCAGCTTTATTTTTGTGAACTAATCCAGCTGACATTGCTTTATCAATTCTTTGAACTGCAATATTTAATTTGTTACTAGCGTTTTCTACATTTCCAGCTTTTACTTCGCTTTCAAATTTTTTGATAGCTGTTTTCATGCTAGAAGTAATTAATGTATTAACGTCTGCTTTTTTGCTATTTGAACGTACACGTTTTTTTGCACTTTTGATATTTGGCATCTTTTTCACCTCACTTTTGTAAACACATTAATTTTACCAAATAATTTAAAAAAGGTCAAATAATTTTTACTATTTTGTTAAATATAATAAAAGGTGAGGAAAATTATGCATGAAATTGATTTAAAAAGGTATAAGATAAGAACTGATTTAATTATAGATGACTTAGATAAAAAGTTAATTGGAAATGATTTAGATTATAATATTTATAAAGAAGATAAATGTTATTTAGAAGAGGTTAAGGTAAGTAATAATAATACCAATTTAAAAAAGGGGTTATATGAAATAATTAGTTTTAAAGATATTACTGATAAAGATAATTTTAAGATAGTTTTAGATCTATTTATTAAGGGTTTAAAACGTATTTTTAAATATTTAAATATTAATGATAATATGTCTTGTTTAGTTGTTGGTCTTGGAAATAGTAAATCTATTTGTGATAGTTTGGGTCCTGAAGTATGTGACAATTTACTTGTTACTAGACATTTATTTTTACTTGGTGAAGTTGAAGAGGGATATAGATCTGTTTGTGAGTTAAAACCTGGTGTTATGGGTGATACGGGTTTTGATGCATATGATCAAATTATGGGAGTATGTGAAAGAATTAAGCCAGACTTTATAATTACTATTGATTCGCTTGCGTCTCGAAGTATTGATCGACTTGGAAGATGCATTCAAATTACAACATCTGGAATTGTACCTGGAAGTGGAGTTTTAAATAACAGATTTGAATTATCCGAGGAATCTTTAAATATTCCAGTTATTTCAATTGGTGCACCTACTGTTGTTGATGCGGTTACAATAGTTAGTGACACAATTAATTATTTGGAGAAAAATATTAGTTATAAAAAAGATAATTTAAGTAATGAAAAATTGAAACTTGTACCTAATAATTTACAAGATTATGAAGAATATGATAATAATTTAACTGATGATGATAAAGAAAATATACTTGGAATAGTTGGAGGATTATCTAATTTAGAATTAAAAAAACTTTTTGATGAGGTTTTATCACCAATTAATTATAATTTAATGGTTAGTCCAAAAGAGATAGATTATTTAGTAGTAAAACTTTCTTTATTAATTAGTGAAGGGTTAAATAAAGTTTTACATAAATCATTTAAATCGACAAATAATTAGCTACTTATAATATATTATTATTTTGGTGATTGGTATGAATTATCATGATAATAGAAAATTTAAAAGACTTAAAATAATATTTTTTTTAGGTCTTTTTGTATTTGGATTTACTAAAACATATAATTATTTAGATAATTTAAATATATATATAGATGATAAAATACTTATAAAATTATTATTCAGTAATTATTCCAAACGTAATGAATTTATTAATATTAAGAATTTAATAAATACTAAGTCATTAATTCGTAAAAGTTATCATAATTTAGTAAATTATAAAGATTTATATGTTAAAAAAGATAATAGTAATAAAATTTCAAATGATAAGTTAAATACTAAGCCACTTGTTTATTTATATAATTCTCATCAAAGTGAGGAGTATGCTTCTAATACTTTTTTAGAATATAATTTTATACCTACTGTAATGTCTGCGGATTATATTATTAAAGATATATTTGATAAAAATAATATTAATACTATTGTTGAAGAAGAAAATATTAATAATGTTTTGCATGCAAATAATTTAAATTATAATGGTAGTTACAGAGCTAGTAGAATACTAATGGAGAAGGCTTATCAGAATAATTCTAGTTTAAAATATTTTATTGATATTCATAGAGATAGTTTAACTAGAGATAAGACTTTAGTAGAGATAAATGGTAAAAAATATGCGAAAATACTATTTTTAATTGGTCTAGAAAACTCTAATTACAATGATAACTTAATATTTACTGAGTCAATTAATAATAAGTTAAATCAAAAATATCCTAATTTATCTAAAGGCATTTTAAAGAAAGGGGGAGTGGGTGTTAATGGCGTTTATAATCAGGATTTTTCTAAATATACTATATTAGTTGAAATTGGGGGATATCAAAATAGTTTAGATGAAGTTATGAACTCTGCGGTTGCATTTTCAGATGTTTTTATGGAGGTCATTAATGAAAATAAAGGGTAGTGATTTATTCAGATTTATTAGTATATCTTTTATTCTTGTATTTTTAGCGATTTATTTTGCTCAAAGTGCTGGTTATTTTGATTATAATACTAATAAAAGATTTAATCTTACTAATAAAGCTATTTCTAAGTTTGAGAAGGATGTTAAAAGTGGAAAAAAAATAGATAGTAGTAAATATTTACCTAAAGATAAAAATTATGATAATAAAGTATCTAAAATTGGTATGTCTGTATCTAATTTTATTGATAGATCATTTAATAAAGTACTTGGTTATTTATTTAAGGAAATTAATGATGCGATAAGTGAAAATAATTGATTTTATTTATTTTTTGTGATATAATTTAAAAACATTTGTAATGGGGGATATTATGAGTAATAAATTTGATTTGGTATTAGTGATAAAGAACTTGCAAGTTTGGCTTCATCACCAAAGAATATGAAAAAAATATTAAAATTTAAATATGAAAGTTTTGATAAATATTTAGGTGAAGATTTTCTTTTTGATAATGATATTAATAATAAAAATAATTCTGATAGATATGTTATATCCTGTGAGGCTCCCTGTAGTGTCAAACAAGGATATGATGGAAAAAATAAAATTGTACTTCAATAATTTTCTATACTTTTTTCGTTTTGCATTTCGGTAGATATTAACATTTATGATTATAAAGACTATAACTCATTAGAAGAAGTATTTAACAAGGCTAAAGCTGATTTGAAAAGTATTAGAAAGACGTTAAAGACCAAAGATTTTGAAAATGGACAATTTAGTAGACATAATAATACTTTCTTAGAATCTATGTATAGTATTTCTACTGATAAAAAACTAAATTATTCACCTCGTAAAATAGATAATTTATTTAATCAAGGTGCTAGGGGAATAACCGTGTTTATTAGAGATTTCAAAAAGAATATGGATAGAAAAGACCTTGAATTATCAGATACTATATATAAATATTTAGATGAAGATAAATTTTATTTATGGATTTGTTTTAGTTTGTTAAATGATGTTATGTTTGAAAAAGATGAAATTAATGATAATTTTATTAATAGTAAAGAGTTTAAATGTTTTAGTGAATTTATAATTAACTATTATGAAAAGATTTTAAAGAATGTTAATTTGTTAAACTGTACTATTGTACTTCCTAATAAGCAGGATGGTAGATTATATACTGGTAAAGATTTTGCTGAAGATTATAGAAAATTTTATCAAGAATATTTATTTAGTGGACATAAAGTTGATAATGATTTAGTTAAAAAAAATGACCAACAATCCTCCTAAGAGTTTATTTTTAGGTTGGGAGATATTACCTAATGGTCATTCTATTAAATTTGATCGTAAATATAATAAAAGTCAAGTTAATACAATGGGTGGTTTAAAAACATCAAAAAAAGAACTAGATGCAAGTGAGATTGCTAAATTAGAAGATAGAATTAAATTTTATAACTCCCTTACTCCTATTATGATTGTTAAGGGAATGAATAAAATGGAAGGGTATTTTGCTTATATTTTTGCAAACGGTAAAGTTATTTTTGATAAATTACATAATATTTATGATGCTTCATCTAAGAAAAGTGATGCAATATATTGTATGGATATTAAAAACTTTATATATCTTTCTAAATTTTCTAAAACAGAAGTAATTAATATGATTAGAGATAATTTAGTTAATGCTAGACGTATTTATCATACTGATTCTTATAAAAGAAGAATTCTGGATGTAATTAATTCTGATACTAATATTACTAAAGATGATTTTGATAATATGTATAATGATTTCGAATCTAATAAGATTAAGAGTTTATCTTAGCCTTTTTTTTATTTATCTTTTTTGATATAATATTATTTATGAAATTGGTGATAAAATGAAACAAGAAAATATTAGAAATTTTTGCATAATTGCACATATTGATCATGGTAAGAGTACTTTAGCAGATAGAATTCTTGAATCTACGGGTGCTGTTTCTAAAAGAGAAATTAAGAGTCAAATGCTTGACTCTATGGATTTAGAAAGAGAACGTGGTATTACAATAAAGTTAAATGCTGTTGGTTTAAATTATAAATATAATAATGAAGATTATTATTTTCATTTAATAGATACTCCAGGCCACGTAGATTTTTCATATGAAGTATCTAGAAGTTTAGCTGCTTGTGAGGGTGCTTTATTAATAGTTGATGCAACTCAGGGTATACAAGCTCAAACAATTGCTAATCTTTATTTAGCACTTGAAAATAATTTGGCTATTATCCCTGTGATTAATAAAATTGATTTACCTTCTGCTGATGTAGAAAAGGTTACTGAAGAAATTGAAATGCTTGGTTTTGATGCTGAAGATATTGTTTGTGTTAGTGCTAAAACTGGTGTTGGAGTCGATCTTTTACTTGAAAAGATTATTACTAAAATACCTGCACCTAATGGCAGTTTAAATGATCCTTTAAGAGCTTTGATATTTGATAGTGTATTTGATCCTTATCGTGGAGTTTTAATTAATATTAGAGTAGTAGATGGTGTTATTAAAGTAGGAGATAATATTAAATTAATGGAAACTGGTGCAGTATATGAAGTACTTGGTTTATCTATTAACACTCCTAAAGAAAAGAAACTTAAAGAATTAAAAGCAGGAGAAGTTGGATATATTTATGCATCTATCAAAAGTATTAGTGATGTGGATGTTGGTGATACAATTACACTTGATAAAAATCCTGCACTTGATAGGCTTCCGGGATATAAACCTATGAAACCTATGGTTTACTGTGGACTTTATCCAATTGATTCTACTAGATTTGATGATTTAAGAGAAGCTCTTGAAAAATTAAAATTAAATGATGCTTCATTATCATTTGAACCAGAAACTTCTAAAGCACTTGGTTTTGGATTTAGATGTGGTTTTTTAGGCCTTCTTCATATGGAAATTATAGAAGAGAGAATTGAAAGGGAATTTGGTATCGATTTAATTGCAACTTCACCTTCTGTTATTTATAAAATTACTGGTACTGATGGGAATATTTCTTATATAGATTCTCCTAGTAAAATGCCACCTAAAGAAAAACTTAAACTTACAGAAGAACCTTATGTATCTGCATCTATATTCTCACCTAGTGAATATATTGGTCCGATTATGGAACTTTGTCAGGATAAACGTGGTACTTTTATTAATATGGATTATTTAGATCAACAAAGAGTTAATATCAAATATGAACTTCCATTATCTGAAATAGTGTATGATTTCTTTAATAAATTAAAGTCTTATACTAAGGGATATGCTACATTTGATTATGAATTAATTGGATACTTAGAAAGTAATTTAGTTAAGATGGATATTTTACTTAATGGAGAAGTAATTGATGCTTTAAGTGTTATTGTTCATAAAGATTTTGCTTATACTAGAGGTAAAGCAGTAGTTGAAAAACTTAAAGAAACTATTCCTAGACAACTTTTTGAAATACCTATTCAAGCTGCAATTGGTAATCATGTAATAGCAAGAAGCACTGTGAAAGCACTTAGAAAAGATGTTCTTGCTAAATGTTATGGTGGAGATATTACTCGTAAGAAAAAACTTCTTGAAAAACAAAAAGAAGGTAAAAAGAAGATGAAGAGAATAGGAAGTGTAGAACTTTCACAAGAAGCATTTATGAGTGTACTTAGCATGGATGGTGATAAATAATGATTAGTAAAGAACAAGAAGAAAGAAGATTTATTAGAGTTTCGAAAACTTTATCAATATTTTTAGATAATGATGGAAATATTAGTGATAGAGAAATATCTGAGGCACTTGCAATGTGTGGGATAGAAAGTTCTAGTTCTTCAGTTGGAAGAGATTTAACTGTTTCACTTGAAAAATATTTAAAATTAGGTCTTTTTGATTTTTTATTTGATGATGAAGACTTTAATAAGTTAATTGGTGAAGAAAAACAATCAAAGTATGAAAATTTTATGGATTTTATATCAAATAAAAGAAAAACTAATAAGCATGCTGGTCAAGTAAAAGGTGGTTTAAAATCAGTATTTAATAATGAAATTGTAAGAGATAAAAAAGGAGCATTTAATGGATGTGTTCCTAGAAAATAATATTAGTAAATCTGTATATATACATATTCCTTTTTGTATGAGTATTTGCTCTTACTGTGATTTTTGTAAGCTACTTTATAATAAAAAGCTTGTTATTAGTTATTTAAGACAATTAGAAAAAGAGATAGATAGTAAATATAAAGGTGAAAAAATAAATACTATTTATATTGGTGGTGGAACACCTAGTTCTTTAGATTTAGATGAAATTAATTATTTATTTAAGATAATTAGTAAATTTAGCTTAGATAATAACTATGAAGAGACTATTGAATGTAACTTTGATAGTATTAATTCTGATAAACTTAAATTATTTAAAAAGTATGGTGTTAATAGACTTAGTTTTGGTATGGAGTCTACTAATAAAAACATTCTTAATATTTTAGATAGAGAAGAGTCTAAAGAAGAAATTGAAAATAAAATTAGATTATGTAAAAGAATAGGATTTAATAATATTAATGTAGATTTAATGTATGCTATTAATGGGGAAGATTTAAATATGCTTAAGAATGATTTAGACTTCTTAATAGATCTTGATATTAATCATATTTCTACATACTCTTTAATAATTGAAAATAATACTAAGTTAGCAATTAATAATTTTAAATATATAGATCAAGAATTAGATAGTGATATGTATTATTTTATTGATATGTATTTAAGAGATAATGGTTTTAATCACTATGAAATTAGTAATTATTCTAAAGATGGATTTGAATCTAAACATAATTTAATATATTGGAGAAATAAAGAGTATTATGGATTTGGACTGGGTGCTTCTGGATATATAAATAATATTAGATATTCTAATACTAGAAGTTTTAATAAGTATATAGATGGTTTATATGAATATGAAAGTGAGTATGTTTCTTTTGATGATTTAATAGAGTATGAAGTTATTCTTAATCTTAGACTTAGGTGTGGCATTGAAAAGAAGGCTTTCAAGGAAAAATTTGGTAAGGATATTAGTTACTTTTTTAAGTATGATGATTTAATTAAAGATGGTTTGTTATGTGAAAATGGTGGTTTTATTTACATTCCACTTGAAAAATGGTATATTATGAATAGTATTCTTGTTAAAATAATGGAAGGTAGGATAAATTATGGAAGAGATTTTTAAAACAGAGTTAAATTATATTAATGATAGTGAAGTTAGAAAATCACTAATTGTGATGCTTGAATTATTACCTGATTATTTTTTTAAAGTAGCTGCATCATCAACTGGTAAATATCATCCAGCATATGCAACTGGAGATGGTGGCCTTCTTAGACATTCTAAAGCTGCAATGAGAATTGGCTTCGAACTTTTAAACGATCCTGCTATTGGTGATAAATATACATCTATGGAAAAAGATATTATGCTTATGGGGCTTTTAATTCATGATGGATTAAAACTTGGTATACCTGAGAGTAAATATACTAAGTTTGATCATCCAATACTTATGGCTAATTATATTGAAGAAAATAAAGACAAATTAACTATTAGTGATAAAGATAGAGAACTTTTAGAGAGTGTTATTAAGACTCATATGGGTCCTTGGACTACTGATTATAATGGAAATGAAGTTTTAGAAAAACCAAAGACTAAGTATCAAAATTTTGTTCATATGTGTGATTATTTAGCTAGTCGTAAATGTCTTTTAGTTCCATTTGATGAGAATAATAACATTACTGATTAGGAGGTTTTATTATGAAGGGTAAAATAATAGTCATTGAAGGAACTGATTGTTCTGGAAAAGAAACTCAGTCTATTTTATTAGAAGAAAATTTAAAGAAGAATAATATTAAATGCTTTAGAATGAGTTTTCCTGTATATGATAGTCCAACTGGTAAGATTGTTGGTGGTGATTATCTTGGTAAACCTGAAATTGGAGACAGTAAATTTTTAGAGGGTGCAGTTAATGTTGATCCTCATATAGCATGTCTTTATTATGCTGCTGATAGAAAATATAATATTGATAAAGCTATGAAGTATTTAGATGAGGGATATGTTGTAATACTCGATAGATATATTAGTTCTAATCAAGCTCATCAAGGAAGTAAAATACATGATAAAGATGAAAGGTTTAATATGTATCAATGGATTGATAAACTTGAATATTGGCTTTTAAATTTACCAAAACCTGATTATACAATATTTTTACATGTTCCTTATGAATATTCTCATGAGTTAATGAAGAATAGAAAATTTTTGGATGAACATGAAAAGAGTATTGATCATTTAATGCATGCTGAAGAAGCTTATTTAGAACTTGCTGGTTTATATAATTGGAAAAGTATTGAGTGCATTAAAGATTACAATATGAGAAAAGCTTCTGAAATTAGTGATGAAATTATTAATTATATTTTAGATAATATTAACAAATAAAATAAATAGTAGTTATAACTACTATTTATTTTATGTTCATAATTGGAAGTGCTGATACGATTGACATGTTGCTTTGTGTATTATTTGCAGTTTTACTTTCAACTTTAGGTAAAACACTATTTACTTGATTATTTATGTTCATACTTCCTGTATTTGTTTTTTGAATATGATTTGGAATAACATTATTTAATACTTTAGGGGTTGCTATTTTGACATTTTGTATTCCATTTTTCATACCTGTTGGAACTTCTATTTGTTGAAATATATTAGGAGCTGTGCTTTGTTCATCTTTTAATTCCTCAATTTTTTCTTTAATATCTTCTTTTGACTCTATATTTACTTTATTTATTTCTGATTTATCATATACGTCATTTGTATTAAGATCTATTTCTATTATTCGATATATCTCTTCAAAACTTGTTGTGCCATCTAATACTTTATTTAAACCATCTTGAAGTAGAGTAGTTATGTTTGGAGTATATACAAGTTTTGCTAAATCTTCTTTTGTTATTGTCTCATCACTTATGGCAGTTCTTATATCCTCATCTATTTCTAGAACTTCTTGTATAGCAATTCTTCCTTTATATCCATTATGACAATCAATACATCCTGATTCTCTTGCATCATAAATTTCTTCGACATCTTTATTTAAAAACGTTTTGAAAACTTTTTTCTCGTATTTAGTTGTTTTTCTTTTGATTTTACATTTTGGACATAGTGTTTTGGCAAGTCTTTGCGAAATAATACCAGTAAGTGCACTTGCAAGCAAATATCTTTCAACATTCATATCAAGTAATCTTTCAATTGTAGATAATGAATTATTAGTATGGATTGTTGATAATACTAAGTGACCAGTAATTGATGCACGTACGGCAATTCTAGCTGTTTCTGAATCACGAATTTCTCCGATTAGTATAACATTTGGATCTTGTCTTAATATTGAACGTAATACTGTTGCGAAGTCTAAACCAATTTCACTATTTACTTGTACTTGATTTAATCCTTCAATATTCATTTCTATTGGATCTTCTACTGTTATTATATTTGTTTCTGGTTTATTTAAAACTTGTAGGATAGAGTAGGTAGTTGTTGATTTACCTGTACCAGTTGCACCTGTAATTAAAATAATTCCGTTTGGTTGTTCGATCATTCTTTTTAATTTTTTAAAGTTTTGATGTGAAAATCCTAGATTTTCTATTCCTTCAAGACTTCTTGTATAGTCTAAGATACGAATTACAACTTTTTCGCCTTCATTTGTAGGTAAGCAAGATACACGCATATCTAAATATTGTCCACCAAATTCTCCTTTAATTGAACCATCTTGAGGTAATCTTGATTCAGTTATGTTCATACTGGCTAATAATTTCAATCTTGTTATTAAATTTTTTGAATATGACTTTGGTATAATTGCATAATCAGTTAAGTCTCCGTCTATTCTTATTCTAACAATAAGTCCATCTTCTCTTGGATCAAAGTGAATATCTGATGCTTCTGCTTTAGAGGCTTGAATAATAATATAATCAGCGATTTGTGTAATCGGTGTTTTTTTAAAATCAAATGTAACCATATTACTTTCAACCCCTTTTGTTTACTTTTCTATGGTATTTTACTATAATTTATTATATAATAATTTTATGATAATAGCAAGGAAGATGATGTGAAAATATGAAAAAAAATTTTAATAAAGGGTTCGCACTTGTAGAAACTTTAATAGTTTCAGTATTTGTTGTTTCAATAATTGGAATTATATTTATTAATTTTTATCCCTTGATTGGTGAGGCTGAAAAACGTGAAAATTATGATAATGTTGATGGCAAATATGCAGCTTTTTGGATGAGAACAATTTTTGAAGATAATTATCCAAATTTTTCTTTAGATGGTGAGTATCTTGAATTTGAATGTAAATCACTTACAGATAATACTGCTTTAACTTTTTGCAATGGTATTGTAAGCGACTATGGAATTGAAAAAATATATATAACTAGTTATAATATTTCTTCATTTAAAAATATAGTTAAGGAAAATAATGATAAGACTTTTTTAACTGGTTTTAAGGATTATATTAAATATTTACCTAATTATATTAATAATCCAAATGAATCACAATATAGAATATTTCTAGTTATGCATAATAAAAAAGATGATAATGATTACTATACTTATTCTAATATGGAGGTTAATTTAAAATGGCAAGATTTAAAAAATTAAATAATAGTGGAATGACAATTATTGAAATACTCCTTTGTTTTATTATTGTTGTAGGAATTTGTTTATCTTTATTTACAACACTTAATAATTATCAGACAAAGGAGAATAAGGAGTCAGATAGAACTCAAATTTTAAAATATAAAAACTTACTTGAAAAAACAATTTATGATGATTTGATTAAAAAAACTCTAATTAGTGTTGATCAAACGATATTAGATAATGATTTTAAAGGTAAATCTTGCAATGATAAATGGTGTAGGATGGAAAAGTATACTTTTACTTTTAAAGATGGTTCTCAAAAATTTTTGATTCTTCAAAAGAAAATAGCATCTTATATTGATGAAAATTCTGATGAAACGTCAAAATATAGCGATGATTTTTTAATCGAATATGGTTCTGAAGGTAATATGATTAAGTATCCACTTCCTGATTTAGGTCATAGTACTGACGATGCTGGACTCATTTCATATGACTTTAAAATTAATAATATATTTTTTAATACTAATAACCAAGTAATGAACTTATATATTGGTTTTTATCATCCATATTTTGAGAGAATGTATGGTATTAACTTAGTATGTCCATTAGGATATAAATAATTTATATAGAATTATATAAATAGATAGTGATATAATACACTGAAATATTCTTCCAAGTAAAAAATTACGATATAGTATTTTTGAATTATCTATTATACTTTTTACTTGAAAGTGAATTGATATTGGTGCTAAAGATATAAAAATAATTATCAGAAGAGATCTTATTTTTATATCTTTTATTATGACTGTTTTTAATACTCCATTAGTTAAATCAAATAGACCACTTATGATTGTATCTAAGTAAATATTTAAATTTAGGTAATGACTAAATAAAACTGATATTAAATAAAAAAAGATAGATATGCCATATATTAAAACAATTAATTTTATTGTTTTAAATATACTTATTTCTAGTACTTTAGAAAAAGTGTTTTTGTTATTTATACTTATATTTATATTATTATTTATTTTTTCTTTCTTTGACATTATTAAACCTATTATTATGTTTGATAAAATGATTGATATTAATATTAAATGAGATATTTTTTTACTATTTACTATTATTGATACTGTTGTTAAGACAAAGAGTGGATTTGGAAAATGAGTATACATTATTAACTCATTAGCATTTTTTTCTGAAATTATTTTTTTATCAAACATTTCTTTTAATATTTTTGTAGAACCAGGTGTTCCCGTTATGATACTTATTATTATTATATATATTTTTGTTATATTTACTTTTAATAGTTTTATTATTTCTTCTATCACTTGATATTCAATTATAATACTTGATAATAAATAAAATATTAATGCAGAAGGATAGAAATTATTTATGAATATATTTGTATATACCTTTATATTTCTTGTTAGGTAAGATGTATCTTTTAGAGATAATATTAATAATAAAATGATAATTATTACTTTAAAATATCTTTTGAAATTTGATTTCATATTTCACCTGATCTTTGCTATAATTAAAATGAGAGGATGATTAAATGTTTAATAAATACTATGCTTTTTTTAAAAAAAATATTAAAGAAAACTTATTTTATATAATTACTATTATTGTATTTTTAGTTATTACATTTTATCCACTAGATTATTATATTTTTACTGGTGGGGGTATTTCTAATATAGATAGTAGAATTAAAGTTGAAAATGGTTATAAAACTAATGGAAGTTACAATCTTTCTTATGTTACTCAAGTTAAAGGCAATATTATCAATTATTTATTAAGTTATGTTATGCCTAACTGGGAGAGAGATAAAGTTTCTGATTATAAATACGATGAAAGTGATAATTTAGAGGATTTAAAATTTCGTGATGATTTGGATTTAAAACAAGCAAATGCTAATGCAGTTAAAACAGCATATATACTTGCAGGAAGTGATTACAAATTAAAAAGTAGATCATTTTATGTTATATCTATTTATTCTAGAGATGGTAATAACTTTAAAGTAGGAGATAAGTTACTTGAACTTGATAATAAAAAAATAAATAGTTTAGAAGATGTCAAAAACATTATTAATATTAGTAGTAAAGATTATTTAGATGCTACTGTTTTAAGAGATAAAAGAGAAGTCCATTTTAAAGCTAAACTTTATAATTATAAAAAAAGAAAAGTTATTGGTGTTATTGTTAATGAACTTGACAGTTATAGTGTTAATCCTAAAGTAAAGATAAAATTTAATAGTAATGAGTCTGGTCCTTCGGCAGGTTTTATGACAACACTATTTATCTATGATAGTTTAACTAAATATGACTATACTAGGGGTTTAAAAATTGCTGGTACTGGTACTATTTCTAGTAATGGATATGTTGGGCCTATTGGAGGAGTTAAATACAAATTACTCGGTGCAGTTAACAGTCATGCAGATATTTTCTTTGTACCTAGTGGGAATAATTATAAAGAAGCTGTTAAAATTAAGAAAAAGAGAAAATTAAAAATTAAAATTGTTAAAGTAGAAAAGGCAGAAGATGCTATTAATTATTTGAAAAAATATAGTAAATAATTTTGTTTTCTATTAATAAAATGTTATAATAGCATTAGTGTGGTGATTTAAATGAGACGAAGTGAAGTTGACAGAAGTAAACTGTCACCAATGATGCAGCAATATATGGATATGAAAGATAATTACGAAGATTGTATTATCTTTTTTAGACTTGGTGATTTTTATGAAATGTTTTTTGATGATGCAATTTTAGTTAGTAGATTACTTGAATTAACATTAACTGGTAAACAAGCTGGACTTGAAGAGAGAGTTCCAATGTGTGGGATTCCACATCATGCATATGCTGGATACGTTAATTCATTAGTTGATATGGGTTATAAAGTAGCAATTGCAGAACAAATGGAAGATCCTAAACAAACTAAAGGAATGGTTAAAAGAGATGTTATTCAGGTAGTTACTAAAGGTACTAGACTTGATGAAGCAATTGATGCTAAAAACAATAATTATATTGCTAATATTTATGACTTTGAATATTGCTATGGAGTTAGTTTTGCAGACATTTCAACAGGTGAAGTTTATGTTGAATTAATAGATGGTGAAGCTGATAAAATAATTAGAGAAGTCGTTAAAAATGGATTTAGAGAAGTAATTGTTAATGATAAGATTAACAGAGAAATAGTTGATATATTAAGAACTAAACATAATGTACTAATTACTATATTATCTGATTTAAATGAAGATAGTAATTATGAATATATTTATAAAGATTTAGAAGATGAGAGATTAGTATTTACTTTAAAACATTTACTTAATTATATTATTGAGACTAAGAAAGGTGATTTACATCATTTACAAAAAGCCGTTACTATAAAATCATTTGAATTCTTAGAATTTGATATTAATACTAAGAAGAATTTGGAACTTACTGAGACTTTAAGAAATAGAGAGAGACAATATAGTCTGCTTTGGCTTCTTGATAAGAATAGAACTGCGATGGGTTCTAGGTTCTTAAAACATAATATTGAAAATCCTTTAACTAATAAAAAAGAAATAGAAAGAAGATATGACTTTGTTGAAAGACTTTCTACTGAGTTTATTTTAAGAGATGACTTAATACATGAACTTGATAATGTTTATGACTTGGAAAGACTTATTGGTAGAATTACTTATGGTAATTTAAATGCTAAAGATTTATTACAACTTAAAACATCTTTAAAGAGTCTTCCTAATATTAAAGATATTTTAGAAAAATTACATTTTGATAAGAGTATTGATACATTAGATGAAGTTTATTCATTACTTGAAAAAACTATTTGTGAAGATGCTCCTTTTACACTTCATGAAGGACATTTAATTAAGGCTGGATATAATAGTGAACTTGATGAATTAAAAGCTATTAGTAGTGGCTCTAAAGACTTTATATTACAAATGGAGAGTGAAGAAAAAACTCGTACTGGTATTAAAAATTTAAAAGTTGGTTTTAATAAAGTATTTGGATATTATATTGAAGTATCTAAAGGACAAACTCATTTAATTAAAGAAGAATATGGTTATGAAAGAAAACAAACTCTTGCTAATGCTGAAAGATATATTACTCCTGTTCTTAAAGAAAAAGAAAATATTATTTTAGGTGCTGAAGAGAAGATTATTAATTTAGAGTTTAAATTATTTATGGATATACGTGAAATAGTTAAGAGATATGCTTCTAAGATTCAAAGAATTTCTAAAGTAATTAGTGAAGTAGATATGTTACAAGCATTTTCAATTGTTAGTGATAGTAATAAATATGTTAGACCTGTTCTTACTACTGATAAAGTAATTAAAATGATTGATTCTAGACACCCTGTTGTTGAACAAGTTATGAAGGATAAATATGTTGCTAATGATATTATGATGGATAAAACTACAAATGTTTTACTTATTACTGGACCTAATATGGCAGGTAAGTCTACATATATGAGACAATGTGCAATTAATGTTATTATGGCTCAAATAGGATGTTTTGTACCATGTAAGAGTTGTACTATGCCAATATTTGATAAAATATTTACAAGAATTGGTGCGAGTGATGACTTAGTTAGTGGTGAATCTACATTTATGGTTGAAATGAAGGAAGCTGAATATGCACTAAGTGAAGCAACTGAGAACTCATTAATTTTATTTGATGAACTTGGAAGAGGAACTGCTACATATGATGGTATGAGTCTTGCACAAGCAATACTTGAATATATACATGATAAGATTAAAGCTAAAACAATGTTTTCTACCCATTATCATGAATTAACATCTTTAGAAAATGATTTAAAACATTTAAAAAATGTTCATGTATCTGCAATTGAAGAAAATAATTCTATAACTTTTTTACATAAAATTAAAAATGGTGCAGTTGATAAGAGTTATGGTATACATGTTGCATCACTTGCTCATTTACCTGATTCTTTAATTAAAAGAGCAGATGAAATATTAAATATTTATGAAAAGAAAAATGTTAAAAAACAAGTATTTACTCAAACTTCGTTATTTGAAAAAGATGAGAATGAAGTAGAAGAGAAGAAAAATAAAATAGAAGAAGAATTTAAAAAAATTAATCCACTTGAAATGACTCCAATGGAAGCTCTTAACTTTTTATACAATTTAAAAAAAGAAGTTAAAAAACATTAAATTTTTATATACTTATTATTAATTTTATTATATAATTTTTTTAGAAGGGAGTATTGTTTATGAATTCAAATGTTAAGGAAAGAAATATTGGTCTTGCTATTTTCTTTTCTATTATTACTTGTGGTTTGTATGGAATTTATTGGTTTATAGTTTTAACTAATGATGCTAATAGAGCAAGTGGTAATGAAAATAATAATTTATCTGGAGGTGTATCTTTTTTACTAACACTTGTTACTTGTAGTTTATATGGTATTTACTGGGCATATGCACAAGGTAAGAGTATTAAAGTTGCTAATGATAAATTTAATATTAAGGCAGATGATAATAGTATCTTATATTTATTATTACAATTATTTGGTTTATCAATAGTTGGTCATGCAATTATGCAATCAGAAATTAATAAAATAGCAAGAGCTGAATCAAATCCTGCAGTGGTGACTTCTCAAATCTAATGAGAAGTTTTTCTATGAAAAGAATGATATATTTTATAATATTATTACTCTTTATTATTACTCTTTATTTTATGTTTAAATATAATACTTTTATACCTTGTTTATTTCATAAAATAACTAATTTATATTGTCCTGGATGCGGGAATACTAGAATGGTAATTGAACTTTTAAAAGGTAATTTTTATCAATCATTCAGATATAATATTTTAACATTTATATTTTTACCAGTTTATTTATTTTATGGTATTAACTTTATAGTTAGTTATTTTAAAAATACTAAGGCATTACTTTATAAAATTCCTAGTAAATATATTTATTTTATGATTTTTATATACTTATTATTTGGTATTTTAAGAAATATTTATCCAGAACTTGGCCCAGTTAAAATTTAGAGTTTAAATACTCTTTTTTTTATTTAATTTTTATGATAAAATGTTCTTGGTGATTTATATGAAAAATAGAAGTGAACTTAGAGAAGTTGCAATGAAAGTTTTATATCAAATTAGTATATTAAATGATACTAATATTGAATATAATGTAGATGAATTAATTAAGGAACAATTTGAAGTTGAAAATGAGTTTGTTAATGAACTTGTAAATGGTGTTACAAGTAATAAAAAAGATATTGATAAACTTGCTAATAATTATTTAAAAGATTGGACTATCAATAGATTAAATAAAGTTGATCAAGCTATTTTAGAAATTGGTATTTATGAACTTCGTTATACTGAAACTCCTAGTATTGTTTCAATTAATGAAGCTATTGAACTTTCTAAAAAATATTCAGATGAAGCTGTTACTAAAATGATTAATGGTGTACTTGATAATATTTATCATAGTGAGGAACAATAATGAATGATAAATATATTACGGTTACTCAGTTAACTAGATATATTAAATATAAAATTGATAATGATTCTAATCTTGGAGAAGTTTTTTTAAAGGGTGAAATATCTAATTTTAAAGCTCATAGTAGAGGACATTTTTATTTTACTTTGAAAGATGAAGGAAGTAGAATTAATGCTATTATGTTCGCATCTAGTACTAAGAAAGTTAAGTTTATTCCTCAAGATGGAATGAAGGTATTAGTAACTGGTAAAATTAGTGTTTTTGAAGCAAATGGTGCTTATCAGATATATGTTAGTGATATGCTTGAAGATGGTGTTGGTAACTTATATATTGCTTTTGAACAATTAAAAAAGAGACTTGAAGCTCAAGGTATGTTTAGGGATGATATAAAGAAGAAGATTCCTAAAATCCCTGATAGAATAGGTGTTATTACTGCACCTACTGGTGCTGCTATTAAAGATATTATTTCTACTATTAAAAGAAGATGGCCTTTATTAGAAGTTATTTTATTTCCATCACTTGTTCAGGGTGAACTTGCAAAAGATGATATAGTTAAACAAATTAAACGTAGTCGTGAATATAACCTTGATACTTTGATTGTAGGACGTGGTGGAGGAAGTATTGAAGACTTATGGCCTTTTAATGAAGAAATAGTTGCTCAAGCTATTTATGATTGTGATATACCTGTAATTAGTGCTGTAGGACATGAAATTGACTTTACAATTGCTGATTTTGTTGCTGATTTAAGATCACCAACTCCGACAGGTGCTGCTGAGATGGCAGTACCGCAAAAAGGTGATGTTGAAAATTATTTAAATCAATTGAAAATAAGACTTAATAAGTCTATGCAACATAAAATTAATATTAATAAACAAAAATTAAATGAAGTAAAATCAAGATATATATTTACTAATCCTGCAAGTATTTATCAAGCTAAAGATTTAATGTATAATGCTTTACTTGATAGATTAAAATTTAGTGTAGTTAACTTAGTTTCATTAAAAAGTAAAAAGTATGAAAATATTAAACAAAGTTATATCTTTAAAAATCCTATGAGTATTATTGAGAAGAAGAGTCAAAAGTATTTACAAATTATATCTAAACTTGAAACTCTTAGTCCATTACTTACTATTAAAAGAGGATACTCTATTGTTAAATGTAAGGATAGAGTTGTTACTAGTTCAAAGGATTTAAATAAAAAAGATATTGTTAGTTTACAATTTGATGATGGCACTTTAGATGCTGAAATTATTTAGAATGGAGAATTTATGGAAAAGAAAGAATTTAGTTTTGAAGAAAGTCTTTTAAAATTAGAAGAAATAGTTAAGAAATTAGAGAGCGGAGAAGTTCCTTTAGATGACGCGATTAAAGAGTTTAATAAAGCTATGCAACTTGCTAAATCTTGTGATGATAAATTAAAAAATGCAGAAGAAGCCATTGTTAAAATTGTTGGTGAAGATGGTAGTTTAAAAGATTTTAAAATTGAAGAATAAAAAAGAGTTGTTATGAACTGAACCCCAAAAGTTGGACAGTTTATAAATAGTTTCTAATTAGAGGATTGTAACCTGTAATTTACAGGAGACAGTCCTTTTAATTTTACTT
>CADCIN010000010.1 GCA_902801525.1 uncultured Erysipelotrichaceae bacterium | reverse complement strand
TCTTGTCCATCTTCACCTTTTGAAAGTATTTTAGAATTTTCTCCATCTAATTTTACTTCTTCAACTGTATAGACATTAGCATTATTAAATTTAACCTCTGGATTAATATAATTAGATTTTTTAATTTCAATCATATATTCTCCTGCTTTTAGAGTCTTATTATCAATTTTTAATTTGCATTGGTCATTTTCACATGATATTTTTTCTTTTTCAATATATCTTTTTAATACTCTCTCATCAGAAATATCATATATAATTAAATAGTCACTTAAATCAAACCATTCCTTGAAAATTAAATCCTTCCTCATATTAAGATTAAATTCTATTTCTGAATCATTTTCAAAATCAATATATCCTCTTAAATATAAACCTATATAATCTTCATTAGCTGAATATGTATTTGTTTCTTCATCATATCTCCAGTGTTCATAATTTTCATCTATTGTACCATCTTCAGTATATGCTGCTAATTTGTTTTTTCTTACTCTCTTATACCATTGATATTCTTTAACATCTTGTTCTTCGGAAACATTTACTTCTGTTTTTTTTGTTTCTGGTTCAACAATTATTTTGTGTTTTACATTACTATAGAATGGTTCAACTTCAATTTCCTTTACTACATAACCATTTGTTCCTCCACTTGTTTTATAACTTATAACTTTCCATCCAATAAATTCTTCACCTTTATCGTTCTTTTCTGAAATTTGATCTGCATCATTTAGTCTACTATTATATTCTTTAAGAGATAATATAGTTTTTTCTCTTTTCTTATAAATTTCAACTCGTGGATTTTTTTTATAATATACATTAAAATCTGATTCAATACTTATTGAATTATCTCCTGGACATAATATATTTCCTATTTTTATATCATTATCTACATAATTTGTTGCGAATACTGGTATTGCAACAAAAATTGCTAGTACTATTCCTAGTATATATCTATATCTATTTTTCATATTTTCACTCCTCTATTATAATTATAACATAGTGCTTATTAAAAAAAAACATTTTTCGATGTTTTAATTAGTTATTTTTTAGTTTTATTGTAAAGAACATGATACTTGATATAGCAATTGGTCCAACTATAACTGTATAGATAATATTAACTCCAGTTAGGGGATTTGCAACTATGTCTGTCACTTTATCTTCTACTTTTTTGGAATATCAGTTATATCTGATTTCTTATATTCAATTTCTGTACTTTTTTTATTTCACTTTTAGACTATTCATAATATTTTTAATTTTTATTCTTAAAAGCAATAATACCTACCTTGCAAGACTTTCATAAGCAATTGCACCGCGACTATATTTATCGTATGAAAAAATACTTTCACTACCCCACCTTTTTGGTTTACGATTGCAATAACTTCACATTTAGGCATCCTTATCCTCCTTTCCGTTAAATTTTGGTTATCCAAATATCAATAACCATGTAAGACTTATTCTCATCTATTCACACACACTAGGTTAGATATTTTTATATTTAAAATCATAAAAAAAACAGCAATTTTTTGCCGTTTTTTTAAAAGTCACGAATAGATGAATTACCCTTATTTTATAAGTCTTATCGACGTTCTAAAATACATAAAGACTCTACGTGGGTTGTTTCAGTGTCAGTGCTAAGTGCTCTATCCTTGTTTCAGTATTAGGAATATTTTCTAGTTATGAAACTACTAACCTTGTTTGCGTATTAGTGATAAGTCAAATTATTTTATTTGTTTTAAATCACCACTAATGATTATCGGACCAAATCCTTCTATTTCATCATAGAGCATTCCATCTGGAATATCATTATATAAATAAATTTTTTTGCCTAATCTAAATGCATCATACATTTCCAAGAATGTAGCTCCTCCGATGTAGTTATTTAGTACTTTTCCATCTTTTTCTTTATCTAGATTTAATACTAAAACCGCGTCCATTTCTCTAATAGTATCTTCGCTTTGTTTAAACATTTTAGCTTTAAACTTTTGATGCTCTTCTACTCCTAAATCCCATGCTTTTTGTTCTGCAGTTGGATCATCATAACAGTTTGGTAAAAATACTTCAATATTCTTCTTTTCTAAATCCTTTTTAACCTCTTCTATTTTAGAATAAAATTTTTTACTACATATTATTAATATTTTCATAATTATCTCCTTCTAATATCGTATCTAATCATTATATCTAAATCTTATCATAAATAATAATTATTATCTATATTAAAAAAGATGAGTTTTTCTCATCCTTTTATTATTTTAATTAGTTGGGATTAAAGATAATGTTTTAAATGTTTCTCCACTTATTACTTCAGTACCATCTTGTAATTGAGAATTATCTTCTATATCAACAATTTTACTAGTATCATTTACAGCTGCTGTCTTCCCCTTTAATGTACCATCATAGAAATTATAATTAAGTGTTGTCATTACTCCATAATCTTTTCCTTGAATTACTGGGGTTGATGTAATATTTCCATCTTTTATACCTATAGTTAAATTCCCATTCTCATTATGAACTGCAGCAAAGTTACTACCTATAATAGTTCCACCTAGTATATTCATAGTACCATTATTAAGATTGTGTACAGTAGCTCTTATTGATGATACTGAAGAAAGATTAGGATTTCCTGTTATTGTTACAGTACCTCCGTCATTGTATACAGCTTGTTTTGTACTAGATGCAATTATGTTTCCTCCAGATATTGTTAATGTTCCTGTTGAATTATTATTTATTACTCCTGAAGTACCTCTATGATTATATGTACCACTAATAATATTTAAAGTTCCATTATTTTCTATTATTGGATTTGCATTATCCACATTATAGATTGTATATCCATTGAAATCGAATGTAACATTTTTACCAGCTTTAACAATTACTTTTTCAGTTATATCTTCCAATAATTGTATAGTAACAGGAGTAGATCCTTGTGCTTCATTTTCAAGTGCTGCAGATATAGTTTTATAATATTTATTACCAACTTTTACAGGACATGAATCAGACCATTTAGCATAAAGTATCATATCAGATGTAGGTACATAAGTTTCAGTTATTTTAGTAGTATATGAAGTATCAGTATACCATCCTTCAAAACTTCTATGTTCAGTAGTTTCAGGAACTGGTAATTGACCTATTTTCGCATACTGATATACTCTTCTTGTTGGTTCATCTACAGTACCACCATTAGGATCAAATGTAATAGTATATTTTTGTAATTTGTTTTCTCCTACTTTAATATACATATTTGATAATGTTGCTTTTAATACACGGAATGGTGTACCAGAACCATTAGGGGCTGCTCCAAACCAAGTGGATATATCAAACTGTTGGTTGAAATTCGTCATATTTTGTAGAAGTATTGGTTCCCCATCATTTAAAGAATAATATACTATATCATTAGTTCTAATAAGCTTTACTTTTAATGGGTATGTTTGATTATTAATTTTTACAGATACTTTAGTACCATTAATTGATTGAGTTAATTCTAGATTATTTGCTCCAGCAGCATGTCTAAATACTAGACCCGGCCATTTTAAATTATCTTTTTCATATTTCGTATTAACAAAAACAGCTTGATTATCTTGGATAGATCCATTATATTCTTCGATTGTAAATCCTATTTCATAATCTCTTTTCCAATTTTTATTATCATATAGATAAACACCTGTATCAATATATTTTTTATCCCAATATTCTTCACATTCTTCACCAGTTATATTATTAGAAGAACCATTAAATGTACAAGCTCCAGTATGTTCAAATACAATACCAGATGGATCGACATCCTCATGATCTTTAAATACAAATCTTAATTTTGAATTTAATCTAGATTCAAGAGGTGGTATTGCATTTTCTTTATATTTAAATGTAATTGAAAATTGTACTTCATTTCTAGCTTCTATAACATCACCAATTTTTAATCCATTTAATTCATATTCTATTTGTTCATTAGAAAACATATCTTCTACTATATTATCTAGTTCTTTATCAGTTTGTCCTAGATTTTTAATCACTACATTATATTTAGCTGTTGCATTACTACTATTTAAATCTAACATATTTTTTATTGAGTCAGATGTTATACTTTTACTTTGTTCAGTAGCATCTACTAAACTATCAGTAGAAATAGACATTACTCTAATCATTCCAACAGGAGCAAATGCTGCATTACCATTAACACTTAAAGTTGTAGATAATGCACTAAAACCTACTGCAATAAATAGTAGAAAAACACATAATAATGGTAATAACAAGTTTAACAGACGTTTATTATTAGTTTTTTTAGAAATTTTATGTTTTCTCACATGATCACCTACTATTATTTATATTATACCCTATTTTTTATAATAATAAAAGATTTGAATACTAAATATTTATTTTATAAAATAAAAAAACTGCATAAGCAGTTTATTTTTGTCCATATGTGAATGTTACATCTAAGCCAGATATAGTGACTGTATTTGTTGGCAATTCTGTTGCATCAGCTTTATATCCAACTACTAGTTTTACTGTTTTATATGATTCAGCATCTAATTCATCTGTATTTTTAGTAATTGCAGTATCATCAGAATAAGTAACAGTATATTCAAAATTGTTTTGAACTATTGTAGCATCTGCAGAAGCAGTAGCTCCTGTTCCTGTAAATGTTGGTGTTGCTTTAATAAAATCTGTTAATTTAGCATCAATAGTACCATCATTGGCTACTTTAAATGTATAAGTAACTGAATCTCCTGGTTTTGTTAATTTAACTGCATAATTTCCAATATGTGTATCAGAAGTAATTGTTGGTGCAGTTGTAACCTCAGCATCTCCTATAATTGTTGGACTACTTAAATCCTTAAATTTAATATCCCATGAAGCTGGAACTACCTCTGCTGATCCATTGATTGTTAAATCCGTAGACATTGCAGCAAAACCAATTGAAATACCTACTACTGATAAAACTAATGCTAACGCAACTAATCCATATAAAACTTTCTTATTATCTTTCATATATATAGCCTCCTCTATAATAATTATAATATATTTTTATTAAATATAAAATATTTGTTGCAAACAATGCGTAAAAAAATGTCAACTATTCATATTCATTTCTTTTAATAACTGTTAAATATATATCATTACCATTTCTAACTATAAAAGTACTTTTTGTATTATTGTTACTCTTATAATATATAATTGGTTCATTTAAATTATCATGAACATCAAGTAATTCCATAAAATCTTTTACTTCAATATAATTTTCTTTATTATTTCTTATAAATGGTCCCTTAGCTTCTGTTATAGCCCTATCAAATTCTCTTAAAATTTTATTTACTTTTTGTTCGTATTTTGATTTGTTCTTATTTATTTTAATAATTACATTTATTAATCCTATAATACATATAAGTAGTAATAATCCAAAAGAACCAATAATAATAAAGAACCAACTATCTAAAGTTTGATCTGCATAAATTCTACCAGTATCATTATCTTTTGTAGGTTTGGATATATTAATTACTTTATTTGAAATAGGAATACTAAACTCTTTAGTATAACTATCTGATACTTTTTTATGTAATACTTCTGAGTATCCTTTCCAATTAACTTTAAAATCTACTTTTAAAGTTGCTTCAGGAGAAACTACTTTCTTCCACTCTTGAATTATTTTATTATATGTATCATAATCAATTTTTTGATTATATAAATCTATCTTTATAACTTGTCCAGTACCACTTTTGTTAGTTTTCTCTAATATTTGAAATTCTTTTTTTTCAATAGGTTTAGTAGTATTATCAGAATCATATACTTCTAGATTAGCTACAATTTCATAATCCATATCATATTTAATATTCTCGCCAAAAACATATGAATAATTAAAATCAACATTAAAATAATCTATCAAACTAGCTACATAATTATAATCATCTTTTAAATATTGATTATTATAATGATTATTATCTTTTAAATATGTAACATAGCTAATACTACCTTCTTTTGTATATGTAATACTTTTATTTTTTAATTTACTCTTTCCATAATAAAATGTACACACAATACATCCAATTATGGCTAATATGAGAAATACATAAATAATTGCTTTTACTTTTGTTTTTAATCTAAGTTTCATATACACACTCCCTATTATAATAATAACGTTAAAAATCAGAAATTGATGATTTATTTTTTAATTAATTCACTAATATATACCGAAGGAATACCAATATACTTAATTTTTGTTTTTACAACCCCAACAATATTTTTTGTTTCTATTGGATAACCATCAGGACTATCATTATTATCTCCTTTTGTATAATATATCTTTTCTTCCTCATTTATATCGACAACATCAATTATTCTGTGAACTATAATTTTTTTATTTTTATGAAAAACTAATATTTGTCCTTTTTTAGGCATTTTCTTACCATCAAATTTTTCATAAATAACTGCATCTCCTTTATCTATTTTAGGACTCATCGAACCAGATCCAATTGCAATCATATTATATGTGAAGGAACAACTAACTAAAATATTAATTATTAAAACCAATCCAAGTAATATAGAATAGAATAAATAATTATATAAAACACCTTTTTTTAATATTGTACTAGTATCATCTTCATATTTATATTGTTTTAAATGAAGCCTTATAATTAATGACATTAATACTGGTAATATTGTATAAATTACTGAATCCCAATATATACCAAAATTTGGGAATATTGGTAAAATAAATATTTTTAAATCTAATAATAATCTATAAAGTAGACTTGGATATATTCCTCCATTTCTATTAAAATATATCAAACATATATTTTTAAAGAAACTTGGCATAACTATTGCACAAATAAATTTAATTTGCTCGTCACCAATACTCAAATCATAAGTTTTTAAAAATATACTCATATCTACACAAATTAATACAGCAGTTACTAATACATAAGATAATAATGACCCCTCACCTTTTCTACTAATTTCATATCTTAATACTTCACTAATTACTATTAATATTAAATAAGGAATTATATTATTGATTAAATTAGAAAAATTTAATTTATATATATTTTTAGAAAATCCTATAAATATACCTATGAAATAAGTTATTAATAGAAATAAAATACAATATGCAAACACGTAAAATAACGATTCATATTTAAATCTTCTACTTTTCTTCTCATAACCAAATATTAAGATTAATAATATAGTAGGTATTAATATAGATGTAATTAAAAATATAAAACTAGTTTGTTTAAATATAAATATATTAGCAACAAAAAAAATTAATAATACACTTAATATTACATTTATAATAAGATAACTTTTCTTATAATTCTTAATTTTATTTAACATAAAAGCCACCTACTATAATAGTATACCAAATTATATTCTAATTTATTTTATTTTTTTTAAAAAAAATGTAAACTTTACACAAAAAAATAATAAGCAATTATATACTTATTATTTTTTCTTGCTTTTTCATATTATAAAACATATTCCATTTGTACATAATACGGCTCTTTTTTTGATATCTCCTGATTGATTTTTGTTGCCTCAATACAACCTATTTTTCGATAGACAGCTTGACCTTGTTAAATTTTTTTGTGTTAAAAATAAATAAATGATTGTATTCATATTCTACATTCTTTCTAAAACTGCGATAGATTCGCAATGCCCTGTCCTGGGGCGAAGAACATATCGTTTAACCTAGTTCTAGGTCAACAGAACATATTCTTAAACTCCTAGAACCAGTCTGGTTCTAGGGTGAAGAAAATATCATAATTATATATCTATATTTTCTATTTTAATTACTTTAGCCTCACCATAAAATAATATTTCTAAATTATTAGAGTCAATTGAATTCCAATATAATTCTGCATTCTGTAAGTGCTTTTGGTAAGAAACATTTTGTCTCTTCATTTGATTTCCATCAAAAGAAAATATTTCTCCAGTTAATTCTAATGTCAAAACTTGTTTACATTTCTTTTTATTTCTTTTCAGTATTTTAATCCAATTAATAGCTTCTTCTTTAGTTTTTGTTATATATAAACAACTTAATCTTGAAGGATAAGATGGATATTTACTTTTTCTTACTTCTTCAAGTGCTAATTCTCTTAGTACAAATGCATCATTATTGATGGTATTTAATAATAATTCAACCTCATCAATTGAAAAACTGTTTTCTTGATTTCTTTTTTTATTAATTAATAATTCATTAGCGTCTATCCCATCTATTTTATATTCATTGTTATATACTTCATCATACATTTTATTATGAGTGTCAGAATTAAAAACTAATATGCCACCTATATCTACTTTTTCTCCAGAATATGCATGATAGAATATTTCTTTATTAACTTTCATAATTTACATCCTTTCTAAAACTGCGATAGCCTCACAATGGTCTGTCCTAGGACGAAGAACATATCGTCTAGGCCTGTACTGGGTCAATAGAACATGTTCTAAAACCCCTAGAACTAGACATGTTCTAGGATGAAGATAATGTCATATATGTTGCTATTATTAAATATTTATTACTAAAATGTTTTACAAATAAATATTATCATAAATATTGCTAATTATCTATACTGCAATTCTTAATAACATCATTTATTAATTTTTCTTTTTCTATTTTATTTTCTATTTCATTTATTGCAAAACATTTTTTACCTAAATCTTTAAATGAAGCCCCACAGTGAAATACTCTTTTTCTATCTATAATTATAAATCTATCATGATATGAATCATTATTTATAAAGGAAACATTATTATATTGCTTTATATATTTTTTTGTTAGTGTTTTATCTATATTTGAAGAAATTACAACTATTTTTCTATTGATATTTCTAAGTTTATCTAACAATATCTTTCCCATATAATTATCTATAATTATTATTTCTTCTTTAGCTATATCAAATATTTCTAATAATACTGAATATGCATCATAAATATCATTCTTAAAAAATATAGAGTTTTTAGTTATTACTTTTGGGTTGAACTTATCAAACAGTTCATCTATTCTCTTTGTATTATTATCTACTTTTTCTTCTAATAGTAGATATTTACGTGGAAGCAATTGTTCATTATATTTTATATAATGCCTCATTTTTACGAATGTATCCATTATTCTAATGCTTATTTCTGTTGCTACATCCGATTTTAATATAGTCGCAAGCATATATATGCCTTGTTCAACAAAAGCAGTGTGTCCTTTTCTAGATCCACCTTTTGAAGTCGAAAATTTCGACTTCAAAGAATTATATTCTTTATCTGTAATTCTAAATAAGTATCTATCTGGAAACTTTTCTGGATTGTTTTTAACTGCCTCATTGATTCTTTTTGTTTCAACATTATATAGTTTGGCTAAATCAGAATCTAACATTACCTCCTTTCCTTCAATTTCATAAATCATGTTTTCGATGCTTATTACATCTTTCTCTACTATTTCATTCATAAATAAACCTCCTCCTTTAGAATAAAAAAAGGATATCCCTTTCATCCTATTAAAAGGGATATCCCGCAGCATGCAATAATTCTTCCTTGCCTTAAAGAATTAGAACCTTAGCGTCCAAATTATCATATTAACTCATGGCAAGATAATTAATATATTTGAAATATATCATACTATTGTTTTAAATACAATCGAACAAAGTTCATTTTCATTATTTTAACTATTCGTAATATCTTAATATTACGATCACTATAAATTTATTACAGAAATATCAATCAAACTATTATTATCATCAAATGATAATTTAAATGTTACACAATAATTTAAACTATCATTAAATATTGTGTTTCCGTTATATTTAATGTTGCCTTTACCATTGTTTATTTCAATACTACACCACTGTTTTAATAAAAATGTAATTGCTGTGGCATGACTGAAAACAGCTATTCTTTTACCTTTATTATTAGATAAAATTTTCATGATAACATTATGCATTCTCTTTCTTACTTCTACTTGAGATTCCCCATTACCTATTTTATAGTTTTCATCAATTACTTGTTGTTTTCCAAACTCTTCTGGTAATTCATCCCAAGAATCTATACCAAATTTTCTTTCTCCTAATTCACTATCAATATTTATTTCTAAGCTGTTTCTTTCTGCTAAATATTTTGCGGTTTGAATTGCTCTAACATAATTGGATGAATATATAATATCAATATTTTGGAGTTCTTCATTATCTAGTTTTTCTCTTGCAATATTTTCACCTTCAATTGAAAGAGAAGATTTTTCATTTTGTATTTGTAAAGAATCACTATTAGAGTTGTTATTAACCTTTAATGGTTTTGAATGTCTTATTAAATATATTATAGTCATAACATATCACATACCTTTCATATATCATTATACTACAGTTTTTTATTTTCTTTTGTTCGTAATATTATTATTTTCCATACCCTTTTAGAATTCAACCTGGAACTTGGAAACATATTTTCCTAGGACATGGTTAATTAAACTTTTTATAACTTTTGCTAAATATATTCAATTTTTTTAATTTTTATTTATTGCAAAACCATTATTTTTCAACGCTTTTTCTCTCAAGTACCGATATGCACTCCACATGATATGTCCTTGGAAACATGTTATATGGTGTTAATTCTAGGACTTTATAATTTTCTTCTAATAATTTTAAATCTCTTACTAGTGTATTTGGATCACATGAAACATATATTATTAAATCTTTTATTTTTGTATTTAAATATTTTATTACTTTATTGTCTAAACCACTTCTAGGTGGATCAACAATAACTGAACTATAATCATCTTCTATATCATTTATTAACTCTTCTACTTTTCCTACTTTAAAATCTATATTTTCTATATTATTTAATTCTTTATTTCTGATAGCATCCTTTATACCATCTTCTACTATTTCAATACCCAAAACTTTATTTACTTTTTCACATATATATATTCCTATTGTACCAGTTCCACAATATAAATCTAATACATTATTTACATTATAACTTTCTATTTCATCTTTTATTTTATTATATAATTTTTCAGTTATTTTCTCATTTACTTGAAAGAAAGAATTTTCGGAAATATAATATTTTTTATCACCAATATACGATAGAATACTACTTTTATTTGATAATACTTTATTATTAATTATTAATACATCTACTATTTCTAGTAGTGATAAATATTCTTTCAAATCACCTTTAATTATTAACATTACTTCATTTGTTTTATTACCAACTTTAATAGTTACTTGCTCAATATCTTTCAGGTTATTTATATTTTTTAGAAAAGATATTACCTCGTTAATTTTATTATTTACTAGAAGACATTCATCTATTTCGATTAATTTATTGGTTTTTCTTTCAAACAATCCTAATTTTCCATCTTTAACATGTAATACTATTTTATTTCGATAATAATATTCCTTATCATAGATAGTATCTTTTATGATATCTTTATTTAAATCGGTATGATGAGTTATTAATTCTACTAATTTTTCTTTTTTATAAATATTTTCTACTTCATAATTTAAATGTTCTATATTACATCCACCACATATATTATAATACTTACATAGTGTTTTAATCCTATCTTTTGACTCTTTAATAATATGTTTAGTAGATGCTTCAAAATATTTCTTTTTTTCTTTGATATTATCAATTTCTACTATTTCATTTGGAAGAGCGTTTTCTACAAAACATATTTTTTCACCTATCTTTGTTATTCCTCTTGCAAAGTGATCTAATTTTTCTATTTCAATTTTCATAAAATTACCTCGATATAATTATATCAAAATAATTATAAATTTTAAATATATACACATAATAAAACTGGTGATTAATATGTCTTTTATTAAAAGAATTAAAAATAATCTTAATAATTCAAATGACTATATATTTAAAGAATTAAATATTGATAATACTAGGTGTAATATTATATATAATGAAGTTCTTACTAGTACTTATTTCATTAATAACTTTGTACTTAGTTCTTTAATTAGTCTTGATAAGAAAGACTTTAAAAATATTATTAATTTACTTCCTGATAATAATATTTTAATTATTAATAAGAAAGATATTTATTACTACTTAAATAATGGTTTTTTAATACTTATTATTAGATCATACATTTATGCGATTGAAGTTAGAACTAATCTTCATAGAAGTATAGGTACAGTTAGTAGTGAACTTTCTATTATGGGCCCTAAAGATGCTTTTACTGAAGATTTTAATATAAATTTGGGTCTTATTAGAAGAAGAATTAAAACTGAAAGTCTTATTAATAATTCTTTTATTGTTGGAAAATGTTCAAATACTAAGATTGGTGTTTTATATATAGACGGGATATGTAATAAGAAATTAGTTAAAAATGTTATTAAAAAAATCAAGTCTATTAATATTGATGGAATTATAGACTCTGGATACTTAAGAAGTTATTTAGAATATAATAAGAGTTTATTTCCTACTATTATTATGACTGAAAGACCTGATAGGAGTTCTATGGCTTTACTTGAAGGTAAAATAGTTATTATTACTGATTGTAGTCCTTATGTTATTATATTACCTAATTTTTTTATAGATTATTTTCATACTGTAGATGATTATTATCAAAAGAGTTTAAATACTACTTTTACTAGATTAATTAGATTATTTGCATTCTTCATATCTATTCTTACTCCATCTATATATTTAGCTTTAACTACTAGAAATTATGGACTTCTTCCTATTAAACTTTTATATGTTTTAAAAGCTGGTAGAAGTTTTGTTCCTTTTTCTGCACTTATTGAAGCTCTTTTAATGATTTTATCTTTTGAAATACTTAAGGAATCTGATATTAGAATGAGTAATACTAGTAGCAGTTCTGTATCAATACTTGGAGGATTAATACTTGGCGATGCTGCTGTTAGTGCAGGAATAGTATCTCCTATTATGATAATAGTAATTGCTATTTCATCTATCGCAGGACTTGTATTTAACTCTATTGAACTAGTTAATACGATTAGAATTTACAAAATAGGTTTTCTTATTCTTTCGTACTTTCTTGGTTTATATGGAATAGTTGTTGGACTTGGTATTCTATATTTAGATCTTAACCATGTTAATAATTTTAATATTCCATACTTGTCACCAATTATTCCTTTTGATAAGAATAATATTAATGATTCTATTTATAAAACTGATTCTAATACTAAATATAGGAATTCTTATCTTAGTAAAAATATTATTCGTGGGAGGAGTAAATGAAGAAAATAATTTTAATAGTCTTTTATACTCTTTCTTTATTTATTATTAAAATACCTAAATATATAGAATTAAATCATATTAATATAGTTCAAAATATAGGTATTAGTTACTCTAATAGTTTATATAATATTTATATTAAGGAGATTATACCTGTTAAAGACTCAAATGGTATTAATTATAAATATAAATATTATAATGCTTATGATAAAAGATTTAATAGTCTGTTTAATAAAATAAATAAGAGATATAATACTAATTTATATTTTGGTAAGTGTAAATACTTAGTAGTTGATAGTAATTCTTTAAATAAGAATATTATTATGAATGAATTAAATAACTTAAATATTAGATATAAGAAAATTATTTATACTAAAAAAGATATAAAAAAAATAGTTAGAAGTAATTCTAACTATTGATTAGTGTACATGTATAACCTGCTTGTTCAAAGAATAATTTTTCATTTTCTATTGTATTTAAATAATTGCTTAAATTTGACTCTAACTCATTATTATTAATTAAATTTCTATCAATAATATATTTATATTCATTACTTTTAACTGATTTTTCTATATTATTTAATTTATCTAAGTAATTTATTTCATTTTGAAATATTACATTACTATATGTATTATTATTTATTTTAGTATAAGTTAACTTAGTATTTTTAATATTATTATTTAAATACATTGATGATGCGACTAACTTATAATCATATCCTGTTTTCATACAGTTTAATACTTTTACATCATATTCTTCTATTACTTTTTGATTAATTTCTACGGGGAATAATACTCTAAATACTGGTGGAAGTATAATAAATAGTAATAAAATAATCATGAATAAAACTACTACTGCGTTAGGAATTATTACTTTTTTGCTTTCTTCCATTTATAATACCTCGTCTTCTCCATCAATAATTTTATCTATTTCTTTTTTATTAATTTCTTTTCTTAGAGGTCTTTTATACATTATATATATTAACATTGAATTAGTTACTAGAAAAATAATTGATATAAATGGAAATAAGTAACAAGAACCATATACATCTACCATTTTATTTTCTAAATTATTATTTATTATTTCGTTAATACATACTGCCGAGAAATATATTGAAAATGCTGTTAGGAATATACTCATAAATAATCCATATAATGCACATATAAAATTAACTTCTCTGTAGTATTTTTTTGTTTTTCTTTTATGTGTCTTCTTAGTAGTTAATAGTATTAGTAAAAATGCAAATGTAATTGCTATTAATGGTATAAAATATATTTTTATTATTTCTAAAATATAATATCTTTCTAATATAAATTTCATATTATCACCCTTTTTTAATTATTTATTCTTTTTAGTCTTTCAAGTCTTTCTCTAAATGATTCTTTTCTATCTTTTTCTTCTTCTTCATCTAAGATATAATTACTATCTTCATATCTTAGTATTGAGCCTTCATGTATATTATCTGGTAAATATTCTATATTTACATGTGTTTTTTCATTGTTATCAATATTTTCAAGTACTGCGATATTATCAATAATTTGATCAACTGAATATTTCATTTTGTTCTCCTATCCATTTGTATCTGTTTGTAATTTTTCAAAGGAAATATTTTCTCCATCACTTTTTAAAAGTATTGTACCATCCATATCAGTTCTATAATATTTTATTTTCATATTATCTAACTTAGTAAGTGTTACTTCTTTAGGATGTTTATAAATGTTATTTTTTCCTACTTCTATTATGGCATATTTTGGATTAACTTTTTCTAGAAATTCATTTGATGTTGAATACTGGGATCCATGATGTCCTACTTTTAATACATCACTTTCAATATCTTTTGTTAATAGTTTATTTTCTACTTTCTTTGTTGCATCTCCAGTAAATAAGTATGATGTATCTTTATAAGTTAATTTTAAAACTATTGAAGTATCATTTAAGTCATTTGACTCTTTTCCTACATATAACACTTTTAATTTTATATCACCTATTTTATATTCATCATCAATATTTGGTGTTTTAAACTGAAGATTTTTCTCTTCCATACTATTTAATATATCTTCAAATGTTTTTGTAGTTGTTACTACATCTGGCATATAAAAGTTATTAATTTCAAAATTATTAATTATATCATCCATTCCACCTATATGATCTTCATGTGGATGTGTTCCAAATACATAATCAAATTTTGTTATATTAAGTGATTTAAAATAATTAACTAACTTTGGACCATCTTCATTGTTTCCTGCATCTATTAATATATCTTTATCTTGATATGTAATTAACATACTATCTGCTTGACCTACATCTAAGTAGTAAATACTTAATATATCACTTTCTTGAGTATCAGATATAACTCTTTTACTTGTTTCTTCTTTCTTTGGATTTTGATAATCATTATACATTTTAATTATAGTATTTCTATTTGAATATAGAAAAATCATAATTAAGAAAATTATTGTTAAAAAACTTGTTTTTTTCTTTTTCATACTCTTCCTACCTTGTAATAATAATATCATATTTTAGACATTTTAGGCAATAAAAAAGCATCTATTTTAGATGCTTATTTAATATTATTAAAACTCATTATTTCATTATAGATCTCTATTGTAATTTTTTGCTTATCGGTTTCATTTTTATAATATTCTTTTATTATTTCAGTATTTAATTCTGATTTTTTTATCTTTTTAGTATCAAGTTTTTTACTAATCTTTTCTATTTTCTTTTCTGATAACTTTATACTTTCTAAATCATCTATTATTTTGTTTGATTCTACTTGCATAATACCTTGTTTAGTTAAAGTACTAAAATATTTGTTTTTAATATTATCTATTTTTCTTAAATACTCTGGTCTATTATAATTTTCATTTACCATTATAGATAATAATAAATCTTTATCTATTTTACTTGATATATTATCATTATATTTAACTTTTAACTTAGCATAAGTAGATATACAATAATCTTTCTTAATTAAAGTATTATTCTTATTATTATTAATATCTTTTATTTCAAAGTCTTTTAACTTATTAATTAAAATATAGATAATTATAAACCATAGTATTAATTTCATTTCTTCAACAGTTGGAAATATAGAAGCAACTTTATTAATTAAATCTTTATTTATTATATAACTAATTATTATTACTACTGGATAATAAATAATACTTTTTTCATCTATTACTGTTATATTCTTTTTTAAAATATAATTTTCATAATATAGTCTTATGATAAATTCTAATACTATTATTAAGAAAATATTATTATTTAAATTATTAATATTTAAGCCTGAAAATATTCCTGAGAGTATAATTATATAAATTATTGGAATTATTACTTTCTTTGTTATTTCTTTTAGGTTATTTTTTAAGTTTTCTATTACAAATAATATAAACGATAATGATAAATAAATCATAAATATTATAAGTGTCATAGTATCCCTCCTGATTCAAGTTATTATTATATATTAATTTCTTGTTAATAACAATATTTTTCAAAATAAAAATAACTTATAAATATAAGTTATTTATCACAAGTAACTCCTACTTTTTTCATGTATTTTTTCCAGTTACTTAGTTTAATTTTACCATGTATTACTAAATTATCTTCATCAGTAATATTTTCTATTTGAACTATTTTATCCATATCTACTTTACGATAATCTATATCAATATTTGCAATTACTTTATTATCTTCTCTAGTTACTTTTGTATTATAATGCTCTACTGAGTCATATACTTTAAAAATTTTTCTATAAGCATTTTCATATTCATCTAATACTTCTTGACTATTAGATGTTACTTCTTCTTGTGATTTTAATATTTTTATATATCCATCACTTGTATAAATGTCATATTTCATTGATGCAGTAAGATTAGTATCTTCTCCTTGTCTTGTACATACTACATGTTTCATTGTTTTTACTGCTTCTTCTTCAGTAGTAGTATTATTATCGCATCCTGTTACAAATACTAATAATACCAATAGAGGAATAAGCAGTAGTTTTTTATTTATTTTCTTCATTATTTTCTTCCTTTTGTTTTTCAATATAATTCATAATTATTTTTTCATTTTTTATTATTGTATTCATTTTATCATGAATTTCTTCTAATATCAATTCACTCTTTAAATCTATTCTATAGTCATTTTGATTTCTTAAGCTATCTTTTTTTGCTTGTCTATTTTGACTCATCATAATTACCGGTGCTTGAAGTGCTGCTAGACAAGATAATAATAAGTTTAATAAGATAAAAGGAAATTCATCTAATTTAATTATTTTAAAATAGTTAAATACAATCCATAAAATTAAAAATCCAGTAAATCCTATAATAAATCCCCAAGATCCCGCAATTTCAGATATTTTATCTGCTAATTTATCTCCTCTGGTCATATTTTTATCTTCTTGTTTATCTACATCTATTGATATTGGCTGATCTATTAATAAATCTAATAGTTCTTCTTCATCTTCTTGTCCTAATGATTTATCTTTTAATAACATTTTTACTATGTCTTTTTTAGTTTTTTTCTTTTCCATCTTTCTCACCTTTCTTTATAAATTTATTTATTTCTTTTATAACTTGGTCATTAAAACCATCTTCTTCTATATTTAAAAAACCATGTGTCATAAACTCATAATTAATGTGACTAGATATTGTTTTGGTTTCTTTTAACTTTTTATTTAGGTACTCTCCATCTTCTTTATATGGGTCTTTATCTGCGGTAAATATTAATGTCTTTGGATGATTTTTTATATCAATTTCATCAAGTGATATAAATTCATCTTTATTTTTTAAATACTTATTAATTTTATTTACTAATACTTTAAATACTGAGTCATCTGTCTTTTTATTTAAATCAAGGACTGGGTAGAATAATACTTCATTATTTATTTTAAATTTTTTATCTTTATTATTAATACACTCAATTATACATGCACCAATTGAATCTCCCATAAGTATTATTTTATCTTTACCAATTCCGTATTTTTCTATATTTTTATAGATATAATTAACTATATTAAAACACTCATCTATAATGTTTTTTGCTGATGTGTTTGTCTTAGAATTATATTCTATTCCAATTACTAAACTATTCATCTTTAAAGCTATTCTTTTACATATATTTGAATATCCTTTTTTAGTATCTGTTATACTACTAATTCCATGTATATATATTACTACTGAATTTATTACAGAAATTTTCTTGGGATAAAAGATATGTATTGGGACTAATTTTTCATCTAAGACTATTCTGTAGTTAGATATATTCTTTTTAGATATAGTTGGATGAATTACTTCGTACAATGATCTATATAATTTATACTTTTGTTCTCTATCAAATTCGTCTACCATTTTATCACCAGTTTTATCATAACACAAATATTATCTTTAAAGGCATAATTAAATACTTATTTTACACACTTTTACATATATTTACACTTTTTATATTATGTTATCTGTCAATGTATTGTATACAGCTGTTTTTGAATTACTCTTATTTAGTATTAAATTATTTAATTCAATTTGATGTTTTACTTCTTTAGCTACTCCGTATCCTCCATCTATGATATTACAATGAATAATATTATTAATTTCTTCCTTTACTATTGGATAATGAGTACATCCTAGAACAATACAATCAATATTCTTACCTTTATAATCTTTTAAATATTCATTAAGTAAGGAATTTATTTTTTCTTTATTATCTGCTTCTATAGAACTTGCTAGATTTGGACATGCTTTTAAGTATATTTCTTGTCCTTCTTTTTTATTATCTTTTACAAGTTCTTCTACTCTTTTTGAGTTAATAGTTGCGGTTGTTGCGAGTAGTAAGATGTTTTTATAATTATTATCACATGCTACTTTGATAGCTGGAACTGTACCAATAAAAATAGTATCAGGAAACTTTTTACGTAGTGTTTTCATACATCTAGTAGTTGCCGTATTACATGCAATTACTATTATTTTACAATTATTACATATTAAAAATTTTGATATTTTAGTAGTTATTTCAATTAGTTCTTCTTCACTTTTCTCTCCATATGGATTATTTTTAGAATCACCTACATATATATATTCATAGTCAGGTAATAATTTTTTTATTTCATTTAATACAGTTAATCCACCTTTTCCTGAATCAAATATTCCTATTTTCATTTTAGTCACCTCTAATTACGTATATATAATTATAATTCATTTAAATAAAAAAGCAAATAATAAATATTTGCTTATGCTATTTTTTCAAATTGACTGTTATATAATTTTTCATAGAAACCTTTTTTCTTCATTAATTCATCATGTGTACCTTGTTCTATGATATTTCCTTCTTCCATAACAAGTATTAAATCTGCATTTTTGATAGTTGATAATCTATGTGCGATTATGAAAGAAGTTTTACCTTCAGTTAACTTATCCATAGCTTTTTGAACTAATTCTTCAGTTCTTGTATCTACGTTTGAAGTTGCTTCATCTAGTATTAAGAATGGTGCTTTCTCAATCATACCACGTGCTATTGTAATTAACTGTTTTTGTCCTTGACTAATACTGTCATTGTCTCCTACTTGTGTATTAATATCATCTGGTAGTGTTTTAATGAAGTGGTCAATTCCTACTGTATGACAAGCTTTCCATATTTCTTTATCTGAGATATTTTCTTTATTATATTTAATGTTATCTTTAATTGAGCCATTAAATAGCCAAGTATCTTGCAGTACCATTACAAATAAATCATGGATGTTTTCTCTTGTTAGATCTTTAGCATTTTTCCCATCGATAATGATATCTCCTTTATTAATGTCATAAAATTTCATAAGTAAGTTTACCATAGTTGTTTTTCCTGCACCTGTTGGACCTACTATTGCGACTTTTTGTCCTGATTTAATATTAGCACTGAAGTTTTTAATAATTAGTTTATCTTGATTATAACCAAATTTAACGTTTTTAAATTCAATATTACCTTTAGCATCTTTAATGTCTAATACTTCACATTTATCTTCTTCCGAAGTTAGTTCTTCTTCATCCAAAAATTCAAAGACACGTTCACTTGCTGCAGCAGTTGACTGAAGACCTGTTAGAGCTTGTGCAATTTGTGATAATGGACTTGTAAATAATCTTACATAAATCATAAAGGCAATTATTGTTCCAAATGTAGTTTTATCATTCATTACTAAAAGTGATCCAACTACACATACTGCAACATATCCAAAGTTACCTATAAATATCATTATTGGTTGCATAATACCTGATAAGAATTGACTTTTTCTATTACAGTCATATAATCTATCATTTATTTTATCAAATTCTTTTAAGGCACTTTTCTCACCATTATATGCTTTTACAACATTGTGTCCAGAGTAGATTTCTTCAATGTGACCATTTAATTCTCCAAGTTCTTTTTGACGTCTTTTAAAATATTTTTGTGATCTTTTTAATAAGACAAATGAGAAGGCAAATCCAAAGATGCTTGCTAATATAGCAGTTGATGCCATTATCCAGTTAGTTATAAACATCATTATTATTGAACCAAAGAATAAAGTTAAACTTGATACTAGTGTAGCAAAACTTTGATTCATATTTTGAGCAACAGAATCTACATCATTTGTAACTCTTGATAATATATCACCTGTTTCATGTGAATCAAAATATCTAAGAGGTAGTTTATTAATCTTTTTACTTATTTTTTCTCTTAAGTTTTTAGCAAAATTATTGGCAATTGTAGCCATAATAAATCCTTGGATAAACATAAATATAGAACTAGATAAATAAATAATTGCAAGTATTAAAGCTCTTTTCTTTATCTCTTTTAGATTCATTTTCGGTGTTATTATCTTTTTAATACTTTTTGGCATACTATCTAATTTATTTAGGAATTTATTAGTTACCTTAGTATTACTCATTTCACTTAGTGTTTCTAAGTATTTAATTTGATTTTTTTTAGATACTTTTACATTATCTATTTCAATATCTGATAATAATAATTCTTTTTGAGTATCTGGTAATTTATTAAAATTTACAATAAATTCTTTATATTGTTTTTGATTTTCTTTATTATTTTTATTATTAGATTTTTGACTACTTGTGTCCATATGAGAATTTATCATAATATTTTTAAATATTTCATTTGATAATTTTTCAATATTTTTAGTATTAGGTCTAATTCCTTCTGTAATAAGTTCAGATAGACTTGATAATTTATTAGGAGCAATTGTTGATAATGTAGCACTAAATATTGCAAGTAATAGAGAAACTATTAATAGTGCTTGCCATTTTCCAAGACTTTTAAATAGTCTTATCATTGAACCTTTAAAGTCTTTAGACTTTTCTACTGTTCTCATTGGTCCGTGACCTGATCCACCAGCTTTAGGCATTCTTTAGTTCCTCCTCACTTAATTGTGATAGTGCAATTTCTTTATAGACTTCACAATTTTTTAATAATTCTTTATGTGTTCCCATTCCAACACATTCTCCATTTTCTAATACAACAATTTTATCTGCATTTATAATTGTACCAATTCTTTGAGCAACAATCATACTTGTTGCATCTTTAGTATATTTTTTTAATTCTTTTCTTAAAGTTACATCTGTTTGATAATCAAGGGCTGAGAAAGAATCATCAAATATATATATTTCTGGATCTCTTGCAATAGCTCTTGCAATGGCTAATCTTTGCTTTTGACCACCACTGATATTTGTCCCTCCACGAGATATACTTGCAGAATACTTACCTGTCATTTTTTCTACAAAGTCTCTAGCTTGAGCTACTTTAATTGCTTTTTTTATTTTATCTTTTGAAGCTTTTTCCTTTCCATTATCTCCATATATAACATTACTTTCTACTGTACCTGTAAACATAACTGCTTTTTGTGGAATATAACCTATTTTATTATTAAGATTTTCTCTTTTATATTCTTTGACATTCACTCCATCTACTAGTACCTCTCCATCAGTTGCATCATATAATCTTGGTACTAAATTAATTAATGTCGATTTACCACTTCCAGTTGATCCAATAAACGCAATTGTTTCACCTTTATTTACGGTAAATGAAATATTTTTTAATAAATATTCATCGGCATCTGGATATTTAAATGATACATTTTTAAATTCTACTGTGCCTTTTTCTTGGGTATCGCCTACAAAATCACCATCTTTTATTGATATTTCTTCTTCTAACACTTCATTAATACGTTTTGCAGATACTGATGATCGTGGTGCTAACATAAATATAATTGTTAGCATTAAGAAAGACATAATGACTTGCATTCCATAACTTGAAAATACAACCATATCTCCAAATAAATTAATCTTATCTACTAATCCTGCATCATATATTAAATATGCTCCTATAAAATATATTCCTAATGTTTGAAAATGCATAATAAATGTCATAATAGGACTTAGTGATGAGAATACTCTTTGATTAAACATTTGAATATCTGTTAAATTTTTATTTACATCATTAAATCTTTTTTCTTGGAATTGTTCAGCATTAAAAGCTCTAATCACTCTAATACCAGTTAAATTTTCTCTAGTTACATCATTTATTTTATCTGTTAATTTTTGTACTTTAGAAAATTTAGGTACTACCACTAACATAATAAATATATCAGTTATTAGTAATATTAATACTCCTGTTGCTGTTAGCATGCTCCACTGTGTGCTTTTTCCAACTATTTTAATAACTGCCCAGACAGCCATAATTGGTGCTTTTAAAAGCATTTGCATTCCCATACTTATTAACATTTCTAATTGTGTAACATCATTTGTTGTTCTTGTAATTAAACTACTTGTTGAGAATTTTTTAATTTCAGCTATTCCAAAGTTTTCTACTTTTTCAAATATTTTTTTTCTTATATTTCTAGAAAAATTGGCTGATAATTTTGATGATATGTAACCAACTAATATAGCTGTTACTAAACTTCCTAAGGCACATAATAACATGTATGCACCAGAAGTTAAAATTTCTTTCATAGTACTATCATCAGTTTGTACTAATCTTGTTATTTCACTCATATATTCTGGCATCTTCAATTCAAGCCAAACTTGAGATATAACTAGTACTATACAAAATAGTACAGCAAGTTTATCTTTTTTAGTGAAATTTTTAAATATTTTTATCATATTTCTTCCTTTCTTTTTTATTGATTAATAACATTTTATTCTTATATATATTTTATAATAGTAATTATTATCAATGTTTCAACTTACTAATTATATTATAAATTGATATTTATTTCAATAAAAAAACAAAATATTACTCTCATAATATTTTGTTTTATTTTATGCATTAAATGTAATTTCTTGTCTACAATATTTACATTTACCTGTTTTACCTTTTATTGTGTTATCTGAACCACAATGAGGACAATGAACTAAGTGAGTATTTTTTACTTCTTCTCTTTGCATTTGCATTTTTAAATTGTTTTTTTCTCTAATTTCTTTATCTTCATTTTCAACACGATTAAGATAATTTCTTAATCCGGATGCTGCTTTTAAACCAAGTTTATTAGATAATATACTTCCTAATGTAATTACAATTATAAAAATAATTCCTACTATTATTAATAACTTAGAAAAAGATATCAATTTAGTATTATATAAATTATTATTTATAATTATCTCTATGTATGGAATAGTATTTAATTTAAGTTTTAATAATTTAAATATTTCTTCAATAGCTTTAGGTATTAGTAAAATTATACCTGATAATAAAATAAGATATCCAGATGAATTCTTTCTTTTGTTATAACTAATTATATATCTAAATATTAATAAGCAAATACCTATAAATGGTAAAAAATACATTACTAGTAGTATTACTGGAATACTTGTTAATAATTTAATGAAAATGTTATTAGTCATTATTTCTTAGTTTGATCCTTTAATACATCGGTTATACTTTTATCGCCTGATAAAGCACTCATTACATCATTATTTACCATTTTATTAACTACACCTGTCTTAGCTACTACACCATCTAGAGCTTTATTATTAGCTCCTCTCATAGTTGCGTTTGAAAGTCCTGTTTCTTTTTTTACAAAGTCATCAACTTTTCTTAGATTAGTTACTTCTTTTTTTGTTTCAGTTTCATATGAATGTCTTGCACCTGTATTACGATATTTAAAATATATAACCATGAAATAAATAATTCCAGCTACTAATACAAGCCAGTTATTATCTACATCTGATAATGCTGTTATCATAAATAGGAATGCTACAACTTCTACTAAGAATGAAATCAAAATAAGTTTTGGATAATAAATTGGTACACTACCCATTGTTTCTTTTGTTCTAGCATTTACTGCTACATAATGAAGTAGTTTCTTATTTCCACTTACTTGTTGATAACTGTAAAGCCATACTGGTAAATAAGCTGCTTTCCATTGCTCTCCTTTAATATCAAAGTTTTGAGTAGACCATGCTACACCTCTATCATATTGTTTTAGAGAGTCATTTGCTGCAAATCTTGCAACATCTTTGGCTTGTTTATCAACTAATGGTTTTAACTGTTCTACATTTGTATCTCTTTTTTCTGATGTATATCCTGTTAAATAGTTTGAATCATATTTAACACAGTTTTCGACATCAAATGGCATAATTGAATTAATGATATTATTTGTTTTTTCTTTATTATTTGTATTTAATCTATCAGAACTTGATTCTACTGATAAACCATCTACTACTAGATCAAATTCACGTTCAACATTATATAATTCTGCATCATATCTTGTTTCACGATTATCTCCTGTTCCTACAGAATACGATCTAATTTGATGTTCTCCTTGTCCTTTAAATAATGCATGTGAATTTACATCAACTAACATGTATGGAAAGTACACACCCATAATATTTTCAGTTGTAAATTCTGCTTTAAATTTTGGATGTGCGTAGAATTTTCTTTTTCCAACAAAAGCTTCTATTTTAGTTCTAGCTTCATTTTTCTTAACTGTAAATGGAAGTACTACATCTGGGACTGCTCCATTTTGTACTTGACTATTAATAGATAATTTATTACGACACCAGTGGCAGCGAGCTTGTGTTGAAGAAGCAGTATCAATGACTACTTCTGCACCACAACTACTACATTTTAAAGTAACAACATCTTTAGTATCTGCTACTATATTTTGAGCTCCACTTGTCATTACTTGTCCTTTTAAATTTTTTAAATCTTTTTCCATACCCTGAAGTTTAATTGGCTCGAATTCATGTCTACAGAAATTACAACGTAATTTACCAGTATTTACGTTAGTTGATATATCTGTTGCTCCACATTTTGGACATTTTGTTTGCCCGTCTTTGCTGTCAGTATCAGTTTGTACTATTTTTACATCTGATGCATTTTGCTCTTCTTTTACTTCTTCAACCTTTGTTTCTTCAGTATTATTCATATTATAATCCTAACAAATTCTTTTTAACTTGGTCATAATCTTCTTGTGAGATTGCTCCTGCATCAAGAAGTTTTTTCATTTCTAATAATTTTGCTGTTGGGTCTTGTGCTGGTTGAGCAGCTTGCTCTGCAGGTTGAACTGGTTGAGCTTGTTGTGCAGCAAATGCTGGCTGATAAGTTCCTTGAGTTTGAGGTTGTTGCATTCCTCCCATCATACCGTTTGCAGCTTGCATTCCCATTCCCATGAATGCCATTCCTGCTCCACCACCGTTTTCACCAGTAGCTTGCATTCCACGAGCAACTGCTTGTTGCATAAATGAGTTTCCTCTTGCTCCTGATAAAGCATCTGCTTTCTTAACATCTTTCATTAATTCTAATGTATCTTCATCGTATTCGATAGATAAGATAGCTGTTTTACAAATTTCAAGTCCACGTCCTGATTTCCATTGATAATTTTCTTCAACTGCAGTAGATAAACATTGTGCAAATCCAATTTGATCTCCTTGGATTTTTGCCATTCTGTTTCCTTTATTTGAATCATTTGTATAATTTGAAAATGCTGCTGTAAGTGATCCAACTACTTCATTAAATAATTGATCAGCTGCTACATTGTCCATATCTGCAAAATCAAATGGTTCAGCTCCAGCTTCTAGGTAAGATGCTGGTACATAATTTTTAACAAATAAAATTGGATCAACAATTTTTAATGTGTATGTACCACGAGTAACTGCTCCTACTTGTGTTCCAAAATATGCATCATCCCAATAAATTTGTCCTTGTGTTCCAAATTTATTTCCTGGAATTTCCTTTAAATTAACATAGAATGCTAATTGTTGTGATCCTGGTTGTCCACCAAATTTAAATTTTTCCCAACTTGATTTAATTGTTGAAGATAACAATCCATCTCCAGCAAACAATGATTGAGAATTCACATCGTCTGAACGGAATTCATATCCTCCTGCTTCTGTAATACATCCTGTAATTGCTCCATCTTGCATAGTAATTAATGCAGTTTGTTCTGGAACGATAATTTTACTACCATTAGTAATAATATTTTCACTACCTTTTGTATTTTCTCCACGTCCATTATTTTGTCCTTGTGGAACTGCTCTGTATAATCCTGCAGTTGCAGGTGCTCCAGGCATTGGCATGTAAAAATCCTTCCATTGATCTGCAAATGTTCCACTTAAGGAACCAGTAAATGCTTTAATAAACCCCATATTTCTACCTCACTTTTTTTATTTTATGATATAATCATGCAAAACTTCCACATAATTAGTACCATTCTATTTTATAGTATCATAAATATTCTAATTATGAAAGAAAATAAGATTGTTTTTACGTTATTAGACAAAAAAACTAACTATTTCTAGTTAGTTATTTTCTTATGGTGTCCCCGATCGGATTCAAACCGATGACTTATCCCTTAGGAGGATGCTGCTCTAATCCGCCTTATTTTTCAACACTCTCAAGACCATTTTTTCTATTTATTTACTTTTTTAGGAAGTCTTGTAAAGTACTAAATTAAAAAATATTTCTTTTTCTTATTCAAGTGTGCCATATAACTAAATAAAAAGTAGAATTATCTTCTACTTTTTATTTGCCACTTTCTCCATAGTTTGATAATACTCTTGCAGATGGATCTTTTACATCACAACCTTTCCAATTTTTATTTGGCATCCAATAATCTATAATCATATCACTTTTACCTGGATAAAATTTCTCAAATATTTCTCTATATAACAACGATTCTTTTGTAAATGGTGTATGTTTTTTGTATTTTTTAATTAATTTTTTATATTCATCATCACTATATTTTTCTTCTGCATATTCTTTTAAGTAATCTACCATAGAGTGACCTACTGCGTCACTAAATGCTGCTTTTTCTCTATATAGTATATCTTTAGGTAAATAATCTCCTTCAAAAGCATGTCTTAAAAGATATTTACCTTTACCATATTTGTTCATTTTTTTCTTTGGATCAATTCCCATTACATAATCTACAAAAGATAAATCGGCAAAAGGAACTCTTCCTTCTAAAGAAGCTCCTGATATACATCTATCAGCTCTTAAAACATCATACATATAAAGTTCTCTAATTCTTTTTTCTGATTCTTTTTGGAATTCTTTAGCACTAGGCGCAAAATCTGTATATTTATAACCAAATAATTCATCTGATACTTCACCAGTCATTAATACTTTTATATCAGTATTTTTACTTATCCATTTAGTCAATAAATACATTCCTACACTTGCTCTTATAGTTGTAATATCCCATGTTTCTAAGTGATATATTACTTCTTCTAATATATCAATAACATCTTTTGTTTCCATAAATACTTCAGTATGAATACTACCAATATAGTCTGCTACTTCTTTTGCATATTTTAAATCAATAGCATCTTTACTCATACCTATAGCAAAAGTTCTTATTGGTTTATCTAAATGTTTTGCAGCTATAGAACAAACTAAACTTGAATCTAGTCCTCCACTTAATAAGAACCCTAATGGAACATCACTATCTAATCTTTTAATAACTCCTTCTTCAAGTCTGTCTTTTATACCTTTACAAATATCATCTACATCTTCATCTATTTTTTCACTATATTTAGTCGCATCATGATAACATATAAATTTACCATCTTTATAATAATGTCCGGGTGGAAATGGTAATACTTTATCACATATATCAATTAATGCTTTAGCTTCTGATGCAAAAGCAATTTTATTAGTTTTACTATATCCATAAAACATTGGTCTAATTCCTATTGGATCACGTGCTGCAATAAAATCTTTACCATCATATATAACACATACAAATTCAGCATCTAACTTACTAAACATATCTGTTCCATACTTTTCATATAATGGTAATATTATTTCACAATCACTATCTGAAGAAAAAGTATATCCATCTTTAATTAATTCATCTTTAACCTTTCTAAATCCATATAATTCTCCATTACACACAACCCTTTTTTCTTTCAAATCAAATGGTTGCATTCCACTAGTTGTTACATCCATAATAGCTAATCTATGAAATCCCCATATACCATGATCTTCTACTATCCTTGTCATATCAGGTCCACGATATTGTATTTTTTCAAACCCCTTTTTAAAATCTTCCTTACTAATATCACTATCAGTATATACCATAAAACTACACATATTAATCTCTCCTCCCGCGTGTAATAATAAAAAACCCATGTCTATCCTAGTATAAGGACGAACATGGGTATCCGCGGTGCCACCTTAATTTATTACTAAAAAAACCATTTATTAATATAAACGGTTTGTTACACAGTAATCTCTTTTTTCAGTTCTAACAAACCTAGTAATTGGTAACGGTTTACTATCCGGACTAGTCTAATAAGTATAATACTTTTCGGTAGTCAGCTCCAAGGTGTTCTTTCATAAAGACTTCATAACTGGTTCACACTATCTCCAGCTCACTGATATGAACTTCTAAATTACTTTTCCTCTTCAATGTCTTTAATAAAATTATAGTTTAATATAAGATGTATGTCAAATTATATTTTAAAATCTTCTTTTGTAATAAATACTTTTAGATCATATATCTTCATGACTGATATTTTAAAAAAGTAAGATCATTATTTCTTACTTCTCTTTGTGACTTTCCTCTAGTTGTAAATGAATATTGTTCTTTCCCTATTTTATATGTAACTTCATAAGTTGATTCACCTATAAGTTTATTTATCATTTTTACTATTCTCCTTAACTCTTTTAACTATTGGTTTAGCATATACATTTTTTCCATTATATAATTTTGATAAATCTACATTATCATCTTCAAGCATTTGCACTAGATCATCTGCTCTACAAATAGCTTCATCTCTATCTGGAACTTCTGCATAATATTCTATATACTTAACTACTGGTATCAGAATTAGATATTTTTTCAAGATATTCCTCCTTATCTTTATTTTTTATTTATTAAGTTAATCAATCACCTCCATTTCAACACAAAAAAAACTATGTGCTATATAACACATAGTTAAATTTCAATGGTGTTCCCGAGAGGACTCGAACCTCCGACACGCATCTTAGGAGGATGCTGCTCTAATCCGCCTGAGCTACGAGAACATATACATTTATTTTAACATAATAGCTAAAATAAATGTTTACATTTCATAACTTATTTTAAATTTCGTTCGCGACAATTTTGCGACACTGTTTTTTATTCAAAAAACTATCCGCCTTATTTTTCAACACTCTCAAGACCATTTTTTCCTGTTTTTTTCTTTTTTAGGAAGTCTTAGGAGAAACATTGTCACAAATTTAAAACTTATCAAAAAATTTAAAAACCATTGAAATTCAATGGTATATCAACATTTTTATATTTATAATAATTCTGTTTTTTTCAAATTTAGAATTATTTTTTTACGATTTTTTGATGTTTTGCGACAAATTCGCGACACTTTTTTCTGTCTATATGTCTGTTCTTTTTTGTTCGATTGACACATGTATATTTATATGCTACATTGAATTTAGTAACATTTAGTTGTTGAGTGTCTACCTCCAATCTAACATAGAGAGGAGGTTTGAGAGAATGAAAAAGCGTGAATACAACATCAAGTTGCTTCGCTACATATCACTCATTTTACAACTCTTAACCTTACTGGTTTTAGTAATAAAAAAATGACACTTAATTTTATAAGAAATTAAATGTCTATATCATAAATATATGGGTAGACATTCAACATACCAAAACTGAATGTTCCCTTTTTTATTGTATGAAGTTTCCTTCATCTGTATACATAATAACATATTTTATTAAATTTGTCAAAATGATTGATTTTTTTGATCTTATTGTATTATTTTTTTTTGTGTCACTAGAAATAAACTCTTTCATACCTTACCACCCTACAATCAGTATAACATAAAAAAAGACTATATAAATAGTCTTTTAATAATTAATTATTATTCTTCCATTATTATTGAGATATCTGCAAGCGTTCCTTTGAAGAATCTTCCTGGTTGATTACTTCCATCGAAGTATCCACCAAATGCCACATTAGTTGCGAATGGTTGATTTAGAGACCAACTACTTTGATTAATTGTAGTTCTTTCTCCGCTATCATAATTATTATATTTATATTCTATTGTAATAATTTTTTCATTATTATTGTTTGATTTTCTTCTATAGATGAATTCAATTGGTTTATTTGATACTGCTATATTTCCTACATTAGTTGTAGAACCACCCCATCTATATGTTGGAGTAATTGTTGTAATATTTCCATTGAAACGAACATTCATTCCTGGATAAGTACTGTTTGATTCATCTTTTGCATTAAATATAGTTGGTTGTTTTTGTTTTCCAGTTATATATTGCATTTGATCACTATCAACAGATTTAAATGTAAATCTAATTTCAAAATCTTTATCAATATTTGTTGAACTAAATATATTTAATCCTGTATCAATGAATGTATTAGCTGTACCATCAAATACCACATCACCAGTACGAATAAATTCTATCTTCCACCACTCTGCATATAGTGTTACAACATCATCATCTATATTACTTAAATTTCTAACTTCTTCTTCATTATCATAATGTGTTCCAGATCCGTCTGCTGCAGTATTCCATCCTTTAAATACATAATTTGTTCTTGTAAATGTATTTGCAGTTAATGGTTCAGCTGGATCATTATAAGTAAACTCTTGATTATTCATTGAACCTGTTCCACCATTTGGATCAAAATGTACATAGTAGTGTACTGGTTCTATCCACTGAGCATACAATGTTATTACATCATCTGCATTCCCCAGATCACTTGTAATTGAATAATTATCTGGATAACTAGTACCTGAACCATCTTGTGCGGTATTCCATCCACCAAATGTTGCATCTGTTTTTGCAAATGCATTTGTTGTTAATGAAGTGGATGTTCCTAATTCTATAATTTGATCATCCATTTGTCCAGTTCCACCATTTGCATCATAGTGAATTGTATAAGTTGGAAGTTCTATTATCTCTACACTCATATCTGATAATGTACCAATCAAATATCTCCATGGATTTTTATTTGCATCTAGTCCAGCTCCGAAGGTTGCTGGATAATCAAAATATGCTGTAAAATTGCTAAAGTTAACAGTAGAAGTAAATGTTAATCCATCATCATAACTATATGATACTATTCCATTTTCTCTTTTTAATATTACTTTTTGTCCAGTTGTATATCCTGTATTTGGATCTTTAACTCTATCTGCATTATTAGCAGATGAGTTAACATTTAAGTAGTAACTATTATCATCATGGAAAAATTGAACTCCTAGATATGGATCATGTTCATTCATATCTTGGAATATAGTTGCTCTTTTATCTTTATTATTAGTTGGATTATATCCCGTATAATCATCAACTGTAAATGTAACTATAAAGTCCTTATTTGCATTCTCTGCATTATATAGAAATACATCAGTATAAATTATATCATTACCATCAAAAACTACTGGACCGTCATTTCTAAAATAAACTTTATTCCATTTTGCATATAATGTTGTATCTTCAGTTGGAACAAAAGATTCAGCTACTTTATTTGTAAAGTTAGAATCTTTATACCATCCTAGTAGTTTATATACATATGTACATCCTTGTTGCTCGTAAGTACCTGTTCCACCACTACAATCATTATATTCTACATCTGGGAATGTATTAATTGGTTCAGTTTGAATAACTTCTTCTGTAAATGAACTACTTCCATTATTTGGAACATATGTAATTATATATTTTTCATCATATAATGGTTTAATAGTAGTATTTTTTGTTAACTGGAATGTATAATCTGGATTAGTTTCATTATTACTCCATTTAACAAAAGGATTACCATTTCCATCAGTTGCATCTGCAACTAAATGAATTGTTTGACCATAATAATATGTTCCACTAGGTGTAGTTGTTGTTACATAAGTACTATTATTAATTGTTAAAGTATATTGTTTTCTTATATATCTATATGTAACTGTATTAGAAAATTTATCTATTGTAACTGATTGTACTTGTGGTGCTTCAAATCCTTCTACATCCAAAACTGGTGGTTGAATTATATCACCAATTTGTAAATCATTTATATTGTTTCTACTATGTTCAGAATAAGTTGTACCATTTAAATCCATAAATTCATGAATAACAGTACAAGTAGCTTCTTGAGTAACTGTTAAAGTATTTTCAAGAGATTCTGTTTTTTTAGTAATATAACTATATATTCCTTGTATAACTAAAAGTGATGAAATAGCAACAACTAATAAAATACTAGTTGGATTTATTTTCTTCATATTTCATCACCTTCCTTTATACTTAATTATTTTTTTCTTTTGTTTTTTTATCATCTTCTCCAAATAGAAGACCTGATACTAATAGTAATACTACACAAGTAATTAATATTATTACTCCTTTAGTAGTTTGAAATTTTTTTACTATATATCCTACTTTTGGTATCCATAAAATATTCTTGCCTACAAAGTTTTCCTTTTTTACAATATTACCATCTATATCTTTATTATTATCACCTTTAGTTTTTATTCCAGATTTAGTTACTTTAACTGCTCTATGAGTAACTAAAGTTCCATCTTTATGTTTAAAAGCAATAATATCTTTTTCTTGTATTTTATTATAATTTGTATGTTTATTTATAAAACATAAACTTCCAGTTTCTATAGTTGGTTCCATAGAACCTGATAATACTACATATGGAACAAATCCACATACATATAGTATTAAAAATATTCCTCCAATGATAATAATTAACGTCGTTAAGACGTTAATTATTCCTTTTATAACTTTCATATTAATTAACTAGAAATTTCCCCAAACATCTGCTGGTGCAGTACTTGTTAAACCTTCAGTTTGAATTCCATAACCCGTTACAACAATATTTTTATTTCCAGTTAATCCTTCATTTCCCTTTAATGTACTACGTAATGTTACACTACTAAATACTGGGTTTGAAGTTGGTGTTGGAGTTGATGCATTTGCTGCTTTTGCTAAAGCAGTTAAAGTTCCTCCTGTTCCATAGTAATAAACATGAGTTGCTGTTCCACCACTAGTACAAGCTACTGCTGCTGAAGATAATTCAGTCCATCCTGCATTTGTTGTATATGTAAATAATTCTTCTGATGTTGTTGCTGGTGCAACTATTGTTGTACATGGTACTTCTACTTTTGCAAATACATAAGCTGGATTCTTAGTAGATAGGTTATTAATTGTTGGATCTTTTGTAACTGATTCTCCTGGCATCATATCTTCTGCTACATCAGGGATGTCATTATTATTAGCATCTGCTAAAGCCTCCCAACCATCCTCTGTTAAACTGATATCTACATTACCAATTGTAAATGTGTTTGTTTTAGTATCAGTGTCTGTGAAATATGCAATTGCTCCTCCTACTGCAACTACTAGTAGAAGTACAAGTGCTGCTAAAATTGTTTTCTTTTTCTTCATAAATTAATTCCTTCTTTCCTTATTATTTTTTTCTATATTATCCTTTTCTATTTTTTCTAGTATCATGACTATTAAAAGTCCTAATGCTGCAAAAATGAAAAGTGTTATAGACCAATCAAATCGCAAATCCCATGTTTCTGGGTTAATGCTACTATTTTCTTCTTCAACCGAAAACACCCAAATTATTTTTGTTGCAATCTTACTATACTCATTATTAAGATTACTTGGTATTGAAATAGTAAAAGAAATTATACCATTAGAACCACTATTATATATACCTAAGAGCAGATTACTTACTTCTGTTAATTTTCCTTTGTATAACTCTTCACCCTTACTATTTTTTATTGTTATATTAACATTTTCTAGTAAATTTATTTCTTCTTGAGATAAATTTTTAGTATCAATTGATAAATAGTATTTAATCTTGTTATGACTATTATTATCAATTGTTATTTGATCCTCTATGCTATCTCCTGGTAATAAACCACCTAAGTTATTAAAAAAGCCATCTCCTATATCAATATACTTATCTGCATTATTTTCATAGATTATTTCTGATTTACCATCAGAATCCATAGAATAAGATCTATCTACAGCTTCTTTAATATCTACCTCATTCCAATTACCATCAAAGTTCTTAGCTTGTACAGCTTCAACTAATATATGAACAATTAGTTTATCACCTAATGATTCATTAATTATTTCATTAGGTATTTGGATTGTATCAAATAAGTCTATTACTTCACTTTGATTTAATACAGAATCATAATAGTAATAATCATCTTTTCTAGTCCAATTTTTGTAATCTCCATTGATAAAGTTTGATTCAATATATTCTGTATTATTTAATGTGTATGTAATTTTAGCTCTTACATAACAATTTATTCCAAGATTATTTATTTTTGTATTTAATGGAATAACTTCTCCTGGCACAACAACTTCATTTTCTTTTGTATAAGATTCATCATTTTGATATTGTTCTAATTTAATATCAACGTAAGAGGTTGAAATGGTACTTTCTGTGTTGTTTATTACATCATTAGTTAAAGCATATATGCCCGAGATGCTAAACATTATAAAAAGTATTATTCCAAGTAAAAATAATCTTTTTTTACTAGCACAAATTTAATCCACCTCCTACCTTATTTAATTATAGAATATTTTAAATAAAAAATAAAGTGTTTTATTCAATTTTTATCCCATGTATTACTATTCTATTTTTATTGTCATTATCGCATGTAGATAGTGTTATTATTTGATTTTTACTTGTAATGTCGACATTATAATTTATTATGCTACGTTTTTTAAATTCTGCTGTCTTTTTATATAAATTACTATAGTTTTTTTCACGATAATTATAATTTTTTTCAGTTTTATATATAGAAAAAATATTATATATATTTTTTTTGTTTTTTATTATTAAATTAATTTTTCCTCCTTTATTTTTATTTAGAAGATTATCAATTGAACCAAACATACTCCCATCTCTTCTATGATGACCATATATGATTATATTTTGATCATCTAGATTATTATTACTATCCATAAAAATCCATCCTGCACTATTATATTTTTTATCTAAATCATGATTTAGGTAGAACTCATTATTTTTTCCTTGTACTACAGGATAGTTAATATTTGTATTATCTACTATTAACCATCCAATTATATCTTCATTTATATTTTTTATTTTTGGACTAATTATATTATTATCTATATTTATATATTTTTTAGCTTTAGTTGTTATTTCTTTTGTTTTATTATTTTCATAAAACCATATAAATATATTTATTAATGAAATAATCATTATTAATAATAATATAATCTTTATTACTCTTTTTTTCATATATACCTCTCTATTATCTATATTAAATATATCATATATTAGTATAAAAACATAAAAAAACTGGAATTTTAAAGTGATATTATAAAAGTAGACATGTAAAAAAAGAAACAGTCTACTTTTTCTATGCTAAAATTTAATAAAGGAGATGTATATATGAGAAAAAATAA
>CADCIN010000009.1 GCA_902801525.1 uncultured Erysipelotrichaceae bacterium | reverse complement strand
CCCTTTTGTAGCCATTTTTTCATCTCCTTTATTAAATTATAACAAAAATAAAAGCATACACTTTTTTTTCGTGTACACTTTTATATTACAACTTCAATTTATCTTTCTTTTTTTTATTATATATATTTAAAAAATAAGGTAGATACCTTATTTTATTTTTTCTTTAATTTTTGATATAACATATAAGCAATTTTATTAAGTATTATTTCATATTCTCCTATATATTCTATTGCTTTTCCATTGTAACCTAGCTTCATTTCATTTAAACCTTTATATGGATTTTTATTTGTAAATTCTCCTGCAATTGCTCCCATATTTACATATTTAAAATTGTTGTTTTTGGCTTTTTTAATTATTTCCCATCTCATTAAATAATTTCCATTAATAAATGAATAATTTTTATCATGTCCCTCTGCAATTATATATGTTGCATTATCATAGTCAATAGTTATTGATCCACCTAATATTAATCCTGATGGATGTTTTTTTAATAATTGAGTTGAGAATACTACGTATTTTTTATATATTGCAAGTAATTTATCTGATTCCATTTTTGTATTTAATATTTTTTGTCTTGTTGTTTCTTTTAATTGCATGTTCTGAATCTTTTGAGATAATTTATCATTTCTATGCATTTCATTTTCATATAGTTTTCTACTACTTATTACAAATTTTTCTGTATCTAATTTTGATATATATACTGATGAGTTAAATTCCTTTGATAATTCTTTGTAATATGTAAGTGGTAGTTTATTTTTCTCTTTAAATAATAAATATAATTTATCTAAATATTCTTTTCCTTCTAATATTTCAACACCTGAAATTATAGCTTTTCTAATTTTATGTCTTGTTCTTTTTGGGAGTTCATTTAGCATTGTTTTTACATCTTTATTTAATAATGTAATACATTCCCAACGCGGTTTTTCACTTTCGAAGTATTTATTTTTTCCATTAAATTTAAAACCAATACTTGTTAGATTTGCTTGTATTTGATTTATTGAATTATTTAAATTGATTATATTACCTTTTTTATCACGTATTGTTTGTATATCGTTAGGGTCCATTTTTAGTAACATAAAATTATTTTTTCCTAGTACTTGATTCAATTCATTAACTAATTGTATAGTTGCATCTTTATTTGTAAAATCAAATAGTATTCCTCTTGGTGCGTATGCTATTTTATTCTTCATAAATACTATTTTTGATAATATTAAAGTAGCACCAATGATATTGTTGGCTTCATTTACTATACCTAAGTAATTAACATTATATCCGAATTTTATCATAATATTTCCATATTTACTTGTTTGGAAGTAATTACGATTTACATGATTTTTGGCATAATTATCAAATTGTTGAGGTGTTAATGTTACTATCTTCATAATTCCCATTCCTATCTTTATTTATTATAACATTCTTGTTTTTAGTTATCAATAAATATTATGTTAAATTGTGGTTTATTTTTTACTTTTATAGTATAATATTTATTGGTGATAATATGTTTAAAAATAATAAAATTTTAATTTTGGGTTTTGCCAGAAGTGGTTATCAAGCTGCAAAATTTTTGGTTAAACGTGGAAATATTGTTTATTTAAATGATGCTAAAAGTGAAGAAAATGTAGATCGAGATCATTTAAAAGAGCTTAAAGAACTTGGAGTTAATGTTATTTTAGGCTCCCATCCTGATGAACTTTTAGATTCTTCTTTTGATTATTTAATTAAGAATCCAGGTGTACCTATTGATCATAAATATGTTTTGAAAGCTAGAATTTTAAATATCCCGGTTATTAATGAAGTTGAAATGGCTTATAGGTTGTTACCTAGAGATGTTTCAATGATTGGAATCACAGGTACTAATGGAAAAACTACTACAACTTCTTTAACTTATGAAATTATGAGAAAAGCTTTTGGAGAAAGAGTTCATTTGGCTGGTAATATTGGTTATCCATTAACTAGTATTTTAGATAATTTAAAAAAAGATGATATTATCGTTATGGAAGTTAGTTGTCAACAGGGAGAAAATTTTATAGATTTTCATCCACATGTTGGTGTAATTACTAATTTAAGTGAAGCTCATGTTGATTTTATGCATTCTTATGAACATTACATTGAAACTAAATCGCATATGTTTTATAACCAATCTGAATATGATATAGCAATTATTAATTATGATAATAGTGATGTTCAAGATTCTTTGAAAGGTATTAAATCAATAAGAAAATATTTTTCTAGTAAAGATAATGTTGATGGATGTTATTTAAAAGATAATTTTATTTATTATTATGATCAGAAAATTATCAATATAGATGATATTAAAATAAAAGGTATGCATAATGTTGAAAATTGTATGTGTGCGATTATGGCGGTTAAAGAATATGGTGTTTCAAATGAGATTGTTAAATCTGTAATTCAAAAATTTAAAGGTGTTGAACACAGACTTGAATATGTTGATACTATTGATGAAGTCGAGTATTATAATGATACTGAAGCTACTAATATAAAATGTACACAAATTGCTTTATCTTCGTTTAATAAACCTATAATTATATTTTTAGGTGGACTTGAAAGAGGACAAGATTTTTATGAGTTGACAGACTTCATGAAAAATGTTAAAACAATTATTGGTATTGGACAATGTCGTGATAGAGTTTTAGAATTTGGACAAAGTTTGAATATACCTACGTATGTTTTTGAACATTTAAAAGATGGATTTATTAAATGCAAAGATGTTACATCATCTGGAGATGTTGTTTTATTAAGTCCTGCTTCTGCATCTTGGGATCAATACAAAGAATGTGAAATTAGAGGGGCAGAGTTTAAAAAATATGTTAATGAATTAAAAAAATAAAGGAGTGAAATTATGAAAATAACTGATGTAAAAGCAAGAGAAATTCTTGATTCTAGAGGTAATCCAACAGTTGAAGTTGATGTTACTTTAGAAAATGGTATTGTTGGAAGAGCTGCTGTACCAAGTGGGGCATCTACTGGTGAAAGAGAAGCTTTAGAAATGAGAGATGGTGGATCTAGATATAATGGTAAAGGTGTTTTAAATGCTGTTAACAATGTTAACACTGTAATTAGAGAGAGAGTTATCGGTATGGATTCAACTGATCAAAAAGCACTTGATTATGCCATGATTGAATTAGATGGTACTGATACTAAATCTAACTTAGGAGCAAATGCTATTTTAGGTGTTAGTATGGCTGCTTTAAAAGCTAGTGCACTAGCTGCTGGTAAAAGATTATATGAATATGTTGGAAATGGTAAAACTTTACCAAAACCAATGATGAATATTATTAATGGTGGTGCTCATGCTGATAATAATTTAGATTTTCAAGAATTTATGATTATTCCACAACGTGATACTATTCATGAAAGAGTTCGTGTTGGAGCTGAAGTATTCCATTCATTAAAGAAAGTTTTAAATGATAAAGGATACTTTACTGGTGTAGGTGATGAAGGTGGATTTGCACCTAACCTAGGATCTAATAAAGAAGGTTTTGATTTAATTATTGAAGCTATTGAAAAAGCTGGTTATGAAGCTGGTAAAGATGTTAAAATTGCAATTGATGTTGCTGCATCTGAATTCTATAGTGATGGTGTTTATCACGTAGATGGTAAGGAAATGACTACTGATGAATTAATTAATTTCTATGAAGAATTAGTTTCTAAATATCCAATTATTTCTATTGAAGATCCTGTAGATGAAAATGACTGGGATGGATTCAATAAAATTACTGAAAAATTAGGTGATAGAGTTCAATTAGTTGGAGATGATTTATTTGTTACAAATAAAAAATGTCTTCAAATGGGAATTGATCATAAAGCTGGAAATGCAATTCTTCTAAAAGTTAACCAAATTGGTACAATTACTGAAACTCTAGAAACTATTGAACTTGCAAGAAGTCATGGTTATAATACTATTATTTCTCATAGAAGTGGTGAAACTGAAGATACTACTATTGCTGATTTAGCAGTTGGTTTAGATTTAGGTCAAATTAAAACTGGTTCTATGTCAAGAACTGATAGAATTTGTAAATATAATCAATTAATGAGAATTGAAGAAGAACTAGGAGAATAGTTCTTCTTATTTATTGCAATTTTAATTTATATATGTTAAAATACTTTTAGTTTAAAGGAGGGTTTTATGGAAACTGCTTTATTAATTATATCAATTATGTTAATTTTAATCGTATTATTACAAAGTGGTAAAGCTGAAAGTGCTGCTCAAATTTTTTCTGGAAGTACTTCTGATTTATTTAGTAATAGAAAAGAAAGAGGTTCTGAATTATTTGTTAGTCGTTTAACAATGGTTTTAGGATTATTATTTTTTGTAATTTGCTTTGTTTCGATGTTTGTTGAATAAGAACTTAGTTCTTTTTTTTTGCAAAAAGACTAGTTAATATGTAGAAAATAAAGTATAATATATAATGATAGAAGGTGGTTAAATGAAGGATAATATTATTTCGGCATTGAAGGCTAGTAGTAAAGCATTGACTATTTATGAAATTCAGGATGATTTAGGATTAAAAGATGTTAAAGAAATAGAAATGCTTAATATGGAATTAAAAAAATTGGAAGATGATTTTATTGTTTATCATTCAAATAAAGATAAATATATGATGTTAGAAGATAGTCATCTTAGAAAAGGCGTTATTCATGTTAATAAAAAGGGATTTGGATTTGTAGAAGTTGAAGGATTAAAAGATGATATTTATATCGGTAAAGATAATATGAATGGTGCTATTAATGATGATGTTGTTTTAACTGAAATCACAAGTAAAATGAATTCACCTAGAATTGAAGGTAGAATACTTAGGGTTGTAAAAAGAAGTGTTAATAGATATGTTGGTGAAATTAATTTTAAGAAAAATAAAGGCTATGTTACTTTAGATGATCAAAAAGTTAAGATTTCCATTGTTGTAAATAAAGAAGATTCATTAAATGCTGTTGATGGTCATAAAGTTGTTGTTGAACTTGGTAAAAGAATTAATAATACAAAATATCAAGGTAAAGTTGTTGATATTATTGGTCATAAAAATGATCCTGGTGTAGATATTTTATCTATTGTTTATAAGTATAATATTAATACTATTTTTCCAGATGATGTAAAAGAACAAGTTAAAAATATGCCTATGGAAGTTAGTTTCGAAGAAATGGTTAATCGACGTGACTTAAGAGATGTTGAGATATTTACAATTGATGGTGATGATACTAAAGATATTGATGATGCTATTTCGATTGAAAAATTAAAAAATGGTCATTATAAACTTGGTGTACATATTGCCGATGTTAGTTATTATGTAACTGAAGGAAGTCCTCTTGATAATGAAGCTTTAGAAAGAGGTACTAGTGTTTATTTAGTTGATCGTGTTATTCCAATGCTTCCTCATGAACTTTCTAATGGTATTTGTTCTTTAAATCCAAATGTTGATAGATTAGCTATTTCTTGTGTTATGGAATTTGACAACTTTGGTAAACAAATAAATTATGAAATTTTTCCAAGTGTAATAAAATCTAGAATTCAAATGACTTATAAGAAAGTAAATAGTATTTTGGAAAAAAAAGTTATTCCTGAAGGATATGAACCTTATGTTAAGAGTTTAACTTTAATGGAAGAACTTGCTCAAATTCTTCGTAAAATGAAAGAGACTAGAGGTTATATTGATTTTGAAGTTGATGAAGCAAAAGTTATTGTAGATGAAAAAGGTAAACCTACTGATGTTGTTTTAAGGGATCATGGAACTGGTGAAAAATTAATTGAAGATTTTATGATTGCTGCAAATGAATGTGTTGCTTCACATATATATTTTATGAATTTACCATTTATTTATCGTGTTCATGAAGTTCCACAAGAAGAAAAAATTAGAGCATTTCTTGGATTTGTTGGAACTTTAGGTTATCAAATTAATGGTGATATTAAAGATTTAAAACCTAAAACTGTTCAAAAAATTATTAAATCTCTTGAAGATAAAAAAGAATTTCCTATTTTATCAACATTACTTTTAAGATGTATGCAAAAAGCTGTTTATAAACCTGAAAATTTAGGACATTACGGTCTTGCTAGTAAATGTTATACACATTTTACTTCACCAATTAGACGTTATCCTGATACTACTGTTCATAGACTCTTAAGAACTTATCTTTTTGATCATAATTTTTCTCAAGGTACTGTCAGAAAATGGGAAGAAAAACTTGTTTATATTGCTGATCTGGCTTCTGCTAGAGAACGTGCAAGTGTTGATTGTGAAAGAGAAGTCGACGATATGAAAATGGCTGAATATATGGAATCACATATTGGTGAAGAATTTGAAGGTATGATATCTTCTGTTACAAATTTTGGTATGTTTGTTGAACTAGATAATTTAATTGAAGGTTTAGTTCCTATTAAAGATATGAATGATTTCTTTCACTATGATGATAAAAATTTGACTTTAACTGGTGAAAGAAGTCATATTAAGTATACTATTGGTGAAAGAATTGTAGTAAAGGTCATTAGAGCTTCTAAAGAAGATAAAACTATAGATTTTGAAATTGTTAGAAAGGTTAATTAGAGTATGAGTGGTAGAAAAATAAAGAAAAATGGTATTATATCAATTATTTTAATGATTTTGTCTATTTTATTAATATGCTTTGGATTATTTTTACAATTATTTTATTTTTCTACTAATACACCTAATTATACTAAAGACCTAAATAATTTTAGCAAAACTCCTAGTATTAATTCCTTTAAAATGATAATGGTTGGCGATGCTTTAATTCATAGTGGAGTTTATTTAGATGCTAAGAAAAATAGTGTATATGATTTTAAGCCTATGCTTGAGTTAACTAAACCTATTACGTCTAAATATGATATTGCTTATTATAATCAAGAAACTATCTTAGGTGGTCAAAGTCTTGGTTATTCAAGTTATCCCAGATTTAATTCGCCACAAGAGGTTGGTGATGCTTTTCTTGATTCAGGTTTTAATTTGGTGTCTCTTGCTACTAATCATACTATGGATAAAGGTGAACAAGGTGTTGTAAATTCACTTAATTACTGGAATTCCAAGGAAAACGTGGTTTTTGCTGGCCAATACTCATCATTTGAAGATAGAAATAAAGTTAGAATTTATGAAAAAAATGGTATAAAATATGCTTTCTTTTCATATACTACGTGGACAAATGGATTAGAAACTCCAAAAGGTAAAGAATACTTAAATAATGTTTATTCAGAAGAAAAGGCAAAAGATGATATAGAAAAAGTTAAAGGTAAAGTTGATGTTATTATGGTTGCTATGCACTGGGGAACAGAGTATTCTATGAGTGTTTCAGATGATCAAGAAAAAATTGCTAATTATTTGTCTAATTTAGGTGTGGATATTATTATTGGAAGTCATCCTCATGTTGTCGAGCCGGTTGAGTATATCAATAACGGAAAAACATTTGTTATTTATTCTTTAGGTAATTATATTTCCGATCAAATTGGAAATGAAAAACTTACTGGTTTGATGATGGAACTTACAATTAATAAAATTACTGATTTAGATGGTAATTCAAAAGTTAGTGTTGTTGACCCTAAAGCTGAATTAATATATACTAAGTCTACTAATGGAAAGAATTTTAAGGTTTATCCTTATCCTAAATTAAATAATACTTTATTGCCAAATTATATGAATTATTATAATGAATATAAAGAAGTTGTTAGTAAAAGATATTCCGAACTTGTTTGGGGTGTTGACGGGGAGTGATTGAATGGAAATTGTTAATAGAAAAGCTAGACATGATTATTTTATTGAAGAGATTTATGAAGCAGGAATTGAATTAACTGGTACTGAAATTAAATCTATTCGTAAAGGTAGTTGTAATATTAAGGATTGTTATGGAATTATTAAAAACAATGAAGTTTTTCTTCTGAATATGTATGTTGATCATTATAAAGAAGGAAATATTTTTAATCATAATGAAACAAGAACAAGAAGACTATTACTTCATAAAAAAGAAATTAAGAAATTAAATGATATGATTACAGTTAAGGGATTAACTTTAATTCCATTAAAACTTTATTTTAAAAACAATTTATTAAAGGTTGAACTTGGTGTTTGTCGTGGTAAAAAAGATTATGATAAAAGACAATCTTTAAAGGAAAAAGATATTAAAAGAGATATTAATAAAACACTAAGTAGATATTAATTAAGAATTATGTTATAATTCTTTTACGGGGCTGTTTTGGTTTCGACAGGGATTTTAGGATATAGATGGCAAGTCGTACGCAATACGTTAAGGCATCCAAAAATAATTGGAAACAAAATTAAAAACGCATTAGCTAACTTAGTAGGTGGACAATCTACTTTAGCCTTTGCTTAATTTAAATTAAGTAATGCAGTTCTTTCTATTCTTCTCCCATGAGAATAGTTAGAGCTTTATTTAATGGGATATATCTTATTTGTGTCTTGAACTTAAGATGAATTTTAAAGACTAGTTTATTAATAGGATTTGTTAATTTGCTTTTTGATAAATGAAATTTATAAATTAACTAAACTTGTAGAGGTTTATATACCGGGATTTTTGGACAGGAGTTCGATTCTCCTCAGCTCCACCAGATTGATAGGAAACTCGGACACTTTCGAGTTTAAGTAATAGATTACTAACAGAAATGTTAGTTTTTTTCTGCTTAAAACGAAAGGATAAGTGATAATTATGTTTGAGATAGAAACTAAAAACTTGAAAATAAGTGAAGAACTTAATAGAAAGATAGATATGATATGTCGGTTTGCTTGTGTTAAGTATGAATTTATACCAGGTAATATTAAGAGTGTTAAAAACACCAATATTGCCTATGTAAAACCTCATATTTTAAAAGTTAAAGGAAATGATTACTTAATACTAGAAGAATGTGAAGAAGTCTTTATAAATGGTTATAATAAGAAAATAAAACTAAAAGATTTAGAAAACTATCTAAAAAATAACTAATACCTATTGATTTTAAAATAATTTGTGATATTATAAATAATCAATAAATGACAAGCAGTATCCGTCTTTTATTAAAGGAGGTATACTATGTCCAAATATATATTACATATAAAACAATTTAATAAAGTATCCAAAGAGGAGTCAAGGTATTAGTTTAAACTAGTGCTTTTGTCTCCTCTTTTTTGATAGAAAGAGAGGAAAATAAATGGATGAAAAAGTAAGAGTTGCAGGTATATATGCTCGTGTTTCTACTGAGGACCAAGTACGAGAAGGATTTTCTATGAGAGAACAAGAAGAAAGATTAATTGAATATTGTAAGTTTAAAAGATATGAAGTTTATAAAGTATATAAAGACCCAGGAATAAGTGCGAAGAATGATAAAAGACCTGCATATCAACAAATGATGCAAGATATGAGAGATGGCAAAATAAATGTAATTGTTGCTTTTAAATTAGATAGATTAACTAGAAGTGTTTATGATGTAGAAAAACTAATGAAACAAGTAAATGATTGTAAATGTGAAATAGATTGTATGGCAGATGAATCAAATACAGTTACATCTAACGGAAGAATGGTAATGAGAATAATAACTAGTGTATCTCAAAATGAAATAGAAAAATGTTCAGAAAGAACAAAGTTTGGAATGGTTGGAGCAATAGAAGCAGGACATATTCCAATTGGTAAATGTTTAGGTTTTAAAAGAGATAATAAAAAGTTAGTACCAGATCCACTTACTAAAGATGTAATAGTAAAAATATTTAATTTATATTTAGAGGGTAATTCACATCAAAAAATCGCAAACATTTTAAATGAAGAAAAAGCGCTTGGAAGAACTAATTGGTTAGATTCAACTATTCAAAAGATATTATCAAATGAACTTTATAAAGGAGATTTTGTTCATGGTAAGAGAACTAAAAATCCTAAATATTATGAAAATGTAGTTGAATCTATCGTATCAAAAGAAACATGGGAAAATTGTCAGTATCAAAAAAAGAGGAATGCTAGACATTATGAAAGAACAGCAACTTATCTATTTACTAATAAATTAAAATGTTCAAAATGTGGTAGTTTTCTAGGTGGTGCTGCTAGTAAAAAGAAAAGTGGTAAAAAATATTATTACTATAAATGTGAACATTGTAAAACATATTATAGTGAAGAAAAAATAGAAGATTTATTATTAGATGCTTGGATATTATTACAAAGACAAGAAGAACTTTTAAATGATTACTATACACCATTTATTAAATCTAAATTAGAAAATCATACAAAGGATTATACGAATGAATTAAAAGAGTTAGATAAACAAATGGATAGAATAAAAACTGCTTATATAAAAGGTGTAATGAAATTAGAAGATTTTGATAAAGAGATAAAGCATATTGATTATAGAAAACTAGAATTAGAAAAAATGATTAAAGAACAAAAACAATATGAAAGTTTATCATTCACAGTAGATGACTTAATAATATTTGAAGATAAACAAAAAATAGATTTAATGAATAATCCTAGTAATTATTTAAACTTAATGTCTAACTGGTTTATGTTATCAAGAAAAGAAAAACAAAAGATAATATCTCGTTATATAGATAATATAGAATTAGAAAGAAATGGAGATAATTATATATTTAAAAATATTGATATATTAAATTCATATTTAAGTGATGAAGTTAAATATCATAAAGAATGTAAAACACCATTATCACTTGCTTTATTTACAGATGATAAAGGAAATAAAATAGTTATGAATAGTGAAGAAAGAACATCAGATAAAGCAAAAAAATATTCTGAAAAGTTAAAAAATTATATGAGTGATTATACTGATTGTGAATTAAATTATTATGAAACATATTATGATGGTGAAAAAAATGATGCTAGTTTTAATGCAGAAGAAACTGAAGAAATAATAAGACTAATTCTACTTAAAGATACGAAAGCATTAAAACAAAATAAATTAAAACTTGGTGTCATAACAATTAATCTAGATAAAGTAAAAGAATACTATACTGAAGAATATGCGAAATTTATTATAGGACTAGCAATCGATTATAAGAAAGAAATAAAGCAAATGTTCAAAGAAACATTTGCTTAATAACAAACGTACACGTTTTGTGAGTTTACTCATGAAAGTGGGAAAAGTTTGTTTAATAGATACGATAATAAATAGTATTTGTTATTGTATCAATATCTTACGAAAGTTTTAACTATTACGAAGTTTTAGTTATTACTGAAGTAAGATAAAACGGATTCTAAGGTGTCCTTAGCTCCCATATCTTGATAGAATGTCAAGATATCTAGGGAGTTATACATCTTGTCTTAACTATCCAAGATGCTATTTTAGGGAGAAATATATGATCGAAGAACTATCTTATTCATTCCATATTGGAAATGATAAAAATAAAACAAGTAAAGCCAAACAAATAGCAAAAGAAAGACCTACTAACTTTAATAATAATGCTATTCAAAATGGTATTCAGTTATCAAAAGTAAATCATCATAATTTGAGAATATATGAAAATAATCCTGAACTTATTTATACAATCAAAGGAAGTAATAATCTTGTTAATGATACGAAGAAATTATATTTAGAGTTATTTGAAGAATCTAGAATTAATTATAATAATAAACAAACAAGAGATGATAGAAAAATAAATGATTACTTTTCTAAAATAGCAAATGATAATAAACATGATTTAGCAGTTGAGATTATTATTGAACTTGGTGATATGTATTATTGGTCTGATAAAACAATAGAAGAAAAATATAAAATGGTAAGCGTGTTTGAAAAACAAGTGATTGATTTAGAAAAACTTATCCCATCATTTAAGGTAGCAAATGCAACCATTCATTTTGATGAATCTTCTCCACATTTACATATTGTAGGTGTACCATTTAAAGAAAATTGTAAAACTGGTATGAATAGACAAGTTGGAAAGTCTGAGGTATTTAATGTGGAATCATTAAAAAATATTCAAAAAGAATTAAGAGAAAGTTGTATTAAAGAATTTAATAAAGTTTATAATCTTGATATGGAGTTGAAAGAAAAGGAACAAGGTAGAAATCAAGATTATAGAGTTAATCAAATGAAAGATTATGATATTTTTCAAAGAAATTATAATAAACAACAAAAGAAAATTCAAAAAGTAAATAGTAAAACTGATGCTATAAATGAAGAATCTAAAGACATTAAAGAAATTATAAATAATCTTAAACAACAACCATTAAATAAAAATAATCTACTTTTATCAAATGAAAATAAAAATAAAATAATTAAGTATATTGAAGATATAGAATCTAATAATAAAACTATAAAATCATTAACTAATTATTCTGTATCGCTAATTGATATTAAAAATGATTTAAATGATAATTTAAATAAAATATATAAGTTAAGCAATGAAAATAAAGACATTAAAGAAGAGTTAAATAATAAAGATGAACTATTAGATGTAGCAGAAAAAAAGATAAACAAATTAGAACTAGATATATTTTCTTTAGAAGACAAATTAAGACAATGGAGATTAAGATTTAAAAAGTTAGTTGATTATTTAAGAAATAAAGTATGTGGATTATTTGGTAATAAAAATAAAGATATATATAAAGAAATAGTTGAAGATTTGCATAATAATGATTTTTTAACTAATGATGATTATAATAAGATATATATGAAAAATATTATAAAAGAAGTTAGCATTGATAAAGAACAAAAGAAAAAAGATGATGATTTTGAATTGTAAAATGTAAATCCAATGTATAAAGTTATTTATTTTATAAAAAATATGATATAATTGAATTATAGGAAGGAATTAGACTTATGGATAAATTTGAATATATAAATAAATATTGTGAACTTACACAACAAGCTAATGAAAAAGAAGCTAAATTAGAATCTTATGTACAAAAATGGTTATCTGGAGAAAGTGTATTATCTTCTGATACAATGGAACAAACTATAGTAACAGTAAATGATCAAGTATCTAAAATTAGAACTGAGGCAGAAAAATATAAATCAGAATTTGATAGAATTTCTAAAGAAGAACAATTACAACAAGAACAACTAGAATCTTCAAAATCTGCTGAAAGAAGATTAAAATTTCAATTAGGTGTTGATACTAGTAAAATGGTTATTACTGGAGGAATTTTATCTTCTAATGCTAATGAATCACATTTAACAGGTAGGGATAAAACACCAGAAGAATTAGAAATAGATAGACAAATTGCATTAACTACATTGAGAGAAAAAGTTGTAAAAAAAGAAGTCTCTTTAGCTGAAGCATCTCAATTAAAAAATGATATAGAAAATTATTATGGTAAAAATAATGAAATATCATCTGGTAGACATATGTAAAATATTTCGTAAATATTATATTCAAAAAGTATTGCATTTTATCATTAAATAGTGTATATTATTTGTCGAGATGTGCCTAGGAAACTTTTGAAGCCCTAGGTCTTTTTCATTTATAAGGAGGTAAAAATGGCTAAAGAATTTAAATCAACAAATGAATTAATAGAAATATTAAATTCAAAAGGTGTACTAATAAAAGATGAAAATAATGTTAGATCTTTAATTGAAAAGTATTCTTATTATTCAATAGTAAACTCCTATAAATGGATATTTAAAGTTGGAGAAAACTATAAAGATAATGCTTCATTTGAAGAAATATTTGCAATGTATAAATTTGATAAGAATTTAAAGATAATAATGCTTAAATACATTCTTGAAATAGAGGCAGTAATAAAAACTAAAATTGCTAATTTATTTGCTGAAAAGTATGGATTAGAAGATTATTTAAATATTAATAGTTTTGATTTAAAAGATGATAATTCCAACTTAGAACATATAGAAAGATTAATTGAAGAAATTAGAAATGAGATTGATAAAGGAAATGGCAAACATGATGCAATAACTCATTATATGAGTAAATATGGATTTGTTCCACCTTGGGTTGTTACTAAAATATTATCACTAGGAACTATTAGTAAGTTTTATGGCTTAATGAAACAACAAGATAGACAAGAGATAAGTAAACAATTTCATATAAATGATAGAATATTAAAAAATATTCTTGGTAATTTAACATCAGTTCGTAATATAGCAGCTCATGATGATAGATTATATACTTATAGAAGTACTTTTTATATTAGATTAGATAAAACTAAAAAATCACCAGATAAAGCATTACATACCAATATGTATATAATAATTAAATCATTAAAGTTATTATTAGAAAATAATCAAGCAATGGAAATGAAAAGTTTAATTACAAAAGAATTAGATACATTAAAAGATAATTTAACTTCAATTACTATTGATGAAGTATTAAAAGTAATGGGATTTGATAAGGACTATTATATTGTATAAATATTGATTTATAGCATATAATAATATTGAAAAGTGCCTAGGAAACTTTAGAAGTCTTAGGTCTTTTTCATTTTTATAAAAATAATTTATCAAAATTAGTAACAGTCATGTTATAATGATTATAGAATTAAATTGTTTATTTATTTGTTGTGATGGTTTCGGACTATCTTAGCTATCGCACCAATTTGAATTTTAAACAATCAGATATGATTGTTTTTTTTAGATATCTCTATATTTGCTTTTTTTTCTTCTTTGTGGTATAATATGCTAATAATTGAGGGGGATTTTATGAATAAAATTGTAATAGAAGAGAGTGAAATTGGTGATTATATAATTGATAATATTTGTTCTTTTTCAAATAAATCAACAATAGATAATAGAGATTTTTATCATCATTCAAGTAGTTATGAAGCTGCTTCTTCTATATGTGATAATGGATTATTATCTTTAAACGAATTAAATGATAGAAATATCGTTAATTATAGTGAAAATTTTCTAAAAAGTATGAGTGATACAGATTCTCATATTAATGGTGTTGATGGTATTTCTTTATGTTTACTTGGTTTAACTGATTTATATGAAGATGAGCCAGTATTTGATCCCACTAATCCTAAACATGTAGATTTTCTTTTATCTAAGAATATTAAAGCGGGAAGAAATTCTTTACATTATGGTAATGAATATATAGCAGAACATAGTATAGGTAATGATAAAATTAGATATATTGATATTAGAATATTAAAGTGTATTAATTTATATTTAAATAATGATTGTAAATTTTTACGACTTTCAAAAGAAGAATTAATATGTATGTATAATTATCTTAGAAAAATTGCTAATTCTATAAAATTAAATAATTTGGATGTTTTGCTTAGAGAAAGATCATATTCAGATAATATTTGTCTTGATTTAGATAAAATAATTAAGAGTCCTGAATTAGTTTTAAAAAAAAATTATTAATTTAATTATTAATAATTTTTTTTATTTTCTTCATAATAATACTGGAGGAAATTTAAATGAATAAAAATATTATAAAAACTATTTGTAAGTGTAGTGATATGGCTTTTTTTTCAACTGGCGATTTACTTGATAAAATGAATGAAAAAAATTTTAAAATTAAGCCATTAATATTAGATATTAATAAAGAATATTTTAAATACTATGAGATTTCAAAAGATATTTTAAATAAAAACAATTTGGAGATTTCTAATAGTAATATTTTTGTTAAATTAATGTCATCTTTTGCTGTTTATAAGAAGTCATTATTTGATTTTGATGATTCAAAAATTGCTAAAATTATGATTGATGGAATACTTATTGGTGTTAACGATATTGAAAAAGCATTAGATATTGATGATTATAATGAGTATAAAAAATTAGTTATTTCATTTCAAAATTTTCAAAATAACACTATTAATGAATTAGAAAAATATTTATGATTTCTATAATTGACTATTTAAATTTTTAATTGTATAATTATATTTAGAATAGAGTAGTTTGGAGAGTGATATTATGAATAATAATGATAATAAAAAAGCTTACATTACTGTTACTGCAGCTAATGGTCAACAATTTCAAGCAGAGGTTATTGATATTTTTAAAGTAAAAGGTTATGAGGACAAAGATTACGTTCTTTATTCTTTTGGTGAGACTGTTGATAATGATAATGAAAAGGTATATGTTTCTATTCTTGAATCCGTTGGTGATAATTATAATTTAAAAGAAATTAGTGATCCAAATGAATGGAATACTGTTCAAGAAGCTGTAAGTGAGGGATCTACTTTAACTGGTGGTGATATTTAATGAAAACATTTAACGAAGCGCAACTTGAAGAAGCAAAAAATAGTTTAAATAAATTAGATGAATCTATCGAATTTTTAGGCGATTTTATTTCTAAATCTGAAAATAATTTGGAAGATGCAAAAGTTCAATTCAATTCTTTAAATGAGCAAAGAAATAATTTGGCTAAATTAATTGATTTATTTGAAAAAAAATTGACGGAAACTAAAACTGAAGAAGCTAAAAATATTGAAACAGCGTATAAAGATAATATTTCTAAGCAAGATAAATTAAACGAAGAGATAAAAGCTGATATGAAATTTAAAGACTCATTATTATCTGATAAATATAAAAATATACTAGAAAAAGATATTAATAAAAAAAGAGAAAAATTGGATGCTTTAAAAGCTAAACAAGTTAGTTTTGATAGTCGTCAAAGATCTATGGTTATTTCTAAACAAAAGGTTTTTGATTTAAGAAATAAGTTAGTTTCTGATCAAAAAGCAAAAGTTGATAATTTGGAAAGTAAAGTTAACGATAATGAATTAATGGCTGGAAGAGGTAATGCTATTGATAAAATTCGTAATAAAATAGAAGGAAAAATTTATAAAGTTGATTATGAATATCAAAAAAATATTCTAAATAATATGAAATCTAGAAACGTAGGATTTGCAGGAGCTAACTTTATGATTATTAAAAAGAAATCTGCAGATTTATTTAGAAAAGGTATTCATAATATTTCTAGTTATATGAATCAATTAGATCAAATGTTTGTTCAAAATAACACTCAAGAAACAGAAATGAAAAATACTAATAGCTTTTCTATTTAAAAAACTTTAGTTTTTTCTTTTTTTATGTATAAATTTTTTATTTTATTCAATAATAAAAATGGGAGGAATAAAAATGGAAACAGTTCAAAAAATTGCATTAGTCTTTACTATTATTGGTGCAATTAACTGGGGTTTAATAGGTTTTTTTGATTTCAATTTAGTTACTTCTTTATTTGGAACAGAATCAGCACTTACTTCAATTGTTTATGCACTTGTTGGAATTGCTGGATTAATAAATATTGGGTTGCTTTTCAATCATATTGAATCTCATTAATAAAGAGTCTAATATAGACTTTTTTTTATTTTAGGTGTAATATCAATTTATGCCGATTTAGCTTAGATGGTAGAGCAGTGCATTCGTAATGCAAAGGTCGAAGGTTCAAATCCTTTAATCGGCACCATTTTTTTTGTGAAAAAAATTATATTTATAATTGATAAATTTACCTTAAAATGATATGATATATAATGTAAAGGTAGGGGTGACTAAATGGAGTTATTTATTTCTTTTTTTAGAGATTTTTTAAATGGTCCCTTGTATTTTATAATTGTTATTATTAATATTATTTTGATTTGCTCTTGTATCGGATGTTTAGGTGAAAGATATCTTAATAATAAAAATTCTAAATAATATTTTCGATAAATATAAGAATTATATAATTCTGTTTTTGTTTACTAATTAATTTTATAAGGAGTGGATGTAATGATAATTACTTTAACGAATATCCTTTCAATCGTTAGAAAATTAGTTGATATTTCTTTGGTTTGGATGATATTCTATTTTATTTTAAAAAATATTAAAAACAATGTTAAGCTTTCTTTAATTTTTAAAGGAGTATTTATTGTTGTTTTACTTAAAGTTTGTGCTTATATTTTTGGGTTTACTACAATTAATGCTTTACTTGAATATATTATTCAATGGGGACCAATTGCATTAATTGTTATTTTTCAACCTGAAATTAGAACTATTTTAGAACAACTTGGTCGTAGTCAATTACTTGGTAGACATAAAGTTCTTACTGTTGATGAACGTGAGCATGTTGTTTATGAAATTATGAATGCTGTTGAATATTTAAAAAAAGAACGTATTGGTGCATTAATTGTTTTTGAACGTGATATTAGTTTAGGAAATTATATTGATAAAGCAAAAAAATTATATGCTGATTTGTCTAGTGATTTATTAATTGCTATTTTCTATGAAGGTAACCCTTTACATGATGGTGGAGTTATTCTTCAAGGAGATAGAGTTACTTGTGCAGGCGCTGTTTTCCCAACTAGTAGTAGTCCAAAATTAAATAGAAGATTAGGTACGAGACATAGAGCTGCTTTAGGACTTGCTGAAGAGACAGATGCAATTTGTTTAGTTGTTTCTGAAGAAACAGGTAGAGTTTCAATTGCTGTTAAAGGTGAAATGTTCTATAACTTATCTTTAGATGATGTTAGAATGATGCTCATTGATGAATTAAGACCTAAACAAGATATTGAAATAGATGAAGATGAAATAGATGAGGAAGAGATATATGAAGAAAATGTTTAAATTAATTGGAAAATTCTTTCATCATATTGGTTTATTTTTCGATAAATGGTTAATTACTCCTATTACTAAATTGTTTTTAATTATTAGTTCTTTATTTAAAGATAATAATAAATTATTTGATAAGTATTTAAGTAAAAAATCAACATTAATTATTATTAGTTTGATTTTAGCATTTGTAGTTTTTATGTTTATCGATAATGAATCTACTGTGATGACTGATCAATATGCTGAAATTTTATATAATCAAAAGGTTAATGCTGTATATAATGATGAATTATATGTTGTTGAAGGTTTACCTAAAACTGTTGATATTACTTTGATTGGTCAAAAAAGACACATTTTCTTGGCTAAACAGTCTCCTTCAAACGGTGCAACTGTTGATTTAACTGGCTTAAAACCAGGTACTCATAAAGTTACTTTAAAATATTCTCAAAGACTTAAATCTTTAGATTATAAATTGGATCCTTCTCAAGTAATGGTTACAATTTATGAAAAAGTTAGCCAAACAAAGAGTATTACTTACGATGTATTACATCAAGATGATTTAGATAGTAAGTTATCTATTGATAGTATTAATTTAGATCGTAATGAGGTTATTGTTAAGGGCGCTGAATACAAATTAAATAAAGTTGCTTCAGTTAAAGCTTTAGTTGATGTTAAATATTTAAATAACCCTAAAGCAGGAGTTATTAATCTAAAAAAGGTCCCTTTAGTTGCATATGATACTGATGGTAAAGTTGTAGACGTAGAAATTGTTCCTAAAACTGTTAATGCTAAGATTAAGATTTCTTCACCAAGTAAAGAAGTTCCTGTAAATGTAATTCCAAAAGGTGATTTAGCATTTGGTAAATCAATTAAATCTATTACTTCAAACATTTCTAAGGTTACTATTTATGGTGAAAGTTCAGTATTAAGTAAAATTAATTCTATTGATGCTGAAATTGATGTCTCTGGACTTGAGAAGAATAAGGATTATAATATAACTTTAACAAAACCTACTGGTGTTAATGAAATAAGTAATGATTCCTTATCAGTAAAAGTTATAATCGATAATTCTACAACTAAAGAGTTTGATAATATTCAGATTTCAACTGAAAATCTTGATTCAAAATATAAAGTTCAAGCTTTATCAGAAAAAGATAGTAAAGTTAATATTGTTGTTGAAGGTAGTGAGGATGCCATTAATAAGATTGAAAATACATCTATTAAAGCATATATTGACTTAAAAGATTTAGGTGTAGGAGAACACGAGGTAAAAGTTCAAGTTACTGGATCTGATAATAAATTAATTTACAAATCTAAAACTAAGACAGTTAAAGTTAAGATTTTAGAGAAATAGAGAAATCTATTTCTTTTTTTTGTAATAAAATAAATTATTTTTCATATTTTTTATTAGGTGATTATTTTTGAAAAAAATATTTTTACTAATTTTTTGTTTAATATTATTACTTTGTGGATGTGGAAAATATAATGAAAATTCTTTTATTAGAGATTATCAAAAAAAAATACAAAAATTAAAATCATATAAATTATCAGGTAAACTTGAAATTGTTAATAATAATGATGTATATGATTATGATATTGTTGTTTCTTATAAAAAGAATAATAAATATAAAGTTTATATAAAAAATGATTCAAATGAACATGAACAATACATATTAAGAAATAATGATGGAGTTTATTTACTTACTCCTTCTCTTAATAAAAGTTTTAAATTTCAAAGTGATTGGCCATATAATAATTCTCAAATTTATCTTTTGAATTCAATTTTAAATGATATTAAAAATGATGATAAACTAAAATTTAAAATTAAAAATAGTAAATATATTGTTACTTGTAAAGTAAATTATAATAATAATAAAAAATTATCATATGAAAAAATTGTTTTTGACAAAAGACTAAATATTCAAAATATTAAAATTTATGATAAAGATGGAATTGTTAGAATGAATATGAAATTTAAGAACATAGATTATTCGCCTATTTTTAAAGATAATTATTTTGATTTAAAATATATTGTGAAGAATTCTACTTCAAGTACTATTAATGAGAAAAAAATATCTTCTGAACTGGATTCTATATATCCACTTTCACTTCCTTCTGGTACTAAGTTAATAGATGAGGAAAAAGTAAAAAAAGATAATGGAAATAGAATTATAATGACTTTTGATGGGGAAAAATCCTTTTTATTAGTAGAGGAGACTTCTGATACTTCTGATAATCTTATGATAATTCCTACATATGGAGAGCCTTATCGCTTAATGGATACAATTGGAGTAATGACTGATAATTCTTTATCGTGGTCTAGTGGTGGAATTGATTATTATTTAGTTAGTGATGTTTTAAATACTAATGAATTGGTTAATATTGCTGAGAGTATTAACATTTTACCAACTATGAAATAAAAAAGATATCTTTCTTTTTTATTTTTTTGTAATATGTGGTATTATATTATTTAGGATATGGAGTGGTAAATATGAAGAAAATGAATTTAAATGATATTAAAGATAAAGATAATAATAAGTATTATTTTAATATTCCTGAAGTGGTAGCTATTGTTTTTATTACTTTAGTATTTGGATTCTTTATTGGTACTTTTTTAATTTCTACTAATCAAAAGAAAGTTACTGATTCTAATTCAAAAGAACTTAATGAATTTATTTCAACTTATAATAGTATAACAAATAATTATTATGGAAAAATTGATAAGCAAAAATTAATAAATGAAGCAATTAAAGGAATGGTTTCATCTCTTGGTGATGATTATTCAGTTTACATGGATAATGATGAAACAGATGCTTTCAATACTAGTGTTGATGGCTCTTATAAAGGTATTGGTGCAGTTGTTTCAAACGTAGATGGTAAGAATGTTATTACTGAGGTTTTTGATAACACTCCTGCGAAAAGCAGTGGATTAAAAGCTGGTGATATTTTTTCTAAAATTAATGGTAAAGATGTTTCTTCGCTTGATTTAGAATCTTTAACAAATTTAATTAAAGGTAAAGAAAATACTAGTGTTAAAATTACCATCATTAGAAATGATAAAGAAAAGACTTTTAATGTTGTTAGAGGGAATGTTGATATACCTACCGTTTATAGTAAGGTTTTTGAAGTAAATAATAAAAAAATAGGTTATTTGTCTCTTTCTGTTTTTACTGCTAATTCATACGATCAATTTAAAAATAATTTAAACAAAATAGAAAAAAAGAAAATTGATAGTTTGGTTATTGATTTAAGAAGTAATCCAGGTGGGCACTTATCAGAAGTATCTAAGATGTTATCATTATTTTTACCAAAAACTAAAATACTTTATCAATTAGAATCTAAAGGGGTTAAAACTCCAACTTATTCTTATACAAAAGAAAAAAGGGATTATAAAGTTGCTGTTCTTATAAATGGTGAGAGTGCATCTGCTTCTGAAGTAATGACAGCTTGTTTTAAAGAATCATATGATAATGCTGTTATTGTTGGTGAAAAGTCTTTTGGTAAAGGTACAGTTCAAAATGCATTTACTTTACCAGATGGTTCATGTTATAAGTTTACTACTCAGAAATGGTTAACACCTAAAGGTAATTGGATAAATAAGAAAGGTATTATGCCAGATTATGAAGTTTCTTTAGATGATAATTATAAGAATAATCCATCTTATGAAAATGATAATCAATTACAAAAAGCTCTTGAGGTTTTATCAAAATAAAAAAAGTCTTATGACTTTTTTATTTTGGCATTAATTATTAATTGTTTATCTTTATGTTCTGGACTACATGTTGTTAATATTAATTGTTTATAATTGTTTTTTGTTATATTTATATATCCATTTTTTTCTTGTTCCCATTTATTTGTTATTTCATAATAATTTAATTTATTATTAATTGTTAATTCAACTATATCATTAATTCCTAATTTATCTAAATTTTTAAAATATGAATTATTTGCATTTCCTGAGTGGGCAGCTAAATAAATTATTCCATTTTCATTATCATCAATATTTGATTCTTTTAACATTGTAATATTTTTTTCAACATTATTATTTTCACTTTCCATTTTATATATATTTCTATTAATATTTAGTTTTTTAATTTTTATATTACCAATTATATTATTTTGATTTTTTTTAATATTAGATTCATTCCTATTTATATTTTTAAATGTTATTTTTGGATTATAACTTTTCCTAGATATATTTATTACATTTTCTTCATAGTTAATATTATTATACATTAAATGACAAATTGTTAAATACAGCGTTATTATTATTATGAACTTATTGGTGCTCTTTAATTTTAATAAATGCATTTGTACCTATTAATAATAATGTAATTAAAATAATAATAAAATCTTTATTGTTATTTATTATATGACTAGTATTTGGAACTTTTATCTTATTATCGTATAAGTTTATTGTTTTCTTTTCTTCATCTTTTATATCTATTATTATGTCATCTATTTTTTGATATCCTTCTGTTGTGTTTAATTGTCTAATTTTATATTTTCCATATGGTAGTATAATAGATGCAACTCCTTCATCATTTGTTTTTATTTTGTTTTTGATCTCATTATTATTATTTAATATTTCAAATTCTATATCTTTTTCTTTATGATAATTATTTTTGTCTCCAAAGAATTTTATTATATTTATTTCTTTTTTTATTATTTCATTACTTATTTCTAAATTAATATTTCTATTATCTTTATCTAGTATAATTTCATATAATTTACTGTTTAATTTGTATCCCTCTCCTGATTTTATTTCTTTTAGATAATATTTTCCATATTTTAAGTTTTTAATATTTATTTCATTATTCTCATCTATTTTATATTGACCTAATGAATTATTTTCTTCATCTAATAATGCAAAAGTTGTATCTTTAAATGATGCTTCACCTTGTGGTTTTATTTCTTTTGTATCTTGATCTACTTTCTTTATATTGATATTGTTTTTTCTTGAGAATATTTCTAGTTTAATATTTTTTTCTATATCTCCTGTTTCCATCATATTTTGAGTATTATTACCTTCATAAAATATTATTGGCTTATTATAATTTATATCTTTTCTACTTAATTTAATTACATAATTATTTTCTTCTAAATTACTTATAATTAAATTATTGTTTTCAATCTTTACTTTATTATTATTAATTACTGTATATTTATTTAATATTTGATTTTGATCATTTATTATATAATTATTATCTTCTACTAATTCATATTTTTGATTTGCTATAGTGGGAATGGTATTATATTCATTAATTAAATTATTTATTTCATTCATTTCATTTTGAAATGGATTTATTTCTTTACCATCTAATTTGTCTGTGAAATATGATCTACCTGATGTATCTGCTTCTTGCCAAATCATCATTTGAGTTATAGCATACCATTTTATTTCTGTATGATTTTTATAATTGTAACCAAAATGTGCGATTAAAATTATTCTATCTTTTTGACTTTGTGATAGATTAGATGGATTTATAGTTTCTTGGTATGTTCCATTTTCATTAAACATTGCGAATGGTTCAATACAATAAACAAAATCATTGTTGTCAGTCCTTCTAAAAAATCTTGCAGTTTGATAATATCTTATATTGTTTTTTTCTTTAGTCATCCATATACCTTTAATATATTCAGCTTCATAAAATTTATTTGCGTTTGCTTGTACGTTTTTAAAACTTAATAAAATGCCAATTATTGTTATTAAGAAAATTATTTTCTTATTCATAAAATTCCTCCTTTTTTTCTTAATGGTTTTGAGACTAACACATTTATTTTTTTATTTCAAAGTGAAGAATCTTATTAATAATTTTCTAAATTGTATGAATTTTTATTTTTTTCCTAGTTAATTTACTTTTTTATTAATTTTTATAAGTTTAAATTGTAATTTTTATATAGGTGGAATAATTTTTAGTTTTGTTGTATAATTTTTAAAACGGAGGTTGATTAAATGAATGATATAGATATTACTAGAAGCTGTAAAATGAATAATATTACTGAGGTTGCTGAAAAATTAAATTTAAAAAAAGATGATTTATATTTATATGGTAATTATAAAGCTAAGATATTAAAAAAACATGGTGATTTAAATGGTAAATTAGTTTTAGTTACTGCTATTAATCCAACACCTTATGGTGAGGGTAAGACTACAGTTAGTATTGGTTTAAATGATGCGATTAATAAGATAAATAAAAAATCTGTTGCTGTTTTAAGACAACCTTCTATGGGACCTGTTTTTGGTTTAAAGGGTGGAGCAACTGGTGGAGGTTATAGTCAGATAGTTCCTATGGAAGATATTAATCTTCATTTTACTGGTGATTTTCACGCTATTACTTCTGCGAATAATTTACTTTGTGCTGCTATAGATAATCATATTTATTTTGGTAATAGTCTTGACATTAAGAAGGTAACTTTTAATAGATGTTTAGATGTTAATGATAGAGCTTTAAGAAATGTAATTATTTCTGGAAGAGATGACAAATTTAATATTACTGCTGCATCAGAAATTATGGCTATTTTTTGTTTAGCTTCTTCACTTGAAGATTTAAGAAACAGATTAGGTAATATTATTATTGGATATAATAGCTTAGGTATAGAAGTATATGCAAGAGATTTAAATATTGTTGATTCTCTAGTTATCTTATTAAAGGATGCATTTTTACCTAATCTTGTTCAATCGCTTGAAAATAATCCTGTTATTGTTCATGGAGGACCTTTTGCTAATATTGCACATGGTTGTAATAGTTTAGTTGCTACTAAACTTGGCTTATCTCTTTCTGATTATGTCATTACTGAAGCTGGTTTTGGCTCTGATTTAGGGGCAGAAAAGTTTTTTGATATTAAATGTCAAGTAGGTAATTTAAAGCCCTCATGCGTTGTTTTAACTGCTACTGTAAGGGCTTTAAAGTATAATGCTGGTATCAAAAATGAAAATATTAATAATTTAGATGTTGATGCTGTCAAAAGAGGCCTTGATAATTTAAAAGCTCATATTTCTAATTTGAAATCATTTGGTGTTAATTTTGCTGTATGTTTAAATAAATTTGATACTGATTATGATGACGAAATAAATGTAATTAAAGATTATTGTAAAGATAATAATGTTAAATTTTCAGTATGTGAGTCATATAAACTTGGTAGTGATGGATGTATTGATTTAGCAAATAAAGTTATTTCACTTTGTGATGATCAAAATAATTTTAAACCATTATATAAATTAGATGATGATTTTTTAGATAAACTAAATATTATTTGTAAAAATGTTTATCATGCTTCTAATATAATTTTTTCTGAAAAAGCTAAAAAGAAAATTTTAGATATAAAATCTAGTAATCTTTCTAAACTGCCAATTTGTGTATCTAAAACACAATATTCTATATCTGATGATGCTAAAAAAATAGGCTTTCCTTTTAATTATGATATTTTTGTATCAGATGTTGAGATTTATAATGGTGCAGGATTTATTGTTTTCTTAATGGGATCTATTATTAGAATGCCTGGTTTACCAAAAAAACCAAATTATGAAGAAATTAAATTTGATAAAAATTATTATATTGTTGGAATAAAATAAAAAAACTAGATCATCTAGTTTTTTTTATGGTGTTTCTGTTGTAGTTGTAGGTTGTGTAGGTGTTGTTGTTTCTGTTTTTGGTGATTGTGGCTGTTGTTGTGTGTTTGCTTTTTCTTCTTTTTTGTTGTCTACAATTTTTGCTGTACCAATTACTGTTTCTGTTTTTTGTGGTTCATACACTGTAATTGTTCCAGTATACATTTTTCCATTATAAGTTATTGTATATTGATATGATCCTGCTTTTACTGCGTTTACATTAGTTAAATCAAGTTTAATACTGTTAATTAATTCTGCAGGAATTGTTTCATTTACGTAATCTTGTACGTTTGTAGATAGTACTGAATTTGTTTCAATGCTTGGATTTTTTAAAGTTAATGCTTCCATTATTGGCGTTTGCTTTTCTTTAATTACTATTTGTCCATTATATTTTTTTTGTTTATATGTAATTACATATTTATATGTACCTGCTTGATTAATATTTACAGATGATGTGTCTAGTTTTAATTTACTTAGTACTTTATTTTCTATTTCACTTGGGCTTTGTAAATAATCTTTAATATTTAAACTTAGTGGATGATTTATTTCTATTTCTATATCTTTAAGTTTTATTTCATTACTTTTTTCATTTTCTATTTTTCTTAATTTTACATCTATTGTCTGTGGTTTATTTTTAACAATAGGTTTTACCATTGTTTGCATTATTGATCCACTTCCAATTAGCATTATTCCCCAAGATGCAAGTGAAATAGTTAGAATTTTTTGTTTTCTAATCATTTTACATTCCTACCTTTAAGGTAATTATATTATATTTTTTTATTATTAACAAGAAAAATGTAGAAGTTTGTTGATAATTTGTGTTAATTAACGTATAATTTTTATAAGGAGATTGATAGTTATGTTTATGTTTTGGTTGTTATTATTTATTACTCTAATTATTGTTGAAATTGTTACAATTAATTTAGTGTCAATTTGGTTTGCAATTGGTGCACTTTCTAGTTGTATAGTTTCTCTTTTTACAGATAATGTTTACATTCAATTTTTAATTTTTACTATTGTTAGTATGATTAGTTTAATTATTACTAAACCTCTTATGAAAAAAATTAAAAATAAAGAACATATTGCTACTAATCTCGATAGGATTATTGGTAAAGTTGGTATTGTTACTTTAGACATTATTCCTAACAGTATAGGGGAGGTTAAGGTTGATGGTAAAAAATGGTCTGCTATCAGTAAAAGTAAAATTTTAGCAGGCTCGACTGTCAAAATTATTAAAATTGATGGTGTTAAAATACTAGTTGAAGAGTGTAAGGAGGATTAAATATGTTTTTATTTATTATAATTATTATTTTATTAATTGTAGCAGCTGGTGTAAAGATTGTTCCTCAATCTAAAGCTGTAGTTATTGAAAAACTTGGTGCTTATGATAGAACTATGAAAATGGGGCTTAATTATAAAATACCTATTATTGAAAGAGTTGCTAATACCGTAAGTTTAAAGGAGATTGTTAAAGATTTTGCTCCATCTCCTGTTATTACAAAGGATAATGTTACTATGCAAATTGACACAGTTGTTTATTATCAAATTACTGATCCTAAATTATATACTTATGGTGTTGAAAATCCAATTAATGCTATTGAAAACTTAACAGCAACTACTTTAAGAAATATTATTGGTGAACTTGAACTTGATGAAACTTTAACTTCCAGAGATATTATTAATTCTAAAATGAGATCTATATTAGATGAGGCAACTGATCCTTGGGGTATTAAAGTCAACCGTGTGGAGGTTAAAAATATTATTCCACCTAAAGATATTCAAGAAGCTATGGAAAAGCAAATGCGTGCTGAACGTGAAAGACGTGAATCTATCTTACGTGCTGAAGGTGAAAAGAAAGCTGCAATTTTATTAGCAGAAGGTGAAAAAGAAAGTACTATTTTAAGAGCTGATGCTAAGAAAGAAGCACAAATTCGTGAAGCTGAAGGTAAAGCTAAGGCACTTCTCACTATTAAGGAAGCAGAAGCTACCGGTCTTAAATTAATTAAAGATGCTAAGATTGATGATAATGTTTTAAAACTAAAGAGTTATGAAGCATTAGTTAATGTTGCTAATGGTCAATCTAATACAATTATTGTACCAAGTGATTTACAAAATTTAGTATCTGCTGGAACTGTCATTAAAGAAACATTAAAAAAATAAAAATTAGCTTTCAACTAATTTTTTTTATGACAATATAAGTTATTATATTTAATATTAGAAAAAATGGTATTAGTATTTGAAATTCCATTTTTTTTGTTTTATGATGAAAAGTTTTCATACTTATTAATGATCCGATACCTCCACCTATAAATGATAAGATAAATAATACTTTTTCTGGTATTCTCCATAAATGATATTTTGCTTTAATTTTATCTATCATAAAAAATAAAAATGAAATTATGTTTATTATTATAAAATATATATTTATTTTTGACATTTTAATCCTTGATATGTATCTCTTTTAACCATTTCTTTATCTATATCATTCATAACACAAAATTTTTTTATTAGCCATTGTGGTTCGATTAAATCTTCTCTTTTAGGATCTCCTGTAATTCTATGTATTACAATTTCTTCTCTTAATAATTCTAATTGTTTAATAACTATATCTATATATTCTTCTTCAGTTAAGATATGAAATTGTTCTTTATTATATAAATCTTCTAATTTTGTGTTTTTTGTGACACTTAACATATGTATCTTTATTCCTTGAATATCTAGTTTATTTAAATATTTGACAGTGTTTAACATATCTTCTTCTGTTTCATATGGTAGTCCATTAATAATATGTATTACTACATTAATTTTTCTATCTCTTAATTTTTTTACCATATCTTCGAAACATTTGAGAGTATGACATCTATTAATTAGTATAGATGTTTCTTTTTTGGTTGTTTGAAGACCTAGTTCAATTGTTAAATATGTTTTTTTATTTAATTCTTCTAAGTAGTCTAGACATTCATCTGTAATTGCATCTGGTCTAGTTGCAATATTTAATCCAATTACATTATCTTCTTTAAGTACTGTTTCATATTTTTCTTTTAGTATATTTACCGGTGCATATGTATTTGTATTAGCTTGAAAATATCCTATATATTTGGCATCTTTCCATTTCTTTGACATCATTTCTTTTACTTCTATAAATTGCTCATGTAAACTTTTGGCTGGATTTCCTCCATATTCACCACTTCCAGATTTAGAACAGTATATGCATCCACCTTTTCCACATGTTCCATCTTTATTTGGACAGGTAAATCCACCATTTAAACTTATTTTTATAACTTTTGAATTAAATTTTTTTCTATAAAAATAGTTTAATGTGTGATATCTTTTATTTGAATCTGTATATTTAAATTTATTCTTCATTTAATCCTCTTCTATTGTATATAAATATAATGCTTTGAAAAATTCTTTCGAACTTAATAATATGTCTTTTTTTAATTTCTTCTTATTTTTATTTTTCATATTTTTATATATTTCTATTATCTTGTCTTCTTCATTTTTCATTTCATAATATTTAACTTTTGTTTTAAAATTCTTTTTTATTAACTTATTAAATTTTCTTTTTGAGTATATTTTTGTATCATCTATATTAAATTCTTTTCCTAAATCTTCCATTATTTTTAAAAGTACAATACCTATTTCTTTGTTTTCTTTTTTGGAATCTATTTTATATATTTTCTTTATTAGTGATGTCAATAAATTTTTATCTATTGTCTTATCAATTAAATATTTCCAAGTTTCTGAATATTTTTTTATATTTTTCTTTATTGTGTTTTTTTTAAATGTATAATTGTTTCCTTCTAGTTTACCGAATGCTTTCATTGTATCATTATAACCATATTTAATATTTTTCTTTGTACCTTCTTCATAAAAATTTAAAAAATTAGTTAATTTGTTATTTGGTTTAATGGTAATTGTTGGAATTTTTTTTGTTGGTTTTCTTTTTATACCAGGTGCTTTTAAATCTACTGCTATTATTTCATCTGCGCCTAATTCAATTGCTAAATTAATAGGTAGGTTATCATAATAGCCTCCATCTATATAGTTTTGATTGTTTATTTCTTTTTTTTGAAAGACTGGAAAACATGACGCTGATGCCACCAAATAATCAGTTAATTTTTCTTTTGCAATATCATTTTTTTTGACAATTAAAGGTTTAATTGTATCTAAATTCATAGTTATTAATCCAAAGTTTACTTTTGAGGAATAAAATTTTTTCTTATTAATGTTTTCGTCAATTAGTTTTTCTAAATCTTTTACTTCCATCCCACCATTTTTTATAAAATTATCCTTATACATTTTAAAAACTTCAATAGTATTTTCACTTTCTTCGGCATCTTCTCCAAATAGTGTTTTTAAATTAATACTTTTCCAAACTTTTAGTGCCCTATGAAAATTGCCTTGTGTCATAAGTGCGCCATTTAATGCACCAACCGATGTTCCAGTTACAATATCATATTTTATTCTTAATTTTCTTAATGCTTTCCAAACACCTATTTGGTATGATCCTTTAGAACCACCACCTGATAAAACGATTGCTTTCATATTAATCACCAAAAATATTATATCATTTTTTAAAATAAATAAAAGTATTGTGATATAATTATTATAATGAGGTGATTAATATGACTACTAAAAGAAAAATTAAATTAAAAAGGCCCGCAATTATTTTAATTAAAACTTTTTCTATAATATTAGTTATTCTACTTTTATTACTTATTTTTTATAATCATGAAATGAATCAATTAAAAGTACTTGGTTATAGTACATATTCTAGTAGGAAAATATTATTTTCATTTAAAAAGAATGATGTGATTAGTGTAGGAAATAGTAAAACACTTAATGCTGCCTATGAAAGTGATGATTTTAATGAAAAGTATTTTAATAATTATGCGAAAATTGAGTATCAAAATCAGAAACATTTAATTAAAAATATTAATAGTTTGATTAAGAAAAAGTATAATAATAAAGAAATTTCTATTATTTTAGCTCATGGTAGTGATGGTGATGTTACTGAATTTGCTAAACGTGATAAAGTTAGATATTTAGAAGAATTCTTTAGTTATGATTTTGCTAAACTATCTAATTATGATAGATATGTTAATTTTTCTGATGAATCTGGAGAAGATGAAGAAACAACGATTGTTTATGTAAATCTTGACTTAGATAAAGAACAATATGTTGATCCAGTTACTATTAATTCTTTTGATTCAAAAGCATTAGTTACAAAACATAGACAATTAACAAGTAAATTTGTTCCTGATAAGTTAATAAAAGTTCCTGAAAAGTATTCTGGTGAAGATAAAGTTAAAGGTGAATCACAAGCTGTACTTTCTTTTGAAAAAATGGCTGATGATGCAAATAGTCAAGGAATGGGAATTGTCATTAATTCTGGATATAGAAGCTTCGAAAGTCAAAAAAAATTATGTGAAGAATATCTAAAATTATATGGGGAAGAATATGTAAATAAATATGTTGCAAAAGAAGGCTTTTCAGAACATCAAACTGGTATGTCTTTTGATATAGGAAGTACATCAAGTAATGTATTTGCAAATTCTAAGGAATATTCTTGGGTACAAGAAAATGCTCATAATTATGGATTTATTCAAAGATTTCCAAAAGGTTATGAAGATATAACTGGTTTTAGAGCTGAATCTTGGCATTATAGATATGTTGGTAAAAAAATAGCAACTTATATATATGAACATAAAATTACATTTGATGAATATTATATTAAATTTTTAGATAATAATATATAAAATGTTTGGATTAAAGTAACATTTATGATAAAATTTAAGAGAATAAGAGGGTGATATTATGTATCAATTTGATAAGCAATTTTTATATGATATGACAGTTTGTAAGGGTGATCAAAATTGTATCGTAAAAGGAAATAACTATCGTTTTACTGTTATTTCTGAGAGATTAGTTAGACTTGAATTTTCCCCTACAGGTAAATTTGTCGATTATCCTTCACAATTAGTTAGAAGAAGAAATCTTGGTAAAACTGATTTTGAACTTAAAGAAGATAATAATTCATTACAAATTACTACTAGATATTTTACATTATTTTATAATAAAGAAAAACCATTTTTAGGTAGTAAATTTGATCCAATGAAAAATTTGAAGATTACTTTGTTATCTCATGAAAAAGATAGATCTAAAGATTGGTATTATGGTCATCCTGAAGCTAGAAATATGCTTGGTAATATGATTAGTGATGATATTCCTGTCAGTGATAAGTTAAAGAAGGGATTATATTCATTAGATGGATTTGCATCTTTTGATGATTCTAATTCTTTATGTATTTTAGATGATGGTTCTTTAGCTAATAGAGAGGCTTCTTCACTTGATATTTATGTTTTTATGTATGATAGAGATTACAAGCAGGCTTTACTTGATTATTATAAAATAACTGGTACCCCTGAACTTATTCCAAGATTTGCTCTTGGTAATTGGTGGAGTAGAAATATTACATATGATGATACAAAAATTGATCATTTGATTAAAAAATTTGAAAAAAAGAAAATTCCACTTTCTGTTATGTTATTTGATAATGATTGGCATATTAGAAATATTAATAATTTTAAAGATTTGAAGACGGGTTTTACTTTTAATGATAAATTGTTTAAAGATCCTAAAATACTAGTTAATAAATTTCATTCTCGTGGTATTCGTGTAGGTTTATGTGTTAATCCTGATGAAGGTTTTTATCCACATGAAGCTAATTATCAACAAGCTGCAGATATTATGGATATTCATGATGGTAATATTATTCCTTTTGATGCATTAAATTTTAAAAGTATTGATGCATATATTAATGTTTTTTTACATAATCTTGAATCCTATGGTATTGATTTTTTCTGGAATGATTCACGTGTTACTGATGTAAATAAATTATGGTCTCTAAATCATTATATGTATTTGGATTCAGGACGTAATGCTGCTAAAAGACCAATGATTCTATCTCGTGGTTCAATTTATTCTGCACATAGATATCCAGTCTTATATGGTGGTTCTAGTAAAATAAGTTGGGAAAATCTTAGAAAACTTCCTTTTGAATATTTAAATAGTTCAAATATAGGTGTTAGTTGGTGGAGTCATGATGTTGGTGGAAATCATGGTGGTATTGAAGAGAGTGAGTTATATATTAGATCTACTCAGTTAGGCGTATATAGTCCTATTCTTAGATTTCATAGTGCTCGTGGAGATTATTATAAAAAAGAGCCATGGCTTTGGGATCCTAAGACTGAAACAATAGTTGCTGATTATTTAAGATTAAGACACAGACTTATACCATATTTATATACAGAAGCTTATAATTTTTCAAGATCTGGAGTGCCAATAATTCAGCCTTTTTATTACAATTATATGTGGGTTTATGATGATGAATTATATAAAAATCAATACTATTTTGGTTCACAACTATTAGTATGTCCAATACTTGATAAAATGGATCATACTATGATGAGAACTGTACATAGATTTTTTATACCAGATGGTGTTTGGTATGATTTTAGAACAGGTAAAAAATTCCCTGGAAATAAAAAATATATATCTTTCTTTAAAGAAGAAGATTATCCAGTATTTGCACATGCTGGAAGTATTATTCCATTATCTAATAGAAGTGATTATAATAATGTAGGAATTCCTACAGATATGGAAATTCAAATATTTCCTGGTGTTAGTAATACATATACTTTATATGAAGATGATGGAGTTACTTCTTTATATAAAGAAGGTTATTATTTAAAAACTTCTATTGATTATAATTACTTAAAGAATAATTATACTTTAATTATTAGATCAATTGAAGGTAAAAGTGGAATTGTACCTGTTAGTAGAAATTATAAAATTGTATTCAGAAATACTAAGATGCCTGAAGATATTACTCTTTATTTTAATGATCAAGAGATTAAAGATTTTAGAGGTAGTGTTGATGGTAATGATTTTGTTATAGAAGTATTTAATGTTCAAACTATTGGACAATTAACTATTAATTGTAAAGGTAGAGATATTGAAATTGATGCTGTTAGACTTATTAATGATGATGTTAATAGTATTTTAATGGATCTCCCTATAGAAACTTATATGAAGGAAGAAATAGCATCTATTATGTTTGGGGATACTCCTATAAAAAATAAACGTATTTCTATTAGAAAATTAAAAAATAAAAAATTATCAAAAGAATATATTGCATTATTTTTAAAATTACTTGAATATATTAGTGAATTCTAGTATAATATGTTTATATTTGTTTGAAATATCGTTGGTAGTAGTAGTGTTTATACATTATTTAGAGAGTTTACGGTTGGTGAAAGTAAATTTATGTAATACATGAACTTGATCAATATTATTGATATTATGGGTTAGACCTTTATCTCTTAAAGCTGCATAGTTTTATACTATGAAGTAAGGTGGTACCGCGATAATTTCGTCCTTATATTTTTTTATATAAGGATTTTTTTTTGGAGGTTGATATATGTTAGAATTATTATTACTTTTTTGTATTAGTTTTGTAATAATATTTATTCTTTATGAATTCTTTATTGTTAGAAAATATTATAGATATGAAGAAAAGAAAGTAAAGAAAAAGAAAAAATTAAAAGAATATAAATATCCTGTTGAGGTTTTATTTTTAATTAATAGATATGATTTGGATGTTAAAAAGATTAATTATAAGAAACTATTACATATTATTTCTTTGGTTTCTTCATTTGATATTTCATTAATTTTAATTATTGTTTCATTAGTAAATAATTTTTATTATAAATTAATTATGATAGCTATACTTGTAGTTCCAACTATATTTATTAGTTATTCTTTTGTTGGTAAATTATATAAGAAGAAAGGTGATAAAAATGAGTAATTATACAGAAATAGAAAAAAAATGGCAAAATTATTGGGAAGATGAAGGTGTTTTTCATGCATCAAATGATAGTAAATTACCTAAATATTATTATTTAGTTGAATTTCCATATCCTTCTGGAGCTGGTCTTCATGTTGGTCATGTCAGAAGTTATACTGCGTTAGATGTTTTATCTAGAAAAAAGAGAATGCAAGGATATAATGTTTTATTTCCTATGGGTTGGGATGCTTTTGGTAATCCTGCTGAGCAATATGCTATTAAACATCATATTCATCCAAAAGATGCCGTAAAAGAAAATATTAAAACGTTTAAAAGTCAAATTCAATCTTTAGGTATTAGTTTTGATTGGAATAGAGAAATTTCTACTTGTGATCCTGAATATTATAAATGGACTCAATGGCAATTTATTCAATTCTTTAAATCTGGAATGGCTTATAAGGCTAAGAAAGATATAAACTGGTGTCCTAGTTGTAAGACTGGACTTTCTAATGAGGACTCTACAGGAGGAGTTTGTGTTAGATGTGGTACTAAAGTTGTTCAAAAAGAAAAAGAACAATGGATGCTTAAAATGAGTGAATATGCTCAAGACTTAATTGATGGACTTGATGATACTATTTTTGAAGAACGTATTAAGACTGCACAAGTCAACTGGATTGGTAGAAGTGATGGTGCTGAAGTTAAATTTAAACTAGATAATGTAGACGATAATTTAACTGTTTATACTACTAGACCTGATACTTTATTTGGAGCATCATTTATGGTTATTGCTCCTGAGCATCCAATTCTTTCAAAATATAAAGATAAAATAAGAAACTTTGATGAAGTAGTTAAATATCAAGATTTTGCGAAGAGTAAAAGTGAATTCGAAAGAGTTGAAATGAATAAAGAAAAGACTGGTGTAAAGATTGATGGTATTTCTGCTATTAACCCCGTTTCTGGTAAAGTACTTCCTATATTTATTTCTGATTATGTAATGATGAATTATGGTACTGGTGCTATTATGGCTGTTCCTGCACATGATCAAAGAGATTATGACTTTGCTAAGAAATTTAACTTAGATATTGTTCAAGTTATATCTGGTGGAGATATTAGCAAAGAAGCTTACACTGGTGATGGTGTAATGATTAATTCAGAATTTTTAAATGGTACAGATAATAAAAAAGATGCTATTAATAAAATGATTGAGTTCTTAGAATCTAAAGATATTGGTAAACGTATGACTAACTATCGTTTACAAGACTGGATTTTTTCAAGACAAAGATTCTGGGGTGAACCAATTCCTCTAGTTTATTGTGATGAATGTGGTTGGGTTCCTGTAAAAGATGAAGATTTACCTGTTCTTCTTCCAGATGTTACTGAATATGAACCTACTGATGATGGTGAAAGTCCTCTTGCTAAGATTGAAAGTTTTGTTAATACTACTTGTCCACATTGTGGAAAAACTGCTAGACGTGAGACTGATACAATGCCTAATTGGGCTGGATCATCTTGGTATTGGTTAAGATATATGGATCCTCATAATGATAATGAATTTGCTTCAAAAGATGCACTTAATTATTGGGGAAAATTAGATTTCTATAATGGTGGTATGGAACATGCTACTAGACATTTACTTTATGCTAGATTCTGGAATCAATTCTTATATAATCAAGGATTAGTTCCAAATAAAGAACCATTTAATAGACGTGTTGCTCATGGAATGATATTAGCTGAGGGTGGAGTTAAGATGTCTAAATCAAAAGGTAATGTAATTAATCCTGATGATATGGTTTCTTCATATGGTGCTGATGCTTTGAGAACTTATGAAATGTTTATTGGTGACTATGAAAAAGAAGTTGCTTGGAGTGAACAAGGTCTTAACGGATCTAAAAGATTTATTGATAGAGTCGTTAGAATTGGTGAAAAATTAAATGATAATAATGGTTATACTTCTAGTATTGAAAGTTTAATTCATAAAACTATTAAGAAAGTTACAGAAGATATTGATAATATGAAATTTAATACTGCAGTTTCTGCTCTTATGATTCTACTTAATAAGTTTGAAGAAATATCTTCAATTTCTAAAGATGATTATAGAGTATTCTTATTATTATTTAGTCCATTTGCTCCACATATTTGTGAAGAACTAAATAGTAAATATGATTTAGGTGAAGTTATTTGTAAATCTAATTGGCCTTTATATGATGAAGAAAAAACTGTTGATAATGAAAAAGAAATTGCAGTTCAAGTTAATGGTAAAGTTAGGGCTACAATTAAAATTAATGTAAATGATAGTAATGATATTATTGAAGAAAAAGCTTTAGCTGAGGATAATGTTAAAAAACATATTGAAGGTAAAGAAGTAATTAAAGTAATTGTAATTAAGGGTAAGATTGTTAATATTGTTGTTAAATAAGGAATCACTTGATTCTTTATTTTTTTGACATAATTTTCGTAATTTATATTTTATAATTATTTTGGTGATTTAATGAAAGTTAAAATATTTGATTTTGAAGATGAAAAAGATTTAGAAAATGAAATTAATTTATTTTTAGAGGAATTAAATGCAGACGTTATTGATATTAAATATCAGGTTAGTTCTTCTATATATAGTGAAGAACAAATATATTGTTTTTCAGCAATGATTGTTTATTACTCTAAATAGATATATTTACTTTTAATATTATTTTTATTAAAATATATTTGGAGGATATTAAATGAAGTATAAATTAAAGAAAAATAATTTTTTATCAGGCACATTTATTGCGACTATTGGTATTGTACTTACTAAGATTTTAGGTATTTTATATGTAATTCCTTTCTATCAAATAGTTGGACCTAGTGGTGGAGCTTTATATGGATACGCGTATACTATTTATTTGTTTTTTATATCTATTTCGTCTGCTGGTCTTCCTCTTGCTATTTCAAAGGTTACTGCAGAATATCAAGCGCAAGGATACTATAATGTCAAGAATAGAACTTTTGAAATTGGTAAGAAAATAAGTATTATTTTAGGTATTATTACTTTTATCTTACTATTTTTACTTGCACCTGTTATTGCTAGAAGTACAATTGGCAATTTAAAAGGTGGAAATAGTATTTCTGATGTTACTTTTGTTATAAGGGTAATTTCAACTGCTATTTTAATTATTCCACTTCTTAGTATTTTTAGAGGTTATTTTGAAGGACATCGATTTATGAGCCCACCCTCTATTTCACAAGTTTTAGAACAAGTCGTTAGAGTTTTAATTATAATTATTGGTAGTTTTATTTTTTACAAGTTGTGTAAATTTTCATTAGCTTTATCTATAGGAATTGCACTTTTTGGAGCGACTATTGGAGGATTTTTTTCATACTTATATTTATTCTTTACTTATAAATTTAATAAATCTAAATTTAATAGACGAGTATTGAATATTAATGAACCAATTGTTTCTAATAAATTAATTGTTAAAAAGATTATTATATATGCAATTCCATTCATTATGATAGATTTATGTAGATCTTTATATAATTATGTTGATATGGTTTCTGTGGTGAAGGGACTTGTTAAATATTCTAGTTATAGTACAAAAAATGCAGAAGAAGTTTATTCTATATTATCTACTTGGTGTTCTAAATTTAATATGATTTTACTTTCAGTATCTTCTGGTATTGTGGTTAGTTTAATTCCAAATTTAAGTAATTACTTCATAAAAAAGGATAAGAAAAATATTAATATTAAGATTAATCAAGCGATAAGTATAATTTTATTTTTACTTGTTCCTATGAGTATGGGTATAAGTTTTCTATCTAAAAGTATATGGAATTTATTTTATGGATATAGTAAATATGGTCCGAATATCTTAGGGATTTACATATTTAGTGGTTTATTTATGGCTTTATTTACTGTTAGTGTATCTATAATAAATACTCTAAAAGATTATAAAGTTTTATTTATTTCTTTATTTAGTGGGTTACTTTTTAAGTGTATATTTAATATTAAATTTTTAACATCATTTAGTAGTTTAGGATTTCCTGCATATTATGGATCTATTTGTGCGACTATATTAGGTTTATTTATTACTTTCTTAATTTGTATTATTGTTTTATTTAAAAAATATAAAATTAATTTTGAAGCTACACTTAAATCATTTATAGATATTTTATGTGGTAGTATGATTATGATTTTTGTTTTATATCTAATTAGTTTTTTAATACCTTTTTATTCTTCTAGTAGATTATTAAATATATTAATTATTTTATTTTATTCAGTAGTTGGATTTATAATTTATACTTTATATTCTATTGTTAGTAAAAGTTATAGAAATATTTTTCAAAGTGATTCAAAAAATATTTTAAATTTACTTAAAAAAATAAAAAAGTGATTAAATTGAAGTTGTCAATAAAAAGTAGACACTAAAAAAACATTATTTAAAACCTAGCTGGGTTCTATACTCAACTGGGTTTTTATATTTTAACGCAAA
>CADCIN010000008.1 GCA_902801525.1 uncultured Erysipelotrichaceae bacterium | reverse complement strand
CTGATTTCTTATCTTTATATAAATTTATTTTATCCTTATAACTTAATTTACCCATATAAAAACCTCGTTTCTATGTCCAAGAAACGGGGTTCATATCAAATTAATAGTCTCTTTCTCTATTGTTACGGTTTCTTTTTTGGGAATTCTTAATTCCTTCTTTTTTAGCTGCTCTTCTTCTAACTCCTGGTTTATCGTAAGCTTCTCTTTTTTTGCACTCTGAAGGGACACCGTCTCTTGCTACTTTTTGTTTGAACTTTCTTAGAGCCATATCTAAGTTACCATTTCTAACTGTTACTTGAGTTGCCATCATTATCCCTCCCTTCACTTCAACTAAATTGAATTATACCAAATGTAATTATGTTTTTCAACATTTTTTGACATTTTTTTTTATTTTTTTGCTTTATTTTATTGTAAAGGACATATTTTGTCTTCTCCAATTCTTCTAATTGATGATCCTAAATCTTGTCCTGCAGTCATTAATAATCTAACAATATTTGTGAAAGAATTTACTATTGAACTTGTAAGTGTTGTTCCTCCACATATACTTTCTAGTTTCTTATAATTTGTTTTTTTCATCTAATTACACTTATTTGGATGAACTATTCCATTTATTACACTTGAGATAAATATTATGGCTGTACTTACTCCTACTAAAACTACAGCAGGAGATACTCCTCCTCCATTAATATTTTCTAATTTCTTTGAATTTAATTCTTCCATTTTACTCCTTCCAACATGTTTTTATAATTCTTATTAATTTTTCTTTTTCTTTAAAAATAGTTATTTTAACTACACTTCCATCTTTATACTTTTTAGGTAATTTAGTACGTATTTTTATATAATAATATTTTTTGTCTTTGTTACTTATCTTTTCTATTTTATCTATATTAAATCTTTTCTTTGATGAATTTAAATATATATTATTATTTTTTCTAAATAGGCTTAACTCTTCTTTATCTAAGAATAATTCTAATATATTCTCTTTTACTACTATACTATTAAAAGTCTTATAATTATCTATTTTCATATTTATAGACATAATAAGTAAATATATCTCAGTAATTATTAAAATAACTATTAATCCAATTACTAAATTAATTTTTTCATAATTAACTTTCAACTACTTTCCCTTTTTCTATAGTAATTACTCTGTCAAATAAATCTTTATTATTAAATCTATGACTTATAACAATAACAGTTTTTCCTTTTAAGAATTTAAATATATTATTTAATATTTTCTTTTCACTTTCTATATCTATTTGATTTAGTGCTTCATCAAATATATATATGTCACTGTCTTTTAATATTGTCCTTGTAAGTATTATTTTTTGTCTTTCTCCTCCACTATAGTTATAGCCATTTTCTTCTACTAATTGTTGAAATTTCAAAATATCTCTTTCTATTATTTTATTTGCTTGTGTTGTTTTACAAGCTTCTATTAATTTTTCTTCTTCTACTTCTTTATTCATTACAATGTTATTATAAATCGTTGTTGTATATAAGAATTCTTGTTGGGATACATAAGTTATTCTTGATCTTATATTTTCTAAATGATAGTGATTTATATCTATATTATTTATCTTAATATGACCATAGGGAATTTCTATATATCTTAGAAGCATTTTCATTAATGTTGATTTACCACTACCACTTGGTCCGCATATAAGTAATTTTTCTCCTTTACTAATAGTTAAATTTAATTCATTAAATATTTTTTTTGAACTTGTTCTATAACTTAAATTATTATAAGTAATATCACCATCTAGTTTATAAGATAAGTAAAAGTTTGCTCCTTCAAAATTTTCTTTATTAATATTAAATAAATCTTCTATTCTAGATAATGATAATTTATAGCTTGAATAATTGCTTTCTAGACTTATAATACTTTGAAATGAAATTAAATAATAATTAATTAAAGTTTCATAAATAATTAATTGTCCAAGTGACATGCTTTTATTTATTACGTCTTTTGTTCCTATTGTAAATATTATTAAATATATTATATTTACAACATTCTTTTTTAGATATTCTTCTATTATTTCTATAATGTTTACTATGTAACTTGAAGATAAATATTTTTGATACTTCTTTTTAAATAAATTAGATACATAATTTTCTGTATGCATATTTTTTATTACTTCTGCGCTGGCTAATTTTTCTATCAAAAAGTTATTTATTTTATCTTCATTTTTATATGCCTTTATCATATATTTTTTCTTTACTTTTCTGATTAAATAATCAATTATAAATATATTTAAAGACGTGAACATGATTATAAGAGTGAGTATTTTATTTAAATGAAACATAAAAATTATAAATATTATAATAGATAAAATATCCGTTGTAAGTGAAGAGATGAGTTTAATAATAAATAGTTTAATAGATGATAAGTCTTTTATCCTAGTAATTACTTCTCCTGTTGTTCTATTTCTAAAATAAAAATATGGAAGTAGAATAATTTGCACGAATGTTTTAACAGTGATATTTTCATCTAGAACATTACTCCATTTTAAAAGAATTATATTTTTTAAAAGGGATGTTAATTCTTTTATTAAGTAAATTAATAATAAACTTATACTAATTATTCTTATATTTGTTTTTATATTATCTTTGATTGCATATTCTAAGAGAAATTTAAAATGAAATGCAGTTATAATATTAAATATAAAATATGTAGTTGTTAGAAAAATAATAAATGGTATTCTTCCTTTATAATCTTTAATAGTATTTATTATTCTTTCTTTTATTATTTTCTTTTCTTTAATAATTGGCAATGGTTTTATAGGATGCAAGTAAATGTAATTATTACTTGTTAATAAATTAAAATGTTCTTTTGTTATTACTACTTTTCCTTTAGCCGGATCCATAATAGTTATTTTATTTTTTTCTAAATCTATTTTATAAATAACTATAAAATGCTGAAACTTGCGATTAATTATGACATGAGCAATACACGGTAAGTTATTATTTTCTATATTATCTAGATTGCCTGTCATTCCTACAGCTTGGAAACCTACTTTTTTAGATCCTTCTACTAAGTTATAAGCAGTTACTCCTGATTTAGTAGTATTTGTAATTTTACGTAAATATTCTTTAGACACATTACCACCATAGAATCGAATAATAGATAGTAAACATGAAATACCACAATCTTTAATACCATCTTGTAAAACAATCTCCATTTATCTACCTCCACTTATATTATTAGAAAGTAAATAATTTTGACCTTAAAAAAAGATAATCTTTTTGATTATCTATATTACAAAATTTCCATCTTTAAATATTTGAACATTTCCATTTTCTGTTTCTGCAATTATTTCTAAGTCTTTAGTTCCAATCATAAAGTCAACATGATTAGTTGATTTATTTAATCCTTTCTCCATTAGTTCTTTATCTGATAATTTATCACCATCTTTTAAAGCTTCTGGGAATGAATCACCAAGTGCTAAGTGACATGAAGCATTCTCATCAAATAAAGTTGTTTGAAATACTAGTTTTGTATCTGATATAGGAGATGAATAATTTATTAGGGCACATTCTCCTAAATATGATGAATTAGAATCACTTTCAATAATTCCTTTTAATATTTCTTTACCTGTTTTAGCATCATATTCAACTACTTTTCCATCTTTAAACTTAAGATAGAAATCATTGATTAAGCCTCCTCCATAAATTAGAGGACGTGATGAATAAACTATTCCTTCTGTATATCTAAAATCAGGTGATGTGAACACTTCATAACTTGGCATGTTAACTAACATATCACTATCATCTGCACAACTTAACCATTTATATTCTTTTGGCATAGTTAAAGTTAAATTGGTACCTAGACTATTCTTATAATGTAGTTTTTTTATCTTTAAATTAGTTAGTTTTATTGATTTTTCTTTTAATTTTTTTAATTCATTATTCCAACTATCTATAGGATTTTCTGTATCAATCATACATATTTTAAAGATTGTTTTATATAATAATTCATTAGCATTTTCTTCCTTAAATAAACTTTTAGCCCATAATTCATTAGGGAGTGCTGAAATATTCCATGGTATTTCATATGTAGTTTCTTTCTTTCTAAATAAGGGCCTTGTTTTCTTTTCTCTATTTCTTGACTCAGATATTATTTTTGGTTCAATATCATCATAATAATTAGGTAAAACTGTTTCTAGCATTAAAAAACTTGCATTCTTTTCAGCATAAACATCCCAAATACTTTTATCAAAATATGGATCTGTCTGTATTTCTTCGATAGTTATATTTTTTAATTTATCATGTTTAAATTTACTATCTTCTTCATCTAAGTAAATGTCTGTTATTCCCATACTCTTTGCTTTTTCTACTACTTTTGAGACAAAGTCTTTATTTATTTTATTGTAACTTATAAATAGAGATTTTGACTTATTAAAATTAAGACATCTTTCTAATAATAAGTTTACATATTTATTTTCTAATTCATTCATTTTATCACCTTCTATTTAATTATAGCATGGCTTTTCAATTTCTTCATAAAAACTTTTATAGGCTTGGAAAGAGGAGTAAATATCATATTTAGATGTTACTTCATATGGTGAGTGCATTGATATTACTGGTACACCACAATCTATAACATCCACTCCTTTATTAGCAAGTATATAGGCGATTGTTCCTCCTCCACCTACATCTACTTTTCCAAGTTCTGATACTTGATATTTTATTTTATTCTTTTTAAAGATATCTTTTACAAATGAAATATATTCAGCACTTGCATCTGATGCGCCTGTCTTTCCTTTTGATCCTGTATATTTATTTATTTCCACTCCAAATCCAATAATAGATGCATTATTTCTTTCTGATACATCTTGATAATTTGGATCTATTCCTGCACCTACATCCGCGGATAACATAATAGATTTACAATAAATATTTGTTAGAAGTGATGGTTTATTTATTTCTAATTTATTTAGTACTTCATTTAGAAAATTATCAAAGTTATTTGAATCCATCCCAGTATTACCTACACTTCCTATTTCTTCTTTGTCTGAGAAAATGGCTGTCTTTACTACTTTTGAATTACTTGATTCAATAAAGGACATTAAATTTGAATATGTACACGATTTGTCATCCTGTCCGTAGGATGCGATCATACTTTTATCAAAGCCAAGAGTTTTAGCTTTAAAATCAGGTACTAATTCTAATTCACTACTGGACAGGTCATCTTCATCTATACCATATTTTTCATTTAAAATAGTTAATATATTATTTTTAATAGAAATATCATTTGGAATACTTCCAACTATAATGTTTAAATTTTCTCCCTTGATTGCATCATTTAGTTTTTCAGATGACTGTTTAATTGCTAGATGTGGAAGTAAGTCAGTAATAGTAAATATAGGGTCATTTTCATCTTCTCCTATATTTATATTAATTACTTTATTATTTTTTATAACTACACCTTTTAATACTAGTGGTATTGCTGTCCACTGATATTTCTTAATCCCACCATAGTAATGTGTTTTTAAAAGAGTTAGATTACTATCTTCATATAGTGGATTAGGTTTTAGATCAAGTCTTGGACTATCTATGTGAGATCCTATTATATTTAATCCATTAGTTATATCTCCATCTAATTTAATTGCATATACTGATTTATTTCTATTGTTATAGTAAATCTTTGTATTATTTTCTATCTTGTCTATATTTTCAATATTAACGAATCCTTCTTTTTCAAGTTTTTCAATTATATACTTATTTGTTTCTCTTTCAGTTTTACATTTATTTAAGAAAGATATATACCCATCACTAAAACAAAATACTTCGTTTAACTGTCTATCATTTAAGTTTAAAAAACCACATTCTTTATTTATTTCTAAATTATTCATATTATCACCTGTTTATAGTATGAACAATTAACTTCAAAATATAAAAAAAGACTTGTAATCAAGTCTTTTATTTCAAAATGGTGTCCTGGAGGCGACTCGAACGCCTGACCGATCGCTTAGAAGGCGATTGCTCTATCCAGCTGAGCTACCAAGACATAACTCACATTTCGTTATTAATTATACAATAAAAAATATATACTTTCAAGTATAAATTTATATTTTTTTATTTTTTTGGTATATCACCTATATTTATTTGTTTAATTTGTTTATCATTTACTTCTAAACATACCATATTTACATCATAATTTGCAAATACAGAATATGATATTGTATATGCAACTTCTTCTAATATTTCTTTATTATTATTGAATAAATAATCATTAAAATTTAAAAACATAACATTTTCCTTTTCTTCATAATTTAATAGTTTAATATTGTTATTTAAAAAGCTCATTAGATTTGGTTCATATATATAACTACTTGATAATTCATCTACTATTATTTCTATTTTACTTCTTGAATCATTTAAATATTTAGTTACTGGTACATAGTAAATATTATTATCTATTTTTTCATTATAAAATACTACTACTTTTTCTATATTATCTCTTGATGATATATTATAAGTTTTATTTATTCCAATACTTTTATCTAGACTATCTTTTAGAGGAATATCTAGGTTTGGATAGGTATCTAGTTTATTACCTTCTACAAATATTTTGATTCTATACATAGAATTTAAATCAGTTAGTGTATAGACAATTGATGATATTAACTGAGTTGATAGATCTTTTTTTATATTTAAAAACTCTTTAGAAAAATTCAATATTAATTCATTATTTGATATAGATATTTCTAATACTTTAGTATTTTCTGGGATAATTGGTCTTAGAGAAGATGTTATTTTTTCACTCTTAGTTGTTAAGATATTTAATAATTCTTCTACTTGTTCTTTTAAGTCAGTTTCTTTTAAAAATACTTTTGTTTTTACTAAATATCCATCTTTATTTAGTAAATATATTGAGTTAGTTCCATCATTAAAGTTATTTTTTATTTCCATATTTGTTCTGAGTAGTACTTTATCTTGTGTTTTAGGTATTAAATATACAGTTAGTAATATAAATAGTGTAAGTGTTGTTGTAAATATCTTTCTAAGGGCTTTTTTTCTTAACATAGTATCACCTATTTAATAATATGAAAAATCGTACTTAATTAGTACGATTAAAGTGATAATTCTTTTAATTTTAATAATTCTACTACTGCCCCTGCCCTGCCATTTACTCCAAGTTTTTGCATGACATTTGATATATGATTTCTTACTGTTTTTTCACTTATACCAAGTCTTTCTGATATTTGCCTTGTACTTTGATTTTTTATTAATAATTCAAAGACATCTCTTTCTCTTTTAGTCAATATTCTTTTTGACATTTATCTCACCTAGATTATTTTATGATAAATATCTTTTTAGGTGATTTTTAAATACTATTTTTTATCAAATTTAACAGTAATAAACATTTTATTATTAAAGTTTTCTTGTATAAGACGCATAATATTATTAGCAAGTACGTTATCATGTTTTGATGATATACATGTTGTTTCAATATTAGTATTATCTATTTTAGTGAAGCAATCTAATTTGTATTTTTTCTTAATTTCTTTTTCGATATTTTCTTCCTCTGCTTCTAGACCTTTTATATATTTCATTTTTTCATATGCAGAGTTTTTTTCATCTGAGGAAATATCTTCACTTGTTAACCTTTTTTGAAGGGCATTTATTTCTGTTGTTCTTTCTTCTTGAAGACTTACTCTTAGTGCGGTTAGTGATGATAACTCTTCTACTGTTTCTTTTGTTTTTTTCTTTTTATTTTCTTTTGTAGTAAGTACATTTTTGTTTGCTTCCTTTAATAAATCATTTGGCATAGTTATATAATAAACACTCAGAACTAATATAAGACTAAATAATGTTAAAAACCATAAATTTTGTTTACTTATCATGTGAGTTCCTCCCTTGTTTAAAATATATGAACAAAAAAATAGAATATGCTAAATATTCTATTTCTCTATTATATTCTTAATGGCTCTCATTACTCCAAGTCTTCCATATTCATATGTTAATGATCCTTGCATGTAGGCAATATAAGGTTCTCTTATTGGTCCATCACATGATAATTCTATTGATGATCCTTGAGTAAATGATCCACTTGCCATTACTACTTGGTCATCATATCCTGGCATATCCCATGCTTCTACTATGGAGTTTGAATCTATTGGAGATGCAGCTTGTATTCCTCTTGTATATTCAATTAATTTATCTTTGTCTCTAAAAATAATATTTTGAACAATATCTACTCTTTCTTCATTATATTTAGGTTCTACTTCGTATCCTAAAATTTCAAGTGTTTTACTTGCAAGTACGGCTGTTTTTAAGCTTGATGCTACTACACTTGGTGCCATAAAGATACCTTGTAATATTTGTTTATTTATACCTAGTGATGGTCCGACTTCTAACCCTTCTCCTGGAAGAGTAAGTCTTTCTCCACATAACTCGATAATATCTTTTCTACCTGCTATATAAGCACCATTTGGAGCAATTCCACCACCTAAGTTTTTAATTAAGGAACCAACTATTACATCTGCACCTACATCAAGTGGTTCTTTAGTACCTACAAACTCACAGTAACAGTTATCAATCATAATTATTACTTCTTGATCTACTTTTCTTATTTCTTTAATTACTTCTTCTATTTTAGAAATACTTATACTTTTTCTAGTTGAATAACCTTTACTTCTTTGAATTTCTATTACTTTTACTTTATTATTTTTTAAATATTCAACTATTTTATCTATTTGAAAACTATCATTTACTAAGTCTATTTGATCATAATTTATACCAAAACTTTTTAAGGACGAAGCATTTTCTTTTATACCAATTACTTCATCTAATGTATCATATGGTTTACCGCTAATACTTAATAGTGTATCACCTGGTCTAAGTAGTGCGAATAAACATACTGTTAGTGCATGTGATCCTGAAATAAATTGACTTCTTACTAATGCTTTTTCTGCATGCAATATATCTTTAAATACATTTTCAATTGCATCTCTTCCAAAGTCATTATATCCATAACCTGTTGTCTCATTAAAATGTCCTTCACTTATATTATTTTTGTGAAAACTAGATAGGACTCTTAAACTGTTTATATTACAGTCTTCATCTATTTTTTTAAATATTTCTTGGCATTCTAATTCAGCTTGCTCTACTGTTTTTCTTGATTTTTCATCAATATTTAATTCATCATATAAATTATTCACTGAAACTACCTCCATCTACTCTTATGATTTCATTATTAATATAACTTGATTTTGAAGATGCTAAAAAGACTACTACATTTGCTATTTCTTTAGGATCTGCGAATCTTCTTAATAGTATTTTATTTTCTTCTTCTCTAACTTGAGATATTGATAAAGAAGAATTCATGTCTGTATTTACCCATCCTGGGCATATACAATTTACACTTATTATCGGTGCAAGTTCTTTGGCAAAATTATGGGTTAGTGAAATTACTCCAGCTTTTGATGCATCGTAATCTGCACTTTCTGGGTAATACGTATCTAATGCATTTGTTGATGCGATATTAATAATTTTACCATGGCCTAGTTCTTTCATTATTTTAGAGACATATTTAGAACATAAAAATGTTCCTATTAAATTAACATCTAAGATATGTCTAAAATCTTTTACTGTTTTATCTAATAATGGTGTATCTTTACAAATACTTGCATTATTAACTAAAATATCAATTTTACCAAAGTTATCTATTATTTGATCTATCATAGATATTACTTCTTCTTCTTTTGATATATCACATTTAATAGACATTACATCAACATTATAATTTACTTTTATATAGTTTTCTAACTCTTTAGCTTTTTCTAGATTTCTATTATAATTTATTACTACGTTAATGCCACACTTTGCAAGTTCTATGGCACAGCTTGCTCCTATACCACGACTACTACCAGTTATTAAGGCAACTAAATTACTCATTAGACCAACTCCATTTCAAATTAAAGCTATTAACATAGTGCTAATAGCTTATTTTTAACTTAATTTATTCTTAATTATTTCACTTACTTTTTTCATATCTGTTTTACCTTTTACTTTAGGTGTAACAGCTTGCATTACTTTGCCCATTTCTCTCATACCAGTTGGATTAATTTCATTAAATACATTATTAATTATTTCTTCAACTTCTTCATCTGATAATTGTTCAGGTAAATAATTCATTAGAACTTCAACTTCAAATTCATTTTGTTTAACTAAATCATCTCTTCCTGCTTTTTTAAATTCTTCAATAGAATCGTTACGCATTTTTATTTGTTTATTTACAACATCAATTAATAAATCATCAGTTACTTCTACTTTCTTATCTATTCTTTCTTTATCTAAAGCAGCTTTTACCATTCTAATAACAGTAAGTCTTTCTTTATCTTTAGCTTTCATAGCTTCAATCATGTCTTTTTTTAATTTTTCTACCATTTTTCTCAACTCCTGTGCTTATTATAACACAAAACTTTTTAATTATAAATATATAATTCATGCTGTGCTCTTGTACATGATACATATAATAAATTTCTTTCATCTTTTTTATAACTATTTGTACGATCATTATATACAATTACACTATCAAACTCTAATCCTTTAGCAAGATAGGCTGGAATTACAATTAAATCTTTTTTAAATTTCTTAGTATTATCATCTATCAATGTTACTTCAAACTCATCTTTTATTAAATCATATATTTTTTGTGCACCTACTACATCCTTAGTAATTATTGCTGTATTTAGATAATTATCTTGTAATATCATTAAGTCTTCTATTAAATTTTCTTTTAGTTTTGCTTCTACTTTATTTTTAATAATTACTGGTTTATTAGTACTTCTTCTAATTGCATTTACATGATTTAAATTTAATATTTTATTAGTATAATCTATTATTTCTGGAGAGGAACGATATGTTTTTTCTAGTTCTAAATAAATAGTTTGTCCTTTTAATAGATCTGTTAATTCTTCTAGAGATTCATACTTATAATATGGATTAATATTTTGATTAATATCACCTAGTATTGTAAATGATGTTTTTTGAAATATTTTAGATATTATTATATATTGTAATCTATTATAATCTTGTGCTTCATCTATTACTACTTGCTTGATATTTGCTTCATAAGAGAATCCTTTTAAACTACCTTTTATATATGCGAATATAAGGGCATCTTCATAGCTCATAGTTTTATTTTTTAGAGATGATTTTAACTCACTTTCTAAGGGCTTAACCATACAATAATCACTCAAAAAGAAGTCTTTATATATTTCTTTATAATCTTCCTTAAAATTGATACTATCTTTAATTAACTTTTTAAATGTGGGAACTTTCTTAGCCGATCCTTTATAGAAGTTAGATGATAATTTTTCTGCTATTTCATCTAATCTTTCAAATAGAGGTAGTCTGTCATACTTATATGTTAATAATTCATTTAATTCTTCTTTTGATATTTTATGCATTGGGGCTTCATTAATATCTTTTATAAATCTTGCTTTTTCTAAATAATTATTTATATAAGCATCTAAATCTTTTATTATTTGATCACTTTGTTTATACTTAACTAGGTCTTTATTAGATTCTTCATTTTTATAATATCTTGAGACAAAGTCAGTAAATGATTCTATGTCTTCATACTCATCAATAAAGAATGATAAATAATCGTTAAACGTTGTTTGAAGAGTGTTTTTTTCTCCAAGTGATGGGAGTACATCTGAAATATAATCTGTAAAGATACTATTAGGTGAGAATATAAGTATATTATTACTAGTTAAGTTTTTTATTTGATATAGTAAGAATGCAATTCTATGAAGTGCTACTGAAGTTTTTCCTGATCCTGCTATTCCTTGTACTATTAAGTTATCATCATCTAAGTCTCTAATAACCATATTTTGTTCTTTTTGAATAGTATTTACTACATTTTTCATTTTATCATTAGACTCTTCTGAAAGTACTTCTTGAAGCATTTCATCATCTATATTTAATGAATTATCAAAGACATTTATTAATCTATTATCTTCTATTTTATATTGTCTTTTACGTAGTAACTTACCTTTATTTAACCCACCTGGTGCCATGTATTCACATGGACCTGTTTCATAGTCATAAAAAAGACTACATATTGGACTTCGCCAGTCATATAAAATATTATTTAAATCTTTATCTTTTAAATAAGTTAAGGCAATATAAATATTCATAATAGAATGATCTTCTTCGTCTTCATATACAATTGAAGCGAAGTATGGTTTATTTTTTATTTTCTTTAATTTAGTAAAATACTGCTCTTTCTGAAGTAATTTTGACTCTTCTGTATTTGTTGCGAGTTTTGTTTCAAGTATTTCACCTTCATCAAATGATGATGAATCTTGCCACATCATCTTTTTAAAATCTACTAAGTCTTCTTCTTTTACTTTAACTTCTTTTTCTAAATCTTCTAAATTTTTATTTAATAAATTAGAAATAAGTTTTAATATTTTAGTTTCCTTTTTATATTCTTCATTAGTTATTGCCATAAAAACCTCCAGATGTTTCTCTCTATTTTTACGTTACATATTTATAATATCATAAATTTAGTAATTATATTTTCTTTTTATTGAAATTTTACAGTAAAGAAAAAAAGTGTTTTCACACTTTTATAAAAATATAGATAGTAAGCATATTATAAAAAATATTATTGTAATTATCACTGATTTTTTGCTAATTTTAATTTTTTTAACATTCTTATCAAAGATAAAATCTTTTTCATTATATTTTTTTACATTTACTATTTTAAAGAATATACTTTTTTTCTTTTCTAAATCTTCCTTTGATATAAGTACAAATTCATCACAATTTCCTGATTCTGAATATTTTACATTTTTCATTCTTAAGATATAGAAAAACATTACTAAATCCATACTTGCACCTGAAATGTTACATATAGAAAGTAAAGTAAGTATTGGTAATTTAAAAATTAATCCTATTATTAATGTAATTACTCCTAATACTGTAAATGGCATTTGAAGTGACAATAAAATGTTTTCTTTTGTTATTTCTTGATTACACATTGCATAGAATATTCCTTTTTCAAGTGCAATTCCATATTTAATATTTTCTTTCTTAGCGCCTCCTAATACATATCCAAGTCCATGCATTAATTCATGGAGAAAGAAATATATAAATATTAATCCAATTACTGGTAATGTATATGTTTCACTATTAAATGGTGATATACCAGTTATATTACATACTATTATTAAAATTATAAATATTGTTATTGCAAGAATATTTACAGGTAACATTTTCATTTTATATGTATATGATTTCATTTATTATATTCCTGTATTAATCCCGTAAATTCATTTTCTATTTCTAATAGTCTATCTTCTGTATTTGCTTCAAATCTAGCAGTTAGATTTGGTCCAGTATTACTTGCACGTACAAGGGCCCATCCATCGTTAAACTCTACTCTTACTCCGTCAATATCTTTATAAGAGTATTTTTTACTTTTAACATATTGGATTACTTTATCAACAACTGTAAATTTTATTGTATCAGGGGATGTGAACTTTATTTCTGGAGTTGAATAATAATTATTAATTCCATCTAGCATTTCATCTACTGTTTTGTTGTTATTGGACATTATTTCTAGTAATCTTAATCCTGCATATAACCCACTATCAAATCCAGGCCAGCGATCTCTAAAATAAACATGTCCGGATAATTCTCCTCCAAATGGTAGATCATTATCTCTTACTGCTGATTTTGTATATGAGTTTCCTGTACGGGAACAAATACTTTTTCCGCCTAGTTTTTCTATTTCATCTACTAATGCTTTTGAACATTTAACATCGTATAAGAATGTTTTATTTGATACTTTATTTATAATATTTCTTATAATCATAATCATATATTTATCTGTTGGAACAAATTTAGCAGAATTAGTTATAACACCTACTCTGTCTCCATCTCCATCAAAAGATATTCCTATGTCAGCATTTAATTCTAATACTTTTTCTTTTAACATTTTCATATTATCTTCTACACATGGATCTGGATGATGATTTGGGAAGTTTCCATCACTTTCTTCATTGATAATTGTTAAATCCATTGGAAATAGTTCATATATTTTACGGCAAATAATAGATGTTGTTCCATTTGCTGGATCTAATACTACTTTTAATTTTCTTGGTCCGAATTTAATATTATTTTTAAATAATTCAATATAGTCATTTGTTAAATCATATTCAGATACTTGTCCTTCTCCTTTTAAGAAATCTCTTTTTAAAATGTATGCAAGGAAGTCTTGTATTTCCTTTCCTTTGCAGTTACCTTCTTCAGTGAATGCAAATTTAAAGCCATTATCATCTTTAGGATTATGAGATGCTGTTACCATTACACCACTAAAAATATTTAATTTTATGCATGCATAATAATACATTGGTGTTGTACAAAGCCCAAGGGATGTAACATTAATACCTGTTTCTGTTATACCTTTAATAAGTGCACTATAAAGCACTGGACTACTTATTCTATTATCATGACCTACTACACAATCTGTTTTACCAATACTCCTAATGTAGCTACCAAAACCAAGTCCTACTGTATATGCAGTATCTTCATCTAATTCAGTTGGATATATTCCTCTTATGTCATATCCTCTAAATATATTTTTATTTATATTTTCTTTATATTTCATATTATTTACCTCTTTTCTACTATCATAATAATTTTAACATAAATAAAAATATTAGTTAATAATTTAACATGTAGTTTACATACAAAAAAAACAAAATATTATTTTTTTCTATTTTGTTTTTTCTTATACTCTTTAAATTTTTTCTTTTCTTTTTTTAATTTTTCTTTTAATTTCTTATATTTATTCTCTACTTTTATTTTCTTTAATTCATCTTTTATTTTAAATACTAATTTATTATATTCTGAGTAAGATGTTTTATTCTTACTTACGTTTGGAAATGATCTTAATAATCTCACAGTTAAATTATTATGTTTATATAGTTCATCTATTATTTTCTTTCTTACTTCTTTAGTTGAATCTTTACTTGAATATTTATGAGTATTTATTTTTAACTTTGTCATAATATAAACAGATGATATTAAATCAATTATGAATATTAAAGATAAAATTATTCCTATAATAATTATAACTAAGTCTGGAGTATTATTATTTATACCAAATAAAATAGGATTTACTACTTTGATAACTATTACTCCTGCAAGCCCAAATAATAAAGCGTTTTCTAAACATATTCTTCCATCTAAATTATACTTCATATCAGTATAATCCCACCATCTTACACCAAATATTTTTTCCAGGATGTAACTTGTTAGAAATTCTAACACACAGCACAATACCATAGACATAACAAAGATGACTATTATATCATTTTTATATTTTGAGAGTGTTAGAGTCATTATAAGACTTCCCATTCCATATATAGGAAGATATGGTCCAATTAAGAACCCTCTATCTAATGTAAATTTTTCAGTATAAATCCAGACATTTATTATCTCAACTATATAACCTATAAAACATAGAATTATAAAATACATAAATATTGTACAATAATTATATAACATAGAAAATCCTTTCTAAATAAAAGAAAATATTATTACTTACATTATTTAGTAATAATATTTATCTTATTATTTATTATTATCAATTTATTTTATTTTATTAAAAAAGTAATAATAGTAATACAATTATAGATAATACTATTCTATAGATCATAAATACTTTGAAATTATGTTTATGTAGATATTTAAGTAAGAATTTAATACAAATTAAGCCAGTTATAAATGATATTAATATTCCAAGCGAGAATGTTGATAAGTTATTCATTATAACTGTAAGTGTTTCTTTTTTTAATAGTTGTAATGTTACTGCACCTAGTACAACTGGAGCACTTAAGAAGAATGAAAACTTAGCTGCATCTTCTCTTTTTATTCCAAGTACTCTGGCAGCTGCTATTGTTGTTCCACTTCTTGAAAATCCTGGTATTAAAGCAAATACTTGACTACAACCAATTATTATTGCTTCTTTTAAATTCATTTTACTTAATTCTTTTTCTTGTTTTCCAAATTTATCTGCTAGATAAATAATAATACCCATAATAGATAATGCTAATGCAATTAAGATGTAATTACTTCTTACTGCACCTTCAATTATATCTTCAAATAATACGCCAAAAATAGCAGCTGGAATTGTTGCAGCAACTAAGTACCACATGATTTTTCCATCTTTATCTTTAACCCCTTTTGTAAAACCTTTAATTACTATGCTTAATAATTCATTAAAGAAGAATACGGCAATTGCAAGTAATGTACCTAAATGAAGTGCAACGTCAAATGCAAGTTCCATATTTTTACTCATTCCAGCACCTATTCCAAATAAATCTCTAAAAATAATTAAATGAGCAGATGATGAAATTGGTAAGAATTCCGCTATTCCTTGAATAATTCCTAATATAATGACTGATAATGTATGCAAACTATTCATCTCCTAACTTATAACCTATTGCCATACCAATTCCAAGTAATACTATACTTGCTAATAATTGATAAATAGTTGTACTATATGAGAATAAATTAACTATTAAACTAATAATTGAACTTATAATAAATCCAAGTATTGCATAATATGTAATTTTTTCATGTTTTTTAAGTAAATATTCTACTATTTTGGCCACTAATACAATTCCTAATAAAACACCTAATCCAAATGGTATTAAAACCATTAAATTGTGTGCTAATAATTTAAAGTTTGTTAAATCACTTATTGTTTTTACAATAGGTTTATAATAACCTAAAAGCATAAGTACAAAACTACCACTAATTCCAGGAATAACCATAGTTGCTGCTGCTACTATTCCAATTAATCCAAGAACGATCATTTTAAGTACATTCATATTAGCAAGTGAAATTGCTTTATTACCACTATCCATGAAAGTTATTGCCATAATAAGAGCAAATGGAATAATAAAACTTATTGCATATTTAATATTTAATTTATTACCTTTAACATTTTTATAAATTAGTGGTACTCCACCAACTATTAATCCAATAAAGAATAGTGTTGTTGGTACAGGAAATTTAGTTAGTGAGAAGTTTATCAATTTACTTAGTGTAAGAATTGATAATACTGCTCCTATTCCTAATAAAATTAGAAATTCTAAATTCTTTTTGAAATTTGTAAAGAAATGACTTATTGCATTAATTAAGTCTTCATAAATACCTAAAGTGATGGCAAGTGTTCCGCCACTAACTCCTGGTATTATATTAGCAATTCCAATTACGAACCCCTTGATTACTAATTTTAATTTTTCTTTCATATATTCTCCTTAATTATTAAATACGTCCATGATTAATGGAACAACATTTTTCTTACGTGATACACAGTTATCAATGAAATATCCTTGTTTGATTTCATCGCCTATATAGGCATTTTTTATTTTATCTTTACCTTTATTATTATAAATTACATAACTACCATTTTTAATAATATCAGTAACATAAAGTGCTAATAAATCATATCCACCATTTTCTGCTTCTTTATCAAGTACTTCAATATATTTATCTAAATCTTTTTCTATTTCATCAAAATTCATTGTAAAGAATTGTGCAATACCAAATTTACGTTCATTTACTGTATATGGTTTAAAGTCATTGTATAATACATCTTCTATGTCCATTCCTTCAAGTGAGGTTCCAGCTTTTAACATATCCATTCCGTATTTTTCATAATCTACTTCTGCAATATTTGCTAAGTCTTTAACAGCAATAACATCTTTTTCTGTAGCTGTTGGACTTTTTAATATTAAAGTATCAGATAAAATACCTGAAAGTAGTGCTCCTGCTATATCTTTAGGAATTTGTACATCTCTTTCGTTAAATAAGTAATAAACGATTGTACATGTTGATCCAACTGCCATGTTACGGAAATTAATTGGTTGATTTGTTGTAATACTTCCAACATTATGGTGGTCAACAATTCCTTGAATTATAGCTTCATCAATACCATCTGCTGTTTGTAATTTTTCATTATGATCTACTAAAATAACTCTCTTTGGATGTTTTTCAGTTAAATCTGTAATTCTAAGAAGTCCTAAACAGTTATTATTTCTATCTACAACTGGATAGTTAGTATGTTTTAATTTTTCATTAATTTCTAAGATGTTATCAATAAATTCATTTTCATCAAACTTAGTAGGATTATAACTTCTAATCATTGTTTTAATATAATTAGCAAGAGTAATTAATCTAGAAATATGATATGTATCATACTTAGATCTTATGATATTTATATTCTTATCTTTTGCTAATTCTAAATACTCTTTATCTATTTTACCATTACCTGATATTACTATCATCTTTACATCTGATTTAATTGCATATTCTAATATATTTTGTCTATCTCCAACAATCAATATTTTTGAACTGTCTAATTTAATATTATTAATAAATGTTTCATTTTCATAAGCTGCGACGATTACATTTCCTTCTATTTCTTCATCTACTTTGTTTAAGGCCTCTGCTTTTAAGACTTTTAAAATATTGTCAAAAGATGAGAAAATTATTTCTGGCTTTTCATTAATAGCATTTCTTGATAAATCTTTTAGAGTAATTAATCCAACAAACTCTCCATCTTCTTTTGCTATTGGTAATCCAGTTAATCCTTCTGCAAGCATCATTTGGTAACCATTATAAATTGAATCATTTTCTTTAATTACAAATTCTTTATGATAATCTACATCTTTTAATTGTAATTTAACATCATTTAAGTATTCAGGAGTACTTAATTTAAAATAATCAATTGCATATTTAGTTTCTTTATTAAGATCTCCTAAAATACGTGGTTCAGTATTTTCTCCTGTTTTATTTTCTAAATAAGATAATCCAATTGCTGACATTACTGAGTCTGAATCTGGTTTCTTATGTCCAAAAATATATGTTTTTTCCATTATATCACTTCTTTCCTTGGTAAATTATATCATATATTTTAAACAAAAAAAAGACTTAGTTAAACTAATCTCTTTATTTTATATTTATTATTTTTAATAATAATACTATGATGTATGACTGTGTTAATTGCATTTTTTTAAATTTATTTGAAATTAAAATTTTTAGCCAGTTAATTCTTTCTATTACTGATGCATAATCATCTACAATATCTACTATCCAACTTTCTTTATATTTAGGTGGCGTTAATGTTACTGGAAACATATGCTTAATAATTACATCTTCTTGGAGTGGTGTTAATTTAAAGTATTTTTTTGTATTAATTAAAGCTTTTTCTGGATGTTTTCTTAATCTATTAAGTCCATTTTCTTCTTCTACTTCATCTAAGAAAAAATCATGATATAAAGCCGCACAAGTTGCTTCTTTATAATTTAATTTTAATAATTTAGTCACTTTATAAGTATATGCTGCTACTCTCATAGAATGATCATATCTAGTTAGTCCATGATGTTTTTTTAACTTAGTTTTTTGAAACTCTTTATTTTCTAATAAATCTTCTATTAGTTTTTCAAACTCATTTGCTTTTGGATAATTCATTTAACTACTCCTTTTACCTTATCAAAGAATATCACAATTTATTTAATAATTCAAGTTTAGTTAAACTAATTCTTTTAGGATTTTGTCAAGTTCTTCAACTTCACTCTCACTAGTTTCATCTTTTTCTAATTCTTTATCAAACCATGCGGGAAGTGTACTATTTTCTTCTTTTTTCTTTTTAGTACTTTCAGGTTTTGGAGTTTTAATTATTTTGCGTAATTTTTTATGTTCTTTTTCAGTTATTCTCATGGCATCTTCTACTGTTTCAACATTAAGTCTTTTCCACTGACCTGCAATTGTTTCTACATAACTTTTCTTTAACTGTTGATTGTTTATTTGTAGGACGTAAGAAATAAGTACATTTACAACTCCTGGATTTAATTTTTGATCAATTAATAAGCTTTCTATTAATCTTTTATCTCTATCTGTTGGTTCTGCATTTTTATACTTTGCTTTTAATAGCTGATATGGTGTTATGTTCTCAAATGTATATACCATCTTTGCCCATTTAGAGTTATCTCCTTCTGGTTTTTTTAAATAATCTGGTTGTTTATTATAAATTAGTGTTGGTAAGTTTCCATTTTGTTCAAATTGATAATAATTACGTGCTGCTTTTCTAAGTAATTGTTTATCAATTAAACCTTTTTCGTTTAATGACTCTCTAACTATTCCTTGCATTTCCATTGTCTTCAAGTTATAGATAAATGATAATGTATTAATTAATTCTTTTGCATCTTTTGTAAAACATCTATCAGATATCATATCACTTGGTATTGATGAAATTAATTGATTAAAATCAAGTCCTCTATTAATTTTAATGTTATTACTATCTCTTTTAGTAATATCTTCTTTAATTTCTTCTAATGTTTTTGGTACTGATTCAAATACGTCATCAAATGATGAAGTTATATCTTCATATTCTTTTAGACTATAATGAGGTACTTTATAATAATCAATTATTTTATCATATTCTTTTTTTCCTAAATTATTATATAAAACTACATTAAGTATTGGGTGATTAAAGAATTCATGTGGTGTGACTGGTGAGTATAATAAGTAAACATAGTGATTAACATTACCTGTTTTATAATAGCTTTTTAATAGACCTACGGCTTCTAATTTTTCTCTAGCAATTACAATATCTTCTAATTTTAATTGCATAGTTGCCATTAAATGATAATGTGTTAAGTCATTACTCATTATTTGAATTGAATCTAAATCATCTATTAAAGTAAAATATAGTGAAGCTGCAGTATATCCTATTATTGGTTGATAAAGCATAGTAATTAATTTCTTATCTGTATCATTTAATATTGTCTTATTAATTACTGTATATGTATCTGCTGGTAATATAGTAATATTTTTCATAAACTCACCTACTTGTTTTTTATTATAAAATAAATTTATAAATTTTTCTATAATAAATAAAAAAAGAATGATTAAATCATTCTTATATTAAATTAAACATATTAATTATTGTATTAACATCTATTTTAGTAAAGAATATTATGGCTAGTCCAATTAATAAAAATGGTCCGAACGGAATTACTCTTTCATTATCTTTTACTAAGAATATTATAGATATTGGAAGTGCGATTAAACTAGCTATAAATATGGATAATGCCCCAAGTATTGGATTTAATATAAGTCCAAAGATAAACATTAATTTAATATCTCCACCACCAAGTGATTCTTTTTTAAATATTTTATTTCCAAGTAGCATTATTAAATACATTAATAGGAATAAAAATAGTCCATAAATAATATGTTCCAGACATCCTATTAGTCCTAGATTTAGATACTGAATAACTATAAAATAAATACTAAAAAATATTAATACTTCATCTGGTATTACCATATAAGTAATATCACTTACACTAATAATTATTAAGATAGATACTATTCCTAAGGCAATAAACAAGTTGTAAGACATACCAAATGAATAAAATGATACCATAAATAGTAATCCGGTTATTATTTCAAGCATTGGCATAAAAAAGCCTATTTTCTTATGACAATATCTGCATCTTCCTCTTTGAAATATGTATGATATTATTGGTATTAGTTCATAAAACTTTAATTCATGATTACAGATATCACATCTTGATCTTGAAAATATAAAATCTTCTTTCTTAGGAAGTCTTATACCTACTACACAGTAAAATGATGCTAAAATTGTTCCTAAAATAAAAAAGAATATTAAGTATGTATAATTCATATTTAACCTCCTATTTTATTTGTCCATATATATCAAACATTGGTGTTATTATTGATAGAAGAATGACTCCTACAATTACTGCTAGTGTTATTATCATAAATGGTTCTAATAAACTTTTTAGACGATCTATTATATTTTTATGTAGCATTTGAAAGTGATCAGCTACTTTATCCATCATTTGGCCTAATTGACCAGTATTCTCACCTGTTAGAAGCATTTCATATGCAACTATTGGAAAAGCCCATTCTCCTCTAAATGATGCTGATATTGACTCACCTTTTCCTAGGTTTTTCAAACAATTAGAAATAATTCTTTTATATATTTCGTTATTTGTAATTTTAGATAGAATAGCCATACTATCAGTAATATAGACTCCATGATTTATTAGGGATGCAAATGTCTTTGTGAAATTAGCTACTTCATTATAAATTATTACATCTTTTATAACTGGCAAGTGCATTAAAAATGTTTGAATAACTGTTCTAAATGATTTAACATTTTGATATAGATATCTAAGTGTTAATATAAGTATTATCAATGCTATAATTATATATATATAATTCTTAGTTAAGAAATTACTAGCGTTCATTATAGCAAGTGTGATTGCAGGAAGTTCAGCATCTTGCTCTGCATACATATTAACGAATTGTGGTACTAAATATACAAGCATAAAAACAAGTACTCCAATTGCCACAGTAATTACTACGGCTGGATAAGTTAAGGCACTAATCATCTGTCTTCTTGTTGTATCAATTGATGTATAATAGTCTGCCATATCATCTAAGACTGTAGGAAGATCTCCTGTCATTTCTGCTGTTTTAACCATGTTTATCAATAAACTTGGGAATGTATCACCTTGCTCTATCATAGCATCTGATAATTCTTCACCTTTTAATAGGTTATATACTAATCTTTCAAAAGCTCTTTTTTGAGCTGGTTTAGTTGATTGTTTTGCTAATATTCTAACACTATCTGCTAGAGGAATACCAGCTTTTATATAAGTTGATAGCTGTGTTAAGAAGAATGATAAGTCTGCAGCCTTAATCTTTTTACTTACAAATAGTTCTATATCATATGGTTTTCTAACTTCCACTTTTAATATTTTGTAGTCTTGTGAAATTAAAAAGTTTCTAACGTCACTTTCACTTTCAGCATCAAAATAACCATTTTCTTTCTTACCAATTGAATTAATAACTGTATATTTGTAATGAATTAAGACACGTGTGTGCATTGGTGTAGTTTGTTTTTGATGATCTAATCCTTCATAGTTGCTATCTAATATAGTTTGTTTTATTTCTTGTTTTTGAATAAATTTATTTTCTTCTTTTTTATTTCCCGAAAAGATTTTTTGTGGGAATGTTAATATACTTCTAACTAGATGATAAATTGCGATAAATGGTTTTAAAATTATTTCAGCTTTCATTAGATACACTCCCTATCTTAAATAAGTATAACATAAAGTTATTTTTTTTAAAATATTATTTTTAAACTATTTTTACTCTTTACATATATTATTTGTAGAGGTGGTTTAATGTATAATTATCCATTTATAAGACCTAGTCTTTTATCAAAAGGAATTAATCTTGCCAAAGGAATTACGTTTTCTTCTTTTCTTGATGGAACGCAAAAGACTTTAGGTGTTATCAATCAAACAATTCCTTTAATTAATCAAGTTAGTCCTTTGATAAAGAATGCACATGCTATGTTTAAAATTGCTGGAGAGTTAAAAAATGATAATAGTTCGAAGAAAAATGTAATTAATAATACTGATAATAATAGTTCAGTTATTAAGACTAGTAGTAATAGACCTATTTTTTACATATAAAAAGAATAACTTATTTTATTTGTTATTCTTTTTGTATTTACTATAAAACTCTTCTTTATATTCTTTAACTCTGTCTTCTTTAATTGCTTCTCTTAAATCTTCTGTTAATTTAATTAAGAATCTAATATTATGAATTGAAAGTAATCTTTGACCAAATACTTCATTAGATCTTATTAAGTGTGAGATATATGCTTTTGTATAATTTTTACATGCATAGCAGTCACAGTCATCTTCTATTGGAGTAAAATCTTCTTTAAATCTGGCATTTTTTAGGTTAATGTTTCCGAATCTTGTATAAGCATGTCCATGTCTTGCAATTCTAGTTGGTGCGACACAGTCAAAAATGTCAACTCCTCTTTCAACATCTTCAATAATATCTACGGGATCTCCTACTCCCATTAGATATCTTACTTTATCTTCTGGTAAGTATTTACAAGAGTACTCTACTTGTTTATATTGTACATCTTTTGGTTCTCCTACAGCTGTTCCTCCAATTGAGTATCCATCAAAATCCATTTTTACAAGTTCTTCTACACAATGTTTTCTTAAATCTTCGTATTCTGCACCTTGTACTATTCCAAATAGTGACTGATTTGGATTGTTAAATGCATTTTTCCCTCTTTTTGCCCATCTTAGTGTTCTTTCTACAGAGGAAGCTACATAATCTTTTGTGTGAGGAAATCCAATACATTCATCAAATGACATCGCAATATCACTATCTAATTTATTTTGAATTTCAATTGATTTTTCAGGTGTTAATAATAATTTATCTCCATTATAAATATTTTTAAAGACAACTCCTTCTTCCGTTATATCTTTGGGTTTTGCTAAAGAAAATACTTGAAATCCACCTGAATCAGTTAATATTGGTCCATGCCAATTCATAAATTTATGAAGACCTCCAGCTTTATTTACAATATCTTCTCCAGGTTTTAACCATAAATGATATGTATTTGCTAAAATAATACCTGCATGCGCATCCTTAACCTCTTCAGGAGATAAAGTCTTTACTGTTGCTTGAGTACCAACTGGCATAAACATAGGAGTCTCATATGTTCCATGATTAGTTTTAATCTCACCAAGTCTGGCATTAGAATTTTTATCTTTATATTTTAATTTATATTCAATTTTCACTTTATACCTCCGTTAAACACTCTTATTATATTCTAAAATAAATTGTTTTACAAGTTTAATGTCATATTGAATTTTTTTATATTTATGATAAAATATATTTCACAAGGAGATGTTAAACATATTATGTTTGAATTTTTTAATAAAAATGAAACTACACCAGAGCAAATAACATTACCTGATAATATTGAAGTAATAAAGGATAAAAATATTATAAAATTTCATATAAAAAATAATTGTACTTTAAATGAATACTTATCATTTTTTAATAAAAATATTTTAAAATATGATAGAGAATTTTTTGATAAATTTCCATTTTTAAATGATGACTTTGATGTTTCAAAAAAAGATATTTATTATATAAAAAATAATAATTATTATTTATCTATACAAGACTGTGAAGATTATATCTTTATATCAGATAAAACGCTTGATATAAAAGATTATATTATAAATAAAACTCTTTATTTTTTAAAAAACGAAAATAAAGGTTCAGTATATTATGTAAATTATAATAAAAAAAATAAGAAAAGAAATGAATATTTTTCTTTTAATGATGGTAATAAATCTTGTATTGAAAATATCAATAAAGCAAATTATTTAATCAAAGATATTTTATATGATTTAGAAAATGTAGATGGTATTAACAAATATATTAATATTGATGATTTGTATAATAAAACAAATTATTTATTTTTAAATACTTATCACCCTATTGTTAAAAATAAGAAAATTGCATTATCTCTTTCAATTGATAATTTTGAACACAATTATTTTGATAATAGAAACTGTATTAAGTTTGATATTGTTTTACAAAAAAGTAAGGTTAAAGTTGGGGAGATATTTTTTGATTATTTCTTGGCTGATGGATTTAATTATTCAGGTAATGTTAGTTATTATATTAGAAGTAACTTTAGAAATCGCGGATATGCAACTGAGGCTTTAAAACTTTTAAAAGAATTTTTGTGTTCAGAAAATTTTAATAAAAATATTAAAATATTACTTGCAATTAAACCTACTAATATTTCATCTATGAAGGTTGCTACTAATAATGGTGCTAAATTAATATATGATGGTGAAGTTCCTGATAATGAGCCTATTAATTATATAGATGGTGCGAAGAAAATTAAAATATATAAAATTGATATATAAAAAAATAGTTCATTTAAGAACTATTTTTATTTTATAAACATTGCATCTCCAAATGAGAAGAACCTATATTTTTCATCTACTGCATGTTTATATGCATTAAGTATATTTTCTCTTCCTGCAAGTGCGGATACAAGCATTACAAGTGTTGATTTTGGAAGATGGAAATTTGTTATTAAATTATCTATTCCTTTAAATTTATAACCTGGATAAATAAATATTTTTGTATTACCTGATTCAGGAATAAATTTACCATCATTTTTTGAGGCGATTGTTTCAAGTACTCTGGTAGATGTTGTTCCAACTGCAATTATTTTATTACCCTTTTGTCTTACTTCATTAAGTTTATCTGCCACTTCTTTTGACATAATGTAATATTCACTATGCATTTCATGATCTTCTATTTTATCTACTTTTACAGGTCTAAATGTACCTAGTCCAACATGCAAAGTAATATAGCAAATATTAATACCTTTATCTTCTATTTTCTTAAGTAATTCTTTTGTAAAATGAAGTCCAGCTGTTGGTGCAGCTGCAGAACCTACTTCTTTGGCATATACTGTTTGATAATATCCTTCATCTTTTTTTGCTAATTTTTCATGAATATATGGTGGAAGTGGCATTGATCCTAATTTATCTAATGTTTCTAAGAATATTCCTTCATAATCAAATTTAAAATGTCTTATTCCTTCATCAAATTCACCTGTACATGTACAAGTAAGTTCCCCATTTCCAAATTTTACTTTTGTACCAACTTTAATTCTTCTTGCAGGTTTTACTAATGTTTCCCATTCGTCATTTCCAAGTTCTTTTAATAATAAAACTTCTATTGCTGCGCCTGTTTCTTCTTTTTCACCAATAAGTCTTGCAGGTAATACCTTTGTATCATTTAAGACAAGAGCATCTCCTGGATTTAAATAATCAATAATATCATAAAACTTCTTATCTTCATATTTTCCTGTTTTTTTATCTAATACTAATAATTTTGATTCATCTCTTTTTATAAGAGGCGTTTGTGCGATTAACTCCTCTGGTAAATCATAGTTAAAATCTTCTACTTCCATTCCAATCACTCCTAAACGTTCTAATTATAACAAATTTCTAATAATTTTTAAAGTAAAAGAAGTTATAAATATAACTTCTTCTATTTATTTTTTACTTCTTTCTATTCCTAGTGCGGTATATGCTTTATCTGTTGCTACTCTTCCACGCGCTGTTCTTTTTAATAGACCACTTTGTAGAAGAAATGGTTCATATACATCTTCTACTGTTGTTACTTCTTCTCCAATTGATGAAGATAAAGCTTCTATACCTACTGGTCCACCATTAAATCTATTGATGATTGCAAGTAGCAATTGATGGTCTGTATCATTTAATCCCATATTATCAACTTTTAATCTATCTAAGGCTTCTTCAGTTATTTCTTTTGTTATTTCTCCAGTTCCAACCACTAATGCAAAGTCTCTTACTCTTTTTAGTAATCTATTTGCAATTCTTGGTGTACCCCTACTTCTTTTAGCAAGTTCTACTGCGGCATCGTCATCAATAGTAGTATTTAATACTCTGGCAGTTCTTTTTACAATTTGAGTTAATTCTTCTACTGTGTAGAATTGTAGTTTTGACACTATACCAAATCTATCTCTAAGAGGTGAAGATAAATCACCTGCTCTTGTTGTTGCTCCTACTAATGTAAATGGTGGAAGATCTATTTTAATATTTCTACTGTTGCCTTCACTTCCAACAATAATATCTAATGAAAAATCCTCCATTGCAGGATAAAGTATTTCTTCAATATATCTTGGCATTCTATGAATTTCATCAATAAATAATACATCTCCTGGTTCTAGAGAAGAAAGTATGGCTGCTAAGTCACCTGATTTTTCAATACTTGGTCCACTTGCTGTTTTTATATTACTTCCTAATTCATGTGCAATAATGAAAGCAAGAGTTGTTTTACCAAGTCCAGGTGAGCCATATAACAAGACATGATCTAGTGGTTCATTTCTCATCTTAGCAGCTTTTACAAATATTTGAATATTTTCTTTTACTTCTTTTTGTCCAATATACTCTTCAATAGTTTCAGGTCTAATTGTATTATCTATTTCATTATCATTCATTAATTCATAGTTTTTAATTACATTTTCTTCCATTGTTATTACCTCTCCTAATTATCTTAGATATATCTTTATCTTTATCAAGTCCTGTTATTCTCTCTTCAAATAAAGGACAAAACATGGCATCAGTTAGAAGTGTCAGATTTACTATCTCACTACTTTGTACTGCTCTATCAACTGCTCTATTTATAAATACTTTAATATCTTCTTTAAAATGTTTTTTTACATTATAATCATTATAAATATTATATACATTTTCAAAATGTTTCTTTAATTGTTTTGATGAAATATCAAACATAACTTTATTATTAAACTTGAATATTCCAAATGTATTTATTGTGTATTCATATGCTTCATTAATTTTTTTTCTTTGTCTTTTTCTAAATCAAATTTAATAACTGTCATACTTATATACCTCTATTTTAGTAAAAGTTTTAATGCTTCTTTTACTTGACTTTCTATTGATGATTCTTTATCAACATTCTTTATAGCATTCTTAATTTCTTTATCTTTATATCCTAATCCTAATAAGACATCTCTAAGTTCATTTTCTTTTTCGTCTTCATCATCGGATATTCCAACACCTATGAATTCTAGTTTTCCTTTTAAGTCTAATACTATTTGCCTTGCTAATTTTTCTCCTATTTTAGGAAATTTTTTAAGATATAAAATATTTTCTCTTTCAATAGCATCCATTATTCCTTCAATAGATCCAGTTGCAATTATTGGTAAAGCCATTTTACAACCTAGTCCTTTAACATTAATAAGTTTTAGGAACAACTCTTTTTCAGCTTTGGTTTTAAAACCAAATAAACTATTTTCATCCTCTTTGACTTGTTGATATACATATATCTTATATTCTTTTTCTTCATCAAATACATATGGATTTGGTACATTAATTAAATAACCTATTCCATTATTTTCTAGTACTACTGAATTATTCTTTAATTCAGTTACTGTTCCAATTATATAATCGTACATTTAATCACCTTGCCTTTATTTATCTCTTAATCTATTATATTATTAAAACAAATGTTTGTCTACCTTTAATTTAAAAAGTAACCAAGTTATTAATTGGTTACTAATTGTTTTTCTTCTTTCTTTAACTTATATTTCAAAGCTTCTTCTATAAAATTATCTATTATTATTTTAGAATTTTCATCAAAATCATAACTAATTTCAGGATGCCACTGTAGTCCTATATTATAAAAATTTCCAGGGTATTCTAATGCTTCAATAATTCCGTCTTCACTTATGGCACTTACTTTATAAATACGATTTTCTGTTCCATGAAAGTTATGAAAACTATTAACCATTATCTCGTCTTTATCAAGTATTTTATATAATTTAGAATTTTTTTTAATTTTTACTTTGTGAGTTAGTACATTATCATCTTCTTGCTTATGATTAATTTCAGATTCATTCTTTTCTAATACAATATCTTCTTTATAGCAAGACATCATTTGCATACTTAAACATATTCCAAGAGTTGGAATTTGTTTTTTTATTGCACATTCAAGTAAATATCTATCATATGGAGTAAACTTTTTGCCTCCTGGCATGAAAATTCCATCACAGTTATCTAACATTTCATCAATATAATCTTTTTCTTCTTTCGATAGTCCAGGAAATTCATTACCCTTTGTATCTATATAGTCCAATAATTGAGGAGGAGACATTGGAAATACTTTGCTATTTGCTTTTATAAGTGCTTGTCTAACTTTTTCTCCTAAATAGAGTATTGGTCTTCCATCTATCAAATGTTCATATCTTAGTGGTACGCCTATTACTGGTTTCATATTTTACTCCTAAAAATTAATTTTACTATTAATATAATCTATAATTTCATCAAGTGAAATAGTTTCTTGTTCCATTGTATCTCTATTTCTTACTGTTACAGTATTATTATTTTTAGTTTCATCATCAACTGTAATACAGAAAGGTGTTCCTATAGCGTCTTGTCTTCTATATCTTTTACCAATTGATCCTGATTCATCGTATGATGTCATAAAGTTTTTAGACAACATACTATATACTTCATCTGCTTTTTCTGAATGATATTTTTTTGCAAGCGGTAAAACTGCTACTTTGTATGGAGCTAATACCGGAGATATTTTTAATACTTCTCTTGTATCATTTTCACCTATTTCTTCTTCTGTGTATGCATCTGATAATACTGCTAAGAATAATCTATCTACTCCAACTGAAGGTTCAATTACATATGGAACATATTTTTCGTTTGTTTCTGAATCTAAATATTTTAATTCTTTTTTTGAATGTTCTTGATGAGTTGTCAAATCATAATCTGTTCTATCTGCAACTCCCCATAGTTCACCCCAACCCATCGGATACTTGTATTCAATATCTGTTGTTGCTTTGCTATAGAATACTAATTCATCTTTTTCATGATCTCTATAACGTAAGTTTTCTTTTTTTATTCCTAAAGAATATAAAAAGTTCATACAATTGTTTTTCCAGTAATTAAAATGTTCTAAATCAGTTCCTGGTTTACAGAAATATTCTAATTCCATTTGTTCAAATTCACGTGTTCTGAAAATAAAGTTTCCTGGAGTAATTTCATTTCTAAATGCTTTACCTATTTGTCCAATACCAAATGGAAGTTTTGCACGCATTGATCTTTGTACATTTGCAAAGTTAACAAATATACCTTGAGCAGTTTCTCCTCTTAAATATACTTTAGATGATGTATCATTAGTAACACCAATATGAGTTTCAAATAATAGATTAAATTGTCTTATCTCAGTAAAATCATTAGAACCACAATTTGGACAATAAATATTATTATCTTTAATGTATGCTTCTAATTTTTCATTTGACCAACCATCACCAGTTTCTTTTCCTTCTGTTGCCTCTTCTATTAATTTATCTGCACGATGACGAGTTTTACATTTCTTACAATCAATTAACGGATCAGAAAATGATGCGACATGGCCTGATGCTACCCATACTTCAGGATTCATTATAATTGCAGCATCTAAACCATAGTTATTTTTTTCTTCTTTAATAAACTTTTGCCACCATGCTTTTTTGATATTTTCCTTTATTTCTTTTCCAAGTGGACCGTAATCCCAGCTATTAGCAAGTCCTCCATATATTTCACTTCCTTGAAACACAAATCCATATTGTTTACAATAATTTACTAATTTTTCCATTGTTATTTTGTTTTCCATTTTAATTCCTCCATATATTTTATTAAATCATTTTTATCATTAAAGACATTAATATTATTAAATATTTCTATACCATTAAAATTATCTTTTATCATTCTAGTTATTAATTTAATTATGTCATAATAATACCCATCTTGATTATAGATAATTATTTTTTTATTAGTTTCAATTGTTCTTTTTTCTTCTAGGATTGAAAATAGTTCTGCTAGTGTTCCTGTTCCTCCTGGAAGTATTATTATTATATCACTGTCATTATAGATATTTTTCGTTCTATCAAATGTTGAATCAAAGTACTTATAATTTCCTTTAAAGTTTGAGACATCTTCATTATATAATTTTAAAGTATATAAATTAATTTTTCTTTTATTTGCTTTAAACTGTTTTATGATTTTGCCCATCATTCCATCATCCATTAAGCCACCTATTATTAGGTCATTATTTTTAGATAAGAAATGAGAAATTTCTTCTGCATCATTAATAAACTTATTATCAATATTGTTATGAGAAGAACATCCAAAAAATATTTTAATATCAATCACCTCCAAAAAAAAACTCCTAAAATAATGTAAGGACGAGAGTATTCCCGCGGTTCCACCTTACTTATTCTAGAAGAATCATCTTTAATGTATACTGCTGATAGACTTTCCAAATCCGTCATCGCACCTATAAGAATATAATACTACAAATATTATTTTTGTCAACTTTTTGACCAATTATAGTTAATTTGTAATGTACTGCTTCTATTGCCAGCATTATCAACTGCTGATAAATATTCATGACAATGCTTACTATCTTCTCCGCAATTTGTTTGTTGAATATTAGACCAATTTAGCACATTATTAGTTGCATTTTTTCCGTCACTATCAAACTTCATTTGATAATTTTTAATTCCACTGTAATTAGTTTTTAAATATTCTTTACCATTATATAATAGATCACTAGATATATAATTAAATTCAACAAATGATTCATTAACTTTATTTGTATGAATTAGATATAAATTGCAAACCCTTTTAGATGTATTTGTTTCTGTTTTTGAATTACAGTTCCAACTTTTTACATTACAATTTTCTTTACATTTTACTTTTGTTATTAATGGTGTTGATGGTTTTTGGATATCTAACTTCACAGGAACTTCACAATTGTTTGTTGTTCCAGCATTATTTTTTATTTGTATACTCCCCATATCTATTACTTTATTATTGCTAGTTGCCTGGAATGTTTTTGTAAATATGTCTTTTGTACATCCTGATATACTGCTACATTTAACAGATATTTGTCTGGATGAAGCATTTGACCAATTTAATGATTCTGTATCATTACATTTTGGATTTTGTGTATCCACATTTGTTTCTTTGGAGATTGTGGTAATATTTCCTGCTTTATCCATTGCATACCACTTGATATTCCATTTACCATCTTGAACACACCTGTATTCAGCATCTTGCTCCATCTCGAAGTTAATAGTCTGATTTTTTATTTTATACCATGTTTTTGAAACACCAGATAAACTGTCTTTTAAATTAGATGGATAAGTTATCAATGCTTCATTTGACCAGGATCCATTTTTATACTTTTCGTAATTTATTGCTTCTTTCTGGAATTTTGTAAATTCTGGACAAATAGTATTATTAAATTTATATGCATTATAATCAAATGTAGGAGGTGTTTTATCTATTAAAATACTATATGTATCTGTATAGTCAGAACAATTATTTAGACCATTACATACTCTAAATTTAATTTTGTATTTTCCATCTTTTACTATTGTTTTTTCTAGACTTTGTTTTACTTCATCTATATTTTTCCTACTTGTTTTTGATTCATATTCTAATCCTGTTAAAACATATTCATAAAAAACATTTTTATCATGTAAGTTATCCAAATCACTATATGCATATACATAAACTGATTTATTTGTCCATTTACTAGGAGTATAAGTGTCATATAATGTTTCATTATTTCTAATATAATTGTTTGTTGGTGGGAATGACATGTTATTTGACTCATTGAAAAATTTTACATTTGGAGGAGATGGCTTGTCTACTTTATTCTCAGTAATTATAATATTAACTAATTGTTTTGTTGTTCTTTCTCCGAATTTATCATATGCATTAACTGTTAAAGTAAATTTTCCTGATTTAATATTAAAACTGTTGAAATCTGCATCAAAAGATACTAGACTTGTTTTATCAATATTTTTGTTTGTTATATTTCTTGAACTAATTACTTCTTTACTATCTTTTTCATTAACTATTCTATAGTCATAGCTTGCAAGACCATTTGGATCAGTTATATTTACTGTAATTATAGGATTTTTTCCTTCTTCTTGATTTTTATTAAAAGTTATACTTGCTCTTCCTTCTTTAATATTTACTTTTGATTCATAATTTGTACATATCAAATTAACATAGTATTTATATTTTGTATTTGACTCTTTATTAACTAATATATAACTTTTTTTATAATCACATTTATTCTTTTTGTGATCATATATATTTGATAAATATTTTTTAGAAATTAAATCTTCTAGTGTGATTATTTTTTTTCCTCCAGTTTTCTTTGGTAGTTCATTAGAATTGTCATTAAAATAATTTTTACCTGCTATTTCAATCATTTGTTTTTGTGACTTATAATAGTTTTTTTGATTTTTTTCTATTATTTTACTTACTGAAATAATTCCTATAGTAGATAGTATTCCAAGAATAATAATAGTTGTGAGTAATTCCATGAGAGTAAATCCCTTTATTTTTTTAACTTTTCTATTCATCTTTTTCATTCTACTTTCTCCTAGAATAAATTATATAATTAAAATGATTATTTTTCAATAAAAAAACTAGATATTTAATTTCTAGTTATAATAATTCCACTTGATGAGTTTAGTTTTTTTACTTTTTGTTTGTCTTTTTCAAATTTCTTATATTTATCATAATTATTAAAAAAATATGATAAAACAATTCCATTTTTAGATAAATTTAATTTACTAATACTTTCAAAGTATTCATCTTTATCCATATATTCTAATATATTTGATAAATAAATTAAATCATATTTATCTTGTGTCTTTTCGAAAAGATATCTTAAATCACTATTTATATATTTTAAATTATTATTTGGAATAAGATTTTTTAATTTTTTATAATTACTTTCTATTAAATATGGATTTCTTTGGATCTGGATATTTTTTGAGTATGGTTCATGTGAGTACAAATTCGATGAATAGATATCAAACCATTCATAAAAATCAAATAGTTTATCCCAAAACTTTTTAGATTCCAAATCTAAATTTTTTCTTATTTTTTCATATAGTTCATCATAATACTCCGAGTTAGTTGATGCTTCTTCATAAAATAAATTTAAATACTGGGTTTGAGTTAAAGATAAAATTGATGCGAGTTTAAAGTCTAAAAAATATCTTGGAAATCTGCTTATATCAAATGCAGTTATTTCTTTTGTTCCAGAAAGTATTGAATTAATTATTTGATCACCTGATGAAATTACACTTAGTACTTTATTTTTATTTTTTAAATAGTCAAAATACTTATCTATATTTTCATTCGTAGTTTTATATATAAAAGATGTATTATGAAAACTCTTATCATTATTATTATTATATGAGTTTCCTATTATTTTTTCAGCGTATCTTATATCATCATTTAAACTATTTATCATTTTTCTCACTTCCGAGTTTTTATTATAACATTATTAAACAAAATAAAAAAGAGATATTTCCCTTTCTGAATTATAAATATTTAAACAATATCTTTTCTTTTGAAGTTAAATCATTATAAAGTTCATTTGTATTTTCTATTATTTTTATACTTGTCGCACCATCAAGGTGTTCTTTAGCTTGACCTAATATATTATATCTTATTGTCTTCTTAGTCGTATCTATAGTAGATATTAGATCATTTGATTCTTCTTCTACTTCACTTGTAATCGATGTTTTAATATATTCTATTTTGTTTCTTTTAATAATTTGCTCTTCTATATATTCAGTATATCCACTATCAGTTATTTTAATATGTGCTTTTGTTTTTAATTTTTCATCATCTAGGCCAGTATTTTTTTTATAAATTTTATATCCTCTTGATGTTTTAACTAATATTTCTATATTTTTATTATTTAGTTCTACATTCTTTATTTTCATATTATGTTCCTTCTTTCTTGCTGCATTTAATATTATAACTCAAATATTTAATCTCGTAAATATATTAGTTATTTAAGACTCTTATTTTTTTAATAAATTCTTTACTTTTTAAATATAGTCCTGTATATCTATCATAATAATCATCTAAGAATCTATTTATTTCAAAGACTACTTCTTTAGAGATATCTAATTTATTAATATTTTTAATATCAACATAATAAAACATTCTTATTAATTTAATTGTTTTTTCACTAACTAACCCTTCATTTTCATAGCAATTTCTACAGATATATCCACCTTTATACGATGATAGTGTAATTATATCTTTTGTGCTTCCACATTCGCAACATGAATCAATACTAGGTTTAACTCCTAAGTAATCTAGTAATTTCAATTCTATTATCGCAGTTAAAATTTCAGGAGATAAGCCTTCTTCTATTTTATTTAAAGTATCTTTTAGCATGTCATATACTTCTGGACTAGAGTTTTGCTTTTCTACTTGGTATACAAGTTCTAGTAAAAGTGATGCATAACTTACTTTTTCTAAATCAGATATTATCTTTGAATAAGAATTAATAACATCTATGCCAATTAACGTAGATAATGAATTTTCTTTATAATAAATATTAAATGTTCCTAGTAAAAGTTTTCTGGATACTCCTCTCAACTTACTTTTAACATTACGACATCCTTTAGACATTATTCCTATAAGTCCATATTCTTTAGTTAATACATTTAATATTTTACTTGATTCACTGTAATTGGTCTCACTTATTATTATTCCTTCTACTGTCTTTATTGTCATTTTCATCACTTCTTTTTTCTATTTGTTTATATAGATTAAAATATTTAATATCTCCTGTTTCTTTAAATAAATCCCATAATACTTTATTCATAAAAATCACCCTATAAATATAGTGGTGATTTTAGTTATTATTTATTCAAAAATTATTCGTCTTCGTCTTTTAATCCTAATTCTATAAAGTATTTTTCTTCATCACGCCAATTTTTTAATGTTTTGACATATGTTTCTAAGAATACTTTTTTACCTAAGAATTTCTCCATATCTACTCTAGCACGTGATCCAATTTCTTTAAGCATTGATCCGCCTTTACCAATAATAATTTTCTTAATATTATCTCTGTCTACAACTATTAATACTTGAATATGTACTAAATCCTCATCTTCTTCATAATTTTCTACGTAGCATGTTACTGTATGAGGAATTTCTTCTCTAGTAAGTTCAAGTACTTTTTCACGAACAAATTCAGCCATAATAAATCTTGTAGTAACATTTGTTAAATCATCTTCAGTATATATTTTATCTTGCTCTGGAATATTTTCTTTTAAACAATCAATTAAAACATCTATGTTATCTTTTTTCATAGCAGAGATTGGAATTATTTCTTTAAAGTTATGTAACTTTCTTAATTCATTTATTCTTTTTAATAATATTTTTTTATTTTTTACTTGATCAATTTTATTTAATAATAGAAAGATTGGTACTTCTTTATCTTTTATTCTATTAAGTATAAATTCATCACCTTTTCCAAATCCTTTGGAAATGTCTACTAAGAATAAAATTACATCTACGCCTTCTGTATTATTATATGCTCTTTTATTCATTAGAGAAGATAATTTATTGTTTGGTTTATGAATACCTGGAGTATCTACAAATATAATTTGAGAATCATTATCATTATATATTCCTTGAATTACATTTCTTGTTGTTCCACTTACGTTTGAAGTTATTGCGAGATGCATACCAAGGATGCTATTTAGAAGTGTACTTTTTCCGACGTTTGGTCTTCCAACTAAACTTACAAATCCGCATCTCATTATATTAAGTCCTCACTTCCAAATGGATATGGGCATAACTGTCTTACTGTGAATTCTTCTACTTCTCCTTTTGTAGAATAGCAATACACTTTTGCATCTAAATCAAATAGTTCTAAAATCATTTGACGACATACAAAACATGGTGTACCTACTTTTCCAGATGAGACCATTACATGTATTTCTTTAAACTCCCCTTTTTTTACTCCTGCGGCAAGAGCTGAAAACATTGCAACTCTTTCGGCACATGCACCAGCTCTGTAGCTTGCATCTTCTACATTTACTCCTTCAAACTGTCTTCCGTCTTTTGAAACTACAATTGCACTTACTGGAAAATTTGAATATGGTGCATATGCATTTTCATGTAACTTTAATAATTTTTCTATCATAATAATTCCTCCTACTTTATATTAATTAATTTATCATATATAAATCCAATTAATGCTCCAAATAATACTGTCATAATTAGTGTCCAAATAGACCCCGCAATAGTACTTGTAAACGTATAAATAAGTGATGGTAGGGAAACAAGTACTGAGACTATAATGCCTTTTAATAATCCACTTAATTTTAAATTAATCATACTAATTAATAAACCTATTACCACCCATGTTATAAATGTAGATATATATACTGATACAGTTATATCATTTGCAAATAATAAAAATAAAGTATTTATTAATCCAGCAACTATACCTGTTAATGTTCCTATTAAATATTTTTTCATTTTAATCCTCCTATTAGTTCAATTATTTTTGGTATATAAATTATAAATCCAATTATCAATGACGTAATAGCAGTTGATAAAACTGCTCCTGCTGATATATCTTTAGCTAGTTTTGCTTTTTCTTCTATCTTATTTGTTGCAAGATCTACTACATATTCAATTGCTGTATTAAATAGTTCTGCAGATATTACTAGTCCACATAAAAATATTGTAATAATCCATTCAGTAACATTTACTTTTAATACTATATTAAGTATTAATACTAAGAATGCTGCTATAAAATGAATCTTAATATTTTGTTCATCATCTAAAGAAGATTTTAATCCAGCTATGGCATATTTGAAACTTTTTACTAATCTTTTAAAATCAATAAATTTATTTTTATCTTTTGATGCCATATATTTCTAATACCTCTTCTTGTTTTTTAAACATAACTTCTTCTTCTTCTTTTGTTTGATGATCATATCCTAATAAATGATAAAATCCATGTACAGCTAAGAAAGATAATTCTCTTAGTAATGAGTGTCCATACTCTTTACTTTGTGACTTTGCTTTATCTAACGAAATATAAATATCTCCAAGTATAACTTTTCCTTCTGGATCAGGCATAGTTTTATCATCTTCAAGTGCAAATGTTATTACATCTGTCTCTCTATCTATTCCTCTGTAATCTCTATTTAAATTATGAATGTATTCATTATCAACTATAATTACATTAAATTCAACATTTTCTAATTTTTCTTTTTCTATTGCTGTTTTAAGTACTTTTTCTACTGTTTCTAATTCAGTAATTTCTCTATCTGTTTGATTAAATAATTCTACCATACATACTCCTTATAATAAACTAATTAATCCTATTAAAATAATAATTGACATAATATCTAAAAACCATTCTGTTTTAAACACTTTAGGTAGTTTATTTCCAATGGTATTTAATATGTAATACATAGTAAATCCAAGTAAACCACCAAATATATTTAATATTATATCATCTATGTCAAATACTCGTCCGATATACATTTGAACTGTTTCTATTGAAAAAGAAACTATAATAGTTAGTAATGTACAAAGATGTGGTTTTTCTAGTTTTAAATAATAACTTATAAAAAAACCAAATGGAAGAAACATAATTAAATTACCTAATATGTTTTTAAAGAATAATCTACTTCCTATACTATATCTAAATATTTCTTTTAATGGAATAAAATTATTTGTTGACCAAGTTACATCATCTTGAAATGTAACAACTTGGAACAGACACATAATATATATTACAAATGATAACATTAATAACTCTTTATATATTACGATATGTTCATGATTTCTAATTAAATATGTTAGTCTAAAAGATACTAATACTACTACAGAAATTAGAACCATTGGCCAAGTAAAATCAACCACCCCGTGTATAGTATTTGTTAATGGTCCAAGCACGTAATCACTCCCTATTATTCAACTTTTCATTCTCTTTTTCAATGTCAATATTTTCGGTACTTTCTGTATCTGATATATCTTCTCTTACTTTAAAAAAGATTTCTATTTCTATTTTACTATTTTTTCTTGTTTTTTTCAAAACTTTTTTATATAAGATGGATTCATCTTTTGATAATTTATTTTTAATTTTTTTATTACTATCTTTTAGAGCTAACCTTTCTATATTATTTAAATTATACTTTCTTTTTAATATCTTAGTTTCATAATATGTAGATAAATTAAGACTCATGGGAATTAAATTACTAGTTAGTATATTCTTATCTTTAATTTTATAGTTTTCATATTTTCTTTTAAGAGATAATTTTTTATTAAATATATTTAATTCCATATCTTTCTTCTTATTTCCAGTTAATACTTCTTCGTTATATGTTGATGGATAAATAGATGTTACTTTATACCATACTTCTCCATATACTTTACCACTAGCACATACTTTACTTACTATTTTATCTTTATTACGAATTAAACCACTTATTATGACATCTCCTTTTTTTACATAATCTTTCTTTTTTTTAATTACTTCTCCTTTATCTGATGTAATAGTTAGAATCATCGAGTCTTTAGATGCTATTATATTTCTTGGAGGACAATCTTTTTCTTTTTTACTTTTCTTACGCCTTTCTGCTCTTACTATGTATTTAGTACCTATCTTTTCTATTTCTAACCACTCAACATCATTATTGTTTTTTTTTAAGATGAGACCTTTAATTTTTTGTAATTTTTCATAAGATGGTTCAAATTTATATTTTCTTAATCCAAATTCATATAGATTGTTTTTAATTAAATTCCTTATATATTTGTCATTATGTACTACTTCTATATCAAACACTATATGAGATAGAAAATATATATTAGAAAGAAATATCAAAATACCTAGTAGAAAATACTTTTCTTTTTTAAATATCTTTTTTATTTTTTCTTTACCATAATAATTAATTATTTCTATTTTATAACTAGTTTTTAATGATAATACTTTAGATAGATTTAGATTATCTACAATTAAATATATTTTATTTTCTTTTATGTTTAAACTTAAGTACTTAATATTTTTTTCTAGTAATAGATGTATAAAATAACTCGTATTTTTACAAGTTATTTCTAGTTTATATCTATCTGTCATTTAACTACCTCTACTGAGTCTATCTTACCAATTATTAATAATTCTTTATCTAACATTTTATTAAGTACGAGATCTTTTCCTTTAATAATTATTCTTTTATTATTTATTCTTATAGATATTCTGGATGGCTCTAGAGAAAATATTTCATCATAATTATTAATATTTAATCTATCATTTAATATTAATATTCTAGGTTCATTATCATTTATATATTCTTTTAATCTATTTAACATTTAATCACCTATATAATTTTATGATTTATTTTATTTATTTAGACAAAAGAAAAAGAGACTATTTGAACTGAACCCCAAAAGTTGGACAGTTTATAAATAGTTTCTAATTAGAGGATTGTAACCTGTAATTTACAGGAGACAGTCCTTTTAATTTTACTTTA